>NZ_JADNMD010000007.1:0-273625 GCF_015556325.1 Clostridium sp. 1001283B150225_161107_B6 | reverse complement strand
AGTAGTTGCTGTTATATATAATACAAGGACTGAAGGTCCAAGAAAGAACTTTCAGCCCAGTTATTATCATAGAAGATCAGCTTTTACAGACTTTTCTTCACACACTCCTAACCGCAATATCCATCAGTCTCTGTCTGGATTCCTTGGGGGCCCAGGCGATATGTGGCGTAATAATGCAGTTCTTTGCCGACAGCAGAGGGTTAT
Source organism: Clostridium sp. 1001283B150225_161107_B6 (assembly GCF_015556325.1). Lineage (NCBI taxonomy): Bacteria > Bacillati > Bacillota > Clostridia > Eubacteriales > Clostridiaceae > Clostridium > Clostridium sp. 1001283B150225_161107_B6. Next base: position 273,421 of record NZ_JADNMD010000007.1, on the reverse strand, counting down.
CCATCCTTATAGGCTCTGTGGACACCACATCAAGAGCCGCTCCCGCCACCTTTCCGCTGTTGAGGGCATCCTTTAAGTCCTCCTCTATAACCAGCGCTCCCCTGGAATTATTAATGATTAAAACTCCATCCTTCATCTTATCTATATTTGAATTATTGATAATACCCTCTGTATTCGGAAACAATGGGCAGTGCAGAGAAATTACATCCGATTCTGACAACAGCTCGTCTAAGGACCCATAGCGGCAGTTCTCACGCTCACTTTCCACTGTTTTGCAAACATCATAGGCCAGTACCTTCATTCCCAGAGCCAGGGCAATATCTGCCGTCCTCTGTCCTATGCGGCCAAACCCCACTATTCCCATGGTTTTGCCGGCCAGCTCTATAAGAGGATAATTCCAGAAGCACCAATCTGGATTTTTTGTCCAGTCTCCCCTCTTTACACACAGTGAATGCTCGCCAATATGATGGCATAGCTCTAACAGCAGAGCAATCGCGTACTGTGCCACCGCGTCTGTTCCATAAGTAGGAATATTCGTGACAATAATCCCCGCTTCCCTGGCAGCATCCACATCCACTATATTGTAGCCTGTAGCCAGTATTCCGATATATTTAAGAGACGGGCATGCTTTCAGTGTTTCCTTTGAAATAGGTGTTTTGTTTGTGCAGACTACGTCAGCATCTTTTATACGTTCCACAATCATGCCGGAGTCCGTAGTCCGGTCGTATACCGTCAGCTGTCCAAGTTCTTCAAAGCCGCCCCAGCTTAAGTCGCCGGGATTTTGCGTATATCCGTCTAAAATAACAATCTTCATAACTTATCCTCCAAACATCTCAAGGTTGCGGTTAATCACTTTCACATACTTCCTCCGGCCAGATAAGCCAGCAGCCCTCCGGCATCTATCATTTCCTGTATAAAAGGAGGAAATGCTCCCGCTTGGTAAACCAACCCTCTGGTTACATTGCATATGGTCCCGGTTGACAAATCCACTTCCATTATGTCTCCCTCACTGGCTGCAGCTGCAGCTTCCGGACATTCAAGAATCGGAAGACCGATATTAATGGCATTCCTGTAAAAAATCCGTGCAAAGGAAGCCGCTATTACACAGCATATGCCGCTTGCCTTGATGGCAATAGGCGCATGTTCCCGTGATGAACCGCAGCCAAAGTTCTCTCCTGCCACAATCACATCTCCCGGTTCCACCCTGGATACAAAATCAGCGTCAATATCCTCCATACAGTGCGCTGCCAAATCCTCATCACGGAAAAGAGCCAGATAGCGGGCCGGTAATATGACATCCGTATCTACGCTGTCTTTATATTTAAATACCTTTCCAGCCATTATACCACCTCCTCTGGTACCGTAATCACACCCGCAACTGCACATGCCGCAGCCACAGCAGGATTGGCAAGATACACTTCTGAATCCCTGGCACCCATTCTGCCGACAAAGTTACGATTTGTGGTGGAAACACACCGTTCCCCATCTGCCAGTACTCCTACATGTCCCCCATTACAGGGGCCGCAGGTAGGCATACTGACAGTCGCGCCTGCCTGGACAAATACTTTTAAAAGCCCCTCTTCCATAGCCTGCAGATAAATATTCCGTGTTGCCGGAATAATGATACACCTCACTCCATCCGCTACTTTTCGTCCTCCCAATATACAGGCTGCCTGCCTAAGGTCCGTAATATGTCCGTTGGTACAGCATCCAATTATAACCTGGTCCACCTTAAGTCCGGCATACTCCTTTACAGGCTTAACATTGGATGGGAGATAAGGGGCGGCTATCATTGGGTGAAGGCGGGATAAATCCATATCTATCGTACATACATAGCTGGCATCCGCGTCCGCTGTTACCGGCTCATAGGAACGTCTGACACGATTTTCCAGATATTCAAGAGTCACCTTGTCCACAGGAAAAATCGCATTCTTAGCCCCTGCCTCAATAGCCATGTTACAGATAGAAAAGCGGTCATCAATAGAGAGATTCTCAATGGCATTTCCTGTGAATTCAATGCTCTTATACCTTGCTCCGTCCACGCCAATCATCCCGATAAGTGTGAGAATCACATCCTTTCCACCCACAGATTCAGGAAACTTCCCAGTCAGGTTAACCCGCATGGCAGAAGGAACTTTAAACCAGCTTGTCCCCGCATACATGCCTGCCGCCATATCCGTAGAACCAATCCCCGTGGAAAATGCACCCAGCGCACCATATGTACAAGTATGGGAATCCGCTCCGATAATCAGCTCACCAGGAGCCACAAATCCCTGCTCAGGCAGAAGTGCATGCTCAATTCCCATCCATCCTCCGTCAAAAAAATGAGGGATATTCATTTTTCTGGCAAACTCTCTTACCCTGGCACAGTTTCTGGCTGCCTGAATATCCTTGTTTGGAGCAAAATGGTCCATTACAAGGACGATTTTATCTGGATTAAACACCCTATTTAGTTTGTATCTCTCCATTTGTTGTATGGCAATAGGAGCTGTTACATCGCTCCCCATCACCAAATCTATGCCGGCATTAATCAAATCACCTGCATCGACCTTCTCTGCCCCGCAATGCCGGGCAAATATTTTCTGTGTCATAGTCATTCCCACAGGTCACAGCTCCTTTCTCTGAACAGTTACAATGTTATAAGGTTTTCTTATATTCATCTACCTTATAACCTGACTCCATTGCAACCAGTTCTTTCATGCCCACTATGTTATTATATTCTTCAAAGGTGGTCATGACTGCTGTGTCTTCCGTGGTCTGACGGTTCTCTCTCAACTTTGTAAGCATGTTCTGCATGGCGCGGGCTGCAGTAAAGATTGTCCCCACCGGATAGATGACAATATTAAAACCCAGTGCCTGTATTGCATCTGCTGACATAACCGGCGTCTTTCCAAACTCTACCTGATTGGCAAATTTGTAAACATCTCTTATTGCACCTACCTGCCGCATCTCATCTGCACTTCTAAGCGCATCTGCATATACAATATCCGCCCCTGCATCCCGGTATGCCTCCAGACGCCGAATTACCTCATCCATATCATGGGTTGCGCGGCAGTCTGTGCGGGCAATAATCAGCATAGAATCCCGGGCATCCACAGCAGCCCGAATCTTTTCCACATGCTCTTCCATGGAAATCACCGCCTTCTTCTCCATATGTCCGCAGCGTTTTGGAAAAACCTGGTCTTCCAGATGCACGGCAGCCATACCTGCCCGTTCAAACTCCCGAACCGTACGATACACATTAAGTGGATTTCCATACCCTGTATCAATGTCACCCAGCAAAGGAATACTCAGCACCGCATTCATATTGGCACACACAGAAGCCATTTCATTCATTGTCATCAGGCCATAATCCGGCTGCCCCAGTATTGACCCGGAAGCTCCAAAACCTGTCATAAAAGCCGCTTCAAAACCTGCCTGCTCAATAAGCCGTGCGGATAAGCAGTCATAGCACCCCGGAGCCATAATTATCTCCGGATTTTCAAGACGTCTGCGCAAAACCTGAGCACCTGATTCTTTAGCTGTATTTCTCATAATCGTATTATTCCTTTCATGTTGCCGTTATTCAACCATATACATATATTACTCAAAGACTCTCCGGGGCACATGGACATAGCCCTCCATAATACGGCGTGCAGTCCGGCCGAAAACTGCGCGGGTGATTTTTCCGCCCTCTGACGCCATATCACACTCAATAATACCGCCCGGGTGCCCAATCCTCACCCTTCTACACTCTTTTAATCCCCTCACCTCGTGCACCAGCGTTCCTGGTGTAACAGCTGCACAGCCAGTACACACTGTGGCTGTTCCAGAATAGGTTTTATGCATAATCTGCATAAACATATCCCTTGAGACAAAGTCAATATCCTCTGCTGCAACTGTACTTCCATCAATGTGACTCTTATATGGCGCCGGAGGCGCAATAAATGCCACCATAGGAACAGCCCGTATCCTCTCCCTGGCCTCTTCCTGACTGGCAATCCCCATTTTCTCCGCTGCAATACAGCGTATTTCCTCCAGAAGGTTCAGCATTTGAGAGTCCGAATCAATCCGGGCCGGACTTTCTGTCCCTTTCAGCCCCAGGTCCTTTGCCCGTACAAAGACCATTGGGCTTCCTGCATCCACCATCGAAACCGTTAACTCCCCAAATCCCGGAACGCAAATTGTATCCCTGGGATTTCCGGTAGGAAGCAGTTTTCCAGTCTTTGCTCCCACTGTACCTGCAAGATTCAATCCAATACGTGCTCCTGTTCCCGGTACGCCATGAATCTTATAATCTCCCTCCGTTACCGGATGCCCGTTCTTTACCGGAACTTCAGCCTCAAATATACTGTTGGTATTGGTATTATAAATATGTACCACTGTTACGGGTTCCACGGCTTTTACAAGTCCCTGCGCAATAGCAAACGGGCCCACTGCAGACGAAATATTTCCACAGTTACTGGAATAGTCCACAAATGCCGAATGAATATCCACCTGTCCAAAGGTGTAATCCACATCTGCATCCGGCCGGCTGGAACGGTCAATAATCGCCAGTTTACTGGTCAGCGGGTCTGCTCCCCCCAGCCCGTCAATCTGCCGGGAATCCGGACTTCCAAAAATAGAGAGAACAACTTTATCTCTAATTTCCAGGTCGGCAGGCAGGTCATTTCCCAGAAGGAATATTCCTTTGCTGGTTCCTCCGCGCATGATTACGCAGGGGATACGCACTGATTCTGGTTTATACATAGTATACTCTCCCTCTCTATTTCATCAGATTTGGTATAAACATTATAATTTGAGGCACTGACATCAGAAGGATTAAAACAGCCAAAGCCGCGAACAAATACCACAGCAGATGCCTACCTACAACATTCTCAATTGTAGTTTTTTTCAATCCCGCAGCCACATATAAATTAAGGCCAACCGGTGGTGTACAAAGTCCGATGCCCAAATTGATAATCATTACAACACCAAATACTACGGGATTAATATTATAAGCGGCCAAAGCAGGGGCGAAAATTGGTGTTAAAATCATGACTGCCGGGCATGTATCCATAAATGTGCCTACAATCAGCAACATAACAGTAACAAGCATCCAGAATGTAAAACGGTTGGCTGCAAAGGACGTAATCATGTGGGCAACTGTCTGGGGAACATTTTCTCTAGTCAGAACAAGGCCAAAAGCAGTAGCCGCAGCAATCACAAACAGCAAAACGCCTGTAGTTATGATAGAGCTTCTAAGTATACTTACAATAATCTTAAAATTCAGCTCCTTGTAAACAAACAGTCCTACGAATAATCCATAAAATACAGCTACACATGCAGCTTCTGTTGGAGTAAAAATTCCTCCGTAAATACCTCCAAGTACAATCAATGGCATAATTAACGCAAAAATTGCGCTCTTAAAAGTAATCCATACATTTTTTAGAGAAAATTTATGGGATTTGATAATGTCTTTATTACGCATGGCCCATATAACAGAGTATATGGACATTCCTCCAGCCAGCATAAACCCCGGAAGAAATCCCCCCATGAAAACTTCGCTTACAGAGGCTCCTGCCGCCATACCATAAATTACCATAGGAATACTTGGCGGCACTATAATCCCTAAAAATCCTCCGGTTGCAATGGTGGCCAATGAAAACTTCAGCGGATAGCCGTCTTCCAACATAGCCGGAAGCATAATTGACCCTATAGCCGCAACCGTAGCTGCAGATGAGCCTGAAATCGCGCCGAAAAAAGCCGAGGATAAAAATACAACAATTGCAATACCTCCAGGAAGCCATCCTACAAGGGATTTTGCAAAGTCAGTCAATCTCTTTGAAACCCCGCCCTCTGCCAGTAATCCCCCAGCAATCATGAAAAACGGAATAGCCATCAAACTGTATGAATCCATTGCTGTGAACAATTTCTGTACAACAACAACCAGGTTAGCACCAGATACATAGAGCGCCAATATAGAAGATGCTACCAGACAAAGCGCAATCGGTATTCCTAAAATCAACAGTATAAAAAAACTTAGAAATAGCAGGGCAATCATATAGTCTCCTTTCCAGCTTCGTCAGGACTCTTACGCACATACTCCTTCCAAATCAAATATATGGTTTCTATGCAACTAAATCCAAACCCCAGAAGCATCATACTATATACAAGATACATGGGCAGCTTTAAGGCAGCAGAAAGCTGTCCGAATTTATGCTGTGCAATAATAAACTCCCATGATAAATACGTAAGTATCATATAAATTGCCAGGCTTACTATCTGGGCCAACCCATTTACAACTTTTTGAATTCTTCCGGGCAGCAGACTCGTAAAAATAGTAACTCCCAAATGCGACTTTTCCCGCACTCCCATTCCTATTGCCAGCATTGCTGCAAAAATCATAAGGTATCTCGCCGCTTCCTCTCCCCACGTAAAAGGGACTTTTAGCGCATACCGCATAATAACAGATGCCAATACAATAAAGCACATGGCCACCAATGGAATAACGGAAAAAATATTCTGCAGTACTCCTGCTATTTTCATGAATTTATCGGTCAGTTTCTCTTCAGAATCCTTTTGTCCCATTAAGCTTCTCCTTTCAGTCTAGCGATATTTCTGTCCGATTTCTTCAATATAATCCAATGTCTTCTGTTGAACATAAGTTCCGATAAACTGCTCTTTTACCTTCTGTACAGCATCTGCTTCCAGCTCACGCCATTCATCCTTGTCAACTTCTGTTATCGTGCAGCCTTCTTTTATCATAGCTGCAACCTGCTCTTCCTCTGTATCTGTTAACTCCTGTCTCATATAGTCTTTGGCTTCATTAGCACATTCCTGAAAAATCTCCTGCAGGTCCTCCGGCATAGAATTCCATGAATCCATACTCATCAACAGTGTAACCGGACAATACCAGTTCTCACAGCGCGTAATATATGGTGCCACCGTATAGAACTGATTCATATAAATAGCCGCAATAGGTATCAACGTTCCATCAACCGTTCCATTCTGGATTCCTGTAAACACTTCTGAATAGGCCATGGGTACCGGATTAGCTCCCAACTCTGAAAAATAGGTAATATAGGCATCATTCTCCATGACCCGAATCGTCATTCCAGCAACATCCTGTGGTTTTTCAATGGCTTTTGTATCTACAAAAATATTAAAAAAACCAGTTTCCCAAAAAGATAGTCCTTTAATGTTTATATTGGCCAGACCATCCAGCATCGCCTGTCCCTGTTCTCCATCAAGGAATTCATATGCATGTTCTTTTGTATAAAAAATACCAGGTATATCAAACAAATACCAGCTGTTATCAAAATTTGCCAATGGGGATGTAACCAAACCCATATCTATCGTCCCCATCTGTGTGCTTTCCACAAGCTCCCGCTCTGCTCCTAATTGCGATGAGGGATAAATATCAAGGGAAACGCGTCCTCCTGTTCTTTCCTGGAGAATTTTGTTCATATATACAAGTCCTGTATGGTAGGGATGGTCTGCCGGCTGTACATGACCGACCTTAAAAATATATTCCGCTGTGTTACCCCCTGCTGTATCTGTTTCTGCGGCAGACATACTGCCGGACTGACTGCCGCTTTCCGTTGCCTGATTGCCACTGTTTGTACCTTTACAGGCCGTAAGCGAAATTATCATGGTCGATATGAGAACAACTGACAATATTCTTCTATTCAATCTCATTACAATCCTCCTTGTTATGAGCACTTAGCGCCCTTATTTTAGGTGCCTACGTGCGATACATATCACTGACACTTAGTGCGGTCTTTCATAAGCTTAGTGCAGCGGCTTCTCTTTATCAGCAAGGATACTTCTTATAATCAAAGACCCTTATCTCATGCCCCTCTAAAATATAATCTGTCGAAGCTGCAACCTTTTCAAAGCTCTGGTAATGGACAATCAAATCCGTATGATATCCATTTGCCAATTTAGGATCAGACTCCCAGCATTCACGTGTATTTACCAAATCTGCCACCAAACCATATATCCCCTGTTCTGTATCAACTAATAATGTCTGTGACCCCGGGGTATGACCTGGGGTTAGAATAAGACGCAGTCCATCTCCAATTTCAATGTCCCCGTCTACAAATTTAAAATCAAGATTCTCAAACTCATCTCTCTTGTAGGGGAACTGATGAATCTTTATAGGATTAAGTGCATATTCATATTCTATCTTCTGCACTATGAATTTTGCATTCTTAAAAAAGTGACAACTTCCCGCATGGTCCCAATGCAAATGTGATAATACAACCGTTTTAATTTCATCACAATCAACCCCTATAGCCATTAGTGCATTATCTATTCTCTGTTCTTTTTTCTGTATATATGGTCCATTGGGTTTCCCCGCCGGAACATATCCATTCTCCGGAACAAATGCTCCCGTATCAAATAAAACTTTCGTCTCTCCATTCGTCACAAAATAGGCTACTAACGGGAAATCCACTTTAACTCCAGGATTCGTTCTGTATATCATATTAGAACACTCTCTGTTAATTGTCCCCAAATGCAAAGGATATATTTTATATTTGTTCAACCCCACTAAAACTGACCTTCTTTCATATGTCTCCGGGAGGGATATATCCTCCCGGAACTATTTGACATTCTTTTACACCAGCAACTCCATCAACTGATTCAGATTCTCCAACTCCTCCAGACGGCTGCACAGACTTATAATTTTTTCCACCTTATAGCTTCCCATCTCATGACCGGCCATAAATCTGAATTTTTCTACAGCCTCATCCCAACTGACAGGGTTCTCCGGGTCACCCTTTGGATATTCGATATGGCAGACTTCCTTGGAACCATCCTTCATCGTAACTTCCACGGTGCAGGGATAATACTTGGGATAAACCTTCTCAATCTCCGGGTCCATAACCCAACTGACCTTTTTGGCCAGCTCCAGAACCTCGGAATCACGAATACTTTCATTTGTATAATCGTCAATATTTTCATGCCCCTTCACAAGTCCGCAGGCTATGGCATAAGGCAATGAGAATTGTGCATCCACAACTGTTTTGGGGTCTGCCTTTGTCTCTTCCGGTATTGTCAGCACCTTAATGGAATATTTATTCACCCGGGCCAGGATGGAATCCACCTTTTTATAATCAATTCCCCGCCTGTAAAGCTCTACTCCTGCATCAGCCAAAGGAGCGGAGAACCTGCAGCATGCATGTACTTTGATGGATGTATCCGCCATTTCCCAGCGTTTTCCGAATTCCCCGGATACCTTTTCCTCATTCCAGATATCTTTATAGGAATAGGCGCGCAGAAAGCCATCCTGTCCATCCCATACAGTAGTAGGTGCAGTGTAGCCGTTCTTTGCCATCAGAGCACTGATTACACCGCACATGGAAGGATGACCTGCCTGATAGCGTTTGGACCAGGTGCCCTGAGCCTTCCATTCCAGAAGTCCGGCCGCCTGGCTGCCTGCAAGACCTAATGCGTATGTAATCTTCTCTGCATCCAAATCCAGAAGTTTTGCAGCTCCACCTGTGGCGCCGAACACTCCGCATGTTCCGGTAGGATGAAATCCCTGGTAGTATGTCTGCCCCTCAAATGCCTCTCCCAGACGGATGGTTATTTCAGAACCATATGCAAACGCTGTAATAACATCTTTTCCGCTTTTTTTATACTTCTCAGCAAGTGCCAGGATAGCCGGGAATACAACAACCGAGGAATGCTGAGTCCCATATCTATGGTCATCATCCATATCAAAGGCATGTCCAAAGGTTCCGTTGATTAAAGCTGCCATTTGAGCAGAGGTCTTATAATTGCAACCAATGGCCGTGCTCGTTGGTTCACCGCCAAGCTCTTTTGCCGTCTTAAGGCAGATTTCACTGGATTCTATGTGGCGTGAAGCAATAATATTGCCCAGCAAATCCATAATAAACATCTTAGAATTCTGAATAACCCGTTCCGGAAGGTCCTCAAATTTTAACTGGAATCCGATTTCTGCTACCTGTTGAGATAAAGATAATTCCTTCTCCATAAAATGTTCTCCTTTTCCTTCTACTGTTTTAATGTATCCCCGGGAATTAAGAGTTGCTTAAGCATTACTCTATGTAATTATTAAAGCAATATTCGTGCCAATTTTTTCTTTATCACCTGGACTTCCTGATTATAAGAAAAGAGCTTTGCATTTCCCTTTTCCTTCATTAGCTATAAGAGTCCAGAACTGTTTTTATTTCACTTGTTGCTTGTTGCAACTATTACATTTGTTTCATTTCCTGTAACACCTTAACATCTTTTATATTTTATTTGCGTTTTCCAGTCCTGTTTTTTTAATTTCCTTTTTTTATTACTGTTGCAAATATTTCATTCTCAATTGCATCTGACATATATCTATGCTATATTTAAAAAAAAGAATTGGGGATAAATAAATTATGAAACCAAAAATCGGGGTAGTATGCATCGGACAATTTGCACGCGCACTGATTAAAGCCATCGAATCCATGAATCTGGATGCGGACTTTATCCTTTCTGATTCCATTACAAAAGATGAGACAACCCTTCCCCCGGAACTGGCCAAATCAGATGTTCTTCTCTCCAGTGGTTATCTTACAAAGGTTCTTCACCGGCTTACAGACAAACCCATCATTAAGGTGGAACCCAGCCTCTTTGATATACTGCTGGCATATGAACGCGCCCTTTCTCTCAACACCGTGCCAGTTATTATTCTTCCAGCCGAAGAAGGGACGCCGCAAATCACGCAGCTGCAAAATATATTATCAATTCATGTTGTCTTGGATTATTATGAACTATTAGATAACATAGATACCATTCTTCTGAAATACAAAAATGCAGGCTACCGCTGTGTAATCGGCAGTGGTCTTGTCTGCGATTGTGCCACTGCATTAGGAATGAGCAACATCTTTGTCTATCCGCAGGAATCCCTTCAATCCTTCATACGGCTGGCCTATGACACTGCATTATCCATCCACCAAAGAACCAAAGCAAACCAGCAGCTTCAGGCTGTCTTCCAATACTCCCGGCAGGGAATCCTGTTTACCGATGAACAAGGCTATATCTCCCTTTCAAATGAAGTAGCCAGTAAAATCTTAATGATGAAGCAGGAACACCTCATCGGTGCCAGTCTTTCTCAATTCTTTCCTAAGAATACAATAAATAGCGTTTTTAACAATCTTGAGTCCATCAAATATATGCTGTGCAGCTTTGGCGGAGAACAATATATGGTTTCCATCATCCCCCTTATAACTAAAGATAATCTCAGCAATGTTATGGTAACCATTGACAGTATTCACACCATTCAGAAACAGGAACAGCATATTCGAAATGCTTTGGCTTTAAAAGGATTTTTGGCAAAACACCGTTTTGAAGATATCGTCAGCTGCAGCAGTGAATTCCAGACCCTGATTCGGACAGCAAAGAAATTTGCAAAATGTGAAGACAATATTATCATTCTTGGAGAAACCGGCACAGGAAAAGAAGTTTTGGCGCAATCCATACACAATCACAGCCGCCGGGCTGATAATCCTTTTGTAGCCGTAAATTGTTCTGCTATCAGTGAAAATCTTCTTGAAAGCGAATTATTTGGATATGATGAAGGCGCTTTTACCGGTGCCCGGAAAGGCGGAAAACAAGGCTTCTTCGAAATGGCTCATAAAGGAACCCTGTTTCTTGATGAACTGGGTGAACTAAGCATGCCTCTGCAGAGTAAGCTTTTACGGGTCATACAGGAAAAACAGCTTATCCATGTGGGAGGCAGCAAGGTAATTAACTTTGACGTGCGCATCATTGCCGCCACAAACTGCAATTTATGGGATTTAGTACAGCAAAAACAGTTCCGTGAGGATTTATATTACCGCCTGGCCGTATTAGAATTGGAAATACCTCCGCTGCGCCGAAGGCAGAAGGATATTCTCCCCCTGTTTCTTAACTTCATAGCAAAACAGGACAGCTTTCTAGCTGTAGAACTGGAGCAAATGCAGCAGAAGCTGGACCGTCTGCTGTGTTCCCATTCCTGGCCCGGCAACGTGCGGGAAATGGAGAATTTCACTAAGACCGTTATTGCCAGCCGCACTCCCAGCCAGTCCACAGAAGATTTCTGGCTTCTGCTGGAGGAGGAAATTATTCGCAGAAAGAAACGCTGCATTCTGACTGACGAATCCGTCATGTCTGCCTATATGCATAAGCGTCTTCCTCCGTCAGAAGAGATTCAAAAGATTCGGGAAGCTCTGATGGCTACGAATGGAAATTATACAAAGGCCGCCGCACTGCTGGGCGTCAGCCGTGTAACCCTGTGGCGTAAGATAAAGGCAAATCAGGATGAGAAATAGCAGAAAGCTCTCCCTTGGACTGGTCAAGCGCAAAACCTTCGAATTCAGCCTTCAGGATTACCGGTTCAATTATGTGGAAAAATCTAATCACAATCAGATAGTATGATAAAAATATTATTATCCCAGAATAATACCACGCTGTCCTGACTTGAAAAGAGGCTTTTACCGGATGAACTTTACCGCCAGAAAAAGTCCATGTTGTTGTTTTGGGAGTGGGCAAATACACTGAAAATACGTTAATTGGAAATGATATAAAAAACATAGGAGGATGTTCTTCACTACAAAGAATGCTGCAATGCTTTCAGGAGCTGACAAACACATCGCCTATGTCTGGGATTATTTTCTTTGACACTTTGTACGTTTGGTACCAATTAGGTTTTCCCACCTTTAGACCGTACTCCCATTGAATGCGGAACAAACCTATTACCACTATAAAACCCTTGACTTTTACACTCAAAAGGCCCCAGGAGCATCCATCTCCCAGGGCCAAAGCATCTAAACTACCGTAGCTTAATGTGTTGCTGCGGTGGAATAGATGCCGGTATTTTAGACACCTCCCTTTTATCTTCACGCCAAACTGCCTTCATATAAGTTCCATCGATATCAATATCTGTATAGAATGTTTCTCCACTTTTAAAACTCAAGTTATTATTCCATTCTATAATCCCCTTCTTATAGCCCTCTCTCATATCTAGATACTTCCCTGCCGACGCATTCGAATTATTAATTAATTCCCATAAATCTTTCATTACCCCCAATTCCACTTCAATTTTATATCTGTCAATGTCCAGTATAAACCGTCTTAAGGGCAAAAATCCATTCTTATCTGACTCTGCTTCTTCTGAAAGAAAGGGTTGGTTATCTAATAACTGATCTGCCATTTCCCTCCTGCCCAACATATCAAACCATTTAGAATATTCATGTTTTATGTTGCTAACTCGAAGCTTTTGTACTCTTTGGTCATACTCCGGATCGCCAAAATGAATACAGACTTCCCGTTCTGCACATTTTAGTGAATTAAACTTAACTACACTGGCATATGATTTGTTGCAGATTATCCCTTCCGCCCGTAAGGCTTTTTGTCCAATGGTGCATTGTCCTTTTTTTGCTTTTCGTAATACACGGGTAGGATAATCCCTAACATTATCTCCCTTGGACTCCAGAATATTAATCTCAGTTTGAGTTCTAAAAACAAAGTCAGGTGTAGACAATGGACATGATATCCCTATTGTGTAATTATTAAAATACTCCTTAAAATCAAAAATATCCAATGCCCCTAATACACGCTCTAAAAAGTAATAGTTAATACCTTGAGCCAATTCACCACAGCGGGATGTCTGGGAAAAATCCCGGAACAAACCGTTCTTTACTTCTTTGCCTAATTCCAAATACCCGTCTGCGTCCTCCGTTATCATTACACCTAACTGAAGGAACCAACATACAAACAGAACATCTGTAAACTTAGAACGCCCATATTTGGTAGTTATACTTTTTACTATACTTTTTGTCAGACGGAATGGTGTTATATCAAACTTTCTATACTCTTTTTCATGTAAAGAAGTACCAACATCATTCAACGCTGTATGTGTATATTCTTTATAAATAATATTTCTTACCCAAAAATAGTCATGAATCATACATTCCCTCCCATCTTGTACTGATTATACAACAGCTTATTCTATTCCTGAATAAACCCATCTTTAAAACTTAGGATAAACTCCTAATGCTCACAGGCCGCGCATGCAGAAGGGGCCACTGCACATCCGCCCATGCCTGTCTCCCTGAAATCCGGTGAAAGCCATCTGCCCACCTGATACATGACAGACAGCATCTCATCAAAAGGAATCCACCGCCTGATTCCGCTTAAGGAAAGTCCCCCGTGGTCAGGGCGTTTGCATCCCTACGGCATTGCGGCTCTGGCAGGAATACTCCATCAGGCCGCCACTGCTCCTGCCATTTCTGATAAAGCTGCGGCAGCACAGCCGGGGGAGCAGTTCATTCATTGGAAAATCCCCTTTTTCTTTTTATTATACCAAAAAAGGAAACTTGTTCATACTTTATTTACTCATACGTTTGACTTGCGCCACATCAGTGCATTTCATGGCTGCTGACGCTGTTCAATGGCCTTTAAACAAGTATCCAGCGCAGATTCTCCCTCTGGAGAAAGGATATCAGGCATAGTCCCATACTCCTGGCTGCCGGAACCATCCGGCAACGCCCCGTACTCCGCTGCATACTGCACGATAAGACCGCTATTCGGAAGTATGATGGGCAGAGGGTCGCTTCCGATACCCTCCCCGCTTGTCCGGGTTCCCACCAGTGTCATAAAGCCGGTTGCCTTGGAAAACATGGCCGCGTATTCGGACGATGAAAAGACAGTATCGCTTACAAGAAGCCATAGTCTTCCTTTCAGCATTTTTTCTTTTCCGGAAGGTTCTGATGTGTACTCTATTTCATGAAACAGATCCATATCAGACAGGTCGTCCGGATTCATCTGGGGCAGTCCGGGTAATTCCGAAATAGGGCGGTAATCATTAAAATCCAGGAAAATTCCGTTATTTTCCCCGGCTTTTATCAGTTTATACCCGTTGCATTTCAAGGTAACTTCAATATTTGGGGATACAATCAGGTCATTAAAATAATTCATGGAGCCGCCCCCATTATCCGTAAAATCAAATATCACATTATCATAATCCTTCACGGTTTTATAAAAATCAAAAAGCTGTTTTTTATCCTCGCCGTAGGCATTACTGGGCAGAAGGGAGTCGATTTTTATGTAAGCAATACGTCCTTCTTCAATAATACGTGTCTGGACATTATCCGCCGCTGATTCTCTTCCTGTATCCTGGGCTGTTTTGGCGGCATTATAATAAGCCATCACTTTGTTATAGGCAGGATCTGTTATATTCTTCATTTTCCTATAGTTTTCCACAGATTTATCATTGTTGTATGCTGCGGAGAATTTCTGCATACGTTCCATATCCGGATAATCCTCGGCAAGTCTTTTGTAGGTACTGGCGGAATCTTCATACCAGTACGGATTATCAAGCATCAGGTGTCCAATCTGGTCATTGGTATTGATGAATGCATCCATCTGCTGATAAAAGGCAATATCGGTTCCTCCTTTGCTGATTTCTTTTCTTGCTGTCCTGTATTTTTCATTCAGGTCCACATTCCGCATTCTCTTAAGGACATGAAAATAGGGATAATTGTCCTTCAGGGTCTGATACAGGATATCCAGGTCCTCCAGTTTCTGTTCCGTGGTCAGGTTAACCCAGTTTCCTTTTTTCAGTTTCTGAATCTCTTGTCGCAACGATGGCTGCTGTTCTCCGGTATCTTCCACGGCAGTCTGTTCATTGCTGGCAGACACTGTGGTTGGATTGCTTATGATGACTGCCGCACATATCACATAGAATATAGCTTGTTTTAAATCTGTCTTTTTTTTCATCCTCTGTTCTCCTTTGACTTGTCCGGAATCACATAATTTACCAGCTCAGTATACCATACCTGTTCCTTCTGAGTAAAGTATGCAGTTAGGGCGTCATGCTTTGATTATTTTATTAAATGCAGTGGGTTCCTCAATCTGGAATACAGCGGAATAGGTAGTAATCAAACAGAGTACGAATGTTTGGGGCGCAGAAGGAAATCATCAACAAAATGTTGCAGACCATCTGGTCCAACAGACAAGTCCAGGTAACATTAAATTCTACAGAAGCAAACAGAAATATAACCTAGTTATACCAGTAAGAGATGGTTGTCACCATAAATGAAGAACAAAACCAACGGTAAGCGTCACTGGTTATTACTGTTGCTTTTCTGTTTTAAGTCAATCCTATTTTTCGGACTGCTTCATACTTTAAATGTCGCCGCTTTTAATAAGCAGAGGCCCGGAATTCAGCCAACGCAAAAAAATGCCTCCCAAACAGTAGCGATACCTGGGAAAATCTTTTTATGTCTATGTGAACAAATTTCAACCGATACTGCTTTTTTTGACGGGTGGTTAATCTATGTATATGCTGAATAATCCACAATGTTGTTTTTCTGAAATTATAAGGGGTGGAAGGAGGAGACTTTAGAGTGATTCTGGGAAAAACCGGGAAGAAAGCTTAAATTTTCATGTAAAATAAAAAAGCCCAATCGAAATTGAGTACGTTGAGGTAGTAGTGCATATAATATTGTAAAGCAACTTATTGATTTTTGCTTTACAATATGTTAAACTAATTATGAAAAAGGAGGTGGCATTTATGGCACAAACAATGGTTAATTTCCGTATGGACGAAGATTTAAAAAAAGGGATGGAACAGGCTTGTAAAGAAATGGGGCTTTCAATGACAACTGCTTTTACCATGTTCGCAGCCAAAGTTAGTCGTGAAAAAAGAATACCGTTCGAGGTTTCAGTTGACCCGTTCTATTCTGAAAGTAATATGAATTATTTGCGCTCTATTGTGGCTGATATAGAATCTGGGAAGGCTAAACTGGTAGAACACGATTTGATAGAGGATTGAGTGTATGAAATTACTTTGGGAAGAAAAAGCGTGGGAAGAATACTGCGAGTGGCAAAACGAGGATAAGAAAACACTCAAGCGAATTAATTCTATAATTAAAGATATACAAAGAGGAACCTTCGACGGTATTGGTAAGCCCGAACCACTTAAAGACAACCTTAGAGGCTGGTGGAGCAGACGAATTGACGAAACAAATAGAATTGTCTATTGTGAGAAAGAAAATGCGATTATTATTGCGTCTTGCAAGGGACATTATAATGATTAACAAGAACAGTGGCAAGCACTTTGCGAGGATCCCTACCGCCCTTTTGCAAAGTGCTTATTATTGTAATCGGCTCCAAAATAACTGAAATGGATATGCTCAAAGTCCTACTAATTCTTTTTCACTACAAAATATGAATCATACTTTGTTCCGTCATGCTCTACCAATTTTTCATCCGTAGGTTCAACCCCCAAAATATGTAACGCCTTGATACGTTCTGTCGCTGACGCAATCGCTTTTGTCGCAATTTTATTATAATGGAACAAGGTATATGTGGCTTCGATTATCAACGCTAGGATTTGAATAATCTCACTTTAAATTTCGTGGTCTCTCCGAATATCCAGTCTAAGCAAACCACAATTTGTGAAATAATCACCCCCTTTTCCACTTCGTCCAGCTCCCCTACAAACTGGAATTTGTTCATAATAACATTTTGTACCTTAACTTTATTCCAGTCTTTCTAATAGACTTCTTCCCGTATATGGACTTGTACTAATAACATTTAATTTATATTTTTCTATCGAACTAAACCTTCGTTGAATTCTTTTCATATCATCCATCACCATGCTCTGTATTTGTAAGCAATCCTTTGCCTCCAAGGCAGAATCACTCCAATGTGGAAATTGATCGTCCATAAATATTAAATGTCCAGAAATAACGCTATAGGAATAATTAATAAATGCCTGATACGCAATATCACAATTCATAAAAAGAGGATTATTCATAATCTTTAATAATGTTTGTGGCAAACCCTCAATTGTTTCTTCATATGTCAGTTTAGTTACTACACCGCCGTCATGCGGACTAAGTTTATAACTAAATTCAAAGAAATGACACTCGCCTGCTTTCTTTCCCAAAAATTCTTTCCATGCCAAAGTATATTGGTTCAATAAATAAATCTCATGTCTATGAGCCGTGGAAAATGCCAAACAATCACGTTTGCATTTTTTATATTCTGGAATATATACTTGAAAGACATAGAAAATAAAAGCGGCGATAACGCTTATTCCAATATTATAAAGGGTTTTATCCCCATTTGGATCAGTATAGAAAAAAAAGTGAAGCGCCGCACTGTTAGCTATAAGAGGTGCGGTTGAACCTCTTATTACAACTAACGTAGCACATAGAAGAACAATCAATAGCTTAAGAAGAGTTTTTTGACAATCAAACACCATGGGATTGCCTCCAAAATCATCAATCATTGTTACAATTTTACTTTTACGATCTATTATCCGGTGTTTCAAACTTACCTTCATAATTGCCCTCTTACTTAAAAGTTTTATCTTTACAATCATCTTGATAACTTCCGATCTATCGCTAAGCCCATCTTCTTGACCTTCGGTCAATTCTAATTTTTCATTCTTTGCGATTGTCTGATAAACTGGAAGTTACGTTGTCAATTTCTTTCCGTTTCAGCTATGTCTTTTTCAATCAGTGGACGCATACTGTCCTTGTATTTCGATAAATCTGCACTCCGCAAACATGATAATATTACTGGTATATATTGTGGCTTTGCTGAACCAACCTGTGCAAGAGCCTTTATGCACTGTCTGGCTGTGATTGGCTTTTCATCCGTTAGTTATATTTCTTATCCATATTAACTGCATACAGTACATCTGGTTTTAATCGTTGCGATACCCTATCTATATTTTTTTCAAGTATTTCAAAAGGTGGCCATTCATAATCGCATAAAAGCTGTAAAGCATCCTCAGACACATCATCATCTGTTGAAGAAATTACCACTGTTTGCAAAAGCTCTACCAATTCATTGTGAATATCTGAAATATCTTGTTTAAAGTAAGGGTCCATAAACCAATCCAGAGCAAATAACAGACTTCTCTTTTTATTTTTATCATTACCCATAAGAACTTTACGAATTTCCACTATTCCAGCCTTTATTACTTTTTTCTCGTTTTCACCATACGAAATATAGCTAATCGGCTTCACCATTGCTTCTCACCCCTCACAAATACCAATTCATCAATCCGTTAGAATTATGATAGCATACTCGAAAGGCTATCTTTCTATCAATTCATCTGCATACCCAATTCGGCTATAAGATTAATCATGCCCCCACCAACAGATAAGAGGTCTCCTGTGGTGTTGTCTCCAGTTTTTTATGAAGGAGCTTCAAAAAAAGGGAGACGTTTTCTGTCTGCCTACTCGATCTTTTTAGATAATATATGATCCGGTCCGGTGGCGGCGAGGACAGGTAGTGAACCGATACATGACTGCTAACGGCTTTATCCGCCACAGATGCCGGAACAACCATAAAGTCTATTTTATAGATTATCGCAAAATATGGCATTTTACAACTATTTTTCTCTGCGGTAAACTGTTATACGGAGGGAATAGAACATGAATCTGACAAATGACTTATCAAACGGCACAATCTGGAAACAGTTGACCGCCCTGTCTTTGCCTTTGATCTGGGGAAATATCCTGCAGCAGATGTATAACACCATTGACGCCTTTATAGTGGGACATTATATTGGAGTAACCGCCTTCGCCGCCGCAGGTGTTGTGGGGTTTGTGCAGGAATACCTGAAGATTATCTATCTGGGGCTTCCTGCGGCATTTCTTTACAATTGGTGCGCGGCCGTGCTACGTGGGGCAGGTGACACAAAGGCATCCCTTTGGATACTTATGATAGCTGTGCCGAAACAGGTCCTTAATCTCCAAAGCCCCGCCAATCGTGGTATTCGGGCGGATTTTATCCCAATGGAAAGCCGTTTTTTCTTGTAACGCTCCAGCACCGTCTTGGGCAGGCGAAACTCCGGGATACCATACTGGAGAACGCCGCCGATGACTGCGGCTTTTTTTCCGTTTTTCGGTGCACAGGCTACCTCCAGGCGCTCAAACATCGTATCCTATATGTAGTTCTCGATAGAACTGATATGAACCGGATGCCCTTTCCGCCCCAACACACAGCTTCCCTCGCATTGACGCTCATGGTTGCAGACCAGCGAACAGATGACCGACATCGGATTGTTTTCAAACAGGATTTCTCCTGCTTCGCTGAGCTTACCATCTTTGAACGCACGGATTACCGTGGGAAACGGCGTATGGATTGGGCATCCCTTCTGGCACATCGGTTATTTACAGTTTAAACAGCGGTTCACTTCGTCAATTACATGTACTGCCATATTGTCCTCCTATTGATTTTCCTATTGGTTTGGATTGTTAACCGCCCACTCTGGCTTCTTACCTGATAACACCAAATCAATCTGAGCTGCCGCCTGCACCGCCATCCGCAGCATACACTCTCTTGTATTGGAAGCCATATGCGGTGTCACAATCACATGGTTCATCTGGAAAAATGGATGATTGGAATCCGGTGGCTCCTGCTCCATCACATCGGTAAACAGTCCGGCCACTTTCCTTTCCTGAAGTGCCCTTACCAACTCCTTCTCAACCACAACCCCTCCACGGGAACAGTTGACAAGAACAGCTGACGGCTTCATCCGCTCAAATTCCTTTGCTCCAATAAATCCTCTCGTCTCCTCCGTAAGCGGCACATGGACTGCGATGAAGTCCGACGTTTCAAACAACATCTCCCACGGAACCAGGCGTACATAATCTGGCATCTGATCCTGCTGTTTTCTTGGGCTATAGGCAAGTATCTCCATATCCAGTCCGTAGAAGGCTTTTTTAGCCACCTCTATACCAATCTTCCCAATACCAATAATTCCCAGCCTCTTTCCCACCAGGTCTGTCCCCATATGCTTATTTTTATAACCAAAATCCCCTTGCTTCAAGGCATCCCGCAGTTCTACAAACCGTTTGCCTGCGGCAATCATCGCGCCAACCGTAAATTCAGCAACAGAGCCCGTAGTCGCGTCAGGCGTATTCGTGACCCATATCCCCAATTCCGTGGCGGTATTGATATCCACATTGTTATAACCAGCCCCATGCCTAGCTACAATCCGAAGTTTTTTCCCAGCCCGCAGCACTGCCCCGGTCACGTTTGCAGTCCTTAAAAGCATTGCGTCACAATCCTCCACATCCCGCGCCAGCTCCACCTCTTTAACGCCTGAACCCATCTTTATTTCATAGCCACGGGAGATTAGAAATTCTTTCCCTTCCTCAGCGATATCCTGTGGAATCAGCACCTTATAACCCATTACATCCTCCTGTCTGCCAAATAGTAAACAGCCGTTTCATCTTTTCATCACACAATATCCAGACAAGCCTTCCGCTTCGGTGCCGGGAACTCCCGGTCTATAGCAGAAAGCAATACCTGCCGTCCGCCATACACCACAACGGAATCGTCACCATGGACAACAAAGTAGACACCACAACGCACTTCGTCGCAAATACATAATCACACCCATATTTGGCTGCAAGAATTGCAGATGTGCTGCCCGCAGGCATACCAGTAATCAGCACGCAGATTCTCGCGAGGAACGGGTCCACACAGAGTATCCGGCACCCAATCAATACAAGAAACGGCAGGATTCCAAGCCGGACCGCCGAAATCCCAAGGGCATCCCTGTTAACTATATCCTTTGCCTTTACCTCCGCCAGCATCATCCCGATCAATATCATGGTAAGGGCGGTTGTACAGCCGCCTGCGGACCGCACCGCCTTATCAAGGGCCGTAACTGCGGGCCGGATGACCGTCTGAAGCTGCGGGCCGGAGTTTTCCAGAAGCCCTGCATAAAGCATGGATAGAGGTCCCTGAAAAACCAACAGGGACAAGCCAATATATACCGCAATGATACAGGGATGAACCGCAATCTTCCTGATCACAGACTTCATATCCGGACTTTCCGTAAAGCAGGCAATTCCCGCCGACCACATCAGAATCCGCATCGGGATAATAAAGACGGACGCATACATCAGCCCTTCCACACCGTAGATTCCCTCCGCGATGGGCAAGCCAAGAAATCCTGAGTTTGAGACAATCGTACAATAACAAAGCACCCGTTTTATCTCCCATGGTTTATTTCGGTATAGAATCCTACTCAGCAAAAAACTAACCGCCTGAACCAGCACGGAGATCCCAAAAACCACTGCGAATTTCGCCAGGATATCCATAGTAAATTCCATGCGGAAGGAATTGATTATATTGCAGGGCAGGAAAAAATACAATACCACATCCGTCAGCATCGTCTTCCCTTCCTGTTTCAATATCCCGGTTCGCTTCAGCACCGCTCCAGCCGCAGCCAGCAGAAACATCATACACTGCAATGTCCATAACCCACTGACATTCATCCTCTGTCCTCCTTCGTCTGTTTCGCTGCTCCTGTTATTTCTCCTCTGTCTTTAGGCCCATTCCAGCCCGCAGCATCCGGAATGTCCGCCTTGCCGCTCCCCGGTACAGTTCCTCCGCCCGGTTAAGTGCCTCATCAATTGGCATCGCTCCGTTTATCGTTGGGATTATGCTGTGGATTCCATGGTCATACAGGCTTTCCGCGCCATCCCCCATGCCGCCTACGATGGCGATTAACGGAATTCCCCTTTTCCTGCACCGCATCCCGACCCCGCTGGGTACCTTTCCAAATGCCGACTGCCAGTCCATACACTCCTCCCCGGTAATCACCAGGTCCACATCCTCCAAAAGCCCGTCGAATCCAATCAGATCAAGCACCGTATCGATCCCTGATTTCATCGTCCCATTCAGAAATACCTTCAGCGCAGCCCTAAGCCCGCCTGCCGCACCCGCACCGGCGATCTGGTCCGCATTCACTCCGGTCTTTTCAAGCATCAGCCTGGCATAGTAAACCAAATCTCCCTCCATCCGGTCGAGAATCTCCAGCGTGCCGCCCTTCTGCTTACCAAAGGTATACGTCGCGCCGTCGGGTCCTGTCAGAGGATTGGTGACATCGCACATCACCGTAAACTCTGCCGTCTTCGCCGCAGGATGAAGCCCGGTCATATCAATATCAGCAACCTTCCCCAGATCTTTCCCAAACCCGGTTAGCACCTTCTGGTCCTTATCCAGAAAACGGATGCCAAGGGCAGCCATAGCTCCCATTCCGCCGTCGTTCGTCGCACTCCCGCCAATGGCGATGGCAATCTTCTGATATCCATGCTCCAATGCGTCCCGAATCAGCTCCCCGGTTCCAAACGTCGTCGTATTAAGAGGATTCCTCTTGTCAGCAGGAACCATCGGCAGCCCGGACGCCGCCGCCGTCTCTATCACGGCATGATCTCCAAACACGCCATACGAAGCTTCCACCGGCTCCATAAGCGGTCCGTGCACCGACACGGTCCTCAGTCTGCCATGCATCGCCTTTACAACTGCATCCACAGTTCCCTCCCCGCCGTCGGCCACCGGGACGCCGGCGCACCTGCAGTCCGAAAATACCTCGTTTGCCGTTTCTGACAATATCGAAATGATTTTTTCCGAAGTCAATGTCCCTTTGAATGAATCGGAAGCAAATAAAAATTTCATCTTAATCTCGGCTCCTTCCCGAAGTATAATGGGCAATCCTCTTTAAGCCCATATATGGCAACAGGCCAGCAAGCCTGATGATAAGCCGCCAACCCGCCTATTGCCTTTTCTATTATAATAATTTTAGAGGTGCCTTGGTACCGGATTACAGCAATCCGGCTGTCTGCATTTCTTTTTTGATCCTGTCCAGCACCGGACCTTCCGGCGTCAAAAGATTGGGTTTATACGGCTTTCCAATGTTACGTCCCCGCAGATTCGCCATGTCCTTAGCCGCCACCGGGAAGCTGGCCGGATCCATGGACAGACGGACCGGATTCAGTTTGAACTGGGCTTCCAGGGAACCTTCCAGATCGCCGGCGATATATTTGTCATATACGTCCGTAATCAGCTCCGGCATGAAATTCGCTGCGGTACATACGCCGCCCACGGCCCCATGGCACATGGAAGCATACAGCAAGGTATCCTTACCGCCAAATACCTTGAAACCCACATGGCGGGTACGGCGGATAAATTCCGCTGTCTGGGTGATATCACCACTGGTATCTTTCATACCAACAATATTGGGAACCTCCGTCGCCAGCCTCTCTACCAGTCCGGCCGACATCGTATAGCCTACGCGCCCCGGGTTGTTGTACAACAGCATGGGGGTATCCGGGATGCAGTCCGCTATCGTCTTGAAATGAAGGTACAGCTCGGTTTCTGTCGGTTTTAAAAACATCGGCTGCAGCACGGAGATACCTGCCGCACCGTTTGCCACTGCCATCTTTGCCAGACGGCAGCATTTCTTTGTGCTGATGGCGCCGATTCCAAAATATACCGGCACCCGGCCCGCCGCCTGATCCACCATGATCTTCAGACCGCGTTCCATCTCATCCTCTTCAATCACATAGAATTCTCCATTGCTGCCGAATGCCAGGATTCCAAGCACACCGCCATCAATGACATAATCCACATGTTCCCGCAGTCTGGCCTCATCAATCATCTCGTCCTCATCGATTGGTGTGAGAATCGGGACTACTACACCTTTTATAAAATCTGTATTCATGTTTTCTCTCCTCTGCCGTCACCGGGAATCCAGGTGCTTCTCCCATTTTACCGGCTCTTATAAAAATGACTCTTATTTCGATGGCTCAACCGTGGTGTTGGCGATCTTCTCATAATATTTCACGATGCTGGAGTGATCCTCCTTCTCAAATCCATCGGCTTTCAACCCCTGCATGATTTCCATAAGCTGTCCTGTTAAAGGAACCGGGGAGCTGATTGCGTGCGCCGCGTTCAGGGCATTGTTCAGATCCTTGATATGCAGTTCGATACGGAAGCCCGGCTTAAAGTTCCTGCCAAGCATCATCGGCGCTTTTGCGTCCATAACCGTAGAGCCGGCCAGGCCGCCGCGGATTGCCTGATATACCAGTTCCGGATCGGTTCCTGCTTTCTTTGCGAAGGTCAGAGCCTCGGATACTGCCGCAATGTTTACCGCCACCACAATCTGATTTGCCAGTTTAGCCACGTTGCCGGAACCAAGGCCGCCTACATACACAACGGAACCTGCCATCACCATCAGCATGTCATAATATTTGTCAAACAGTTCTTTTTTACCGCCTACCATTACGGACAAGGTTCCGTCGATGGCTTTCGGCTCCCCGCCGGATACCGGCGCATCCATCATATCAATGCCTAATTTCTCCAGGTCCGCTCCTATTGCCTTGCTTTCGGTCGGGTCGATGGAACTCATATCAATTACAACGGTCCCCGGTTTTGCGCCTTCAGCCACGCCATTTTCGCCAAGCACCGCAGCCCTTACGTGGGGGGAATTCGGTACCATAGTAATAACTACCTCAACCTGGGAGGCCATTTCCTTGCCATTTGCCGCAGCCGTTGCACCACAGGAAACCAGTTCTTCCACGGAAGCCTTGTTGAAATCAAATACAACCAGCTCATATCCTGCTTTTGCCAGGTTCTTTGCCATTGGTTTTCCCATAATTCCTAATCCGATAAATCCTACTTTCATGTTCTCTACCTCTCTTTTTTTGTTTTTTGGGTCAGGCTGCGCCGTATCCTGCAGCAATTGATGGGCTCTGCCTGATCTCTGACCTGCACTCTCGTTTTCCCTGCGGAAATATCCAGTCACTGCCTACTTCGCAGCCGCTCTCCTGTTATCAAACACTGCATAAGCTACCGAAGCCAGAATCATAAGCCATACCACCCATGCAATCGGTCCCTTCGTCACAAAGATGGAAAGGGAACCGCCGGAAGCTTGAATCGCCTGAATAAAATAGTTCTCCAAATCTCCACCCAGAATAAACCCAATCAGGAACGGCGCCGCCGGAACTCCAACTTTCGTGAAAACATAACCCACAACCCCGAAGATAAGCATCGCCCATACGTCAAACATAATTCCGTTGTTGATGGAATACGCCCCCACGACCGCCATGATGATGATGGCCGGATAGAGCCTTGACTTCGGGATTCGGATGATGTTCGATATGTATTTAATCGCAAAGAACATCACCACAAACATGACGATATTCGCAAACAGCAGCGCAAACAGAATCGTGTTCCAGGTTCCCCTGTTCTCCGTGATGAACAGCGGTCCCACCGTGATGCCCTGAAGCATGAATGCGCCAATCAGGACTGCTGTTGTGGAATCTCCGGGAATCCCCAACGACAAAAGAGGGATCAGTGCGCCGCCCGTCAAACCATTGTTGGCAGTTTCCGAAGCGATCAGCCCCTCTTCTGCCCCCTTTCCAAATTTATCAGGATGCTTAGAAAAGTTTTTCGCCTGGGAATAGGACAGTATGGAGGCAGCAGAGCCGCCGACGCCCGGCAGGATTCCCATAAAGGTTCCAATCGCTGAAGAACGGATCAGATTCACAATCTGGTTTCTAAAGACTTTAAGGGAAAATTTTTCCTTTTGCTCTCCCTGTCCGTCATATTTTGCTTTCTTCATGCCCAATTCCGCTTCCTCAAACATCTGGGACACCGCAAACAGACCGATAATGACTGGAAGCAGCGCAAAGCCGTCCATCAGGTCGCCCTTCAGAAACTCCGGAACCATACGCAGTTTATTGTTCACATCAAACTGTCCGATCAGCGAAACCATGACCCCCAGCATTCCAGCAAACAGGCCGCGGAGCATATTCCCTTTTGACAGAGCCGCAATCACCGTCAGCGCAAACAAGATGATCAAAAATTTTTCTACCGAACCAAAATTAATCGCCACCTTCGCCAGCACTGGAGTAAACAGCCAAAGGCAGATTAAGGAAAAGATACCTCCAAACAGAGAGGAGACAATTCCAATCTTGAGTGCCTTTTCCCCCTGACCGTTCTTCGCCATCGGATATCCGTCAAAACAGGTGGTGATAGACGACGGCGTACCCGGAATATTAATCAGGATTGCAGGAATCAGACCGCCGGAAATCCCGCCCACATACAAACCCAGAAGCAGATACAGCGCTGCACCCATATCATACGCATACGTGAGAGGGAGAAATACCGCTATCGCCATAGTTGCCGTCATTCCCGGAAGGGCGCCGAATACAATCCCGACCCCAACTCCCAAAACACATAGAAGCAGCTGGATAATACCAATCTCAAACATTTCATTTCCCTCCTTATGGCAACGTAATGTTGAATACGTACCCGAATACAAACCACAGCAGCATTGGGAATATCACAGATGCGATACCGGATGTAATGATTGACTTTTTTTCCTTCGTGCTTTCAAATATCAAGTTGAAGCCAAACATGGCAAGAATGCTGGAAACCAGAAATCCAAGAGGTTCCAAAAGTGCGATATAGACCGCAAACAGCCCAAAGCTGCCAAACAGTTTCAGTTTATCAAAGCCCTCTGCAAAGACGGGCTTCTTTTCCTTTTTCTCCCCGCCCTTCCTTGCCTTGAGATAATCACAAACTACAATTACAATCAGCAGGACAACAAGAATCACGCCCACAATTTTAGGAACAAGCAGATGGGCAGTGGAATGCACATAGTTAATTCTCATACGATCTCCTTTCCGGCGCGCGCCCCGAAAGTACGGCAGGCTCGCCTTAGCAATTACTGTGCCGTCAGCTCATCCAGGCTCGGAGACTGGGCAATCATCTCTGCAAAGGAATCCCGTTTCTCAACCATATGCTTCTGGTTCTCCGCCGCAGAAAGCACATCCCCTTTAAAGCCAAGGGCTGCCATCTCCTCCTGGTATTTCTCATTGTCTGCCAGGGCCTGCACCGCCTGATCCACCTGATCGATGATCGCCTGCGGAGTTCCCTTCACGAAGAATACACTGTACTCTTTATCAAATGCATATGGCTCCCCATTGATAGTAATTCCCTGCTCTGCAAAGGTAGGATAATCTTTGCCTTCAATCCTCTGTCCGGACATCAGCCCGGCAATCTTCATGGCAATCTTGGCATCCACGCCCTCCACCGTATACTGCTCCAGTGCGGAGATATCAGCAAATATCATCTGGCAGCTTCCATCCCACAGCGCCTGGCACTTTGCGGAAGTGTCTCCAGTAATAAACGCCTTGATCCGGCCTGCCACATCATCACCGTATTCCGCCTTTACCCACTCATAGATGGAATTAAAGCCTAACTGAGACACTCCGCCTGCCTCGCAAGCCACTTTGCAAACCTCAGACGGATTGGCCTTTAAGTACTCCGCCATCTCTTTAATCGTTGCATAAGGGGCGGAAGCGCTCACTGCAAAACAAGCGCCCTGGGAAATGCCGATTCTAGGCCCGATAATCATATTTTCCAGATTGTATTTCTCCTCATACGCCCCAAAGGATACGCCCAGCCAGGTCATGTCGTGGAACATCATCACCGTCTGTCCGTCAGGCTTTGCCGTAATGATTTCCTCAAGCGCCGCATTAGCTCCGATTGCATCCACTTTTCCATTACACTCCACGGTTTCAGAAAGATAACGGGTTGCCAGATCGGCTGTCAGATAGGTGTCCCCGCCTGTGGATTTGGATCCGATTACTACCCTCAGACGTTTTCCCTTCAAGGAGTCTGCATCCGCTCCACTACATCCCGTCGCTGCTGCAGCCGTTGCCGCTACCAATGCCAGTGCCACTAATTTTTTCCATATTTTTTTCATTCTTTTCCTCTCCTTTGAATGTTTTTTATTGAATATTTCCCAAATCAACCAGATTTCCGTCCCCGTCAAACGCCATCGGCTCAGGCTCAGATTCAATCTCCAGATTCGGATTGTTTTTTGCCTCTTCGTAATATGCCTCCGACAGATAGATATACTCTATCTGCAGAGAGTTGGATATCCGTACAATCCGGATATTTTTCCTGTCAATATCCGTACATGTCCGGATGCATACCTGGATAGCTTCCCTGTCGTTTTTCATGACCAGAGGGATTCTGGCATTCTCGATAACCGTGGAAGTGATCAAGTTCGGATACGTCAGTTCAAAATCCATCTTGCTCAAGAAACGATTTGTCGTTGCATGTGCCATGCCAATCCCCACACCACTGTGATGGCTCTCTTCGCTTAAGTCCAGCACAGCCACCCGCTGGGATTTCAGCCCGCCCGATGCATAGTGAGTCACAAAAGTCCCTGTAATATTGGGGTCCATACCGGAACCGCTGAAATTCTTCCCGATTGTATCACAGACCAGGACATCGCATTCCGGAACATGAATTTTTGGAAGCATAATTTTTGCCTCTTTTAAATATTCCGGTTCCTTTTCCTCGATTTCATCGTGGTTTAAGACAACGATTTTTGCGGTTTCGTCATAAGCATTTTCCAGAACTGCCACCGCAAACAGGATATTGACCTGCTTTAATATCGCCCGCCCATACATCGGCACATATTTTGCCATATATTTGAATCCTGCCTCATGGCAAACCGCCGCGCCGGCCTGTTTTCCCAAACCGATCGTCATCATCTTCATAATCCCGCTCTCGTAAGGTCCCCGAAAACAGGTGTGGGGCTTGATGCGGCAGCTTACGATAATCCCATCTGCTTCCACCGCGTGTTTATCAAGCAGGACATCCATCCCCTCTTCGTTCACGCCGGTCTTAACGACATCCATATCGGCTTTCACCGGACATCCCATTGTTTCTTCCGTAATCCCTAAATTTTCAAGCACCTTCCGCTGCCCCTCGCCGGTTGCTCCTCCGTGACTTCCCATCGCAGCAAGGATAAACGGTTCTGCACCTCTTTCTTTTACAAAATCCACAATGGTACGTGTTATCTCTACGATATTGGCAATCTGGCGGGATCCTGCGGTGATTGCGATCCGCATCCCCGGCTTCACCTGGCTGGAAAACAGTTCCTGCTCCAGCTGTCTGCGGATTACCTTCCTGATATCCTCCGGCTCAATCTTTTCTACAGAGAATTTCTGCCGGGCCTTGAACATCCGGGGAATCGCTACATCCTTCAATAGTTCAGAAACCATGCCACTCATCCTGCAAATGCCCCCTTCCCATATTCCCTCATCTCACAAGACAGGGCTTCTTGGCATCAAATTTCCATCCGGGAATCAGATACTGCATGCCCACAGCATCATCTCTCCCTCCAAGACAATGGTCCAGATACAACTGATGCGCTTTCCTGATCTGCTCCATATCTGCTTCGATTCCAAGTCCCGGCTTTTTCGGAACCTCCACACAGCCGCCGATAATCTGAAGCGGCTCTTTTGTAAGCCGTTCTAAGCCTTCCTGCCAGATCCAATGGGTATCCAAAGCATTATATTCCCCCGGAACCGCAGCACCTACCTGGGTAAACATAGCCAGGGAGATATCAAAATGGTTGTTGGAATGAGAGCCCCAGGTATAACCAAACTCATGACACATCTGAGCCACCCGGACGGAACCGTTCATCGTCCAGAAATGGGGGTCTGCCAGAATGATGTCCACAGCCTGCGACTCCAGCGCATGTCCCACTTCCCGCCAATCTGTCGCTATCATATTGGTTGCAGTCGGGAATCCGGTGCGGCGGCGGAACTCACTCATGATCTCCCTGCCGGAGTATACGCCTTCCGCCCCACAGGGGTCTTCACAGTAAGTCAGGATGCCCTGCATGCCGTTCACATACTCCACCGCTTCCTCCAGCAGCCATCCGCCGTTGGGATCCAAGTCAATCCTTGCATCCGGAAACTCTTTTTTCATAGCTCGGATGACTTCCATCTCCTCATTGCCCGGCAGCACGCCTCCCTTTAATTTAAAATCCTGAAAGCCGTACTTTTCCCTGGTAGCCTTTGCAAATGCCACGATTTTCTCAGCCGTCAGGGCTTCCTCATGACGAAGGCGGTACCATTCACAATCGGCATCCGGCTCCTCGTCATAGGGAAGATCGGTCTTCTTCCGGTCGCCTACAAAAAACAGGTAGCCTAACATCCTGACCTTGTCCCGCTGCTGCCCGTCCCCAAGCAATTCGCATACCGGTACTCCCAAATGCTGGCCCAGAAGATCCAGGCATGGCGCCTCGATTGCCGTCAGGACATGAACTCCGGTCCTGAGGTCAAATGTCTGATTACCGCGCACATCCTCTTCTCCTTTGGAATCCAGATGCTTCTTCACTTTTAATAACGTACTTTTATACTCTGCCACCTTTGTTCCCTCCACAAGGGAGACAACCTCTGAAAGCGCCTCTGTAATCTTTTTCCCTCCCGGCACCTCGCCTGCTCCGGTCCGTCCTTCGCTGTCATGCAGGATGACCACATTTCTCGTAAAAAACGGAGCATGGGCTCCGCTTAGATTTAACTCCATGCAATCTTTTCCGGCTACGGGCCAGACTTCCATTTTTGTGATAACTGGTGTCATAGTGATTCCTCTCTTCCTTTCTTGTATTATATCTAATTCATATTATAGCTTTGTGCATTTTGTTATTCTATCGGCATAAAACACAAGGTTTTATTGTATATTTTAACATCCTGTTGTTTATTGCAAAGATTGAAAAAAGGATTGCAATTTTCATTGCAATCCTTTCATGTGCAAACGTTTTCGTCCTAAATACATTGATTTTCATCCTCACTGCGATGGTTTTACCAAGCGTATTCTCTCTTAAAGACCATATTTGCTTCCTATCCCGTACTTTTTCATGCGGCGCCATAAGGTAGTGGTACTGATTCCCAGCTGCTCAGCGACTTGTATCCGGTTCCCTTCGCAGGCTTCCATCAGTTCCATGATATGCAATGCCTCCGGATGGCTCACCACTACTTTCGTGCTTTTTTCCCCGCCGCTTTTTATCAGGGGATACGTATCCAGCAGAAGCTCCCTGATATAACCTTCCTCCAGACGCTTGCGGTTGGCCGTCAGGACCAGACGCTCGCAAAACCGTTCCAGCTGCAGCAGGTTTCCCTCCCACTGGTATTCCTGCATCACCCGTTTTCCATCAGCAGACACTGTGATTCTCGATGTATAGGAATTGTTATATCGCTCCAGATAACAATCAATGAGCTGTGGGATTTCTTCCGGATACTCCCGCAAGGACGGAAGCCTCAGATTTAATGGCTGTATCAGATAGTACAGATCATTCCGGAAGTTCCCCGCCTTCACCGCTGCCGACAGTTCTTCCTCCGCAGTCGCAATAATCCGGACAGCAAAGGTCCGTTTCACCATAGACCCGTTGTTCCAGAAGGTACGGTTGTTAATTGCCTTATACAGAAGATATTGAGCCTCAGGGCAAAGATGATCAATCTCCTGAAGAAGGATGGTGCCATACTGCCCGTTTTCCATGGCACTTTTTTTTCTGCCCCGCTTTTCATCCGGAATCCCAATTCCAAATATGGTTTCCAACTGCTGCTGTGAGGAAAGTGTGCTGCAATTAATGTTCAGGAAAGGACCGCCTTTTAACATTCCGTTATTGTGGATGCTCTCTGCTATCAATTCTTTTTCCGTGCCCGTCTCTCCATAGATCAAAACCGGGCTCATCGTCATGGCATAACGGCGCGCAAGGCTGATGCATCGGCTGATTTCTTCATTCTGCCTCAGAAAATGATGAAAATCCCCCTGTGCAGGATAGGCATTGATGGCCTCCTTCCGCTGTTCCGCCTCCGGGCGCTCCGGGCCGCGCACCTTATGGCAGGTCAGGATTGCCCCGCTGTAGGAACCGTCATACTGGATCAGCGCTCCGATCAGCATGACAAGCTGCCGGTTAATCCAGAACGTCTGGCTGTACATTTCGCTACTGCTGTCAAACATCCTGTCAATCCCTGCCGCATCAATTCCGGGCATGATTTTGTCAACCGGGAAGCCAATCAGCTCTTCTCCCGTTTTGCCAAGCAGGTTTTCAATCATATGGTTTACTGCAACCACTTCTTTATAGGCGTTGATTTTGATGATTCCATTGAAGGCAGTATCCAGAATCGTCTCCAGCTGGGCATCGCTGTGGCGCTCCATGTCAAGAGCCTCCCCCATCCGGCAGGCAATCCCCAGCGCCTCTCTGATGGAATCCTCCCTTGTCTCTACAAACAGGCAGGGAAAACCGATTTCAAAGGCTACCTGATTGGCTTTCACACCACCGATAATTAAGTCAGCCCCTCCCGCTATCGCCTCATTAATCCTTGTCCGTGTCTCCTCCAACTCATTCAGCAGGTATAAAGACAGGTCAAAATCAAAGAGCTCCTCCAGATGCTCCATACTGGTGAACATATTTTCAAAGCCAACAATGGCGATCCGAGGATGTTCTTTCTTAAGCTGCCGCTTTGCCTTTAAAATCATCAGTCCGATTTCCTGTGTCGTCATCGGCATCTCTACAACCGGTACGCTGGTATGCTTCTTGATCAGGGTAGCCTGGAGCCCCCTGGCCACAATAATCTGAACACCGGCCTCAATGGCTGCCTGAGCTTCCGGTACGGCGCTGGCGTTGTCCACCACCTTCAATATCTGAACGTCAATCCTGTCTTCAGCAATCACTTTCTGCGCATATTCCAAAATGGTCTGCCGCGGCAGGAATACAGCAATGTTTGCCATAGTTCTCCTCCTATAATGTCAAGCCATAAATCATTGATTTTTTAAAGCTTTTCTTTAAATAGTTACCTCAGTAAACAGTGCTAAAAGTGTATGACAGTCATAGTATCTTGTACTGAACATCTAAAAGAAGGTACCGTTTATAAAGCATCCTCTTTCTCTGCTTTATAAAGGCTATAAATCCTCTGTTTAACTATGGTGGTGAACCTTCCGTGTCTAAATGCCCTCTGTTTGTAAACACAACATGGGTCATGCCCTCACTGACGCTTTCTTTCAATACGGAACTCTTTGAGCCGGTGACCCACTCAATGCGGTCGATTGATGTATAGGGATCAAATGTGTATACAGTTGTCCATTCAAAGGGAACAATCTCCTCCTGAGTAGCACTGCCACTGTCCAGCGTGGATAGTGCTTTTTTCAGTTTGGCGTTATTCAGATAGATTCTGGGATCTCCGAAAATGAGATAAAAAATACCCAATACCACGACAATTCCAAGAATAATACTGTGCCACAGGTTTGATTGTTTCCATGCATTCTCTTCTTCTGCGCTTAAAACCCCCAAACCCCACTCACCATTTTCCATACGCAGCCGTTTATGCCTTGAAACATACCAGCACAACCAGATCGCATATCCCAACGCCACCAGCGAAAGTCCAATAAAGATAAATCTGAGCAACGTTGTTACGGGACAGACCACAGCCAAAAGGCAAGCTAAAAAGATCAGGAAAAACGGGATATCTGCCGCAATGTATGCAAATTTCCCAAACAGGTCACAATACAAAACTTTTTCTTGCTGCGCCTTTTTCACATCCTCGTCATAGGCTTCCTGAGAAAATGCCGTGACCAGTCCTTTGACGGACAGATATCCAATGAATATGATCCAAAACATATCCGGCAGCCCATCAAAGGTCATCACTTTCATAACAACAAATGTGCAGCCAAACAGAGATGCCAGCAAGGTTTTCGGACTAACTAATTTCATGAAAACACCTCCTCACAGTTTTAGTGTCACCACCACAAACTTCGATTTGTCAAGCACGCTTTTTCCACCTAAGGCGAATATTCTTGTTCCTTATACTCTAAATTTTAATGTCAAATCTGTCAAGTCGTTTCATCTATTCTTATATTGTACCTCAAGTCTTTATAAAATCAGGGCGGGAATTGGGCGGAATTTTGGGCGATTAATGACCTGCAAACATTTTTAGTACTAGCTGGAAAGAACCGCTAAATGCCTTATTCATCAGACTTTCCAGCCTCGTTGTCCTTATATGAAGCCGACTGTACAAACTCAAACACCGCTATTTTTTATTTCTTCAATAGACAAAAGGCGGCTGATCTTAAAATAATTTGCATAATCCCTGCACTGCATCTATAACATTGCCCCAATCTACATCTGCTGCATAGGAGAATTTCTTCTGATAAGCCACCCAAAGCCGTTGCATTACCGGGCTGTTTTTCACCTCTTCAATCACTTCTTCCGCTTCCACCAGATTCTGTTCTGTCCCTCTTTTACAGGCAGTTGCTCGCAGAGCCTCCGAAAACACGGTTTGGTCTAATGTCTTTCCGTGAATCTGATGCAAAATATAAATATCATAGAAATCTCTCATCCGAGTATTGGTAACCGTGCGAGTGATGATTGTTTCCAGCTTTTCGGCCAGAACTGTCTCCAGATTGTACGCCAGAATATCAATACTGCGATCCTCAAGCATGAGTTTAAATCGATACCGGACTTCCTTCGGCGTAATCGCATCGCCAGTGGAAATATCAATTTTCAATGGTGTTACCACGCTGTCAAACACCGATGTCATGCTGACTCGGATTCCCGGATATTCGGCTTCATCCATAATTTCCATAATACTTTTTATTTGAAAGCTTACGCCGTCATCAATCGGTACTGCTATAATTGCATCAATCAGCTTCTCCACATCTTCTGTGCTGACATTCACACCTTTTATTGTCGCATCTAAATCCATTGTGGAACGGGCATCCAGTCCGACCATAGCGGCTACCAGCATACCACCCTTCAAGACAAATCTGTCCCGATACTCAGAAAAAGAGATGCGCTCCAGAAAGCGCTCCATCATATAATTTCTCATTAAAATATGTGCATCTGCAGATTTTTCTTTCGACAGATTGCGGATTAAGTCTTTCATCTGCCTTGCCGTTCTTATCATAGCAGTACTTCCAAATATTTCCTTAAAGCCTTTTCTACATGAAACAGTTCCGCATAATTCATCAGCACACGTAAATTTTTATCTTTTCGAATTACATAATGCCTTAATGCATACTGCAACGTCTGGATTTCCATATTGCTTCGGCAACGAATTAAATCGCAAATGGTACGCTCCATATTGTAGACAGGCACAGTATGTCCAAAAGGCGTTTGAAGATTATCAATGCCAATTTCATATCGCTCTGGTTTAATTGTATAAACTGTAATACCATCTGCCTTCAACCGCGACGGACTATATCCCCGTTTTACTGTAACGGAATAGGGGGACGGTTCCCTATCCGTCAAGTCATGAAAAAACAAAGCTGTTTCATGGGAAAAGACAGCATGGCTACAGCGCAGATGAATCAAATACATGGCATCTACCCAGGTATCTACCGACACATAAACACCATGTGCTGCCTGCTCCAGTCCTTTTTTTCTGACAAAATCATAAAATATCGGCTTAGAAATACCTTCTGCTATCACCTGTGAGGTGAGCAACATCCCTCCATGATTCACCAGCATTTGTTCCAACTGTTTGAATCTTGTCATTTTATCACTTCCTTTTGTATCACTATTATACTCAAACGTAATACGAAAGTAAATAGTTTCATCTGTATTTCCACAGTTTATCCAAACTTCATTTTCATCAGCTATTAATCTCACCAAAAGGAATATTCAACTGTTTGAACACAAGTTTTCCAATCTGCCTGCAATTGCTGCCATCATCTTTGATGCCATCCGTTTCATGGGTTTTATGAGGAGGGGATACAAAAAAACAGTTAGCACATCAGCGGCGAAAGGCGGATACCCGACACACCGAAAATACGGGAGAGCGCCAAAATAAAGGGTACATAAAAGACCTTGCCAAATCAGGGACTGAAACAGTCCCATTTTCAATGCGCCAATGGTCTGAAATGTAATCGTCATTATATAACACAAGCCGAAATCAGCGCCACTTAGGAAATCAGAAGCCATTGACCGAACTCCACCACCGCAGGGTTGCGGTTGAACAGCAATACGTAGCACCACTTTATTTTTTATTATAATATTCTCTGTACTTAAGCCAAAAAGAATATTATAGAATTCTTTCAGCAGCCCTTTTTATTAGCAGTGCAGCTTTATTATGATGTGATTGCCAAACATCCATCTTTGCGGTGTATGGGTTTTCGTATGACCTGTACAGATTAAGCTTGCTCCTGTCTAGGCCCCCTACTTTAGGGAAGCCCGCCTTTTGATAGCCGCTGAATGTACTGCCTTTGTCTACAGAAATTTTCACAATGACTTTATAGCCGGCCATATCACTATGATAGGATGTCCAAAGCTGGATAAAGTGGATTACTCTGAAAAGCTGACGAAAATCATCCGCCTCAATAATATCAGGGATATCACCATTATCCGCATGAAGGTTCCATGCTGCGACGGTATTGAAAACACCACAAAACGCGCCCTTCAGGCCAGCGGGAAGTTCATACCGTGGCAGGTTGTGACTGTGAGGACGTATGGCGGCCTTGTGCGGTAATTAAAGACGCCCTGCATCTCAACCATGCGGATAGCTGACACCATCCGCATATTCCCTATTGTATGGATAATATAATTCTTAACCAAATTAATCCAAGATACTATATGCTTCATCATTTGAGGGACATCATTACCTACATACTTAAAGTATCAATTCCCTGCGTCATAGACGTCATAGCCTCGTCCAGCCGCACTGCCTCCCGGACAAAGATATGCGAAATATCAAACGCTTCCGGAACATCTGCAAGCTTCTAATGAAGCTCAATCATTTCCTGCTCTTCCATCCCCATCCTCTGATGCAGTTCCCTGCATCGCCCAAGTACCGCCTTCCACTGCGTGTCACCTAAATCTTCTGGTTTTTTCATGGCCAATACATTGTCAAATGATACCTTCGCATGGTTCATTGCCTTATACGCTGCCTGCTGTAATGTCTCATCTTGTTCTGAAGTCTGGGACAGAATATCCTCGTCTTCTGAAAAAGCATGGTCATGGTCCATCAGTGGATATAAGCCCTGAAGCTTTCCGCTCCTGTTATCCATGTAAAGTTATGCTGTAATGTGCTTCCTAAAATGCATTCTTCAGCCCCTTTTCTTTAAGTCTCTTTAAGAAGTACTCCCCAGAAACACTCCTCAACCTATTTACCCAACATTTTTTTCTGAGAAATACAAGAAGCCCCGGAAGAATCATCTTCCGAGGCCAAGGCATCTTATAGTTTCCTCCATCATATCTCCAGCCAGACAACATTTAAACCACTGTAACCCAATGCCATTACAATAGAAAAAGCTTACTTAACAGAGAATGACACTTCTATCACCCCTACTTCATATACCGCTTAAGCTCTTCATAAAAATTCTCGCGCGTACCGGCCAATAATACAACCACTAGCTTATCATCTTCTTCATAGATGCGATATGCTATTTCATAATTGGTCCGGTTATAATAAACATCATATCCATAAATACCGGTTAAATCTCCCACCTTTGCAGACCCACAAAAGGGATTTTCTGCTATGCTGCAAAGCGCTTCCTGAAACGCCTTTTTCAGCCCCTTTTCTTTAATCTTCTTAAAATATCTTTGAGCGGCACTGGTATATCGTAATTCATACATCTATTCGCCCTCCGCACCAAAAAGATTCTCCATCGGAATGGCTCTACCCTGCTCTGCAATGCGGTCTGCTTCTTCGATTAAATGTTCCACAGCAGGCCGAATCTTTCTGCTCTGCGCTTTAAACCTTGCCAGGAGCTCTGTTCCCGAATATCCCTCCTCAATCAAATCCGCAAGAATCTGTTCTGCAAATTCATTGCCATCCATACGGACGGGCCGAAGAAAAATGCCTCCATTTTGCAGAATGCATTCCGCTTCCCCATCAAATCCAAGCACTTCAAAATATTTCTGTGGTATCGTAATCTGCCGTTTTGAGGATACACTGATGATTTTATGTTCCATGACCGACTCACTCCTTGCTGCTATTGCCATTTGATTCTCTCCTCCTTTCTATGATATTCTGTATTTTCCGATTTATACCTTTTTCTTGGTTTCTTTGCTTCTATTTTATCACATTATTAACAATTATGTCAACCTCTCTTGACACCGCTTCCACGATACCAGCAAGCTTCAGTGGGAAATAATCTGTAAACTATACTTTGATATTGAAAGGGACGCCATAAATTGGTTCTTCCATTGTAATATCTATATAGAAAATATCACTGCAAATTCCCTGCCTAGCAAAGTATTGCTCCAAATACACGGCCATTTTTTTATAAAACTCAAAATCTTCCGTGTAGATGGCAATATCAATATCGCTCCCCCTTTCACATACCAAATTGTAACATAACTGCCAAATATGAATATATTATATTCATCAGCTCAAAATAAATCTTCCGTCTCTTTTTGCAGATCCAGTAGTCCGTACAACCTGTACCGCATTTTATCTCTTGCGTCTTCCTTCATTTCCGTTTCTATTATCACTTTTCAGCAATATATAGATATTGCAATTGAAGCATTATTGGCAGTGTAACCTTATTATAGTATCATTGCCAATCACCCTTTTTTACATCGTATAGCATTTCATATGATTATTATATAATTATTTATGCCATAATCTTAAATATGCGGATAGCTGATGCCATCCGCATATTCCCTATTGTATAGATGATATAATTCTTAACCAAAGTAATACCAAATACTATGTGCTTCATCCTTTAAGAGACATCATTACCTACATGCTTAAAGTATCAATTTCCTGCGTCGTAGACGTCATATCTTCGTCCAGCTGCTCTTCCATCCCCATCCTCTGATGCAGTTCCCTGCATCGCCCAAGTACTGCCTTCCACTGCGTATCACCTAAATCTTCCGGTTTTTTCATGGTCAAAACATTGTTAAATGATACCTCCGCATGGTTCATTGCCTTATACGCTGCCTGCTGTAATGTCTCATCCTGTTCCGAAGTCTGGGACGGAATATCCCCGTCTTCTGAAAAAGCATGGTCATGGTCCATCAGTGGATATAACCCCTGAAGCTTTCCGCTCCTGTTATCCATATAAAATCCAAAATTGGCTCCATGGCGGTCTTCATTTCCAAGTATATAATCTGCTATCTGCATTTTATAATAATTGGCTGCATCCATCTCCTTTACCATATCATATTCATTTTTATCGTGGTAACTGCAATATACCTGAAAATCTTCCCATGGAACAAGAGCGGTTTCTTCGGAGGATATAATACGGCATTTTACTATTTTTTCTCCGCTTTTATATATTTTTTCTATATGATTCCGGTCTGCTATCTTCTCCAGACTGCTGTTTTCAGCCTCGATATAGCTTACGTGGGGAATATGAAGCGAATCCAGTATCCCGCTGGCCGGCAATTCCTTTTTTCCGACTTTATACAGATAAAGTCCGTCCGCCTCCCTGATCCAGGCTTTGGCCGCCATCCCCTGAGCAGTAAACTCCGGTGTATGAATCTTCTGTACAAGTGTGTGGAACGTCTGGTTGGTACCAAGAAGAGCGGTTGATGTGACTGCTTTCTCCCATGGATTTTCAAACAGGCTTACCTGTTCCCATGTAAACGTTTCTTCGGCGTCTTTCATCCAGTAACAATCAGAAAGGGAAGCAAAATGAAATAATCTGGCTATCATATATGGATTACTTTGGCTGATACGAAAACCGGCCAACAGCTTTTTAGCGTTGGTCCTGCCTATGCTCATGGTACGGTTCTCAGTCCAGCCGTGCATGACATCGTCGTAGTTTACATCCGGATAGCGCAGCGAGATGGGAAGTAACTCATAGTTCAGAATCTTACATCTGTAATCTTCTATCTCCAATACAGGGACGTCTTTTAGCATAATATATGTTTTATTCATTGCCGCTCACCTCTCTTCTCTCGGATATGGAATAATCATTATGTGGGTTTTATTATATCATTATTTTTAGGCATTATCTATTTCTTTATTGAGACAAATGCTTCTTCTAATCGACATTATAAAATCTTATTTCTGAAGCATCAGATTTCATGATATCTGTTTCTCATCCTGCTTCGTGGTTAAGGGGTACTCTCTTAGTGCCCAGGAAATTGCCGGACCGGATAGGAATTCTTTCTATCCGCAAAAAGAAGCACACGGTCCTATTATTCTTAATCCACAGCAGAAAAACTTCCTGCCTTCTTTACCAGATATCTCCGATTGTGAAGCCCTCTGGGAATGGATCAGACTCATCCAGAACCCATTTATTAAATCCATAAATCCAGCACTGTCCTCCCACGACCGGGACAACAGCCTTGTGACCATGAAAATCCGCGATTTCTTCCGTCAGCTTTCCTGTAAACTTAATACCAAGCAGACCTTCATTTACAATTTCCTCACCTATTTTCAGGCGTCCTTTCGCATGCTCTACTGCCATCAACGCACAAAATCCGGTTCCACATACGCCACGGTCCAATGCTCCTGTCCATGTCTCCGGCTTATCGAAATCAACAGGGCCAGTTGCATACCAGTTAGAGGTACGCATATACGTTCCCTGTGTCACCGGAGGCTGGTGCATAACAGACAGGGTGATACCGACACCCGGGTAATCCGGATGTGCTACCGGCAGCTGCTCAATCGCAGCGGTTGTAATCAATGAGGAAAGCTTGGAAATCTCTCTTCCGTTCTTCGGAATCAGTTCCAGACCATCTGGTCCGTACTGTTTAAACTGCGTAGAATCTATTAAACAGTAAAACATACCGCCCCAGGCAATATCAACCTTAACTTTCCCTACATGAGGAACATCAATCTCCGTATCCAGATATACAGGAAATGCCGGTACATTTTCAAAGCTGACCTTGGTCACCTTCCGTCTTTCCATATCACATTCTGCAACAATATGAATCAGGCCGGCTGGAGCCTCCAGATTAAACTCTGTGACAGGTCCAGTCATCTTTACCTGACCGGTTTCCAGCAGGGCAGTTGCCACCGCAATGGTATTGCCGCCACTCATCATGGGATACTCTACCTGCTCCATGATGATATATCCGGCCTCGCAGTCCGGTCTGTTAGTATTTACAATCAGATTGGCGCATGTAGCCGGAATTCCTCTCGGCTCCCGCAGCATCATCAGACGGATCTGGTCATCATTTTCCTCCAGCCATTTGCATTTATCATAAACGCTCTGTCCCGGAATGGACGGTGCACCGCTTATAATTACACGCAAAGGCTCACCCTCATGACATTCCACACAGTCAAATTGTCTAATAAAAGCCATAACAAAACCTCCTTGATTCTTATTTATGTTTTCGTTCCAGTTGCATAATTCCCAATGCGGATGCAATTGCAATCCCACAGCCAATCATCATATAAACCCATATCATGTGGTATGCCTGCTCCTCTGGATATTTATCCAGCCATGCACCTACCTGTGCAAAAATAAATGCATCCGGCAAAAAACCAATACTGGATATAATACCTGCTGCAGCCCCTGACAGATGGACCGGAATCCGTGCCTCGTTCTGTGTTGCATAATATACACCTCGTATCCCCTGTACCATAAATCCGATTACCAAAACAAGTAAAATGACTGGTACAGCCGCATCAGATGGGCAAAGAAGCATTCCAAACGCACATGGCAGCAGAATAACAGCTCCAATCAGACAGGTTTTTGCCGAAGATTTTATTACATTATCTGCAATGATTCCAAATAACGGCATGGATGCCAGTCCGATTCCGTACTGTCTGATGGATGCAATCGTACTTACTGTCCCCGATGACATTCCACAAACATTGGTCATATACGGTGTGGAATATGACTGCAGGGAGAATACTGTATAGGTTCCAAAAATCAGGAAGGATACCAGCCACAAACCAGGCGTTTTAAATAGTATGATGTATTCTTCCGGGTTAAATTTGGTCTTACTCTCAGATACATGCTCATCTTTGATATCCACAAGAAAGAAGAAACCCAAAACTGCTGTCAGGAAATAGCATGCTGAATAAAAAAGCAGGGCATTTCTGAGGCCGGCAGAAGCCATAACACTTCGCACCATGATAGCAGTACAGATAAGCGGCAGAATAATTCCGAAGCAGGCACGGATTCCCTCTGCAAACCCATAATATTTCCCCTGTCCTTCTTTTCCTCCAAGCATTCTTACAATCCGGACATAGGCGGACCAAAAAAGCAGCGTTCCGTCCAGTGCAACTGCCGCATGAATAAAAACCAGCACCGGGAATGGTGGATAAGATGCATACCACAAGGTAATGACTCCCCCCATAAGGCCCGACAGAATAATGATTTTTTTTGAGCTGAACCGGTCTGCCAGAAAACCTCCGAAGAAGTATCCAAATATGCTGGCGATGCCAACCGCACTGGAGAGAATCCCCAGCTGCGTGTTGGTAATATTCAGCGCCTCAATCACCTGATCATAGTAGACCTCCCTCATGTAGGGAACATTAGCAATCGCTCTGCCGAAAAAGGTAAGAAGTCCAATCATTGCCCATTTTTTGGCTGCTGACATCTTCTCTGCATCCATAAATTAGTCCTCAGCTATATTCAGAACAAATTTACCAACCAACTTCTTGGAAAGAAATGCCTCCTGTGCCTTTACAATGTCTTTCAGCGGGAACTCTTCTGCCACCACCGGCTGAATTAATCCTTTTTCAATGTAATCAATCAATTCTTTGAAAGATTCTTTGGACTGGAAAGTAGTTCCACAGAGAGTCAGGTCCTTCAGATAGCAGTCACGAATATCGAACTCAACCAACGGTCCTCCAATTGCTCCGCACACCCCATATCTTCCGCCCTTTTTCATAATCTTCATAAGCTGTGGCCATTGGGAACCGGCTACCACGTCAAGCACCACATCCACAGACATCGCCCCCAGCTTCTCCTCGTAATTCTCACCGCGAAGAATAATATCGTCCGCACCGTAGCCGCGCACCCTGTCTTCCTGACCTGGGTCACACACGCCAATGACCTTCGCACCTTTGATTTTTGCCAGCTGTACCAGTGCCGAACCAACACCCCCGGAAGCGCCTGTTATCAGACATACATCCCCCTTGTTGATTCCAGTTCTCCAGATCAGGTTGTTGGCCGTTCCATAAGAGCAAGGGAACGTGGCCAGCTCACCATCGGTCAATCCGGAGGTTACCGCAAATGTCTCACTGTCCAGTGCAGTTGCATACTCGGCAAATCCGCCGTCACACTCTGAGCCCCAGGTGATACAGTCAAAGGCATTGTCTCCGGCATAGGATGGCTGTACGCTCTGTACCAGAACTCTTTCTCCAATTCGATCCCTGCTTACACCTTCTCCCACTGCTACGATGGTACCGCAGGCATCAGCCCCCTGGATTCTTGGAAACACCAGGGTCTTTCCCAACCAGGAACCATCTTCATCCACATCCTTAAACCCTTTCTCACCACCATCGTTGGTTTGGCTTTTTACATTCTTTGAATACCAGCCGATACGGGTATTTATGTCCGTATTGTTTACTGCCGCTGCTCCAATTTTAATTAATACCTCCCCTTTTTTCGGTGTAGGAACCTTAATATCCTCACGATACTCCAGTTTATCAAATCCGCCAAATCCGGTGAGACACACGCCTTTCATTGTTTCAGGAATTGCTGACATCATTTCTTCTCCTCCTCATTATATATAGATTTACATTGCTCCATAGGTTTTTATCTATATTGTGGTTTGCGCAAACGTTAATATTGATTATGTATTTATTATATTTTTATGTTTGACAAATATCAAACAAGTTTTATTGAATGTAATATTCAAAACAATTGAATCCTATGATATACTTGTTGTGGGAATTTACCACAAAAGGAGCTATTTCATGGAGCAATACTTTAATCTTGAATATTTGAATACCTTTTTAATTGCCGCAGATACCGGGAAGCTGAACATAACAGCTGAGCTGACATACCGTTCCCATTCTGCTGTCAGCACACAGATTAAAAAACTGGAAGAACTGATTGGCACACCTCTTTTTATCCGGAATAAGAATACGCTTACCTTGACCAG
The DNA here is from genome assembly GCF_015556325.1 of Clostridium sp. 1001283B150225_161107_B6. NCBI lineage: Bacteria > Bacillati > Bacillota > Clostridia > Eubacteriales > Clostridiaceae > Clostridium > Clostridium sp. 1001283B150225_161107_B6. Next base: position 228,831 of record NZ_JADNMD010000007.1, on the reverse strand, counting down.
AGGCGGAGAGCTTCTCTATACTTACGCAAAAGAGATTATTAATACCAATCATATTGCTTTCAAATCTCTGACCGGCAAAACCTGGAACGGAAATATCGGAATCGGCATACCCACCGACTATGCAAAGACTTTCATGCAAAATGCTTATCCAAGGCTGAAAGCAGCCCTACCCAATTACCAACTCACTGTTGATTTTTCCAGGAGCCGTGAGATTCGTAAAAAAATCGGGGAACGAAAGCTGGATATCGGCATGGCTGCTCTGGAACCACAATATGAGGATGATATCCTGTTGTGGGAGGAACCTCTGATGTGGGTTTGCCACAAAGAGTTTCAATTGCTGGATAATGACCCATTTCCTGTAGCGATTTTTTCTGATGACTGTATCATAAACAATCATTCTTTGCATTGTTTGAAAAAATCCAACATAAATTTCCGAATTGTTTTCACAAGCAAAATAATGGATAATCTTTCAGCATGTGTTCAGTCCTGTTCCGCCATCTCTCTGCTGCCGGAATCTATGGTCACAGAAGATATGCTGCTGATTCCCAATGAGTTCCTCTCCTGCCCGTTCACACTGAAAATTGGTTGTACCTGGAATCCTAATACTGACAAAAGGGTTCTCAATACGATTCTTGATACTATCCAAGACTGTTTTGACGAAAAAAAAGTCTGATAACTATATCACATGTTATCAGGCTTTTTCTATAACCAATAAATTAGATTCTGGCTGCTCCGCTCTTTCTGGCTGCTTCTGCCACTGCTTTCGATACCACATTGCTTACTCGTACGTCAAACGGCACCGGTAGTATGCGATTTTCATTCAGTTCCTCATCACTAATCAGATCTGCTATCGCAAGTGCCGCTGCCAGTTTCATTTCATCATTAATATCGGAGGCCCGCACGTCCAGCGCCCCACGGAAAATCCCTGGGAAGCAGAGCACATTATTAATCTGATTCGGATAATCGGACCGCCCGGTGCCGATCACCCTCGCACCTGCCCTTCTTGCCAGATCCGGCATGATTTCCGGAACCGGATTTGCCATCGCAAACAGGATGGCATCACTGCTCATGGAAGCCACCATCTCCTCTGTAACAATACCGGGAGCTGATACTCCAATAAAAACATCTGCATTCTTCATTGCATCTGCCAAAGTTCCCTGTCTATGCTCCAGATTCGTCACTTCTGTCATTTTTTTCTGCATCCAGTTCAAATCAGGAGAATTTTCTGTAATCATACCATTCATATCACACATCGTAATTTTCTCAAAGCCGTAGGCAAGCATAAGTTTTGTGATTGCTATGCCGGCAGAACCGGCTCCGTTTACCACAACATTGCAATTCTTCTTTTCTTTACCTGTCACCTTCAGTGCATTGATGATTCCTGCCAGAACAATTACCGCTGTCCCATGCTGGTCATCGTGAAATATTGGGATATCACAGCACTTCTTTAACTGCTGCTCAATCTCAAAGCATCTAGGTGCGGCAATATCCTCCAGATTGACACCGCCAAAGCTGCCCGCCAGAAGACGTACCGTATTGATAATTTCCTCCACAGACTTGCTTCGGATACAGAGTGGAATTGCATCCACACCGCCAAACTCTTTAAACAGAACACATTTTCCTTCCATAACCGGCATTCCGGCTTCCGGACCGATATCACCAAGGCCAAGAACAGCGGTTCCGTCTGTCACAACCGCAACTGTATTCCAACGTCTTGTCAGTTCGTAACTTTTATTTAAATCCTTTTTAATTTCCAGACACGGCTGTGCAACCCCCGGTGTATATGCTAAACTAAGCGCTTCCCTTGAATCCACCTTCACTCTGGATACCATCTCAATCTTACCTTTTCGCTCATAATGTAGCTTCATTGATTCTGCTGCATAATCCATTTTTCTTTCCCCCCTATACCATTTTTTCAGGCCGAACCTCTTCATCGTAATTCTCTTCATTCAGGAAACCAAGAGAGAGAACCGCCTCTTTCAACGTTATATTTTCTTTAAACGCCATCTTTGCGGCTTTTGCTGCATTCTCATATCCGATTTCCGGGGCAAGACAGGTGACAAGCATCAGCGAATGATCCAGATAATATTTCATTCGTTCACGATTAGCCATCAACCCCTGCAGGCAATTCATCTCAAAGGAAATCATGCTATCCGACAAGAGGCGGATGGACTGCATCATATTGTAAGCCAACACCGGCATAAACACATTCAGTTCAAAATTTCCTTGAGATGCCCCGAAACCGATTGCTGCATCATTTCCCATCACCTGCACCGCGACCATGGTAACCGCTTCACACTGCGTAGGATTTACTTTGCCTGGCATGATAGAACTGCCCGGCTCATTCTCTGGAATTTGTATTTCACCGATACCGCAGCGCGGCCCACTGGCCAGCCATCTCACATCATTGGCAATTTTCATCAGGTTTGCTGACAGCGCTTTTAATGCTCCGTGTGAAAACACATAGGCATCCTTTGATGTCAATGCATGAAACTTATTCTGAGACGGAAAGAATTTAACGCCTGTCATCTCCGAAATATAGCGTACACAAATTTCATCAAAGCCTTTCGGGCAATTCAGTCCTGTACCCACTGCAGTTCCTCCGATTGCCAGAAATCCAAGATACTCCGATGCCGTTTCAATCATTTTTTTGCTCACTTCCATCATACCACGCCATCCGCTGATTTCCTGTGAAAATCGCAGCGGCACCGCATCCTGCAAGTGAGTTCTTCCGATTTTGATAACGTCCTGATTTTCGGCCTCCAGACGTTTAAGTGTTTCGATTACCCGGTCAATTGCCGGGAGAAGCTCCCGGCTGATCGCCAGACGGGCTGCAATATACATTGCTGTAGGAAATGTATCATTAGAGCTCTGGGACATATTCACGTGGTCATTGGGATGCACTTTAACTCCATCCTCCTCTGCAATATGAGCGAACACTTCATTCATATTCATATTGCTCTGAGTACCACTGCCGGTCTGCCATACCTTCAAAGGAAATTCCTCTGAAAATTCTCCTGCCAGAATTCTTTGGCCCGAATGAACAATAGCCCTTTTTTTCTCCTCATCCAATTTTCCCAACTCAAAATTTGCCATAGCCGCACAGGATTTAAGCACTGCAAACGCCTGGATAATTCCTATCGGCATAGTCTCTATTCCAATAGCAAAATTCTCAAGGCTTCTCTGTGTCTGGGCCCCCCACCAGTGTTCTTCGGGTACCCTCACTTCACCCATTGTATCATGTTCAATTCGATATCCCATTTTTCCGTTCTCCTTAGTCCACATGATGCTCTTCTTTATATTTACGAATAGTACGTGCGAATGCCTCTCCGTCTGTAAGGAGCATGGGATTCAGCAAATACTCTGCCTCTGTCTCTGTCAACACTCCTGTTTTAAGACATGCCTCTTTAATGGAGATATTTTCTGCCTCTGCCAATTTGGCCACCCTAACTCCTGCGGGATAATCAATCAAGGTTGCAATTACGGTGGAAAGCGCCAGGGATTTTTCACTATACTCCCTACAGATATCCTGATTAACTTTTAAATCCTTCAGACACCTATCCGTAAAAAGCCGGATTCCGTTTGTCAGAAGTTTTGCAGATTCCTCAATATTTTTAATGATAACTGGCTCCCACACATTCAAATCCAATTCACCACCTTCACAGGCCATGGTAATAACCACATCATTTCCACATACCTGATAGCAGATCTGATTCATCAGCTCCGGCATAACCGGGTTAATTTTGCCGGGCATAATAGAAGAACCCGGTTGTACGGATGGAAGTGTAATCTCCTGAAATCCTGCTCTGGGACCAGAGGAATAGATTCTCAAGTCAGTGGCTAGTTTTGATACCGCACAAGCCAGAGCCTTTAAGCCTGCCGAAAAATCCACATAAGCGTCTGCATTCTGAAGCCCGTCAAACAGGTTCGGATCCTGAACCATCTCACGTCCCAGCACCTTTGAAAGTTCCGGGTATAAATAATCCATATATCCCTCATGAACGCTCATCTTTGTGCCCACTGCAGTTGCTCCCAGCGGTACCTTTCTACATTTATTCTGCAGTTCTTCCAGCTTTTCTCTGCGACGCTTCATGATTTCATAATATCCGCTGAATTCCTGTCCAAATGTTACCGGCAAAGCATCCTGAATACAGGTTCTTCCGATTTTCACCACATTCTTATATTCCTGCATCTTTGCTGCAAGTACAGTTTCCATATTCTTAACAGAAGCAATCAGCTTTTCAAAGTAATCATAGCAGGCAATCTTCATAGCAGAAGGAATCACATCATTGGTGGACTGCCCCATATTTACATGGGTATTGGGATGTACGGCTGTGTAGCCCTTTTCTCCTGTCAGTATCTCATTTGCCCGGTTTGCAATTACCTCATTCAGATTCATATTTGCAGAGGTCCCTCCTCCGCCCTGGATAATATCAATCGGATACTGACCAATCAACCTTCCCTCAATCACATCATCCGCCGCCCGGCAGATTGCCTCGCTCACCTCTTTTGTCAAAGCCCCGCAGTCTCCGTTTGCCAAAGCTGCCGCCTTTTTTATTTTTGCAATTGCGGCCACAAATTCCGGATAGTCTTCTTCAGTCCGCCCAGACACCATAAAATTTTCTCTTGCTCTTTCTGTCTGAATTCCGTAATATACCTCCGCCGGAATTTCCTTTGTTCCGATACAGTCCTGCTCCACTCTCATTTTCATTTTTATTTTCCCTTTCTATGTATTATTTTATATTGTTAATCAAAACGGTCCCAAATGAATTTGGGCTGCAATGGCAACCATAATCATTCCAATTATCAAAAATGCCAGGAAGATTTTCCAGAAGAACTTAATCCAACGTTGATATGGCACACCTGCAATTTCCAGCATTGCAATCAATGCTCCATTGGTAAACCAGAAAAAGTTAGAGAACCCGTCTCCAAACTGATATGCCAGGCAGGCCGTCTGTCTCGTCACTCCCGCAATATCCGCCAGCGTTACAAGAATCGGCATGGTAATCGCTGCCTTTCCCGATCCGGAAGGAACAAAAAAATTCAGTATATTCTGAATCAGGTTCATTCCTACAGCCGAAACCATGGGCGCTGCTCCCTCCAAAAGTCCTGCCAGGAAATGAATCACCGTGTCAATTACCATGGTATAGTTGAGCAGATAGAGAATTGACTGTGCAAAGAACATGACTGTACCTGCAAGAAACATTTCCTTCATACCATCCGCCATCATTTCACAGATTTCATTCATGCTGCTTCCATATGTCAGACCGACAAAAATACCCATAGCCACGAAGCAGGCCGACATCTCTGCAAAGGAAAAGCCTTTTGCCAATGCGCCATAAATCATGTAAACAAAAATCAATAAAAATACTACACCAGATCGAATTAATGCAGGCGTGAATACCACGTTTTCTGTATCAAGTAATTGATACTGGTTCTCAATACCCCTGGTAAGCGATTTTACGGGATTCTTTTTTACCTTGTGCACATAAAGCATAAGAAATAACCAGCCGGTAACGAAAATCAGACAGAAGCAGATAAAGCGATACCATAATCCCGAATAAATAGGAAGTTCTGATATGGATTGGGCAATTGCAGTTGTAAAAGGGCTTGCCAATGCACATCCGCTGGAGACACAGGAAGCCAGGATAACAATTGCCGCGCCTGTCATCAAATCATATCCCATCGTCATAAAAAGCGGAATTACTACGGGCAGAAATACCAGATTCATCTCCCACACACCCGTAAATAGTCCTTGCGATGTAATCAAAAGCATCACAATAAAGGATGACGCTGCAAAAGGGAGTTTTCTTAGTTTAATACAGGCTGCGGATATTGTTGTCTGAAGCAGCCCGATACGTTTTACAACGCCAAACCCTGCACCAACAAAGAACACCATGGCAATCAAACCTGCCGCGTTACAAAATCCCTCATAAAACGAAACAAAAAAATTTCCTATGCCGGAATAAATCTTATCAATTGACCTAAACGAATCCGGATCAACCACCATGCGTCCGTTTACTGCCACTCTTGTATACTCACCGCTGGGTATAAAATTCACCGCCACAGCCAGCAGCAGCAGGATAATCAGCAGTGCAAACCATGGATGTGCCACATCTCCCTTTTTGTTTTTAAACAACTTCATGCTACTCCTCCAATTCACTATTAAGTTTTCAACGGCGACAGCCCCTCGCCACTCCACATTGTGAAGAATATTCTTCTTAATTGCAGATTATCACAATATTATGTCATCGTCAATGCCATTTTGAAGATATCTCTTCATTTTCTCATTTTCACAAATTAGTACAGGATTTTTTATGCATATTGTATAACTCAAATGAAGTTTCTCCAAATTTATTGTTATTTTTTTGTCATTCAATAGTAGTGATTGACATATCTTTCTTCATCTAGTATTATCTATATGAAGAAATCTTTTCATATTCTTAGAGAGAGGGGAGATTGTTATCACGAATCAAAAAAAAAATATTCTTCAAAAAATAGAAGAGTTGAGAACAAAATGTACCAAAAAGCAGAATGCTTTGGCCGAATTCATCTTAAACGATTATAAAAATGCAGCTTTTTTAAATTCTGTTCAGCTTGCCAATGATGCCGGTGTCAGCAATGCCACCGTAATTCGCTTTGCTACTATATTAGGCTACGAGGGATTTAATCAAATGCAGCAGGCACTTCAATCTATGATTCAGCAAGAGCTCTCCTCTGTGGACAGGCTATCTCTTCTTGTGGGCCAAAACCAGAAGTCCTCACAAAGTTATGATGAACGTCTGTCCTTTTTTTACCAGGAGCAAACTAATCTAAAAAATACATTGCACAGCATTGATCCCGAACAAATTACGGAGGCAGCCCAACACATCAGCCAGGCTCAAAATGTTATTGTTACAGGGTTTCAGGCATCTCATTCCCTGGCAAACTACTGCCGGTATACACTCTCCAAAATACGCGGTCGGGTATATCAGTTCCATGAATGGAATCGAGAGGCACACACACTCGTTAATGAAGCTAATGATTCTTGTATCGCAATCGTGATAGCTCTTTCCCGCTATCCCAGTATCACAATTGATTTCATGAAACATTTTGCCCAAAAGAATATCTCCGTTATACTCATTACCGATAGTTTGGCTTTTCCTTGCTGTGATTTAGCCGACATTATTTTCGAGGTTCCTGTTGCTTACTATTCCTATGTGGATTCCTTTTCCTCCGTATTCTGTCTGATTAACTGTCTGATGTTGGAGATAGTGAACCAAAATCCTGAAAAGGCACGCGCAAATATGGAAGAATTTGAGGCCTTTGCCTCTGAAAACCATGTCTACTTTGCAAAAAAAGAGACAGAGTAAAAAACTGCCGCAAGACACTGATTGCCAGTCATCTTACAACAGCTTTTAGTACTTACTGTGAATGCTCTTCTTTTACCGGATCCTTATCAGTAATTAAATACCCTGCTGTCAACCGGAACGCTGCCACAATACATAGGAGCATCACGGAAGACATGATTATTCCAATCAATAAATTCATACTTTTAATGGATGATATTCCTCCCGAGGCAACCAGCAGATAAGAAAACACCGTAATCAGTATTCCCATAAAAATCTTAACACGTTTTGGCGCTTCATCATTCACAGAAAGTTGCCGGACGCTCAGTGTCGCCAGCACAGAAGACATAGGGTCTGCCAGGGTACAAAATGATAAACAGACTGCTATGAGAAAGAACACCGTAACAACGGTTCCCATTGGTAATGAAGACAAAATTTGAAATACAGTAGATTGCATGCCATACTGGTTTACAGCGCCCCATATATCCATGATTCCTTTGAACTGAAGACGTATTGTCATGCCTCCAAAGACTCCAATCCATATACAACAAAAAAACGACGGAACTAATATATTCACTAGCACAAACTGCCGTATTGTTCGGCCTTTAGCCATACGGCTGAGAAACATACCAATAACAGGAGCATATACGATAAAAGAGGTCCAATACTGAATAGTGAAATTAGCCGGCCATGTATCTTGTTCAGCCATCACATTTGTGATAACGGTTTTTGAGGCCCAGTTATCCAGAAGATTTCCAAACCCTTCCACACCTATTTTCCCGATAAATTCTGCATCCCCAAAGCAAATCACATACAACAGAAGAGCAAAAAACATACACATCGTAATGGATGATATCCATTTCAATCCACGCTGTATTCCGGACGTACAGGACAATATAAAAATTACTCCCATGATAACTGCAATGACCAGCCATAATACATACGACTGTGAAACCCCAAAAACCGCCTCTACGCCAGCCCCAATCTGCATCAGTCCTACTCCCATTGAGTTGGCAACCGCACTGCATAAACAGAAAATAGAACATCCGTGAATGAGTGTTGTCAGCCACGGAACAGGTTGACCAAATACCTGTTCTACCAGGGACTCAAATGAAAGACTTTTCCTGCAATTGTAAGTAACTATGGCAAATGCAACTGCACACAAGCTATACATGGCATACTGGACAAAGGACCAGTCCCACATGGACTGCGATATGGCGAATATACCTGCTTCTCTGGTAAGTGCTTTTACACCGGCGGCTGCAGGCGGCGCTGCAAAATGGTAAATTGGTTCCCCAATAGCCCAAAAAAGCAGTCCGGTTCCAATTCCTCCACAAATGGACATAGCGCACCAGTGGAATATCTTAAACTCCGGTTCAGCATCCCTGCCCCCAATTTTCATATCTCCAAACTTATATACAATAAAAACACCTGATAATATAAGGCAGAGTAGAGAAATCAGGTTAACATACCAGCCAAAAGAATTGGCCATACGATACAACATGCTATTCAATAGCTGTCCCATCTGTTCTTGGAAAAATATACCAAGTAAAATCATGACAGTAAGCAGGATGGTTGCTGGCCAAAACGCCCATATATCCAACTTTTTATTCTCTTCTGTCTGTTTCACAAATCCTCCTCTTGCGCTTCATTCCATATAGTGTCATGCCTGTAACCAAAACTCCAATCAAAGTCAATATAATTGCATAAGTAAACATCTTATAATATCCCTTCCCTCCCAGGTCAATCCAGTTACCTACCATACTGTACATAAACGTATCCGGCAGATATCCAATCGCTGCAATCAATCCAACCGTACCGCCTATGCAGGCTTCATCAATGGAATTCTCAGAAAGCATTGTATAGTATAGAGCCTTTCCCCCGTATACAGTTATAGAAAAAATTCCAAACCCTATTACGCCCATTATTAAAGAAGGCACCGCATGTAACTGAGTAAGAAAATTTAAAAGTGATAACAATATGATGACGAAGCTTCCAAAGATCATCTTATAGCTGGATTTTACCTTATCGGCCAGGCATCCGGCCAGGATAGCCCCCACCACCTGCATCCCATAACGCCATATAGATATGGACTGGCTGGTTTCCAAGGAAAGACCATATACTTTCAGGAAAAAGGAGGGGATAAAACTCAAAAATGTATACATAGAGTAAGATAAAAATACGATAAGTCCCATACTCCATACCCTGTAATCCGAAATAACCTTCTTCAGTTCCTGTTTCAGAGTCATGGTCTGACTAACATAGAGATACTCATCCGGCACAATCAACACCAATCCAATCCCAACTATAACATTAAGAATAGAATAAGACTTTATTACCCATTCGAACCCAAACCTGCTTCCTCCAAGAGCCCTAAACATAATTTGAATGACTAAAAATGTAAGCCCTGCGAACGCGCCCTTACCTGCCTCTGTAAGACCGAATATTCTGCCTTGCTCATATCGGTTCCCCAAACACTTTAAAATCCGAATAGCTGTGGAGAAAAAGGTCATAACAGTTGTAACTCCCATGAGCGCAAAAATGATTTTCAGTTCTTCATAATCAGGAAAGCTGGAGAACCAAAAACCAAGAATTCCAGTCCCCACAAACGGCAGAAGCAAAATCCAGCGTGAATGAATCCTGTCAGAGAGAATACCGCCAAAGAAATATACAATCACGCACACACAGGAGTAAATACTGGACAGTCCACCAAACTCCTTGTTTGTTAAATTAAGAGCCTGACATATGGGAATGTAAAAGCTATTTCTAATATATGGGAGTTCAAATATAATCGACCATCCCAATACTACTGCCAAAAAGGTACTCACTTTCTTAAAATTGCAGTCCATATGCTTTTCCCCTCCCCTACTCCATTCCTTTAAACAGAGCACCCTGCGCCCGTTTTACATGCAGATAGTCCTCGAATGGAAAATATATACAAACCGTTGTCCCCTCTTCTGGTTTGCTCACAATTTTTAAGTCTCCCTCATGTGCCCTGATTATGGACATACATATGGAGAGACCCAATCCAACCCCATTTTGAGCACGGCTTCTTGATTTATCAACCATATAAAATGGCTCCGTCAGTTTGTCCAGCTCCTCTTCCGGTATCCCTATTCCAAAATCCTGCACAGATATCATTTCCACTGCGCCGTCCTGGTCAGCAGTCTCTATTATAATTCGAGAATGTGCATTAGACGCTTTGATTGCATTATCAAGCAGGTTCACCAGCAAGGTGGCCAAGAGTTCCAGGTCCCCATACATAAATATTTCTGGTTTGTTTTTATATATAATCTGAATATCCTCAATCTCTGCCTGCATCTTAACAGAAATACAGGCCATACTCACTACATCATCCAGTAGTATCATTTCCTTCTCAATCTGCTTGGACTCCACAATCAGAAAGCCCATGATTTTCCTGACAAGTGAGTTTAGTCTTCGTGACTGCATCAGTATATAATTTACAGCATCTTCCCTGCACTCATCCGTACACTGATATGACTGAATCATCTCTGCGTAGCCAATGATAGAAGTCAACGGTGTTTTCACCTCATGGACAAAATTATCAATTGCCGATTTATAGTTTTTTATATTATTTTCAATTGCCTCACACATTATGTTAAAATTGCCAGAAAGCTCATTCAATTCGTCCGTTCCTGTAATGGGAAGCCGGTAAGCATAATGGTTATTGGATACTATCTTTACTGCTTCATTTATCTTTTTGATTGGAAGTGTGATAATAAGAGAGGTTATGAGCATAACAAAGGCAGATACCACTGATAATATTCCGCATATCAAAAACAAGGTCTGGAGCTGCGCATTACACCTGGCATATACATCTGAAAAGTCTTCAATCAGTATGAATCTGCCCTTTTCACCACCTAAGAGTATCTCATCCTCCAGAAAGGCATAGCTTACTCTATCTATATCCCTGATTTCCAATGGTTCTTTTTTTAATTCGTATCCGAAATCATATCGGGGGGAATCTGGTTGCTTATGGAAATCATCATATATTAACGTATCTCCTCGGTATAATTGGAAAAAAAATTTATCCGAAACAAGTGGATTTTGGAAACAGTCTGTTATATCTTCCCCCATTTGGTCAGCCTGCTGCACACACTTCTTCATTTGTGATGCCATCCAAAAAGCTTCTTCTTTCTCGGATTGAAGGTTTCTCTTGTGGCCGGAAATCGTAACAATGATACCACAGACAGCAAATAATAAGATGCTGGCTATCAGGGAACTGATAAATATCTTTTGCCATAGCTTCATTTTATAAATCATTTCAGTTCTTTTTATCCTCCAGTATATAACCAACCTTACTTACCGTCCGCAGTTCATCGCCAAGTCCTGTCTTTTTACGCAACCGCTGGACATGGGCTTCCACAGTTCTGCTGCTGTCGATATATGCCTGGCCCCAAACATGAGCAGACAGCTCTTCTCTTTTAAGCACCCTGTTCTGATTTTCCAGAAAGTACCGGAACAGTTCAAACTCTTTTGGTGTTATATCCAGTTTATCCTTTCCCTTATGTACCTCATACCGGTCTACATCCATCACTATATCCTTGAATACCAAAACTTTACTCGCCCTCTCTGACCGTCTTAAAACAGCTTCAATCCTGGCAATTAAATCCGCGCTCTCAAATGGTTTTACAATATAATCGTCTGCTCCTGCCCGCAGAAGACGTACACGGTCTACCAAATTTGACTTGGCAGAAACCACTATGACAGGAATGTCCAATTTTTTGATTGTTTCCAGTATCTTCTCTCCGTCCATATACGGAAGCATTAAATCCAAAATTACAAGATTATATTTTTCTTCCCCCAGCATCAGCAAGGCCCGCTCACCATCCGGCGCTATGCTGGCTTCATATCCCGCAAAGGAAATATAGGTTCGAATCAGTTTTGCTATGGGAAGGTCATCTTCAACAATAAGTATTGACTTCATAAGTCCACCCCTCTTTCTAAAATTCCATTCCCATTATAGCAGATTTCAAAAAGGGGGGACAGAACTACTTTCATCCCGTCCCCATAATCCCCGACTCTCCATTGTGTCCCGGAAGCTATTATTCCTGTTTCAAAAAAACTTCCTTATATTTACTGTACACATCCTCCATAGCGCTCTCCAGTACTTCTCTTGTACATGCCACATTCAATCTCATGAAGCCTTCTGCATCTTCCCCATATGTACTTCCCTTATTCAAGGCAACCCCTGCACTGCGGAAAAAGGCGTCAATCTGTTCACAATCCATTCCCCATGCCCGAAAATCGAGCCACATCAAATACGTGGAATCGGGCTCCACCATTTTTACCTCCGGCATCCTCTCCTTTAGGAACTCCTTTAAATACATGATGTTGTCCCAGATATATGCATTCATTTCATCTACATATGTATCCCCGTGTTCATATGCAGCAATCAGAGCTGGAACTCCAATCATGCTAAAATCAAAGTGATGGTTTGCATAAGCAATCTCAAACGCCTTACGCACCTGCTCATTTGGAATAATCGCATATGCCACATATAAACCATTGATATTAAAAGTCTTTCCACCGGCATTAATTACAGCACTGTTCCTAGAGGTTTCCTCATTAATAGCTATATACGGAATGTGTTTGGTCCCATTAAACAGGATATCGCTGTGACACTCGTCACTTAATACAAATACATGGTTTCTATTACAGATTTCCGCTACTCTCTCTAAATCTTCCCGGCTCCAGTCGTGTGCCACAGGATTGTGTGGGTTACAGAAAATCATCATGGTTGTTCTTGGATCCGAAGCCTTTTTTTCCAAATCCTCAAAGTCAATTTGGTACTTACCTTCTTCATATATCAGGGTATTTTCCACCAAATTTCTTCCATTTCGTTTAACGATTAAAGAAAAATTGAAATATACCGGGGATTGGATTATCACATTATCGCCTACATGGGTCATAGCATCCATCATCATTTTAATTGCCACAATGAGTCCCGGAGAATAGGTGACCCATCCCGTGTTTACATCCGTATTAAACCGTTTTCTATACCAATGGGATACGGACTGGGCAAATTCCGGCGGCAATATGCCATAGGCCAGATTGCCCTGCATAGCTTTTTTGACAACCGCATCCGTTACTTCCTGGGGTGGTATATAATCTGTATCCGCACACCCAAAGGGATACTTGCACACCTTTCCTTCCCCATCCCATTTCCAGGTATTTGTACCTCTCATGTCCCTTTGAGCTCCAAAATCGTAGCGTCCCATAATCGAATCCTCCTTTATTTTATGTATTTCATCAATGCTTTTCTCTGTTTAACTTCTTGCCATAGGAGTAAATATAAAGTCCAACGCCGGTAGCCAAAACCAGAAATACTGCCGACATGATGAATATATAATGGTACCCCTGCGCTCCCGGATATTTGTCCAGCCAGTTCCCCATGACACTATAGGCAAATGTATCCGGCGCATATCCCAAAACAGAAATCAGTCCGGACGCAGCACCTGTAAGGGCCATCGGGATTCCCGCCTCAGTCATGGGAGAAAGATAGATACCGCGGGCCGCAAAGACCAGGAAACTAAACGTCAATGTAAGGATCACCGGTACAACAATCAAATCCTGTCTTGTCGGTACTATTAGATAGATAATCATCATGACAACGCCAAGAACAGAAGTATAACTCAATGCCTTAGAGCAGGATTTCATCTTGTCGCCCAGGAAACCGGCAACAGGCGCTGCCACGATTCCAATTCCATATGCCCGGATCACACTCAATATGCTGATGGCCGAGGACGAGGCACCATATACATTCGTCAGATATGGAATCGCATAGGTTGTGGCGCAGTAAACCATATACCAGCAGAAAACAAGTGCGCATACCAGCCATGTACCTTTATTTTTAAATGCCAGGACCAGGTCTCCCATGGCAAAGGATTTTTCTTCCTTGGTCTGTACTGCATTAGGAAGAAGAACCGCAGCAAGAATACCAATAACAATATACAGGGCCCCGTAAAATATCAGAGTTCCCTTCATCCCTCCGATTTCCGTAGCAGCCACATGAATGATTCCCGCAACCACAAAGCTTGCCACAATTCCACTGATTCCACGGATTCCTTCCGCAAGACCAAACATCCTTCCTTGTTCCTCGTCGCTTCCAAGGGAACGCACTGTCTTTACAAATGCTGACCAAAAGGTAAGAATTGTCGTGAATCCCAAAAGTCCGAATATCAGTTTAAGAGTATTGAATGACGGCATGGTCGAACACCACAGAGTTAAAGCTCCACTGCCCAAAAACGAAAAAACCAGCAGTTTTTTATAAGAAACCTTATCCGCCAAAATGCCTCCCGGCAGATAACAAATCATAGATACCGTCCCAAAAATGGAGCTCAAAGTTCCAAGCTGTGTATTCGTTATCTGAAATCCAGCCAGCATTGCATCATAGAACACCTCTCTCAGGGAGGTGACTTTGTAAATCACACCAGCCCCCAGTGCAACTACGGTTAAAAGAAAATATTTTTTTAATGTCTCACCCTTCATACACCTATATCTTCCCTTCTCTTATAGTGTTATAGCGCTATGAATGCATTCTATCAAAGAACAGGCCAAACCAGGGATTTTGCAGCCTAAAAGTGGCTAATTTGTTGCAGTTCTGTTGCTTTTTGACTTCATCCATTTAGCATCTCACCTGTTCTTATAATCCCAGCCTGATTTCAACAAAAAGGAGCCGTTGCCTGGACATACATCAATCTACGCAACCGCCCCTATCTCAAAATATAAAATAATAAGTCATATCGTATACTGCCTTAACTTTAAAACCACCTCATCTCCTACCTGGCTGGTAGTCGATGTGCCGCCCAAGTCAGGTGTCAGCACCTTTTTCTCTATTAGTATATCCTCGATGATATCAACCAACTTTGCTCCCCAATCTTCATGCCCCAAGAAGTCCAGCAACTGGCTGGAGGACCAGACAGCAGCCAGTGGGTTTGCCTTTCCCTGACCTGCGATATCTGGTGCCGAACCATGGATTGGTTCAAACATGGACGGAAACTCCCGTTCAGGGTTCAGGTTTGCCCCGGCAGCCAGCCCCATGCCACCTGCAATTGCGGCACCCAGATCCGTCAGGATGTCTCCAAAAAGATTAGTGGTGACAACGACCTGGAAACGCCCCGGGTCTTTTATCATAAACATACTCGCTGCATCCACCAGATAGGAAGATGTCGTTACATCCGGGTATTCACTTCCCACTTCTTTAAAAATGCTGTCCCAGAACACCATGGAATAGTTGAGCGCATTTCCCTTGCTGATACTGGTCAGGGTCTTACCATGCTTTCTTGCAAACTCATAGGCATACCGGATAATACGCTCACATCCATGCCTGGAAAATACCCCTTCCTGGAGTACTACCTCATGGGGCTTTCCCTTATACAGCCAGTTCCCACTTCCTGCATACTCACCCTCGCTGTTTTCCCTTATAAATATCATATCAACGTCTTTTCTGTCTACGCCCTTTAACGGACAAGGCGCCCCTTCCAAAAGCTTAACCGGACGAAGATTCACATATTGGTCAAAACTCTTTCGGATATTCAAAAGCAAATCCCACAAGGAAATGTGGTCCGGTACCCCCGGATATCCCACTGCTCCCAGGAATATAGCATCAAACTGCCCGAGTGTCTCTATCCCGTCTTCATCCATCATTTTTCCGGTCTCTAAATAGTACTGACATCCCCATGGAAAATACGTAAATTCAAAGGAAAAACCGCCATCGCATTCCGCCGCCTGTTTTAATACCTTTACGCCTTCTTCCAGGACCTCCGGACCTATGCCGTCGCCTGCAATGACAGCTATCTTGTATGTATCCACTATGCAATCCCTCCTGGTTTTTCTTCTCAAACCATACTGTCTTTGACAGCCAGATACTGTTTAATTCAAATTCCCTACTGTCTCATGCTTCATTTCATAATGTATCAGGAATGATAGCAGTGCCCTCAATACTATGATGGATCCCAGTATCAATATCTCATTCATATCACGTATCAGAACTGTCTTTAAAATCTCCGCACCCATTTTGTATTCCAGACCAAGTTCCAGCGAAGACCCCAGCATCAGCTTAATGTTGCTTCCCTTATTACGATTGAAATAAGTACCGACATAGTACAGGAAAGCCCTTGTAGCGCCAATAAAGATAATGACAATCCCAATCAGTTCCAGAAAATGAATCATCTCCGGAAGTATCATCTCAATTAATGCAAACATACGAGACCTCCTGGTTCTGCTCACATCAACAAGATAGATATGAACTGCGATGATAATACAACGAAAATCAATGCAACAGGATAGGTGGCCGCATAGGAAGCTGCCACTGCCTCTGTCTTAGTGACTGCCAATAGCGTGCCAAGAGCCGGAGTACTGGTCATGCCTCCGCATATAGATCCCAATGAGTTCAGTATATCCATGGAGAAAATTTTGGTTGCCAGTACGTAACCTATTACCATGGGAAGCAGTGTCATCAGAGCTCCCAGGAAGAACAGCGCAATTCCATACTGAGCCAATATTTCAACAAATCCTTTACCGGCATTGGTCCCGGCCCCCATCAGGAACAACACCAGACCAAACTCACGAAGCGTCTCCAAGGTCGGCTTGGGAACAGATATAGACACAGGTCCTACATGCATAAAATGTCCCATTACAAGTCCGGCTAAAAGAGGTCCGCCCGATGTTCCAAGAGTAAAGCTTGCACCTGCCGGAAGGGGAATGACTAACTTTCCGATGAGTATACCAGCTATGGTTGCTATCATAAACGGGAAAAAACCAAATTCATCCAGCTCCATGTGTTTATCTGCAGACATATCATGATGTACGTTCTTTTCCATGGAGCGGTTTAATTTACTCACCTCCTCCGGTATATCGACCCTTAACAGCTTCGGTATGAGCTGTACAAACAGCACCACCCCAATGACGCCGAACGGATAGGCGATTCCATAGCCAATGGATGCCATGGAATCACCGGTTGCATCAATGGCCGCAGCCAGTCCCGGTGTACTTGTCAATGCCCCTGTCATCATTCCCACTGCCAAAGGTGTGGGAATCCCCGCAAGGGTGATGACCAGGATACAGCTTCCCGCACCGACAATAATGATTAAGATGCCAATTACCACATAAGACAATGCCTTACTCTTAAAATTGCGAAAAAATACAGGACCTGCTATAAAGCCTACTGCCGTAACAAAACAAATTAAACCGAACTCGCGAATCACAGATGGGATTTCCATCCCATAATGACCGAACAACAGGGCAACGATCAGAACGCCGGAGGTTCCCAATGACAGCCCCTTTACCTTAATACTTCCTAGCAGATAACCCAACACGCCGATTATAAAAACTGTTAACAATGGATTCATCCCAATACCCTCCCAACTTTTTTATTTTCATGAACGCAAAAGGATGCGCCTCTCCTCCAGAGGATTTGTGAGACGCACCCTTTCATCTGCTATATGATACTAAAACTTTATAAGATGATATTCCGCTTTGCATGGATTGCCGGGCGCAAAATACATTTCTTCACGTTCCAAATCCATAATAATGCTAAAAATGGTTCCAAGACGTTTGCCTTCCGGTTCAAGTTCATCTTCATGACGGCAGATACTGTCAGGATAGCTTGTATGGTCGCTCATCATTTTCTTGATATCCGCCACTCTCACCTTATGGTCCAGCATACGCACCATAGTCCTCATCCTTCCCAGACGCAGGAAACTGTCTGGAAGAGAGACCCTTGTGGTATCTTTTACGTACATGAGTCTCGGAGTAATAAAATGATTGGTATGGGCAAGCCAGCCTTCCTCCGCATACAGTGCGTCAAAATCGCCAGGTCCTACTTCGAGGCTTACTCCCTCTCCCTTGGAACTGCCAATCATATAGTGAGCGCAGCAGGATAGGTTCATACAGGTAGTTGCCCGGATTACGTCAGAAAGAGTCTGGCTGTCAAGCATTCCCCTCATGGCGATGTGCAGGGGCAGAACCTTACCTTCCACCTTCTGGCTGGATGACAGCGCATTAAGGGTAACGCCAACTCCCGCGCTGTTATATCCAATCTTTCCTATAATTCCGGCCTCTGTGACCATTGTTATATCCGGTTTTTTCTGCTGTTTGATATGCATGATGATACAGCCTGCCTGCTCTGTCATTTTCCAGTCCCAGTTCTGGCCCAACAGGGTCGAACCGTTCTCCGTCATCATGGGTGTAAACACGAATGTAGTACATCCATCTGTATTGCTGCTGTTAATCTGGCTGCCCTGCAGTACAATCTCACTGCGGACATTAAGGGCCAATATTTCGTCAGTCCCATAACCGGACCCCTCTGCAATACCCCTGATTTCTTCCATGTAATCCGGGTCATATTCATTGATGGTCGGAATGAAGCTTCTTGCATAATTACACGCGTCCTCCCACCTGATATTGGAATAATCCCAAAACATCGCTTTGTATGTATTAATGCTGATTTCTACCTGTTTTTTTGCCTCCCGCCCATGAGTTAATCCAATCTCGTAAGGTGTACCTGAAGCAATTATGATAGGAAATAATTCCTTATTTAACACAACTCCACTCCTTTCGCTTTCCGCGCTCTAGTCAGGGATAAAATTAGCGCCAATCTCCGCAGCAGTAGCAAACCAGGCTCCGTTTTCTGCCATATAGTTAATCAGCTTTTCATACATCTGAATCATATGGGCACGACCAATTGTCTGCGGATGTGTCGTCAGAATGTAGCATGCCCCATCCAGCTTACAGGCATAGTCAAAAATGGAAGCCCATCTGTCATAGATATCCTGGGCAGGACGTTGTCCTTCCTGTCCTCCTGTCAGATATTCCGTCTGCGGGAAATCATCCAGGAACCAGGACACAGGCAGTTCCAGAATCTTGGATGGTTCACCAAATTCATTGGCACGGTCCGAATGAGGCGTCACAGGTCTTGGATAATATGGATGCAGGTCATTCCCCATCAGGCTGCTGTCATACAGAAATCCGTTTTCTTCCAGGATTCTAATAGTATTCGGGCTGAAATCCCAATACGGTGAACGATAGGTGACCGGCCTGGGAGCTCCAATCTTATCTAAGGACTCCAACGCCATCTGTAACACTTTGTTCTCCTGCTCGTAAGCCGACTTAGTGGGATTCTCATGTACATATCCGTGACATCCCACTTCATGTCCTGCGGCCAGGACTTCCTTACAGATATCCGGGAAGGTATCAGCCGTATGACCCGGTATAAACCAACTGGTCTTAATGTTATACTTCTTAAACAGCTCCAACAGACGCGGGGCTCCTACCTCTGCGCCAAACTCTCCACGGCTCATATAGGCAGGTGAAAGAAGATTATAGGAACCATCCCATATACTTTGAGCATCAAAATCACATCCAAGGTTGACAGCGACTTTCTTTCCAGGCGGCAATTTAACTTTTCCAGTTTTCTGCATAAATCATTTCCTCCTTAAAATACATCGACGATAGGCTTCATAGTTTTTGTCAGGTCCGTTTTTCTTAAATCACCGTGCACTGGCTTATTAATTAAATTCCATGGCCGTGGAATAAAAACTTAGCTATTGACATTACTGGTCAAAATACAGTAAAATATTATAAATATTTATTTGTTTTATACGATTTATATAAGCATTTTTAACAATCTCTTTATACCTGAATCTTACCACGCTTTTCTCTCTCAAAGAAGAATAAATAAGCTATATCCGCGTAAAGGAAAACCTTACATCCAGCCATCCTTGCAGGAGGTAATATCCTATGTATGATAAACACCTGGATTCTTTTATCGTAATTGCCGAATCAGGCAGCTTTTCATCCGCCGCCGACAAATTGTTCATTTCCCGCACTGCGCTGATACAGCAGATAAATCTATTGGAAAAAGAGCTGGGATTCCATATTTTTGACCGCCATAATAAGGGAGTTACCCTTACACCTGCCGGAGAATATTTTTATCGGGAAGCAAAAAAGATAATACACACATCTAATACAGTACTGATGCGCTGTAAAGAATTAGAAGAAAAATCCAGGGAAATTATTCGTATAGGAACTCTGCCGAACTTTACGGCAGAACTTCTTCCGCAAATATGCCGCAGATTTGCGGAGCAATATCCAAATATCACCCTTCAGTTCATCGAATATCCATTAGAAAGTTATTTCAAAAATTTTCTGAATGATAATTTTGACATTACCACAGAATATATGTGCGGTTATGTATTTGAAGATTCCCGTTACAGTTTCATAAAGCTAATGGAAGACAGACATTGCTGCGGAATGTCCCCCAAGCATCCTCTTGCTGTCAAAAAACGTATCTCTATACACGATTTACATGGACAGAAAATCATGATGTATGCGAAAGGCATCACCCGGGCAGATGACCGTCTACGGGATTACATAACATCAGTTGCCCCCGATGTCCAGATTATTGACATCCACCACTATGGCAGTTCTCTACCCCTGAAATGTGAATTGGATAACCTGATACTGATTTACTACTCCATGTACTGGAAAAGCTTTCCGTCCCTTGCGTCGCTTCCCATGGACATAACCATGGATTTTCCCATTGACATTGGTCTGGGTTACAGGGTGGACTCAAACAGCGCCGTGAAGCGCTTCATCGCCTTGGCGCAAAATATGTATAAATTCAAACAATAATACCGCTTACCTTGTACCAGAACAAGATAGGCGGTATCATATTTTAAAACTTTATTTCTACAAATCCTTTCTTATGAAATCCCCTTCCTTCATGATTACATCCATGGTATCAACCGTAAGCTCCCGGATGTCTTTTAGAGGATTTCCATTGACTACCAGCAGGTCAGCACTCTTTCCTGCCTCAAGGGAACCGGTTATATCATCCACGCGCAGTACTTTAGCTCCGTTTAATGTAGCGGCAACAATGGTGTCCATTTCACTGATTCCTGCACACTCCACAAAGGCATGAAGCTCTCCCACCGTGGTCTCCCCGTAAGGTGTCATCTGAGAGTTAAAGGAATCCGAACCAGTGGTCAGAAGAATCCCTCTCTCCTTGGCCTTCTTCAAATTCGCATAAATGCGGTTTAAATCCTTCTCCGCAACCGTTTCACCCGGATACTGGTCATGAAGAGCCGGGTCATACTTTGGTGGAAATGTGGTCAACCAGGCAGGCATGAAGTTGATGGTAGGACAAAGTGCGATTCCCTTTTCCGCCATCAAATCCAGCGTCCCGTCATCCAGGGACTGGCCGTGAATGATTAAGTCCACACCTGCCTTCACGGAATTGGCTGCGCTGCCAAAGCAGTGAGACCAGACGGGGATGTGGCGCATCTTACACTCATCCACAACGGCCTGGACTTCTTCCATGGTATAATGCTGGTCCATGGCAGTTTCCCAGCGCCAGATGCCTCCTCCGGTTGCCCAGATTTTGATTGCATCAGGGTTTTCGCGAAGTCTTCGCCGAACAGCTTTCCTCAAATCCCATGGACTGTCCACACACTCGCCCCACGGATGTCCTTCCCGGTTTCTCTCGATGGAAACCTTGTGGGAATCTCCGTGGGAACAGGTGGCACAGAACCCACGGCCCGTTGCAACCACACGCGGGCCTTTCATCACTTTTTGTTCAATCATATTGCGGATATGGATACCAAACAGTGAAACCTCTCCCACCGTTGTAAGCCCTGCCTCCAGGCATTCATGAGCCTGCTGTACGGCAACCACCGCTTTCTGAAGGTTATCTTCCGTGGGCCAGTCTGTATCGTTGTCTGTCAGGTTTCCTGAAAAATGGAGGTGGGCATCAATCAGGCCTGGCATGATTGTTTTTCCGCTTATAGTATATACCTCATATCCGTCCGGTACAGCCTGGTCCACACCAGCATAGGTGATTTTATCTCCATCCACAAGAACAAGGCTGTTTTCCACTGCTGCCGCTCCTGTCCCGTCAATCAGCAGCCCGCCCCGAAATGCATATTTTTTCATAATCTCTCCTTTAAAGCGCTTTTCCTGTTTTCACGCACAAGATACGTGAGTCAAACAATCTCTATGCCCAGATATCACCAATTGTAAATCCCTCTGTAAATGGATCGGTAGAATCCAGCACAAGATTGCCATACCCATAAATCCAGGATTCTCCGGCGATGGTAGGAATTACCGCTTTGCGTCCGCCAATCTCTGTCTCCTCAACCAGTTCTCCCTTATAAACAACCCCCAACAATCCCTGGTGACGGAATGGCTGGTTCAATTTTAACTCACCCTTTGCATACATGGCAGCCATTCTGGCACATGTGCCGGTTCCGCATGGACACCGGTCCAGCGCACCAATCCAAGTGGATGGATTGTCAAAATCAACGGCTCCGCTGGCAACGGTAACGGCATTTCGGATGTCTGCCTTCGGATCGTCGGTAGGTCCGAACAACTGGGAGATGGTGATTCCCACACCAGGATAGTTTGGATGTTCCACTGGCAGCTGGTCTTGGGCTGCCTTGAGAATCAGAGAGGAAACACGGGTAATCTCGCGGCCCATGTCTGGTGTCAGTTCAATCCATGGGAATTGGCGCACATCCGCCATTGCATAGAACATCCCGCCCCAGGCAACATCCACTTTGACCTTTTCCACTCCATGACCGATATGGGGAACTGTGATTTCCGTGTCTGTGTATACAGCAAATGCCGGCACGTTCTTAAAGGTCACTTCCGTCACCTTTCCATTCTCACATTTCGCCTTGATGCCTATTAATCCGGCAGGAGCCTCCAATTGGAACTCTGTATAGGGTTCCTTCATCTCAATCATTCCTGTCTCCAGAAGAACGGTAGCCACCGATATTACATTGCCTCCTGACATCATGGGATATTCGGTCTGCTCCATAATGATAAACCCTGCTGCCGCATCCGGGTGCTTTGGGGGAACAATAATGTTACAGCACATTGGCGGGTATCCTCTTGGTTCACGAAGCAGGAACTTGCGCAGCCCGTCATTATACAGTCGTAAATACTCCTCCATCTCATATACACTGTTTCCCGGGATATGTCCAACTCCGCCCGTTACAACGCGCATAGGTTCCCCGTCATGAGTCTCTACCACATTAATTACTCTCTTAAAACTCATTTTTACTTCCTCCTTGTTGTTTTCTATTTCTTTATTGGCATATTAATAATAAATATTTATTTCATCCCTGTCCTCAAAGAATTCCACTTCTTTTGCGCCCTCAAGCTTTGCATAGTCCTCTTCGCTTATGTTGACAACCGGAATTGCCACATTGTAGAACCGTTTTGCGATAAGCGGACCAGTGAGCACCACCGGGTCGCTGCGCAGATTAATGATAGCTGCCGGTGCACAGTGATTACGAATCTGTTCCAGGATAATCAAGCCGGTTCCGCTGCTGCCTTTCGGTGTGGTAAATGCCAGCACCTTGCCTGACATATTCTGTTGGTACAGGGCGTGACGATTATCCCGAATCACTCCGCTCTTGGGATCCACGGTTCCCCAGAAGCTCATTGGTTCATTAGCCCATAGAAGTTCTGCCTTGGCATTACCATAGACTGCCGTTTTACATTTTACTGTTACTTTCTCCATGGCTTAACCTCCTTTACCACCTTACCCGCTACCGCGGATTCAATGCACTCCTTCATACTTCCAAATACCGGCTGCAGGCCGCGCATGGAGAAGCAGTATGTATCAAATTTACCGGAATTCGACATCATGGTATTGGTCCCTAAATTTTTATTCCTGTATTCCAGTATACAGCCATCACAATAAATCTCCACCCCCAGCCGGGTCAGGCGTTCGTAAAGCCCGCTGTCCTTTAACCGGTCGTTGACACTCCTGGGAGTAATCAGCCAGAATTTAACATTGTCATTCACTCTTCTTCCCCTGAAAAGTTCTTCAACTCTGGCACATTCATTATAGGAACAATGGGGACATCCCAGAACCACTGCATCAATATCCGTCACATCCGGATTTGTAAGCTGCCGTTCTGCCTCGGCTAAATCCGATAAATGAATTTCCACCACTTCCTCGGGCTTCTGCCCATTAAAGGCCTGCTCCAACGTCTGTGCTTCCGGTGTGATGCCAATCATATGGAACAAAGCAATGCCGCCGGACGAAGCAGCCGTGGCGCTGAACTGTTTTAAGATCTCATTCGTAATTCCTTTAGCTGGTATACCTTGAAGCGCCCAAATCCTGTCCGCTACAATAGAGCCATATGAGTAGGAAACAAGGTTGTAAATATCCTCCTCCTCAAAATACTCCGGTTTTATGTCATCTCCCAGCTTTACCAATCCCTGTGCATACCGGTTCTCAGGAACATGGAGGCCGAAGTAAGGAACTCGCCCCGCAATACCGCACAAAAGCTCCAAAGGTCCTGCATAACGGTTGGTCCGCGCTCCGATAATGGAATTATAGTAACAGATTACATTAGACTCCGCACTGGCAAACTGCTGACCAAAGGATGGCGTCACCCCCACATGATAAGGGGCGCAGGACCAGGTGGGAATGGCTCCCATCTTCACATGGGCCGCCTCAATCCGGCGGGTAGCAGCCATAGTTTCCACATCATGCCTCTGACGGTCCCAGAGATTGATATCACACGCAGTGGCATTGGTGGTAGTAGGAACCGCAAACCTGGCTCCATGATCAGCCAGATGCTCCGCGAAGGCTACTTGAGCTTCTCCCGCATACACAGTGCTGTCATCATGACATCCCACGATTTCCACAAATTCTTCCACATCATAGAACTCGGCCAGATCGCACAGGGCCTGCATGGCCTGCTGGCGCATTTCACCCTGTCCGCCGTCCAGCATCTCCTTCTCATAATCAGTTAATCTCATTCATGTCTCCTTTCTTCAATCAGGCAATTATTCCTCCACATCTTCCGGAGTCTCAATATAACCGGAGTTTTTCAGGTAATAGCATTTCTTCGCATACCGGAACAATACAATGGCGCACATAATCAGTACAATGCTCTGTAAAAGGCCCACCAGAGTGAACATACCCTTAACGGAATTGATGCCTCCTGTGGCAACCAGCGTATATGCGGTACCTCCCAAAATACAGCCAACTAATATCTTCTGCTTCTTAGGTGGTTCATCCTCGGCTGAAAGTCCATTTACCGACAGGGTTGCCGCAACCGACGCCATGGGGTCGGCCAGTGTACAAAAACTCAAAGTTACGGTACAAAGGAATAAAATAGTAATAATCTTGCTGAAAGGAAGTGTCCCTATAATCTGGAATACAGTTGCCTGCATACCGGACTTGTTCACTGCTTCCCAAACATCCAGAGTTCCTGATGTCTGCAGATAAATAGTCTGTCCGCCAAATACGCCAATCCACAGAATACAGAAAATGGACGGTACAAGAATCTGAACCAGCATGAAAGTACGGACCTTGCGGCCTCTGCCCATACGTGCAAGGAACATACCGATAACAGGTGCATATACGATAAAGGAAGCCCAGTACTGAACAATCCAGTCTGCAAACCACTTGTCATTAGCAGCCATTGCGTTAGCCATAGTGGTCTGTGTTCCCCAATGGTCCACAATAAAACCAATTGACTCTGAAGTAATCTTTGTGATAAATTCTGTATTTCCAAAGATGAATACATAGGCCAGCAGGAAGAAAAAGAAATACATACAGGCGGATGATACCAGCTTTAGTCCCTTTCCTATACCGGAAACACAGGAAAGAATGAATATGGTGGTGACAAAAATGGCCGCAAAAAGCCAGGTCACTGCGGACTGCGGTATGCCTAACGCTGCCTCAAGTCCTGCGCCAATCTGCATCAGTCCCACACCCATGGAGTTAGATGTGGCACCCATAAGGCAGAATATAACAACGGCTGTCACCAGCGTGTTTAACCATGGTCTCTTCTTGCCTGTAGCACATTCCACAATGGAATTAAAGGATAAGCTCTTTCTGCGGTTATAACAGACGATTGCAAATGCAGCTCCGCAAATTGCATACATACAGTACTGTACAAAACTCCAGTCCCACATGGCCTGGGCCACGGCAAAGATGCCTGCGGTTCTGGTAGCCGGCTCTCCAATGGCCGCCGGAGTTGACATGTAGTGGAAGATAGGTTCTCCCATGGCCCAGAACAGAAGCCCTGTTCCGATACCTGAACAGATAGACATAGCGCACCAGGAAGCCATGCTGTATTCCGGTTTGGCATCCTCGCCGCCAATTACCACATCGCCGTATCTTCCAATCAAAAATACAACAGCAAGAATGATAAATGTAAGTGACAGCAGGTTTATGTAAGCCCCGAAGTAATCCGCCATTGCATAAAGCAGCTTTGTCATGACGGCTCCAACCTGTTCCGTCCACAGCACACCGGCTAAAATGAATGCCAGCAGAATAATAATTGCCGGCCAGAACGCCCATTTATTTATCTTTCGATTATCGTTTGTCTTATTATCCATGTTCTATAACCCCTCCTGTTATATAATCACTTTGTCAATGCGCCCTTTTACAGGAATAAATCATTCCGATTGCCTTAGAACATACCAGAGTATAGACAACCGAATATAACAACCCTGTAAAACTTTTCAGCAGAACCGAACCCACAACAATAATGGCTGTATCCATAACGAACAATGTATTCCCCATATTCAGCCTCGGATTTCTTTTCTCAAGGATTCTCCCAATGGCAGTTGTCCCTCCCATAGTACCACCGGCCCGCATCAACAGCCCCGCGCCGATTCCCATGAGAATCCCTCCAAGAATTGCCAGCAGCAGTCCGTGCTGTACAAGCACAGCTGGAAAATATGGAAGCCACCAGTCAATCATGACAGAGGTACTGACTATAATCATGATTGTATAAATCAGTATCTTTTTTCCGAAACACATGGTACAGAAAATCATAATCGGAATATTACAAATCATATTCACAGTTCCTATGGACACGCCCAAAATACTATTGGCAACGACCGATACCCCAAGGACACTTCCCGGAACAATATCCACCGGATTAATCAGAATGGTGGATAACACATATAGTATACATCCTGCCGCCAGTATTGCCAGTTCTTTTGCTGTTCCCTTCATTACTACTCCTTCGCGTTCCCCTCTGCAAACGCAATCATGGAAGCTTCTAATGGTACATTCTCTGGAAGTGCAGCCACCTGCACACATACGCGTGTAGGTCTGTGGTCTCCAAAAAACGCTCTATATGCCTCATTGATTTGGTCAAAATCCTTCAGGTCCTTAATATAGACATCCACCCTGGCAACGCTCTCCCTGCTTCCCCCACCTGCCTCTACAATGCTGAGCAGATTCTTTAAAACCAGGGTTGTAGCCTCTTTAATCTCATAAACATATTTTCCATCCTTTGTAAGTGGTATCTGTCCGGACGTAATAATCATATCTCCATATTTACGGCCATGGCAATATGGCCCTAATGCCGGAGATGCCTCTGAGCTGATTAATTCCTCTAGTTTCACTTTCATTCTTTCCCCCTCCATATTATTTTTTTGTGTTTCATTTTTTTATTTATCATTTCATTTTTTGCATTTATATTAAGTATAATACGATTATTTATTTATAATGTCAATATTATGTTTCATATTATAAAAATATTGTTCATTATGGCTAAATATCATTACTTTTTTAGGCAATATTGTCCAATATACTTTCACTTTGGCGGTTTTTTTTAGAAAATAGCACCAAAAACAGGTATCCACGATAAATTTCTCCGCGCATACCTGTTTCCGGTTACATATTCATATTCACATAGAGCCAATTATTAGGCTAATTGTTATACATATCAGTCATCATAGACGACCAGTAAGGCATCCGCAATAGCCGCACCATCTTCCGTAATGAAAACGGGATTGATATCCAACTCCTTTACCTTGTCCTTGCCCTCTGCTGCCATCTGGCTTATTTTAACAAGGAGTCCCGCCAGTGCCGCCTTATCACAGACAGCGCCTCCACGGTAGCCGTTTAACAATGGATAGGAGGCCAGATTCTCTATCATGCGCTCAGCCTGGCTCTGGGTGAGAGGTGCCGGCGCAAGCTGCACATCCTTAAACAGTTCTACAAACACACCGCCCATTCCTACCATAATCATGGGGCCAAAATCCTTGTCATTGTTGACACCGATAATCATTTCCGTCCCCGGCCTCAGCATGGGTTTTAAAAGAACGCCTTCCAGCTTTGCCTTGGGGGCATTGGCAGCGCAATTCTCCATAACTGTGTCAAACGCAGCCCGCAGTTCTGCCTCATTCTTTATATTTAACTTTACCCCGCCCACATCCGACTTGTGTTGTATGTCTCTTGAGTGAATTTTCACAGACAGAGGATACCCTAACTTCCCGGCCGCCTCCACAGCGGCGTCAGCCGTTGCAGCAACTGCTTGTGGGGGAATCGGCACACCATGCTCCTTCAGATAATTCAGGCTCTCGAATTCACTCAGGCTGTGGGAAACAGCATGCCTCTTCTCTGGGATAGCAGGCGTCATAGGTTCAAATGTATGGACCGCGAAATCCAGCATCTTCTTAAGGGCATTGCACCCATACCTGCCAGTGGGAAGTAGTGGGGTTCCTGAAGCTTTTAACGCATCCGCACTTTCCTGGTGCCTTGTATGCTCGATAAATGGAATCCAGAATACCGGTTTTAATTTCTCTTGCCGGCGTGCGATGGAAACCGCCTCCACCATGTGGGAGATAGTATCATCCCAAATCTCCGGAGTAATGGTATAAGCCACCACAATGGCATCCACATTTTCATCTTTAGAAATAGCCTCCATGGCCTGAACCATGACAGGGGTATTGTAACCTATACCTGCCGTCATATCGAAGGGGTTATTTACGGAACCGTAATCAGGCACCAATGTGCGCAGATAATCCTTTGTCTCCTGTCCCATTTCTGCCAGTGTGATTCCGTATTCCTCAGCCAGGTCCGCCATTACGCCGGCTTCGCCTCCTGACACATTCATAAATACACATCGTTCACCCTTCGGCAGCTCCCTCAGCCACGAAAATGCGGCTGCAAGGCTCATAAGCTCCTCCAAATCGCTGGCTTCCACCACACCGTACCGTTTGAACACGGCCCGAAGTACCTTGTCAGCTCCTGACAGTGAACCGGTATGAGAAGCTGCCAGCTCCTGTGACTTGCTGGAACGTCCTGTCTTTAATACCACCACAGGTTTTCTTTTCAGTGCAGCCTTCTGGAAGGTGGCCACCAGCTTATCCGGTCTGGTTACTCCCTCCATATAGGCAGCCACCACCTTGGTATCCTCATCATCCACCAAAAAATCCAGATAGTCCTCCACCTTCACATTGCAGGAATTACCGGATGAAATCACATGACTGAAACCCATGTTGGGACTGTCCAGTCCCCCAAGGACAATCTGCCCGCTCTGTGATATCATGCCGATGTTTCCCCTGCGCTCACGCTCCTCCACTAAGAAGGCAAAAGCAAAAATACCATCCACAAAATTGGCAAAGCCTGCACAGTTTGGCCCCATGACCGCAATACCGAGACGGTCCGCAACCTCCACCAACTCCTTCTGGCGCTCCTTGCCCTCCGGCCCCACTTCGCTGTAGCCGCTGGCAAACACCACCGCCCCGCCGCAGTTCTTACCTGCAGCCTCCTCCAACAAAGGAATGATTGTTTTTTGAGGCGTACACAGGATGACCAGATCCACGTCCCCCTCTATCTCCGAGAGGGAGTGATAGGCTCGATGCCCGAATATGGTATCTCTTCCGGGATTCACCAGATACAGTTTATCTAAATTCCTTGAAAATTTAAGGTAGTTCCTGGTCGTATCACCGCCGAAGCCAGCCTTTTCACTGGCACCTACAATCGCAATGGTTCTTGGTTTTAATAATTTTCTAAGATTCATGCCAAAACCCTTCCTCCCATAATCTATACACAGCTAAATCAGCAGACCTTCTCCGCTTTCTCGTATCCCGCCTCAAAACACTGCACGTTCTTCCCGCTTGGTATACCCTTATGGTCAAAATAGTCTTTCAGGGTATCGGAAAATTGCTGCTTATCCATCATCCGGGTGGCTGAAATCATGGCTCCCATCATGACCAGGTTTGCCCCTTTTGCATTGTGCAGGTCAGCAGAAATTCCCATGGCATCAACCCCTATGACCTCTATATGTTCCGGATACTTTCTGTCGCTAAAGAGCGAACTGTTGATGATGACCTTTCCGCCATCCGCCACCTGGTCAATATATGTATTGTATGCATCCTCGTTCATACACACCAACACATCCAGGGTATCCGGATAAGGGCTGCCGATCTCCTCGTCTGAAACAACCACACGGCAGAGCGCAATACCGCCGCGCATCTCAGCGGAATACTCACTGGTCCAACTCACATTTTTTCCGTTTTCAGCAGCAATCTGAATCAAAACCTTTCCGGCTGTCAGAACTCCCTGACCGCCGATTCCCGCAAACATTATATCAGCCATTTGCCACACCCCCGTTATTTGTATGATCTATGTACACCTTTACCGGAAATACCTTTTCATTTTCCTCTTTCAGTTTCTTCATTGCGTCAACCGGAGTCATCTTCCAGTTGGTAGGGCAGGGTGACAGGACCTCAATGATGGAAAATCCCTTATTATCCCTCTGGTTCTCAAAACCCTTCTTAATCATCTTCTTTGTCTCATTAATATGCTGGGGGTCATACAGGGCACCACGGGCAGCGTATTCAATGGGATACTGACTGATGATGTTAAGCATATCAAAGGGTTCGCCTGCAACACGGTCGTCCCTTCCCTTCTTGCTGCTGGTGGTCTTATCTCCTACCAGGGTGGTGGCAAGGCACATCTGTCCTCCTGTCATACCAAAGATTCCGTTATTTACCACAATCATGGTAATGGGAACATTTCTCTGGGCAGCAAAACATGTCTCTGAAAGTCCGATTACATAAGAACATCCGTCACCTGCATGTACGTAGACATTGGCCTCCGGGCGTACCTTCTTAATTCCTGTGGCAACAGCAGCACACCGTCCGTGCGGCCCTGCAATGCCGTCACAGTTCAAAGTGTCGATAGACCAGTAAGCACAGGCTATATCCACTACCTGCACGGTTTTCTCTACGATTCCTAATTCCTCACAGCATTCCGCAATCAGCCTCTGGATGATGCCATGTCCACAGCCGCCGCACCAGCCTACCTGCTGGTTAATCATTTCCGGTTTTGTTAACTTAACAGCCATATTAGTAAACCTCCAGTTCCTTTTCTTTTCCTTCGAGTACACGTTTGCAGTAATCCACGATTCCCTGTGTCTTCGGAACATACTTGGATGTCAGATAGGCATATACAGGCAGGGTGAATCTGGTAGCCAGACAAACATCCTGGCCCATCTGTGCGGACAGGCTCATCTCAACCGAAACAAGAGCCTTCACGCTGGCCGGTAAATTCTTAAATGCCTTTTCCGGATATGGCCATGCGCTGATAAGACGGATGAGCCCTAATTTAAGGCCTTGTGTCCTGGCACGGCGGACAGCTGACTTACATATCCTGGATGAAATTCCATATGCCACCAGAACCAGCTCTGCGTCGTCTATCATGAATTCCTCCCACCGCTGCTCATTATCATGCATCTCCTTGAACTTAGCCTGAACCATGTGGTCATAGTCTGCATAGTTCATGGAGCGGTCCAGATTGGTCACTTTAACCTTCGGCTCATCAAGCTTTTTACAGCCCTTAATAGCCCAGTCAAACTTATCCTTGTCATGCTCCTTTGCTTCCGGCAGGACCACCTTCTCAATCATCTGGCTGATACCGCCGTCACTTAAGATGATAACAACTGTGCGGTATTTCTCCGCCAGGTCAAATGCCAGATATGTAAGGTCGGCACACTCCTGCACGGATGCAGGCGTCAGTACAATCTGCCTGGAATCACCATGTCCGCCTCCGCGCACAGCCTCCCAGTAGGAATCCTGTCCCTCGGTAATCTCACCGTCACCCACGCCATATCTCATGACATCAGCCAGAACAGCAGGCAAGTTATAGGATGCCAGATAGGAAATACCCTCCTGCTTTAAGTCGTATCCTGGTCCTGAAGAGCTGGTCATAACCCTCTCCCCGCAGGCAGCCGCGCCCCACAGCATACTCATACTGGCTATCTCGCTTTCACCCTGAACAAAAACACCACCCCGATCAGCCATGTTAGCCGACATATATTCCAGAATCTCACTCTGAGGTGTAATCGGATATCCTGCGTAGAAGCGGCAGCCGGCCCTCAGTGCAGCCTCAGCAATCGCTTCATTACCCTTCATAAGCCTAAATTTTTCACCCATGTCTCTTTTTCCTCCCCTGTTAATCTACAGTGCTAATGGTAAATACATAATCCGGACAAATCGTGTAACAGCGCCCGCAGCCAATACAGGCATCCTCATGAATGCGAATGATTTCGTACCCCTTTTTGTTAATCTCTCCCAGTGGCTCAATCGCCTGAACAGGACAGGCACCCACACAGAGACGACATCCTTTGCAGAGATTTACATCTGCCGTTGCTTTTGCTTTTGCCATTTCTACCTCCTATTAATTTGTTACATTTTTTATTATTTCGTTTCACTTTTTAATTTGTAATTTCATAATATCATCTTTTATATTGTTTTTCAAGTACTATTTTTATTTTATTGATACTAAATTTCATTTATCTTTTTTTACTTGCAAATATATAAACTTTCTCCTATAATAGAGTATAAATACTGTAACGACTGTATCAAAATACGATACTTATTATTTATTAGGAGGATTCACAATGTCAGACGGAGCAGTTAAGATAGAGACTATACAGGCTGTGGACAGGGCCTTTCAGATTCTGGAAACAATAGGACGTGTCAACAGTATGAGCCTTGCAGAACTAAATAAGGAAATAAAGGTAAATAAGGCATCTCTTTCACGCCTTGTATACACCCTTGTGCAGAATGGTTATCTTGCAAAAAATGAGAAGAACGGAGATTACTCCCTGACCCTCAAGACATATGAGGTGGGATTGAATGCTGTCCAAAATCTGGATAAGCTGTCCCTGATTAAATCCACTCTCGTAGACCTAAATAACAGAAGTGGCCGTATTGCCCAGTTTTCAGTAGAGGATAACAACCAGCTTTTATGCCTTCAGAGCATCGGAAAAGAGGCTATGTCCTTTTCCGTATATACCAGTGTCGGCCACCGTTCGCCCCTGTACAGCACCAGTGCTGGCAAAGCTCTCTTGTCCACCTATTCCAACGGGGAAATAATCGAAAAGTGGGAAAAGATGAATATCCAGCCACTGACGGAAAACACACTGACGGACCTGCAGATGTTCCTTCAGGATATCGGTCTGACCCGCCAGCGGGGATATGCCCTGGATAGGGAGGAAAACGAGTACCATGTGTTCTGTGTAGGTACAGTCATTATGGACTTTTCCAACAGGCCCATCGGTTCAATCAGCGTCAGCGGCTCAAGCCTTACATCCCAGGAGGAGGAGGAAATCAGCAGTATGGTACTCTCTTCCGGCCGCAAATTATCCAACCTCCTGGGTTATGCCGTAAGATAAATGGAAGAAAAAGGACAGGGGCGAAAGAAAGCTTATTGCTTTCCTTCACCCCTGTCTTTAAAGTGTCCGCGGCTCTAATATATGATAATCCAGCATATCTGTACACAACCTGCGGCAGGTCTCAAAATCTTTACTCTTTATAGCATTATAAATATCCCAGTGATGTCTGGCACTCGTATTCACCTTTCCATCCATGATGTTAGGTATCCTGTCCCACCCAACCTTCTCCATATATGTGCGTACTGCAGGTTTGGCCACTGAGAAGGCGTGTAGTATTAAATCGTTATGTGACATAACACAAATCTGCCTATGAAAAGCAATGTCCATATCATTGACTACGGAATAAGCGTCCTGAATCTCCTGAAGGTTTTTTGACTTCTTTTGGAGCTGAAAAAATGTATCAAAGGCCGTCTCAAACTGTTCTGCATATTTTCTTAAGTCCTCCAGTTCTTCCGGGGTATATCTCTGAATGGCCAGCCTGGCGCTCTCAACCTCAATCATCACACGGAATTCAAACACATCATCCAAAAGTTTTGGTGTCATATAAAACTCTGCAATATCTTCAATATGCTGGTCAAAATTAAAGTGCCTCACATATGTACCATCACCCACCCTGGTATCCAGGATGCCTAATGTATTCAATTTCTGTAACGCAATCCGTACCGTAAGACGGTTAACCCCAAAACTTTCAGCCAACTCATTTTCAGAAGGAATTTTCTGGTCATAGGACCAGCTTCCCTGGGCAATCATTTCCTGAATCCTCTCGCATACCAAATCCGGCGCGGACATCTTTCTTATCTTTTTATTTTTTTCCACTGCAAACGCTCCTTGTATCGTGTCTTCATAATTAATTATAAGATAGGTGAATTATTTGTCAAGCCAACTTTAACCGTCTCCTCACCATATGTAATAAATCAATGTGTATTTTGCACAAAATACCAATTATTATTTTGTAGTTTTCGTCATTTTTTTAATTGACCTATTGACTTATGATTTATACGCCGTATAATTAAATAGCGAACAAGTGAGCTAGTGATTTAGCGAAACCAATTATAAAAAGGAGAAAATGGTATGGAACAAGATTATCAAAAAATTGTAGCTGCAGCAAAGACAGGGGCGGAAAAAAGTTTTGAAGCCCAGATGGAGTTACTAGAGCAATTCTGCGGAATCAACTGCGGCAGCAGAAATGTGGAGGGCAACAAAAGGGTTGTTCAATTGGTGGACCATGTGCTGGAGGAAATTGGTGCCGATATTGAGCATATTGATTCTGAAGAATATGGTACATATATTGTGGCACGGCTGAAACCGGAATCGCCTGATGGAAAAATCATTCTGAATGCCCATCTGGACTCAGCCTTTTTTGATGATAGAGTAGAAGACCATCCCTTCCATATTGATGGTGAATATGCCTATGGTCTGGGAATAGCAGATTGTAAAGGCGGCGTGGTAACTATACTATATGCGGTAAAAAGTATGAAAGAAGCAGGACTGCTTCCCAACAAAGAGATTGTAATTATTTTTAACTGTGATGAAGAAGTGGGCTCACTCATAGGAAAGCAGCTTTTTAAAAAAGAATCCTCCGGTGCGGAAGCTGCCATCTGTTTTGAACCTGCCCGCAATAAAAATGGAATACTTACTGTACGGCGCGGCTTGGCACTGGGAAAAATCATAGTTCACGGTATTGCCGCACATGCCGGGCTTGACGGTGGCGTGGGTGCAAGTGCTGTCAGGGAGCTTGCAAACCTCATCATAAAACTGACGGACCGCTCCGACTTAAGTATTGGCATGAACTATAATGTGGCCCCCATATCCGGAGGTGGAAATACGGTTGTAGTGGCTGATTATGCGGAGGCATCCTTTTGCGTACCCATTGACTCTCCTGAAGTATTTGAACGCACCAAAAAGGATGTCCTGGAATATCTGCCAGAACAGGGAATTGTTCCAGGCTGTACCATTGAAACATCAATTGAGATGGAATTCCCGGCTATGGTCCGCAATGAGGAGAACGTTAAACTATATGATAAAATCCGGCATGCCGGCGAACTCATGGGACTTGAACTGCCTGAAGAAAAATCCTCCAATCCGGCGGACTGTGGTTTCTTCTCTGAACTGGGCGTTCCTGTGGTGGACGGCCTCGGACCCTATATGTATAATATCCACACCACGGATGAACACATGTTGATCCGTACATTAACAGAGCGCACCCAATTACTTGGTATTCTGCTGGCAACCATGTAATCCACCATAAAACTCACCCTGAAGGAGGTCTTTCATATGAATAAAGCTGCTGACAGTTCAAAAAACAAGAGACAATTGGCATTTCCCCATGTATTGCTAATCATGATAAGCCTGATTATAATTTTATGTATCATGTCTTATATAGTACCTGCAGGTGTATATGATGTTGATCCGGCAACCGGGGTTGTTTTGCCGGAATCTTTCCACTATGTAGACCAAAATCCAATTAGTCCATTAAGCGCCCTTTTCATGTTATATGACGGTATTGCGCAATCAGGCAACATGTTTGCATTAATCATGGTCATTGGCGGTATGATTTATATGATTATTTCCAGTAATTCTGTAGAGGAAATCATCGACTATGCTCTGTGGCGTCTGCAGGAAAAGGGCATGACGGTTCTAATTCCAGTCATCATGATACTTATTTCCCTCATGGGAACGCTGGCCGGCAATGATTCTATGATTACATTTATCATCGTCGGACTGCTGTTTGTCAAACGTCTAAATCTGGACCGTATTGCCGCTATGTCAATCTTTTATCTCCCATACATAAGCGGACAGGCTGTTGGACCTACGACAGGAATCATTGTTCTGGCACAGGAAGCGTGCGGTTTGCCTGTCATGTCCGGTCTGGCTGTACGCGCCATCCTGTGGGTCATTATCACATCATTCTGCATCTTCTATACCATGCGTTATTGTAAAAAGATTTCAAAAAACCCATCATTAAGTATCATAGGTGAAACCGAACACATGGCAGAAGGGGAGGAACTGGACCTTTCACAGAAAAAGTCCCTCAGTGCCAAGGCTGTACTTACCGTATTGTTTCTGATTCTTCCTTTTGTAATTTATGCTATTGGGTCTGCATCCATGGGATTTGGCCTGGGACATCTGATTGGACTTTCCCTCGGAGCCGCTATCATCGTCTCGTTGGTCCACAAATGGACTCCTAACGAATTCGCAAGACGCTTCATGAAAGGCGCCGGCGATATGGGGGCTGTATGTATGTTGGTAGGATTTGGCCGTGTGGCTGGAATGGTGCTCTCTGACAGCAGCATTATCAATACCATTTCAAATGCAGCCGTCCAGCTCATCGGACGTTTTGGCACGGCAGGTTCTGCAGTTGGCATGTTCATATTCACATCCCTGTTCAATCTGTTGATGCCCAACGGTCTGGCTAAGATTCCGGTGCTGATGCCCCTGTTTGTTCCTGTGGCAGATATTCTTGGAATCAGCCGTCAGATTCTTTCCCTCTGCTATCAGTTAGGCGACGGCCTGACCAATTTCATAACTCCTATGTCCACAGTCCTTGCTTCCGGACTCATGATTGCTAACGTGAACTATATTAAATGGATGAAATATATCATACCGTATGTTTGCACATTAATGGCCTTTGGCGCTGTTGCAATCATGTTCCTGCAGACCATCGGCTGGTCTTGATAAAAACAATAGAGTTATATAACAACGAAATGACGAAAGCATAAAACCTTAAACCATTAGAATTACAAAACGATAGAATCACAGAAAGAAGGAATTATTATGGATTATGCAAA
Organism: Clostridium sp. 1001283B150225_161107_B6; assembly: GCF_015556325.1. Taxonomy (NCBI): domain Bacteria; kingdom Bacillati; phylum Bacillota; class Clostridia; order Eubacteriales; family Clostridiaceae; genus Clostridium; species Clostridium sp. 1001283B150225_161107_B6. Next base: position 191,238 of record NZ_JADNMD010000007.1, on the reverse strand, counting down.
AGAATCCCTCCGCCTTCACAGAGAATGGAGAGGAAAAATTGAAATGATAGCCACTGTTCCCGTGGACACAAAAGAGGATCTATCTCTGGCCTACACACCAGGAGTCGCAGAACCCTGTCTGGAAATCCAAAAGGATGTTAATAAAAGTTATGAATTGACCCGCCGGCATAATCTTTGCGCAGTCATCACGGACGGTTCCGCCGTACTCGGACTTGGAGATATCGGACCCGAGGCAGGTATGCCTGTCATGGAGGGAAAATGTGTCCTTTTTAAGTCTTTTGGTGATGTAGATGCCATTCCTCTGTGTATCAAGACACAGAATGTAGACAGATTTGTAGAGACTGTCTATCAGATATCCGGCAGCTTTGGCGGTATTAATCTGGAGGACATCTCTGCTCCCCGTTGCTTTGAGATTGAACGGAAACTAAAGGAAAAGTGTGATATACCCATCTTCCATGATGACCAGCACGGTACAGCTGTCATTACCCTGGCCGGACTGCTCAACGCTTTGAAGGTAGTTGGGAAGAAGAAGGAAGATGTGAGAATCGTTACATCCGGCGCTGGCGCTGCTGCTATTGCCATCACAAAGTTACTGCTTTCTGCCGGCTTTAAGGATATAACCATGTGTGACCGCAAAGGCGCCATTTACGCCGGGCGTGATGGGCTAAACTGGATTAAGGAAGAAATGGCCCAAATCACGAATCTGGACAAAAAGACTGGTTCTCTGGCTGATATATTAAAAGATGCAGATGTATTTATCGGCGTATCCGGCCCTGGTACCGTAACCACAGAGATGGTAAAAACCATGAATCACGATGCCATCATCTTCGCCTGTGCAAATCCGACACCTGAGATTTTCCCAGATGAGGCAAAAGCAGGCGGTGCAGCGGTCATCTCCACAGGACGTAGTGATTTTCCAAACCAAATCAACAATGTACTGGCATTTCCCGGAATCTTCCGCGGTGCCTTCGATGTCCGTGCCAGCGATATTAATGAAGAAATGAAAATGGCTGCTGCATATGCATTGGCCGACCTTATTACAGATGAAGAACTGTCCTCAGACTATATTATTCCCGCTGCTTTTGATTCAAGGGTCGGGGAAGCGGTAGCTGCCGCAGTGGCTGCTGCGGCAAGAAAAAGCGGGGTTGCCCGTATATAAAACACTCTACAATATTACACTTATCTCCTTTATAAAAATGTGGCATTTATAGACTGAAGCACATTATCCCGCTATAGTATATAAATGCCACTCATTTGTTGCTCCACTTTAATTACCCCTTTTTCTTTAATCTAGAATATCTTTGAGTGGAGCTGTTATATCATAATTCATACATCTATCCGTCCTCAGCACCAAAAAGATTCTATGATATTCTGTACCTCTATAGTTATTAATATTGGCAGAAGGATCGCTAAGACTATACTCCCTGTTGTCATCCCTCCGGCATAATCCAGAACTTCATGGCCGGAAAACTGACCGTTACCTGCACCACAATGTTCACCACATTGGCGAGAGTAGGTGCCAGTGCTGCCGGTACCCCCAAAGCCATCAGTGTTGTCTGGCTGTAAGCCGGAAGCGCCGCCGACATAACCACAAGAGCAATTGCCAGAACCATATATTTGGGAACTGCATTTCCAAAGGCTGCGTTGGATTTAAACACCAGATTCTTCTGCACAAAAAAGTTTACAGTCTGTGCAACCGCTGTAGCCACCAGAAAACTTAAAAATCCGCACAATCCCAAATCACGGTCCACGTTTGTATAGCGGAAGATGAAAAACTGAAACGGGCGGGTATTAAAAGCTGTAAAAATAAATCCTGTACATAGCCACATCACAATAAAGTTGATAATCGTAGCACAATTGGAAAGCAGATTGAACAGAATAAATTCCCAAAGGTTCGGATGCGCCTTCACCCAGTTTCTTATTCCTTCCATGATTTTCCCTTTCCGGTCAAAACAGCCTCATATCGTCTGTTTTCTCTCCGATTGACAAAGAAACCTGTTATGACCTGCCTCATTCCTTTCAGGAATTGTCCGTTTATCACAAGCAGGATTCCCCGGATCATATCCATGCTCACCAGCCCTCCCGTCATCTTGGCAATGGCACGGAAGGGAATATTATACTGAAACAGCAGGTTTAAGTCCGGTGTGCCCATAGCTTCATTTTTCGCTTTTTTATCTGTAAGGATTTTATACACCCATCTGGCAAGTGCGCTCTTTGCATAATACATCTGACAGACCGCGTCATTGAATCCCAGCTCGCCCGACCATTTTCCGGAAGGCACCGGATACCCCAGGAGGATTTCGTATTCTTCCTTTGCCACATTCTGGATAAATCCGGTACGGTACGAAGGCAGATTCCTGCCCTCATAGGGCAGCTCCTTTGTGGTTCCCTTAAGCGTAATACTGCCGCTTAAGCGTATATCCATCACACAGGCTCCGACCAGAATCTGATACGTTCCTCCCTCTACTTCCCAGTGGTTCGTCCGGCTGTTCCAGTACCGGAAGGTCTTATCATCAAATGGGATAACTACCTCTTTTGTTTCTCCTGCCTTTAAAAAAACTTTTTTAAATCCTTTTAACTCTTTTTCCGGGCGGAATACGGCCCCGTCCCAACAGCCCACATACAACTGCGCTATTTCAGCCCCATCCCGGCTTCCTGTGTTCTTCAAACAGAACCTGACCCCACCTTTTCTTACCTCCAGATTCCCGTATTCAAAGGAGGTGTAAGAAAGTCCGAAACCAAAGGGGTACTGTACCCGCACCCTGCTGGTATCGTAATACCGGTATCCGATATAAAGCCCTTCACGATATTCTGAATTGCGTTCTGCACTTGGGAAATACCGGAACGCCGGAGTATCTTCATACCGGATGGGATAGGTCTCGGCAAGACGCCCGGAAGGATTCACCCTGCCTGTCAGAACATCCATCATAGCACCCGCGCCAGCCTGTCCTCCCAGATATCCATGCAGGATTGCCTTACAGCAATGCTGCCATGGCATCTCCACAGCCGATCCGCCGCTTAAAACTCCCACAATGTTGGGATTTACCCTGACAAGAGCTTCCAGGAAATCAATCTGATTCTGCGGAAGGCGCATGTGTCCGCGGTCCATTCCTTCTGCCTCGTTTATCTCATTCAGACCAAAACAGTAAATCACTACATCGGCATTCTGCGCCAGGTCCAGAGCCACCTTTTTGAGTGCTTCGTCCACCTCACCGTTCCGCTTATATCCCGCCGCGCAGCCAACACAATGAACCGGATAGTTCTCTATCATCTTCTCCATTGTTTCCACCTCTTTTGCAGGATTTACCATGGAGGAACCTGCCCCTTGATAACGCGGGCGGATAGCAAAATCCCCAATCAGAGCTACGCTGCAATCTTCTTTCAGCGGAAGAATCGGATCCGGAGCGGCCATATTCTTTAACAGTACGATGCTTTCTGCTGCTGCCCGTCCGGCAAGCGAATGGTGGGCAGTCCAGTCGATTTCAGCCGTCTTCACAGAACTTCCGGCTGTTAGCTCCAGGACTGCATCCACTAAGTCATCCACACAGATATCCAGCTGTTCTTCGGTAAGCATTCCTTCCTGTATCGCTTTTAAAAGCTGCCTTGCAGAGTCCAGCCCCGGCGTTGGCATCTCCAGGTTGGAGCGGAGGGATACACCGCGGACATGGTCATTGGAACCGCCCCAGTCTGTCACCACCATCCCCTCATATTCCCACTCTTCGCGCAAAATCTCTTTGAGCAGATGTTCATTCTCGTTGGCGTAGCTTCCATTTATCTGGTTATAGCTGGTCATCAGCGCTTTGGCTTTCCCCTCTTTCACGACAATCTCGAATGCAGTCAGGTAAATCTCCCTCAGGGTGCGCTCATCCACCACCGCATTCATGGCCATACGGCGCAGTTCCTGGCTGTTGACCGCAAAATGCTTAGGGCAGGCATAAACGCCCTTTTTCTGGATTCCCCGTACATAAGCCGCCGCCATCTTTCCCGCCAGATATGGGTCCTCTGAAAAATACTCGAAGTTGCGCCCACATAAAGGACTTCTCTTGATATTCAGCCCCGGTCCCAGAAGTACATTGACTCCCTGTACCGCCGCCTCCTCCCCCAGAGCCTCGCCCAGTTCCTGGGCCAGTTCTTCGTCCCAGCTGTTCGCCACGGTTGCGGCCGTAGGAAAACAGGTTGCTGGCAGGGAGGGATTCAGCCCTAAGTGGTCCCCTGCCCCCGCCTGCCTGCGGATACCGTGAGGGCCATCTGAACAAAAGATGGATGGAATACCAAGACGGGGAATATCCCGGCTCTGCCATTCGTTTTTACCGCTTAAAAAAGCCGCTTTTTCCTCCAATGTCATTTTTCCTATCAATTCTGCATGTTTCAAACCTTTTCCCTCCCCAGCCATTTCCTCTGTTTAAGGCATATTTATACCTGCTTGCATTCTTACGACTCTTTGCGCTTTTTGCTGCCTTTTATCACCATTGCCTCCACAGCCGCCAAACCAATTATTAGAACCGCATCCAGACCAATGACTGCCTTCTTCCATGTTTCCATGCCAACACTGGCCCCTTTACCATCATAGGCCCAGCTTCCAACCACCGTATACATGACATTTTTACAGGCATTTCTCATCTGTTTCACAGAGGTAGGATGACTGCGGTCCGCTACATTATTCTCAGGTCCGTCAAAGGTGGATAACATGGCATCTACGCCATTGGCTAATGCCGCATCCGCATTCATGAATCCATGTCCGTTGTTGCGGAAGAAATCTGTCAGCGCCATTCCACGGAATCCCCACTCACCTCTAAGTACCGTATTTAACAAGTTGCTGTTCTCACCGGTCCATCTGTGTCCAAGAAAGCTCCAGGACACCATCACTGCATTGGCTCCGCCTTTTTTCACGGATATCTCAAAAGGCTTTAAGTAAATTTCGCGGATTGCCTGTTCATTGGACCATACACTGACCATCTTTCCATTGCCTTCATATAAGGCAAAATGTTTGATATAGGAATAAACACCCTGGTCCATAGCTCCTGCCACTGCACTGGCCCCTATCATTCCTGCCAGTACTCCGTCCTCCGAAAAATATTCATAATTTCGTGCTCCAAACGGAGTTCTGTGGGTATTCATCCCCGGTGCATACCAACCATGGGCCCCCATCTCCCGGCTCATCTTACCCATGCAGCTGCCCCATTCACCTGCCAGCTCCTGATTCCATGTGGAAGCAATTACTACTTCAATCGGGAATCCGATGGAGCCAACCCCGGTAAAGTTGTTGTTGATAGCAGCCGGTCCATCAAAATCCAATGTGCCAATTTTGCCTACAGATTCAATGGCCGGTGTCTGATATCCGGACATGGCAACCATTCCTGCCATCTCATCCACGGTCAGCTGGTCTAGCAATGTTTCCCAGCGTGGATCATCATAATCAGCGCCCCGCATGTCGGCCAGCTTCATTCCATTCTTTGCCCCGGTGACAGGCATGGTATCACTGCTGTTTAAATAAGTAGTTTTATCAAACGTGCTGTTCAGATGATATTCGGACAGATATGGCTCTTTCAGCTCCAAATTTAACGGAGCAGCAATTGCCTTCTCCATATTGGCAAACCGGTCTGCCCTGGAAAGGTAGACCACATCCCCTGCCGCCTCATCGAATACATTGACGGCCGCAATCTGGTCAGACTCCCGTTTTTCTTCCTGATTATATACTTTTGTCTGAGATACCTGATATTCTTTCTGGTCCAGTATATTGTGGGAATCGCTGTTTACAGAGAGGATATAGTCACCTGCTTCCAGCACATAAGCCTTTTCTGTCATATAATCGAACGACGCCATATCTTCCGCTGCAAAGGACAGGGTAAGGGTCTGGGACTGTCCAGGCTGCAGCAAATCTGTTTTTGCAAATTGCAGAAGATTTGCCGTCGCCTTTTCTATACCGCCATTCTGATAAGGCGGATTAAAATACAGTTCCACCACATCCTTACCAGCCGTTTCTCCTGTATTGGTTACTGTCACATCCAGTTCAATTAGTCCATTTTTCTCCTTAAGCTCCCCCATTTTTTGTTCAAAGGTGGTATAGCCCAGGCCATATCCAAAGGGATATTGAACCGTGTGTTCATAATCAATGATTCCTTCATCCGCTGCTGTCTCGTAGAACTTATATCCTACATAGATTCCTTCCACATAGTTGGTAAAGGATGGCGCAAATACCTGGGGCTTGCCTGCATTCATGCCTTCCACAGCCAGATCTGCCAGATTCACATACGCAGTCTTTTCCCCATTATTCCACCATGGAGCTGACTTCATATCGTATACAAAGGTGTCCGGTGTCCGGCCGGAAGGATTTATCTCCCCATTGAGCACCTTACCAAGTGCATTAAATCCTACATTGCCTGTACCAGGGCACCATACCACAGCTTTGATTGGGTCGTACTCTTCCACAAATCCCAGCTCAAATTGATTGGCGCCATTATAAATTACAACCACCTTATCAAAATTGGCGCAGACCATCTCCACCATGTCACGTTCCGTCTGGGACAGCTGGAGATAATGCTCCCCCGCCGGAAAATCCTCGTAATCCGCTGAATTATTGTCGTAAGAGGATTTGCTCACATCCATAGGGATGTCATTATGGCCTTCTCCTGCCTTCCTGGAAATCACAATGGCCGCCACATCTGAAAATTCCTTTGCATCCTGAATCAGTCCCTCCGGATAAGCAGAAACCGGCGGTTCCGGAAGCGTCCAGCTCTGCTTCTGAATCGACATTTCCGGTTTGTCCGTTCCGTAACTGTCATAAAAATCAAGCAGCTCCTGGTTGACCGTGAAACCGGCATTTTGAAGCCCCTGAACAAGGCTTACGATTTCATACAGGTCATTAATGCCTCCCGATCCAGCTCCGCCATAAGCGGGATTAACTGCTTCCCAGCCAAAGAGATTCAGTTTTTGTGTTCCGGAAAGAGGAAGCATCCCCTCATTTTCTAAAAGTACGATTCCCTCTTCCATGATTTCCTCTGCTGTCCGGGCAGATTCCTCATTCGTGGCATCGCTTACAGTTCCGTTTCCTGTTGCCAATCCAATCAATGTGGACATGGGACCAAAACAAATCATGTTTACACACACTATGATTACCAGAAGCATGGCAATCACCGCGTTACCCCTTACAAAGAAGCGCCTTCCCCTTGACATCTTACGGCACGCAATCATAACCCCTATCCCAATTATGACGGCCGCAATCATTCCAATTATGTAGGGTTTACATAATTGAAGAACTGCAAGGACATCTTCCATCTCAACACTAATCATGTTCATACCTCCTGCTTTTTACTTAGTGGATTTTTACACTTTGTGCATTCCCTTTATTCAGCACTCGTTTCGTGTCCACATTATATCACCCTGTTTCCTGCTATGCGGAATTTGGCATGAAATGCATCTATCCGGCACAAGATGCAGACAACACATGAAACAGCTCACACAAAATGCAGAACCCAGAGGTAAATTAACCTCTGGGTAACAAAATTTTTAATTCAAACCAATTCTGGACCTGTTCAAAGCTCACGCTGCCGCCATACTTCTCTGCCGCCGCACAAATACTTCGCAGTCCAAATCCGTGGTTCTGCTTGTCTGCTTTTGTTGTTGTAATTAAACTGTGCTGATTCTTAATGATTTCCGACTCACAGTAGTTTTCAATCTTGATGAATACAAAATTCTTCTTTGCTGATACCGACATATGAATCAGCCGCTTCTCCTCTTCCGGAATCAGAATCACATGTTCGATGGCATTATCCAGTGCATTTCCAAAAATGGAACAGATATCCATAACATGTATAAAATCCAGCAGTTTTCCGTCAACCACACATGTAATCTGAATCTTGTTCTTTCTGCAATGGAACAATTTCGCAGCCAGGATTGTATCCAGCACCTGATTTCCTGTTTTATTCAGAGTTCCAAATGCACTGACCTCTTCTTCCATGGCATCCAGCCATTTCCTTCGCTTCTGCTCATCTGTTTCCATTCGCAGGGCTGCAATCTGATGCTTCAAATCATGATATTTTATATGAATTAAATCCAGGCTGTCCTGATAATTTCTGTATTGGTCATACTGGCTTTTAAGAACCGCGTTCATGGCTGCCAGTTCACGCTCTGCCATATAGTCACAAATCCGGCTTTGATAGGCAAATAGAACCGCAATCCCGCCAAAATCCACCAAGGTGCGGATTGAAAAAATATCTGCCATACGGGTGCTGGTAAAGGGAAGATTGCTATAAAGGTAACTCAGGTTGCTGAACGCAAAAATCGCTGCCGCAATTCCGGCCGCAGCCAAAACCTCCCGGATGGTCAGCTGGTTAAGATAGTCATCTGTAAGTGACGGACGCTCCAGATAAGCAGCAATCCAAAAGCAGCCCCCGTATATAATAATAACAAAAATCACCTGAATCCACACACTCCCATATCCAATGGACCGCATGAATGCAAATACCTGCCATTCCAGTGATGCGGCAAACTCTGCCAGAAGAAATGCCCTGGCACCACAGTAACCGGCGCCCAAAGCAGACAATTCACCGCCCATCAAAAGGAATACATACATAATAGCCACAGCAATTGCCATGCATGTAAGCCAGAATGCCACCGGCAGATCACCCGTCAGCTCAAGAAACGCAATCTGTACAGCCATCACTGCCAGACTGATATACCAAAAAGAGGGACGCCTTAGCTTTTCCCTTTTAATCAGATATAAATATACCATACAGGCGCCCCACTCTGCCAGGGCAGTACATATTCTGGGAATATCCTGATTGTAAAGCATGATCTATCCCTCATTCATGTATTGTATTAACAGTTCCATAAACTCTTTCTTCTTATTCCGGCTGACGGGAATCCGTTCACCACAAATGATACAGTCATTGCCGGATATTCCATCCACATGCTTCATATTAATCAGATATCCTTTTCCACAACGAAAAAAGCCATACCCACCCATGGAATCTTCCAATTCTTTTAATGTGATTCTGGACAGAAACTCACCTCTGGCTGTCCGGTAACATGCATTATGCCCCTGGCTTTCAATATAGTAAATATCCGAAACTGCCAGCTTCTGCAGACCGTCCTCCGTGGGGACCGATATATATGTCTGCACTGCCTTTTTCATCCGGCCAATGGCCTTGTCCAGCTTCTGGGAAAAGGCGAAATATTCGACTGGCTTTACTACATAATCCATGGCATCCACCTCATATCCCCGCACCGCATACTGAATCATATTGGTAATGAACATAATAATCACTTCGTGATCCAGCGTTCTGATTTTCTCAGCAGCCGTCATGCCATCCATGAACCGCATCTGAATGTCCATTAATATGATGTCATAGCCTCCACGGTAATCATCTGTGATATCCTCTCCATCTGCGAAGGTTGTAATTTTAATCCGTCTCCCCCTGTCTTTCTCATATCGCCCGATATATTCCTTAAGCTGCTGAACGAATAACGGTTCATCCTCTACAATTGCTATATGAATCAGGTCCATGTTTACATCCCCCTTACCCGGCTATATTTCCACTAACTTATCTGTCGATAGGCCTTTCCATAACATTAATTGGAATTCGCCGCTAATATTAGTATAGCAGAATAAAAAAGAGAACACAAAATATTTGATATTTCGGGAGATGATTCACTTAAATTTCCTTCATCTGCTCACTGATATCCCATTTTAATTTCTTCCAGCTTATGCTGACAATTTTCCCTAAACTCCACTAACTTTTTAGGATAATAGTCTGTAAATTGTAACTCCGACTTTAAAGGCGCGCAATAAACAGGCGCCTCCATCGTTAGGTCTATATAGAAAATATCACTTTCAATTCCTTTTTCAGCAAAATATTCTTCCAAATACATAGATATCCTTTTATATAAATCAAAATCTTCTGTATAAATAGCAATGTCGATATCACTCTTTCCCTCCACATAATGAATTGTCACATAGCTGCCAAAAACATTATATCCATCTATACCAAACCGCTTCTTGACCTTTTCCTGTAGTTCCAGAAGCTCATATAATCTGGCTATTGTTTTTTCTCGCGCGTTCTTTTTTGAAACCGTGTCAACCTCCATTTAACAGAATCCTCCCCTCCGTAATCTTTTTCTAAGATTATAGGCGGTCTTTCGTTGTGTTGCAATCAATATCTCTCTTCTGATTCTGCCTGTCTCGCCTATAGTACAGCCGATTTCCTGGTAATCCATTCTAACAACTTTAATATATCCATTGAATATATATCGTAAATATGATAATATTATGATATATTATAAAAGGAGGATTATACATGGAATCAATTAGACCTTCATCCGATTTAAGAAATAAATATCCAGAATTATCTTCTATGGTTAAAGCAACTGGTGAGCCTATTTATATAACTGTCAATGGACATGAAGATACCGTTTTAATTGGACATGCCCAATATGGTAAAATGAAATCGGAACTCGAATTATTAAGTATGCTGGTCGAAGCACAGGATGATGTGAATAATGGACGGACTGCGCCGATACAGGAAACATTTGATAATATCAGAAAGGCCTTACTGGCAAGGAAAACACGATGAAATACGAGATTATCCGAACAGATACTGCAGATACACAGTTACAGGATATACTTTTTTATATAGCAGATGATTCAGGTGACGTGGACATTGCCCTCGCATATCTGGACAAATTAGAGCACGCCATTGGCTTATTAGCAGAGCAGCCTTATTATGGTGTGATTGCCAAACATCCATCTTTAAGGCGTATGGGGTTTCGTATGATTATTGTAGAAAACCATCTGGTATTTTATAAAATCAGAAAACGGGATTTTACTGTTATTGTATATGCTGTTGTGGATGCCCGGCGGGACTACACCAATTGGATTGTTTAATTATTATATAATGTTTAATACCATAATCTCTCAAATATGCTGATAGCTGACACCATCCGCATATTCCCTATTGTATAGATGAGGGAGTATCCCAAAGATTGTGTAAACCTCCAAACTGAGGTAAGATAGAATCACTCAGTTTGGAGGTTTTGTCTATGGCAAGAAAAAATGACACACCACAGAAAGCGGCAATGCGGGAACTCATGAGCGGTTACCTGAAACAGAATAACGCCAAAATCAAAGATGGCACAGATGTCAATGCTATTATGCGTGACATGATGAGCGTCATACTGGCGGGCACCCTCGATGAGGAAATGAATGAGGAGTTTGGCTACTCCAAGTATGATTACCGCAGCAAAGAAACGGACAACAGCAGAAACGGCCATTCCCAGAAGACCATGCACACCAGCTATGGAGATATGGGAATTGATATTCCACGGAACAGAAAAGTGGAATACGAACCCCAGATTATCAAGAAATACCAGAATACCGTCACCCAGGACATGGAAGAAAAAATACTCTCCATGTACGGCAAAGGCATGACGACCAATTATATCGAAAGCCATATGCGGGAACTGTATGATATAGACATCTCAGACAGCACAATCAGCCGGACTACGGACAAAATCCTGCCTATTGTGAAGGAATGGCAGGAAAGGCTGTTAGAGGAAGTCTGCGCTGTGGTCTTTCTGGATGCCATCCACTTCCATGTACGCAGCGACAGGCATATTGTAAAGCAGGCCGTGTATATTGCCATAGGGATTGACATGTCCGGGAAAAAGGACATCCTTGGCATGTATGTCGGCCAGAATGAAAGTGCGAAATTCTGGCTCTCTATCCTGAATGGATTGAAGAACCGGGGAGCGGAGGATATCCTGATTGCGTGTGTGGACGGGCTTTCCGCTTTTCCACAGGCCATAGAAGCCGTCTATCCCCAGACCGAAATTCATCAGTGCATTATCCACCAGATTCGCAATACAACCTGGTTTGTCTCCTATAAGGAGATTAAGCCGCTGATGGCTGATTGAAAGAAAGTGTATGCAGCGCCGACGGAGGAAACTGCGTTATCGCAGTTGAGGAACTTTGATGAAAAATGGAGTGGGTAATACCTCAAAATCGCCAAATCCTGGCGAGACAACTGGGCCAATCTATCCACTTATTTCAAGTATCTGGAAGCGGTCAGACGCCTGATTTATACGACGAATACCATAGAGGGATTTAACCGCCAGCTGCGTAAAGTGACCAAATCCAAGACCGTATTCCCATCCGATGACAGCCTATTGAAAATGCTGTATCTGGCAATGATGGATATCACGAAGAAATGGACAGGGCATCGTCAGGACTGGGGCAGATACATTCCCAGCTTGAGATATCTTTTGAAGAACGGTTATCTTGATTATAAACTGTTCTGAATGGAGGTAGCGCCGTTTAAGTGGCGCTGCTTGACATCCCCAGAATCAGCATTATTATACAAGCAAAGGGCAAGTCCCGGTAAAATAGCTTTTCCCTTTCGTAACTATTAACTTATCTTACTTTAGTTTTTTGAGTTTACACAAACTTTGAAACGGTTTCAGGGATGATATAATTCTTAATCAAATTAATCCAAAATACTTTGTGCTTCATCATTTAAGGGACATCATCACCTACATGCTTAAAGTATCAATTCCCTGCGTCGTAGACGTCATAGCCTCGTCCAGCCGCTCTGCCTCCCGGACAAAGATATGCGAAATATCAAACGTTTCCGGAACATCTGCAAGCGTACAAACACTCACACAGTAATTAATCCATGGAAATCTTTTTGTCATCTGATACACAATGGTCATTACATCAGGTTCTGACATCGGCATCAGAGTATGATATCCTGAGCCCTGGATATGTTCAAAGCCATTCTTCTTAAAAAAGTTCCTGACATCATGGTATGCATTACGCCAGTCCCCTTTTGTATAGTATATTTTCAACGCGTTTGTATCCAGGTCAAAATTTATCCCTTTCTTTTGCCCACTATTCATATACTAATTTCTCAGAAACCCTGTAAGCAGGTTTTCTTTTGCTGAACCATTATACCATATACACTCCTTTAAATTCTCAGCAAGCTCTGGTGTTTGCTTCAATGCAAAAATTGCCGCCCAAAAACGCCCGTAATCCTCCTCCCTCCCTTTATCTTCATAGACCCGGACCAACGCTCTGTCCACGCAGTTTAAGTCCTCAGACTCAAATATTTCGTCCACTTTAGCATAAAGCTGTTCCAGGATATCCTGTTCCAGCTTATCCGTATCAAAGCTCAATTTAACTTTGAACATCTTTAAGTCCTCCCTTCCCGATACTATCAATGACATTTATCATTTACGAAAACTTTATTGTTTTTAATTCTTCTTTATAGCCTACTGTTGTTCTTATATTTTATCATTCCGGGTACCCATTAGCAATATCAGCCACCAAGGCCTGTCAAACGATTTCCATTTTGATAATAGTATAGCTTCTAATCCTACTCTCGTTTACAGATTCACATCCAACATCATACCTGTCCTTAGCTGGATTTGAAGTTTGTTTTTCGATATCACACGTATCTCCCGGACAATCTGCCGTATGAAGATATTATCAAATTCGGCTCCTGAGGCCCCGCCTGTCTCACCTATGATTCGGCTGATTTCCTGGTCCAGATATTCATACTCCTCCCTTATCTTTTCCTGCTCTCGTATGTTTTCTCTCCTCTTTTTTAATTCGCTTATCTGTAATCCCAGCTTTCGCATTCGGTCGCTGTACCAGTTCTCACCACCATTTTCCCTGGCTGCCATGCCCACATAGTCCATAAGCTGGTCACGCAGTTCTTCTATGGTTTTATCAATCTCTTCCTCTGTGCACGCTCCTCCTGAAACTTTGGTTGCCCGAAGGATGTCCTCCTTTACTCCCTTTAAGAACATCTCTTCCTCCTGGTCTACTGACAGGCTGTGCAGCTTCTTCATAATGGCTTCCTGAATTGCATCTTCCTTTAATGTAGACGATTCATGGCATCGCTTCGTCCCATGTTCCAGACGGTTGATGCACCTCCAGACGATTGCCTTCTTCCCCTTCTTTGCCCAGGTTGTCCTCCGGTAATGGGCTCCGCACTCATTGCATACCATGATGCCTGTCAACGCATACTTGGAGCTATACACCCCCTGGCCCGTCTTCCCCTTCCTGGTCCCGGCTTTTCTTAAGGAAGAGCGTCTGGCAATCTCCTCCTGTATCTTGTAGTACACCGACTTCGGGATAACTGCCTCATGGTGATTCTTCACATAGTACTGCTTCTGCTGGCCTGCATTCTTCACTCTCCGTTTGGTCAGATAATCTGCCGTAAATGTTTTCTGCAGGAGCACATCTCCCATGATTTTTTCATTGGTCAGTATGTTGTAGATGGTGCCCGTACTCCATACTTTCTTACCTGTAGTGGTCTCTATCCCTGCATCCTCCAGCCTATGCTTGATTCCTTCCAGGCTGTCCCCGTCCAGGAACCACCGGGCCATATTGCGGATAACAGCGGCTTCCTCCTCCACAATACACATCTCTCCCGTTGGCGCTTTTCTGAATCCATAGCTTCTCTGTCTTGTGGATTCTCCCTTTTCAAATTTTCTCGCGTATCCCCACTTGACGTTGGTGCTGATGGCCCGGCTTTCCTCCTGTGCCTGGCTGCTCAGGATGGTCAGTATCATTTCCGTTGAATCATCCAGAGTGTTGATATTCTCCTTCTCGAAGTACACGGCCACGTTCTTTTCCTTGAGCTTCCTCACCCAGGAGATGCAGTCCACCGTATTCCTGGCAAACCGGCTGATGGATTTCGTAATAATCATGTCCACCTTCCCCTTCAGACACTGGTCCATCAGCTGATTAAAATCATCCCTGCGAAAGGTATTGGTCGCGCTGCGTCCATCATCTGCGAAGACACCGGCGAATATCCAGTTGGGGTTCTGCATGATGTGCCTGGTATAATACTCAATCTGTATGTCATAACTGGACTGCTGCTGTTCCAGCTCCGTGCTGACGCGGCAGTATGCCGCTACCCGCAGCTTCCGAATTTCCCGGGATGACTCATCTGTCGGGTTCCAGGTTGCCGGGATGACCTCTACGATTCGTTCCGCCCTTGGCACGTAATCCCTCCTTTCCATCTGCCGCCTTAGTCCGGCTCTCCCGTTTCTTCCGGCCGGTTTCTTCCAATCTGGTCTGTACTTGTGTAAACAGTTCCCGTGTCACCAGAGCAGGAAATTTCTTGTCCCCCAGATAAACAGGGTTGGTAAGGATATTGCGGATGCAGCTATGGCTCCATGCTGGCTTTCCTTTCTGGTTGGGTATGGACTGGCTCTCCAACTTGTTTGCCAGTGCTGTCAGCGACATCCCTTTCGCGTAGGTTTGGAATATCATCTGGACGATTGGACCGTATTGCTCATGGATGATTGGCACTTCCTGTCCATCCAGCCAGTATCCGAAGGGGACGCAGTAACGTATGTTTTTCGTTTTCTTATCCTTCATTTTTATTTCTGGATATTGAAGTACTATCGCATTGTTTATCAGCTCAAATCTCAGGCTTCTGTCCGGCTGAACCTCTACCCTCTTGATTATTTTAAATATGGACGAATCAATTTCTTCTGCCTGGATGGAACCATCCAATCCCCGAAGATAATCCTCTATCTTATGGGTCAAGTCTGCCAGTTTTATCTCCTGGTATCGCTTGGCAGCAATCTGAAAATAGAGTTGCTCCATCCTTTCATAGTCTTCGTTGCATCTGTTCCAGCACACACTTAATTCCGATTCCATACGCTGTCTTTCTTTGATGATTCCGGTCAGTATCTTTTTCGTTTCCTCATGGTACAGGGGCGGCTCTGTTTTCATCCGCATAAGTACTTGTAAGAACATTCCATCCAGCTGCTTCTCTGTCAAGATGGGCATCTTACAGGGGTCCTTCGTGGCCGGGTCGTAATGCCTGCATTTCCAATACCGGACTTTTCTACTGTCCTCTTTGCCACTCTGCTTATAGATGGAATATACCCCTCCGCAGCTGCTGCATATCAACCGGCCTGTATACATGGATGTTCCCTGGACGGTGCCGGATGGATGACGCTGGTTCCATAAATCCCGGGAGCGTTTTAAACACCCCTGTACCCGGTCAAACTTCTCTTCTTCAATCATTCTTGGGTACGGCTCTACTCCCAGATAGTCCTTGTTACGCAAGATTTTCCGGATAAGGGCTGGTGACCAGGACGGTTTCCCACGGGAGGATGGTACCTTCTTGTCCTTTAGCATCCCAGCTATCCTTTTGATGGATGCCCCTCCGTCATATGCATCAAAGATAAGGCGTACAGCTTCACTCTGCTCTGGATTCATTCTCATGTATCCGTCAACCAGATGGTACCCGTAGGTGATATAGTTGTTCACATAGCATCCCTCCTGTCATATGACCGGCTCATATAGGATAAGTCCGCACCGCAGATGGAAACTCAGCTCCCGTCCCTTTCCCACCGAGACTTCCCGGACCAGGAGGATGAACTGGTCACCATCGAATGCCTGCATCTTCCCATCATATCCCTGGAGCTGGTGCAGGGTGGACTGCAATCCTGTTATTATAGCACGGTGGGTGCCGTTACAATGCAGCTGTTTTTCCTCTGACCTGCATCTGTTTAGCTCTCCTTCAATCTTTCGGCTCTCCTCAAAATAAAGAGCAGAGTCGATACACTCATTTGCTTTTAACTGCCTGAGTATATGTCTCTGCTCTTTTAGTTCCAGTTTCTTTTGGTTTAACGCTGCTGATTCCTCATGGAGACCATTGGCCTCCTGTATCCTCTTTACCCCTTGTATGATTGGGCCAAATAACTCATCGGCATGTCCCGCGAGAGTATTAAAAGCATTCACAAACGTGTTTTTTATATCCTCTTCCCATATCTCATTGGTAAAGCACTGGCATGCCTCTGACCGGTGGCCCGGACATCTCCACTTGATGGACACTCTCGTTTGTTTCTGCTCCTTCTTACGGATGAAAGCTCTCCCGCATTCCCCGCATACCACCTTCCCGCTTAGGATATAGGCTCCTCCACTCTCACGCTGATTCATCCTGGTCCGGCTGCCAAGACGGTGCTCCTTTATCTGTTGTAACTTCATTTGTTCATCCCTGCTCAGGATACCTTCATGGTCATCCCTTATATAGTACTGCGGCTTCTTCCCATGGTTTTTCTCCGTCCGGAACGGCACCGTTCCAGTCGAATAGGTTTTCTGGTGAAGGCAGTCACCCACCGTTTTCTCGTTGAACAAAATCCGAAGGACCGCCTCGGAGGACCAGCGCCCGCCATAAGGTGCCGGTACTTGGTTCTGATTCAGGTATTCGGCTATCCTCATCCCGCTCACTCCATTCACGTACATGCTGGCCATCCTGCGGACCCATGCTGCCTCATCCTCCTTGACAAACAGTTCCTTCTCTTCATCCTTATCATATCCATACGGCCGCCTGCTTAACACGAATGTGCCATGCCGGAACCGGTTCACTGCTGACCAATGGACGTTTTGGGATATGTTTTCGGACTCCTGCTGTGCAACCGCACCGTATACGGTCAGGATTCCCTCGCTCTCCTCCATCAGGGTATTCAGGCGTTCCTTCTCGAAATACACACTTACCCCCAGTTCCTTCAGATGGCGGACCGTGGATAAGGTGTCCACTGTGTTCCTGGCAAACCGGGTGATTGATTTGGTTAGTATGAGGTCTATCCTTCCTTTTTCGCATTCCTCCAGCATCCGCCAGAAGTCCTCCCTCCCCCATCGGCTGGTTCCGCTTATGCCCTCGTCCGCATAAATCCCACAGAATTCCCAGTCCGGATTTTTCTGGATAAGCCCCTTATAATACTCCATCTGTGCGTCATAAGAGTGATACTGGCCATCGTCATCCGTGCTCACACGGCAGTATGCACACACACGAATGCTCCGTATCCGGTATCCTGTATGCTCTGGTATGGTCTTTGGGATGCATAATACTTCTGCCACTTGTTGTACCTCCTTTCCTCCGTTTTCAACAAGACACATTACCACACTTCCTGCACCATATCAAGTATTAGTTCTCCGAATTTCCACATTTTTATACAACATGTTGGGAACATATCCTTTGGTACTTCCGAAGGACCAAGTCATACATGACGGGGTCAATCATCCTTTGGCGCAGCAGTTCATCCAGTATCTTTTGTACTTCCCTGAATCGCAGGTATTGAAGCAGCTCCATTGTTTCCATAGTTCCTCCGGGAATACCCTATTTCCACCTCACGGATGTCTTCATGCGTATCGCTCCTTGAGCCATTATGGGAATGCTCATCCTTAACACGTTCATCCATCCTGGCCTCGTTCCATCCCACATCCATGCAGTCATCCCGGAAGAATGCCTGCATGGTCTGACATTGAAACCACCTTCTTTCCATTTCCTATTTGTGCTTCTATTCGACACTACTCCCCGAAGCTTGTCCAGAAGAATGCCCGGACAGGGCAGCCAGTCCGCCTGCCTGCAGCTGACAGGCATCATAGGAATCCCACCTCCTCCGGGTTCTCCGGGGGCCGCCCTCATTGCGTGGTCCCCGGCCAAGGGGGCTGTGACTGGACGGAAGTATCATTGTCAGCTGTCCGGGGCCATGGCGATTCAACCCTGCTTAAGATTGATTGAGAGTCAGATGTATACCGCTCTTGCCTTAAGATGTAACACACATCTATGGACAGGACCACGTCCTGCAGGCAGTCATCGCGCACCCCTCACGTCGCTTTCGTTCCTCACGACCGGACAGCCAATGTAACAGATTGGCTGGATATGAAGTTGTCAATGTACGGCGGACAGGCATACTCCCATCCTTTTTGGTCAGGCCTGTATGATTCATTTTTTCTTTTGTGGAATATAATATATCCAGTCTCCCGCTTAAGAGATGGACCGGTTATACCCCCTTCTCTCCTTCCATTCCCGTTTTTAAAAAATACCCCTCTATTATTTAAGAGCCAAAAAATAGGCCTTCTGATAACCAACAAATTTAATTTTCAGAATTTATACACAGTGCTCCCCTGAAAATCCCTATGAAAATACATAGTATTTTAGTTGAATTTATCTGTTGTTGATGGGAGATGTTTTCTTCCTTCATGTGAATCCTTCAGATAACTTCGTTGAATCAGCCTCCCCTGTACTCATACATTCCCCTCTCATTAATGGACAATTTCAATGGGTTGCCCGGGATGGACTTATGTTTTTCTTTACACACGAATGGACTAACCAGTTTCTCACCCTCATACCATCCTCTTCTAAAGAAAATATCCCCCTACCACTAGTGGTAAAAAACAGGCCTTCTGATAACCAGATTTCTTCTTACAATTTTCTTAAGATACACAATTTCAGCATACGACCAAGCTTGCAGATTACATTTCTAGAAAAAATATTCCCCTCACTATTAGTTCAGTTTCAGGCCCCTTTTGATAACCTCAAAAATTCGATTTCGTCAAAAATTCACATACAACTTTAGTTATTTTTACTCAGCTTATCACGCCTTAAATGCTTTTTATTCTTTCCATCTGTACTAAATATTCCATTGGGTACTTCTTGGCAGCCCACCATGGGCCAGAGCATAGCCCACCGGATAGACAGACTCCCCCCTTGGCGTGGCATATATTTTTTTGTACGGGTGATGCATGTATTTGTTTTTTTTCGTGTCGTTATTCCTTTCCAAACAAAAAAGCCGCCACACGATATGACGGCTATCCCACGAACATACTGTCACAAATCCCAAATCATTTTCATCAACCGTATCCCATCCTTCACCCCTTCCTCATACAGATACATCTGACACATCCCATTTCCATCCAGCATGTCATCAATACAATCCTCTATGGCATCTCTCTGCTCCATGGTGATTTCCTTCATCCAATGGTCCATGCGCTCATTCAACTTGTGGTCTGCATTTCTTTCTTCCTGTGTTTTTTCTTCCTGCCAGCGGCTTACCAGCGCTTCTACCCTAACTGCTATCATTTCCTCACACTGTTCCCTTGTAGTCTTCTTCATGGGCACTCCTCCTTCCGCCAACACCATATCGGATATCCTGGCAGAAGTCCATATCCACATGCCATAAAGATTTTGTCCCAAATACAGCAGAACCACCTACAAGGTACACCTAAGAATGTGCTATTTTGCTTGTATTTACGTAACCTCCAGCTAAAACCGACCACCTGTCAGGTGACCAAAGCTCCAAACAGGTGCACCTTCGTGGAAAAGAAAAAACGCCCGCATTGCGGGCGTTTGTGGCCGGGAGGGGCGCCTTTAGGTGCACCTCCCTTTAACCTGCACACAAATCGAACGGGGAATACGGTTTGATTTATGGATGCTAATGTGAAGTGTCAATATCGGTTTTCCTTATACAAAAGTAGAATTTTTCATATTGGGCCAATCTAGCCAGACCTATTGTAGTATGGCCCATTTCTCCATCCCTCGCCTAAAAAGCCAACACGGTGGCTTACAGCGTGTTACAAGGCATAATTTAAAGTACCTACCCCCAAAGTAATTCTCATCTGCTTATTAATTTATTAGTTTTATAAAGTTCTCTTAACTGGAGTTATTAGAAATAAACTCACTATCATTGCTTAAATATTACACATACAGGGCTTTCTGTATGTATTTCCATATCCATCATTTCAAGCTTTCCCCGTTCTGGACAAACATTGATTTCCCTTAAATTATCGGAAAGTTCATTTGCTGCTATCACAGTGTTATTTAATGGGTTCACCGCAATAAAGCGGGGCTGCTTTCCTTCTGTTTTTATGTTATCTTTAAAGGTTAACATGCCATTATCCTGATTAATCTCAAAGCAGGTAACACTATCATGTTTACGGTTTGATACAATCAGATGTCTCCCTGCCTGCTCCATCAATATGCCGCTTGCCCAGCCATCTCCGGTGTAAGTATCTGGCAAAGCAGGTACAATCTGTTTCGCCTCAAGCCGGCCATCTTCTTCATCAAACTGATAATAAGTAACTGAATAGTCTTTCTCATTCACACCGTAGCAAAATCTGTTATTTGGATGAAATACCATATGCCTGGGCTCCGCTATTTCCCGCGAGCTGACCACACATGTTTTTTCCAGTTCCCCTGTATCGCTATTGATTCGGAATACATCAACCTGACCAAAGCCATAAAGCCTTCCCTGACAGGATACAAGCAGGTAATTCTGATGAATATCCTGTAATACCTGATGTGGATGTGATACGGTCCCCTCCTCTTTTCCCGGAATCGTATAGAGCTGTTTCAACTCCTGCAGGCTTCCATCTTCGACTCGTGGAATCACAGCAACTGTCCCGGTTTGAAGGTTAGCCACAAATATCCATTGGTTTGTTTTATCAACAGACAAGTGTACCGGATTAACCCCGCCTGTAGAAACCGTATTGATATATGCTAATGTCCCATCTTCTTCAATCAAAAAGGAGCTGATTTCACTTTGATCCCCATGAACCGTATACAGGAATTTTTCTGTCCTATCCATACAAAGATATGACGGATTAATAAGGTCACCTTTTATTTGCTTTAAATTCCATTTTCCATCTTCTATCTCATAAACGCTGATTCCTTTTCCTCTTGCATTTCTTTCTTTTGTTGTCCTGCAGCCAACATATGCATATTGTTTCACTTACTGCTCCTTTCCCACTAACAAAACAGCTTAAAACCACCGATTAGTGCAAAAACAACCACGATTACAACCGCTGCAAATGATACGCCAAACAGCCTGGCGAATAAGGATTGCTGTTCCTTGTCTGTCGCATCCGTTTCCTGCGTATAGGAAGCCAGGATTAAGCTGCCTCCTGTAGAAAGCGGACTGATTCCTGCTACGGTTGCACCGCCCACAATAGCCATTATCATCTCTAACACAGTAACTGTCCCGCCTACATTACCTGCTATATCAGCAACTGTGGGTATCAGTGTTGGGAAGACCACCCCATTTGCAGAACTGAACCACGACATCAGACCAGCTGTTAAAGCAATAAGCGGTGAGGCTGTATATTGGTTCATCATGGAAGCAAGAATCCTTGAGAGTAAATCAATTCCTCCCATATCCTTTGTCACGGCCATCAGGACATTCACACCACAGATCAGGATTAAGACATTCCATGGAATCAGTTTAAAGGCTGCTTTTTCATTTACGGATTTACATAAAATAAGGATAAGTGCTAAAGCAAATGATACCAATCCAACATCATACTGAAGTCCAACCACAATGATAATCAATATAATAATCGCTGCTATCCCCAGTTTCTGCTGTTTATTAAACTTCGGAATCCCCGCGCGGTTCACCGTCACTTCTGATTTTAATCTATATCCCTTGAATACGATATAAAGTACCAGGGCACAGATAAGATTTGCCGCGCTAATCCCTATAAATACAGGCATTGCAAGACCCGAATACCCCATTTCCGCAGTAATGTCAGTGACAATGATACCCGTTAACGCTATGGGTGACGCAGTTCCTCCTACCGCCCCAAGAATAGCCATGCCTCCCATCAAAATCGGGGACGCATTCATTTGTACGGAAAGCGACACTGCAAAAATAATCATGACCGACTGTACTGATATGGCCCCCGGTCCGGCCGCAGACAGAATAAAAGATGACAGATAAATCAGAATAGGTATTAGATATGTATGTTTCCCAACTAACGCGACCATTTTCTTTGATAACAATTCCAGCGTTTTATTTTCCTGCAGCAAACAGAATAAAAACATGGTCCCTAAAAGTGTGATAAAGAGTTTTCCCGGAAAACCTGCAAATATAACATTCGCTTTAACCCCTCCAACCAAACCAAGGGCCAATGAGAGACCTAATGATACAATTCCTACATTTATTTTTTTAACAAACCCCAGCACAATTGCTGCGGTAAGTGTAACCAATGCTATTATTTGAAGCCCCATAATTATACCTCCACATATTCCGACTGACTCCCGATAAGGATATTATATTTGAGTAATTCAGAATTTTCTATACTATATATAAAATGAGTAACGGCTAAAAGGTCTGCACATCCCCCAGGACTGATATATCGTTCTATAAACACTTGATCCATGTTCTCTATTGATTCCTTCCCCTGCTCTGTAAATATCCCTCCAAGCCGCAGCGCTTCTTTTGCGCATTGTCTGGCAAACAAAGCTGTCTGCATATCATGTCTGGAGAGTATATTAGTGTCACATGTATCGGCAATCAGATGCAGCAGTGTCTGAACCAGAGCATCATTAATACAGATATCAACGCTGCGAAGTTTACTATAGATTGGCAGAATCTGAATCACAGTTGGATATCCCTGTTCCACTTCTCCTCTTACGCCTGTACATCCATATTTTAAGTACATGCGCTCACCTTTAGTCAATGTGGTCTTATGTTCCAAATCCGTATATTCACGCATACAGATGCCTTTACACATCCTGGCTGCAAGCCTGCTTAAATTGACAGCGGATAATGGCATTTTTCCGACTGCCCATCCTGCGCAGCCGCAGAGAATTCCCAAAGTAAAAATCATGCCTTTATGGGTATTAACCCCATTTGTAAATGCAAACATTCTATGTTCTGCTTTTACACCTACGCAGCGAAGTGACTGAAGCAGACTTTCTATGGGTTCATTTCTATACTCCCAACCCAGCCTTGCAAAAATGTCAAATGTATCATGAAGGGCGGCAGCGGAAGACATGAACGTAAAATAATCCATATCCTTATGTGCGCCAGCATTATTCCTGTCCACAAGACCTGGTTTGGGAGTCGCTGAAACCTCAAACAGAATTCCTTCCATTGCCAGCGAAGATATTTTGTTGAGGATGATTTCCATTACATCTTCCATAAAAATACCGCCTTTCCTTCATGAATATTTAAAATTTAATCACTCCAAGTATTGTAGAGATGATTAAAACTGCGATGCTGGCTGGCCATACCAGCCGGAGAGAATATTTAATATGGTCACCAATCGAGACATCCGTAAGACCGAGCCCAACATAAACTGCCGCAACAGAGGGACTTACCGGTGTTCCAAACGTTGCCGTTAAAAGAAATGTGGCCGCAACGATTTCTGGGGCTACACCAAATGGTTCCACCACACCTATGATAATCGGCAACAGCGCATAATAAAATGCATCCGTTCCCAATATCATCATAAGAGGGACTGCAAAAAGCGCCATAATCCAGTGCATGTGCGGGGACAGGCCTGCCGGAAGGACATTTACAATCGTGGTTGCCATAGCTTCCACCATTCCGGAGCCGCTAATCACTCCCATAAAAATGCCTACCGAAAATAATGTCATACACATTACCATTGCATTGGTACCATAATGTTTGATTTTATGATTCTGGTCCTTCACATTTGGGAAATTTACTACAAGTGCAACAGCAAAAGCAAGCATAAATACGGAATACAACGGCAATGGCTGATCGATAAACAACACCACCAGCATAGTCAGCGTAAGGATAAGATTGAAATAGTAAATTCCTTTCTTTACCTTCTTTCCTTCTGTTTCTGCTTCATTCACTGCTCCTGTTGCATTTGATTCAATCACAGCAGTCCCGGCGCCCCTCTTTTTTTCAATTTTGGAAACTATGTATGCAATCACAAAAGCCATAAGCGCAATTGCTATGACTCCCGGCCCGATAAAAGCATATAAATCGCCTGCTTCTATACCTGCTACTGACGCTGCACGCATGGTAGGCCCACCCCACGGAACAATGTTCATTGTTGCATAGGCGCCACACATGGAGCCTAAAAGGGCCTGGGGCCTGATGCCGACTTTTTTACAAATTGGAAGGAATGCCGGTACTACAATTAAAAAGGTTGTAGCACCGGAACCGTCTAAATGAGCAACAAAAGTTGTTAACACAATTGCCAGAAAAATTGTTGTTAAGCCCTTCCCGGTACGTTTAATTAAAAAGTTAATAATAGGGTCGAATAACCCTGCGTCTGACATCAACGTAAAATATGAAATTGAAAAAATAAATAAAATCGCTGTACTAAGCATGGTTGCCATTCCATCTTTAATGAACCCCGCTATGGCTTCCATATTACAGCCGGCAACAACTGCCGCAATAAGCGGAAGAAGAATAAATGCCACTGGCGGGGATAATTTTTCCCTGATTAGTACATACATCAGTACTAACATCAAAATAAAACCAATCACAGCTAACTGCATTCAAGAACCTCCCATATACATTACTTTATTATGAACTTTTGTACGTATGATTGTTAGTCTAATTGTAATGGCTTGATTTTTTTAACAACATCCAGGATTGTACCATCCCTGGATTCCACAATCGCCACCACCTTGTCCTCCCATTCCAGATGATCCGGCGTACCCACAAGGCTATATGCTTTATCTTTAAGCTCTTCTATTGTAACATGGATAATCCCCGCCCGTTCCAGGCAATCAATTAAATCCTGACGCAGCGGATTGACCGCAATGCCATAGTCAGTTACCAATACATCCACGCAGTCGCCCGGTGTCGTAACGGTCACCACTTCATCGCACACAGTGGCCATACGCCCTCTTGTCAGCGGCGTGACGATAATGCAGCATTTGCTTCCTGCCGCGGTATCGGGATGTCCGCCTGGCGCGCCGCGAAGTACCCCATCTGAACCAGTGATGACATTTACATTGAACTTTGTATCTATCTCCAGTGCTGCTAGCACAACAAAATCCAGCTTATTAACATATGCACCTTTATTGGCGGGATTTGCATATTCGCTCAAATCTGTTTCGTGGTGGTTTGGATTCTGTGTGATATGGGCAATTGCGCCCATATCAAAATCCTGTGTATCGCAAATGTGTTTTACCAATCCTTTATCCATCAGCTGACATACCGAACTACTGGTTCCACCCAACGCAAAGCTCATGGTAATTCCCTTTCCAAGCATATGTTCTTCCAGGAACCGGTTAACCGCCAGGGATGGGCCTCCAACTCCTGTCTGGAAAGAGAACCCGTCCTTAAAATACGGTGTCGCGGCAATTACCTTTGCAGCATTTTCTGCCATCATAAGTTCTCTTGGATTATCTGTAATCCTCGCCTCTTTTGTTGAGATTTTTGTTGCATCACCGATATCATCCACTATACATACACAATCTACGTCTATGGCAGAGATGGATGACGGTAAATTAGGGAAGTCAACCAGCGTATCTGTGATGATGACCGTGTGGTCTGCATAATGGGAATCATGGATACCAAAGCCCATTGATCCAAAGTTGTTTTTACCGCCTGTGCCGCTTGCATTTCCACAACAATCGGAAGAGGCTGCTGCCAGAAAAGCAATATCAATATGTACCTCTCCTGCCTCTACCGCGCGGGGTCTCCCTCCATGGCTTCTGATGATGGCAGGACTGGCAAGCCTTCCAGCCGAAATGACCTCGCCAATCCTTCCCCTTACACCTGAAGTCTGAACTCCGATTACCTTTCCCTGCTCAATGTAATCCGCAATAACGTCCTGGGCAGTTCCCAGGGAGGTAGATGCAACTGTTATGTCTTTAAGACCCATTTCTTCAACTAATACTCTTGCCACCATACTTGCGACGTAATCGCCGTCCCGCAGTTCCGTGTGGAAAGAAAATGTCATTCCATCATGAGCTCCGCATTTTTCGCATGCTTCGCGAATTGATT
Source organism: Clostridium sp. 1001283B150225_161107_B6 (assembly GCF_015556325.1). NCBI lineage: Bacteria > Bacillati > Bacillota > Clostridia > Eubacteriales > Clostridiaceae > Clostridium > Clostridium sp. 1001283B150225_161107_B6. The sequence goes on along the minus strand of NZ_JADNMD010000007.1, from coordinate 164,718 downwards.
GACAGATTTTGCTTTCCTCCGGCTTCACCTTTCGACATGACTTTGGCGAATCCTTTTTGATATATTTCCCGTCCATATAATACTTACCCTGGTAAACCTCCTTGCCATTTACCAAAAGTTCATCCGGTATTTCCCTATTCACTGCATTCTTCATTTTTCCATCCCCTTTCTTATAAATCGCCGTGATAGACGCCGCAGGCTTTCGCAAGCGCAATGACTCTTCTTGCATCCTCAAAAAATGGAATATCAACCATTTTGCCATCTACCGTATAAACACCGACTCCTGAATCAGCCTGTTCGTTAAAGGAGCGGACCAGCTTCTCCGCATAAGCAATTTCTTTGGGTGTTGGGGCAAAGGTATCATGGACAAACTTAATCTGTTTGGGATTAACAATACTCTTACCGTCAAACCCCATCTTCCTGTTTTGGATAACTTCCGCCTTGAAGCCCTCCATGTCGTCAATATTGGGGAACATCGTATCAAAACACTGCACACCTGCCGCACGGGCCGCAAGCAGCATCTGGCCTCTGGCAGCCAGCATTTCAATTCCACCTTCTTCAATACGCACATGCATGCTCTTTCTAAAATCGCCTCCAGAAATTGCACAACCAAACATCCTTTCCGATGCTGTTACGATTTCATAAGCATTCATGATTCCTTTTGGGCTTTCAAGGGCTGCCATAAGAAGTGTTCTCCCTATCTCAACTCCAAATTCTTTCTCCGCTGCAACCACCTGATCTTCAACATCACGGACATCCTGTGCGCTCTCACATTTAGCAATACGGATACCATCCGCCCCGCCGGCCACTACGCAGCGTATGTCTTCTTTCCAGTGCGGCGTGTCCAGACCATTAATCCGTACAATCACTTCCGTATCACCGTAATCAATATTTCTAAGCGCCTGATATAAGGAAAACCTTGCCGCGTCTTTCTGATTCTCCGCCACCGCATCCTCAAGGTCTAGGATAATGCTGTCCGTACCATAAATATAGGCATCCTTAATCAACCCCGGTTTCTGGGCATTCATAAACATCATTGTCCTGCGAAGTCTGTTCTTTTCCGGTTTTTTACGTTTAATCATCTTACCGCACCTCCCCATGGAATATCTTTTTCAGAAGCGCCATTGCTTCTTAATACCGCGCATTCCACACGTGCCTTCAGCGTACATTCCAACGCACCCTTATCAACTACCGCAACCTTACCGCTCTTAACACCAAGTTCCTCCAATGTCTTAATAACGGTTGCTTTAATCTGGCGTCCGTATTGGTTCATGACACTGCTTTCAATTGACAGCTCAATTCCTGCGGCTGATGGTTCTACCGTGATTTGTGCATCGCTGGATTCTAAGGTTCCAGCAATTGCTGTTTTCTGAATTTCCATGCTCATTCTCCTTTAATATTTTGTTCTGCTACACTGCGTTTATCAGATAATTACATTAAACACCTTTTTATAGTAAATGTAAAAGTCACTTTTTTCTGTATATTCCATTCCATTTTAGAATGATTATTTTATTTACATTTTTATTTCATGATGTATAATAGTTCTTATAAAATCAAACAAAAACGGATGATATTCTAATTGACACATCCAAATATATACATTCCAAACATTAATTATAATTTCTTTATTTCATACTTATTTGGAATAAATCAGCTATATATTTTCACCAAAAACGCATATTGATTTTTGTGCATATTCCACAAAGTCAGGAGGAACCCCCTATGGATGAAAGGGATTTTGAACTACTTACAGCCTTAGATAAAACAAAAAACATTACACATGCAGCCGACCTTTTATATGTTACACAGTCTTCTCTCTCCAAACGTATTAATGCCATTGAGCAGGAGCTGGACATCAAACTCCTAATCCGTTCCAGACAGGGCATCCACTTTACCCCGGAAGGTGAGATTGTCCTGCATTATGCCCAAACAGCCGCCGCACAGATGGAGGAAATGCGTACAGCTTTGAATACCAAACGTCCTTACGTCTGTGGCACGCTGAATGCCGGTATATCAATCAATTATGCTCTTTACCGCTTTCCTGATATCCTCGCAACGTACCGGAACAGATATCCCCATGTAAATACCCACATCGTTACTGACCATAGCAGAAAATTATATCTTCAGATTCTAGATGGGGAGCTGGATGTGGCAATCATAAGGGGAGAATATCCATGGAAAGGCAGCAGACTATTATTAGACAGGGAAAATATATATGTAATATCGTCCCCTGCTTATAAAGGGTTGCCACTCAGCGAAATCCCATATATTGGCCATAAAACCGATTCTGTATTTGAACGGGAACTTGCGCAATGGATTCACGAAAATAACATTCAAGTGAATCAGGCAAAGGGAATTATCGTAGACAGTATAGGAACCTGTGTTGAAATGGTAAACCGTGGACTTGGCTGGGCAATCGTCCCGGAAATATGTCTGAGAGATTTTCATGGTAATATGAAACCGCTATTCTTTGCAAACGGCGAGCCCTTTGTCCGCTCCACTTATCTTATGTATTCAGACAGCGCGCTGTCGCTTGCACAAGTGGAAGCGTTCATTAACATATTCAAGGAATTAAAAGAGGAGGATTCAAATGTCAGTCTATAATATTTCCAAGATATACCCTTCCGACCAAAGAAGTCATCATTTAATTGACAGGCTTCTGGCTGATGAGGGAATCCGCCGGGATATAAATCTTGATTACACCTGCGGCATTTTTGACGATGATATGAATATCATAGCCACTGGAAGCTGTTTTAATAATACGCTCCGCTGTTTGGCCGTCAGCAGCGCCCACCAAGGAGAAGGCCTGATGAATCAGGTTGTCACGCATCTGATGGAGGAGCAGTTTTCCAGAGGAAACGCACATATCTTCCTCTACACAAAATGTAACTCCGCTAAATTCTTCCGGGATTTAGGTTTTTATGAAACTGTAAGAATTGAAAATCAGCTTGTATTTATGGAAAATAAAAAAAACGGATTTTCATCTTATCTTTCAAGCTTAGAAAAAACAAGAAAAAGCGGGGAAAAGGTTGCCGCCCTTGTCATGAACGCCAACCCCTTTACGCTGGGCCATCAATATCTGGCAGAAACAGCAAGTCTCGAAAATGATATTGTCCATCTGTTTATGGTAAGCGAAGATGCAAGCCTGGTACCTTTTAATATAAGAAAAGATTTAATCATGAAAGGTACGGCGCACCTGCATAATATTATTTATCATGAAAGCGGCCCGTATATCATCAGTAATGCAACGTTTCCCAGTTACTTTCAAAAAGACGAAAATACTGTAATTGAAAGTCATGCCATGCTTGATTTAACCGTCTTTTGCCGTATTGCAGAAGTACTTGGAATAACACGCAGATATGTAGGGGAGGAGCCTGACAGCGTCGTTACCAGAATATATAACGGCATCATGAAGCAGAAACTGCCCGAAGGTGGAATCGACTGCATCATTGTCCCCCGAAAAGAATGGAAAGGGAATCCAATCAGTGCTTCAACTGTCAGGAAAGCAATTCAAAACCATGACTTTACCCGCTTGAAGGAGCTGGTTCCATTTTCCACATATGAATATTTTTCCAGTGACAAAGCTGCCCCTGTAATTAGTAAGATAAAAGCAAGTAATAATGTGATTCATTACTAAAAACAAAATGAAAAGAGGATGAATAAATGCTGTCAGGAATTTATGTAACCATTACAGATATGATGGAACGGCGCGAGAAACGGGCGGGCGGGCAACAGCTGCTTATTGAAAAATATCATGCTCCTGTTATTTCGTTCTGCATGAATATTCCTGGTCCCGTAAAAACCACACCTGAAATCCGTAGATTATTCCATGATGGGAAAATGGAAATATTGAACGCCCTTAGCACGGATTCCTGTCCTATTTTAGAAGAATGGGAAATCCACGAAAAAACTGGTGATGAATACATACTATGTGTAGCAGGACCCCCAGTAACACTTAAAAAAATAATGAGTGGGATTGAAGAATCCCACCCACTTGGCCGCTTATTCGATATTGATGTAATAGATACGAACGGTGAAAAGTTATCAAGGCCTGTCTATCGTAAATGCCTTATCTGTAATAAGCAGGCACAGGACTGTGCCCGTTCCAGAGCTCATACCGTAGAAGAAATGCAGAACAGGATTGAACAGCTACTGGAACAATATAGATAATTGGATAACGTTCACCTTTTGGAGGGCTGCCTTTCTCTTATCCCCTTTGAAAAGATGTATGTAGATTCCCTCCTTAACCTTATGAAAAATTAAGAGTTGATATATCGAATCAAAATTTTTTATACTTATTGTTTTTATAATCAGACTATTCTTTATGTTCTTTTTACTTTCGTACCTCTTGTGTGTTAAAACCAATAAAATACCCCGGAAAAGTCATCTTCCGGGGCTTGGCATCTATTTCTCACGCCCTGAAAAACACCCATTTTCAGGTCGCAAATCCACTCAATTTTTCCTCAAAAACCACTATATCTTGTGGTTTCATCCGTCATCTCTCTTCAAAACCACAATTCGGCATCCAAACTACCGCAGCTTAATGCCTATGCATCGAAAACGCACCCATCGGATACTTCTTCAGATTCTCCAGCACATGTCTCTCTTCTGCAGAACCAATCAGCTGGTCTCTGGCCTTCTTGGCCTCCACCTCGGTTTTATGCCGGCTGGGACCGCCCACGCAGCCGCCTACGCATGCCATTCCTTCCACAAAATCCTCTGGAAGTTTTCCAACCTTCATGAGCAGCAGTGCCTTCTTGCATTCTGCGGCCCCGTTGCAGCGGGCTACCTTGATATCTGTGCTCTCCTCCATCTCCTTCAGGCACTCCAGTACGGCTGCTGTGACACCGCCGCCGTTTCCAAAACGCTTTCCAAACACAGAACTTTCCTGATAGTCATTCTCAGCCGGCTGAAGCTCCACTCCTTTGGCGCGCATCATGGCCCTTATCTCACCGAAGGTCATTGCATAGTCTGCATTACCCTTTACATTCAAATCCAGGCTCTCGCTCTTCTTGGCAATGCAGGGACCGATAAAGACAGTGACCGTATCCGGATTCTCGCTCTTTATCATTCTGGAGACTGCACACATAGGGGACACCGTAGTGGACATATTCTCCAGCAATGTGGGAAAATGCTGTTTAATCATGTTCACAAAGGCAGGACAGCAGGAGGTTGTCATTTTCTTCCCCTCCTTATGGGCCTGGGCCCATTCCTCTGCCTCGTAGGCAGCTGTCATGTCTCCGCCCAATCCCACTTCTATCATATCTGCAAATCCCAGCTGCTTTAATGCAATTTTCCAGCTGGCCATAGTAATGTCAGAACCAAACTGTCCCTCTGTGGCAGGCGCCACCATGGCAACCACCCGTTTTCCTGCCTTAATCAGACGAATCACATCCACCATGAAGGTCTTGGAACCAATGGCTCCGAATGGGCAGCTATGGATACAAGCTCCGCACTGGATACATTTTTTCTCATCAATCACACAGATGCCGTACTCATCATATGTAATGGCATCCACCGGACAAATTTTCTTACACGGACGCTCCAGATGGGCAATCGCGTTATAGGGACAGGCCTGTGAACATTTACCGCATTCCTTACATTTGCTGGGCTCGATATAAGCGCGCTCACGCCCCATGCTGATGGCTCCGAAATTACAGGAATTCTGACAGGCCTTTCCCATACACTTACGGCAGTTGTCAGTCACTATGTAGGATGCAATGGGACATTCCTCGCAGGCCGCATTGATGACCTGGACCACATTGGATGTGTCCTTCCCGGTAGGACATTTTCCTTCTGCCAGGCGTACCCTCTGCCGGATGATTTCCCTCTCCTTATAGATACAGCAGCGGTACGTCGCCTGAGGCCCCGGTATCATGGAATATGGAATCTTCTCCCGCTTCTCGTCCAGATTCCCTTCCCATGCAGCCTTAGCCACCTCGTAAAGTACATCGTGTTTCAAACGCAGGATTGTCGCATCATTGGTTACCATTTTTTTCTCCTCCTCGTTATGAGCACTTGGAGACCGTCCTTTGGTCCCCTACGTGCGATACATATCACTGGCACTTAGCGAGGTCCCTTTCTAGCTTAGTGCAGTGGTTCGTTATGAGCACTTGGAGACCGTCCTTTGGTCTCCTGCGTGCGATACATATCACCGGCCCGTGCCATATATGTCTGCTCTATTATCACAATTCGAGTTTGTTAAAATTATATCAACACTAGAAATCTACTATATTTACTCTAAAAATGCAAGTATTAAATGGAGTACAAAACTAGTAATACGTAACCATCACTGTCTTTCCCATCTCCTCAATCACATGCCTCAGCTGCTCCACCAGATTCTGACGGATGCCCAGGTCAAAGGGAAGTCCCGGATTCTGGTATGCACTGTTGATGGCCTTGCCCACATACAGGTGGACCTCCGTGCAGTCTTCTATGAGTACCTTGGCCACCATGGAGCCTCCATTGGGCTTATCCAGCTCCTGGAAAAATTCTTCGGATACAGTCTCATTTTTCACATATCTGCGAAGCAGCTGAAGCACCCGGTTAAGGGTAAGGACACCCTCCGTAACCAAATCCACGCCATCCATGTACGCGATGGGCGGTATCTCCGGGTCCACATAATCCAACGATACATCCAGCTTTTTCCCCAGCACCCTGGACACAATGGTTGCACTGGTTCCGCCGCATACAATGGTCCTGGCATTGGGGTCATCCATGAAGTCATGGACCATGCGCATATCGTCTTCCGGATTTCTGGCCGGTCCTGTCATCAGATGGACAGGCTTGCTGTCAATAATCCGCATACACGCCACCGTGGTGTCATCCCCCGGCCGGAACTGGTACAGCTCGTCACAGGCCCTGCTGATGGATGCAGCCAGACGCATGGCTGACACGGTCAGAGGATACTGTCTCACTGCATAATCAGCTATATCCTGCCACAGCCATCCGAAATTCAACAATTCTCCCACACCTGCATGGATGGTGCCGTCGCTCATGAGAATCAGGGCATCGCCTTTTTTGACTTTGAATCTGTATTCATTGATTTCCTTGCCCTGGATAACCCGTACATTCTTGGGTATCTCCATGAGCTTTCCATCCCGTATGAATATACAGCCGGGATTATCATACTCCACCAGATATGCATCCCCATTATGGTATACCTGCAGAATACTAAAGGTGGAATAGGCCACCTGTCTTACCTGGCAGATGGGCAGGGTCTCGCTGATAGTATCCACACATTCCTCCAGGGTAGCCCCGTTGAGGAACATGGTTCCCAGTATCTTGGAGGTCAGCGTGGACAGGATATTGGCCTTGACCCCGCTTCCCATGCCGTCCGCCAGAATCATTATATTGGAATCCTCGGTCTGCAGGAGTTCTACCTTGTCCCCGCACAGGATTTCGGTGTATTTGTTCAGGCTTTTATATGCAACATCCACTGTAATTCCCATTATCTACCTCCGTTGCCGCCTGGTTTCTTTAAATCCGCATTGCTCAGATGGACATACCCGGTCTTTCCGCCGCCCGGATTTGCGCTGCCGATATGGACATATCCCGTAGAAGGCTTCTTCTGCTCCCCTCCATCATCAGCCGGATTTCCGGCTGTCATGACTCCCTTTAAGGGCACGGCTCCGCTTCCCAGCTGTACGCCCGGTATCTCCCGGTCCAGTTCTCCCCCGGCATACACGGCATCGCTGCCGTCCTCCAGCAGGGAATGGCACAGCTTGGTCAGAGTGGTCTTTGTCTCAGCTGTTGTCTCGCCTAAAAGACCGGCTATCTCCTGGGCCACCATCATCTGCTTATGTATGACCTTCTGGGCCAAATCAATGGTTTCCAGCTTTTTCTCATACTCCTCCTTGGCCAGCTCCTCCTCTCGGGTTATGTCTATGAAGGTGGCCAGAACAGCATTTTCCTTCTCTATGTACACAATGTTCTGCAGGGTGGAAAGATTATACTCCGGATAATTCACCCGCTTGCCGTGGATATTCTGATGTGTATCAAATACCCACTGGAAATTCACCGGGTCGATGAGCTCATACAGGTACATCTGCAATGCCTGTGAACGGGTTCTGCCAAAATATTTCTCGCCCACATCCGAGTACTCCATGATGCGCATGTCTTCTCCCACAATCAGTACAATGTTAGGCGAGGTCTCCATTACCAGGTTGGCCATGGATTCTGCCTTTTCATGCATAAAGGGGATGCACATGCTCACTTCCGCCTTGTGCTGGAATACGGCAATGGCTTTTTCCCGGCAGGTAGGATATCCGCAGGCGCCGCAGTTCAGTTCGTCCTCCGGCTTTAACTTGTTGGTCATGCGCAGGATTTCCCGTATCTGTTCCTCCGTAGGCTGGGGGTCTCTGGGCGAATGGTCCTCAAACCGTTTCCTGAAATTCACATTTTCCCACACCGGCTCCATCTGCCTTTCCTCAGCCGGCTCCCTGCTGATGCTTTCCTCCATGTCCAGCTTTACCTTGAATCTGGATATGAACTCGTCATCTACCGTAGGCCCTTTGATACAGCCGCCGGAACACATATTCATCTCTATAAAACAGCCCTTGATTTCACCGCGGGACATGCTCCTGCACAAATCAATACAGTTATCCTCTCCGTGAACATAAAACTTCCGGTATCCGTCCCCCTTTTCCTCGGTGGCCAGCACGGAATTTACCACGCCGTTGGTCACGGGATACAGGCGGTTCACCTTTGGGTCAAATGCTGTAAATGGCCGGTCCTCACAGTCCTCAATTACGATGTCCTCTTCCTCCAGCCATTTGTTTATGTCATTGAAATTTAATACAGCGTCAATATAGCCCTCATGCCGCAGGTCCATGGCTTCCTTTTTCTTGGCAATGCACGGTCCCAGGAACACGACCTTCACATCACGTCCCAGTTCTTCCTTCAGCAGCTTTCCATGGGCAATCATGGGCGACACCACCGGGGCCAGGTAAGGTATGAGCTGTGGATAGTAGATTTCCACCAGGTCGTTGGCGCTTGGACAGCATGTGGTGATGATATTCTCCATCTTGTGCTCTGCCAGGAGCTTCGTATATTCGGCGGTCACAAAAGCAGCCCCCTCGGAAGTCTCCCTTACATCCTCGAATCCCAGGCGCAGCAGAGCTCCCCGCACCTGACCGATTGTCTTGTATTTCAATAACCCCATATAGGACGGTGCAATGGACACCACTACCCGCATGCCTTCGCGCAAAAATCCGCGGACCATATTCAGGTCGCTCTTAAGGGTTTTTGCTGACTGGGGGCATATTTTCAGACAATGGCCGCACAGGATGCACTTGTCCGGCATGATGACTGCCCTCTCATCCTTGACCTGGATGGCCTTTACCCCGCAGTAACGGACGCATTTATAGCAGTGTTTGCACTTTGTGGCTTTGAAATCGATGATTTCCATGCCCATAATCAAAGTCTCCCCTTAATCTCATTTTCAAAAAATTCCTCTGTATCCTCCGGCTTCAGGGAATACAGCTCACCCTCCACCGTCACGCATACTCCATGGTCACAGTTGCCGGAACAGAACGCACCGTTTAAGTCCACTTTATCAGACAGGCCGTTCTCATCCACCAGCTTCTGGAGCTTACTGATAATCTCTCTGGACCCTTTTAAATGACAGGCACTTCCAATACATATCGTTACTTTCATCCCTTATTCCTCCACTATCTGCGTGTATTATGGGCTCACCCAAACCATGGCTTCATTATCTCACATTGTGATATTTATATCAATAATATTTCTCAAATATTTTATAGAAAAGACAGGCCTGTTGTGCTATAGTTAAGGATATTTACGAGAGGAGTTGAAGTATAATGAAAAAACATATTTCCTTACTTTTAATGGCATTTATGGGCGCCTCCCTGGTACTGGGCGGATGCGGCAAAAAAACTGCCGTCACGCCTTCCCCGGAGACTCAGACTGAGGCTCAGACCGATATGCCGTCTGATGCCCAGACCGCAGCCGGAGCTGAGGACAAAACTGCCCAGAACCAGGCCCCAGACAGCCCTTCCGGTGCAGCCTCATCCGCTGACTCTGAATCCGGTTCCGGCAGTGAACTGAACACCGGCTCTGATGAAACCAAGCTGACCTGCCAGGCAGCCATCCGTGTAGGTTCCTTAAAAGGCCCTACCTCCATGGGACTTGTATCCCTGATGGATAAAGCTGCCAGGGGCGAAACCTCCAATGTCTATGAATTCACCATGGCCGGCAAGGCAGACGAGCTGGTAGGCAAGATTGCAAACGGGGACCTGGATATTGCCCTGCTGCCTGCCAATGTTGCAAGCGTGCTCTATGCCAAGACCCAGGGAAATGTCACGGTCCTGGATATCAACACCCTGGGTGTTCTCTATGTGGTGGCCTCAGACGATTCCATTACCTCCATGGCCGACTTAAAGGGACGCACCATTTACATGACCGGAAAGGGTACCACACCTGAATATGTGATGAATTACCTGTTAAAAGGAAATGGCCTTTCCGCCTCAGATGTGGACCTGCAGTTTAAGTCCGAAGCCACCGAGGTGGCATCTTTGCTGAAACAGGATTCCGGCGCCATCGGCGTCCTCCCCCAGCCCTTTGCCACCGCTGCCTGCATCCAGAACCCTGACTTAAAAACAGTGCTGGATTTGACGGAGCAGTGGAACCTCCTGAACAAAGACACCGGAAGCATGCTGGTGACAGGCGTTACCCTGGTGCGCAGCGATTTCCTCAGAGAAAACCGTTCCCCCATTGAAGACTTCGTAAAAGACCATGAGGCTTCCACCCTTTTCGCTGCGGAACATGAAGAGGATGCCGCCCGGCTGATTGCAGAGCAGGGTATTGTGGAGAAGGCTCCCATTGCCCAGAAAGCCCTTCCCTACTGCAACATCGTATGTCTGACAGGACAGGAGATGAAGGACGCCTTAAGCGGCTATCTGTCCACCTTACATGAGCAGGACCCTAAATCCATCGGCGGCCAGATGCCCGGAGACGATTTTTACTATGTGCCTTAAAATTCGGAGACATACCTCATGAACCAACCCGTGAAACATAATACACGAATAAGAAAATATCTGGTTTGGCTGTTCTGGATTGCAGTATGGCAGGCAGCCAATCTGCTGATACACAACAGCATCATATTCGTAGGCCCTCTGGACATGATAAAGGCCCTGGCAGAGCAGGCGGCGGACCCTTCCTTCTGGACCACCATCCTGAATTCGTTCGGCAGGATTAGCCTTGGCTTCCTGGGGGCCTTTGCCCTGAGCATCCTCCTGGGAAGCCTGGCCTACCTGTTTCCCCTGGTCAAAGAACTGCTGGACCCGGTCATGCTGCTGATTAAGTCAGTCCCTGTTGCCTCGTTTGTCATTCTGGCATTGATTTGGATTGGCTCACGCAACCTGGCAGTGTTTACCGCTTTCCTGGTCGTGGTGCCCATGGTCTATGTAAGCACCTTGTCCGGACTGGAGCACACGGATGAAAAGCTGCTGGAGATGGCCAGGGTCTTTCGCATGCCCATGTGGAAGCGGATTCATTATATCTATGTGCCGGCCCTCCTTCCCTACCTTATAAATGGATGCCGTACCGCCCTGGGAATGAGCTGGAAATCCGGCGTGGCCGCAGAAGTTATCGGCATACCGGAAGGCTCCATCGGAGAACAGCTCTACTACTCCAAGCTGTACCTTGACACGGCCGGACTCTTTGCCTGGACTTTTGTCATCATAGTAATCAGCGCACTGTTTGAGCGTTTCTTTCTTTATCTGTTAAAGAAAATAAAGCATTGAGGAGCGTATGTGGAATGACCCTGGAATTACAGAATATTTCTAAATCCTTTGACGGCTTGCCTGTATTGAAAAACCTGAACCTGGCCTTTCATCAGGGACACTGTTACTGTCTGATGAGTCCTTCCGGCTCAGGCAAAACCACCCTTCTGCGTATTCTGATGGGACTGGAGCAGGCGGACCAGGGCAGAATCCTGGCAGACGGACAGCCCCAGGACATGAGTTCCCTGACTGTTTCCCCTGTCTTTCAGGAGGACAGGCTCTGCGAATCCTTCTCTCCCATTGAAAATGTATCCATGTGTGCCGGCCGGTCAGTCAAACCCTCCCGGATAAAATGGGAACTGTCCCGCCTGCTTCCCGAGGAATGCCTGAACCGTCCTGTATCCACCTTAAGCGGCGGCATGAAACGCCGGGTAGCTGTGGTGCGCGCCCTCCTCACCCCCTCCCATATTCTTCTTATGGACGAGCCCTTTACAGGTATGGATGATGAATTGAAACGCAATGTCATTTCATATATTAAGGAGAAACAGGATGGACGGCTGCTCATCCTGTCAACCCATCAGGAGGAGGATGTGGAACTCATTGGCGGGGAACTGGTGCGGTTGGAACGCTGTATGGGTGACTGACAGCTCCTCTGTACCGGAATCAATGCTGCACGGATGACAACTGCTCTGAACCGGAAGCAAAACGAATGATATGTATTGCCTGCCGGCAACATCACGATAAGGCGCTGCGGCCCATGGTTTTACCAATGGCCCGCAGCGCCTTTCACGCATGATTCGGTGCAGGACAGCCTTATATCTGTTACACCTTATTGCACTTTATTTATCCAGTACTAAGTGCAGCTTACATCTGCCCCATCTGGTCCTGGCAGGAAGGTGCTGGCACGTCAAAGGCTGGATTAAATGCATAGAAGTTCCTGCTGTCCAGTTTCTCCTGGGTAATGCGCAGCAGTTCACCGAATCTCTGGTAATGGACCACTTCTCTTTCCCTCAGAAATTTGATGGGTTCGCATACATCGTAATCCTTAACAACACGCAGAATATTGTCATAGGTGCTTCTGGCTTTCTGCTCAGCAGCCATATCCTCATGAAGGTCTGTAATTACATCTCCCTTTGACTGGAACTCACATGCATTAAAAGGAATTCCTCCTGCCGCCTGAGGCCAGATACCTGTGGTATGGTCGATATAATAAGGTCCGAAGCCCTGCTCTACCAGCTGGTCTGCAGACAGGCCTTTTGTCAGCTGATGAATGATGGCAGCCACAATCTCCAGGTGGGCAAGCTCTTCTGTACCTATATCGGTCAAAGCACCTTTACATTCTTTATATGGCATGGCATAGCGCTGGGAAAGGTAACGCATGGATGCGCCCATTTCGCCATCCGGCCCTCCGTACTGGCTCATTATAAACTGGGCCATCTGGGCATTGGGCTCTTTGATATTAACCGGAAACTCCAATCTCTTCTCATAAATCCACATTAATAGCACCCTCCTTCCCATGGCCACGGGTCGTTAATCCAGGACCAGTATGAAGCATCATTATTGGCGGAAGCAGTCAAAGGTCCGAACTGGGCCTCAAAGGCCGCCGCTGCATTTCTGTATGCGTCTGCCATCTGATTATAATAATCAATGGCAGCTGCATCACACGGATGGGTGTCAAGGTAAAGGTTAGCGTCAACCACTGCGAAGCCGGCCTGGTCTACCTCCCGGAGCATGGCAGCACGGGAAACATTAAAGTCAGGATTCATCATCTGATTCGTCATCTGCCGCACCTCCCGTAATTAAATTGAAGGTCCAGGTCAGGGAAAATAGTCCCCTGGACAAGGCCCCGCTCAGGGGCATAGGTGGTCTGCCACTGCTGCCATGGCACATAAGCCATGGCTACCGGAAACTGCTGTTCCAACACACCGCCCTCAGTTGAGGGACATGACATATTGGCGGTCTGGGCTGCTGGGGCTGCTGGGGTAGGATAAGAAAGCTCAGGATTGCTCCCCCATGAGTCCCATGGAAATGCGTTCATATCCCGATAATCCGGACTTGTATAAGAACCGCATTCATTTCCAAATGATGTGCCGCATGACATACGGCTGCGGCCGCAGCACTGAGTGCTTACATCTGTATAAGAATCCATAGGTTGGATACTCCTTCCATATATCTTTTTCTACTATAGTTTATGAGAATAAAAACAGCAGGTGACAATAAAATACATTGAGACAATCACTCACACTTCATCTGGGCGTCCCATATGATATAGTACAAACCAACAAAAAAGGAGAGTGCAATATATGTGTTGCTTTAGATTTTGTAGATGTGGATGGAATCGTTGTAATTGTGGATGCGGCTGCGGCTGCGGCAGTAACAGCGGTTGCGGTTGTGGATGCGGAAATAACAGCGGTTGCGGCGGAAACAGCGGCAGTGGCTGCGGCTGCGGTTGCGGTTGCAGCTGTGGCTGTGGCTGTGGAAATAACAGCGGCGGCCATGACATCTGTGCAGGCGCCAGGCGTCAGGCATTCAGGGAAGGCTTCCGCAATGGATATTGGGAAGGCTTCAACGATGCCACCTGGGGCAATAATCCGGGATGCGGCGGCCCCACACCGCGTACAGCCGGAGGGCCCGGACCAGCCGTAGCAGAAGACGGCTGTGGCTGCGGCAACTAAAATAAATGGTAATAAGTGAAACCATACGAAACAGGACCTCCCAACGAGGCCCTGTTTTTTCGTATATCCTGTTGTTGCACACTCCCTCTTTTACCTCTCTCCTTCTTTCTCATCACACATAATGCCTTACATAGCCGACAATCATTGACAATCTTCCTTTTTCTGGTATATAGTTGGTTTATATTCATTTTTAACCCATACATTCAACCACAGGAGGTATTCCATATGGATGCACAGAAACTGGAACAAATACAGAAGGTCTTTTCCAATGACCGTTTTGCCACGGAAAACGGTGCTGTTATTGAACAGGTGGATGAGGGATATGCAAAATGTTCGTTGGAAATACAACCGCACCATCTCAATGCAGCGGGCACGGTCATGGGGGGCGCTATTTTTACTCTGGCTGATTTTGCCTTTGCAGTGGCTTCCAATTGGAACAAACCTCTTCACGTCTCAACCACGTCTCAAATCACCTACCTGGGTGTTGCCAGAGGCGCACGGCTCATAGCCGAGGCGCATAAAGTAAAGGAAGGACGCAGCACCTGTTACTATCTGGTAGATGTAAAGGACGACCTGGGCAATGAGGTGGCCCACGTAACATCCAGCGGCTTCTCCAAAGGATAGTCATTGCATCCGGAGGTAAAATATGGTCAAGAAGGACACTTCCAGCTAAGGGCATCCTTTTGGAGCACATAAAAGCAAAAAACAGGGACGCCGTACCATCATCCTCTCAGATGATAGTACGGCGCCTCTATTTTACCTGCCGCACATATTTCTGCCGCATATATTTCTGCCGCATATATTTCTGCCGCACATCTTTTTGCCGCACATCTTTTTGCCGCATATCTTCCTGCCGCACAATCCCTACCCTGCAGAACTGCCGTCACATCCTACCAGCACATCTCCTCATTGCTGTACAGCACCAATCCCCCGTCTGTCACTGCCTTGGCGGCTGTCTCTCCGTCAGATGCCTTCACAATCATGGCCCTGCGGTTTGCAGAAGCCAGGGCATACATATACTCTATGTTCAGCCCCTGGCTGCAGAGAATGTGGGTCATCTTGTGGAGTTCGCCCACCTGGTCCTCCAGTTTTACTGCCAGCACATCGGTCAGCATAGCTGAAAATCCCTTTTCCCTCAGCGCTGCCTTTGCCTTATCCGGGTCAGACACAATCATTCTCAGCATACCGTACTCCGTGGTATCCGCCATGCTGAGGGACAGTATGTTGATTCCCTCCTCCCTCAGTACCTCTGTGACCTGCTCCAGCCTGCCTTCACGGTTTTCTATGAATACAGATAATTGTTTTACAAACATTCTTTCACCCCGCCCTTTCCTAAATCAGATTCCTCTTGTCAATCACATGCTTTGTCTTGCCCATGCTGCGTTCAATGCTCTTTGGCTCCACCAGTTTTACCTTTACCGCCAGACCTATGGCCTGCTGAATCATATAGGCAATCTTCCCGGTCAGATTCTCCAGCTCCCGGATTTCATCTGAGAAGAAGCGCTCCTCCACTTCCACCTGGACCTCCAAGGTGTCCAGATTGTTTACACGGTCCACAATCAGAAGATAATGAGGCGTGGTGCCGCCCATTTCCAGAAGGGCTGACTCTATCTGGGACGGGAATACATTGACGCCGCGGATAATCAGCATGTCATCGGTCCTTCCCGTGAATCTGGCAATCCTGGCCGTGGTCCTTCCGCACTTGCAGACACTGTGGTCAAGACTGGTCAAATCCTTTGTGCGGTAACGGATTAAGGGCAGTCCTTCCTTGGTCAGGGTGGAAATTACCAGCTCTCCGGTCATGCCATCCCGCAGCGGCTTCAATGTATTCTGGTCCACAATCTCCGGAAGGAAATGGTCCTCATGAATGTGAAGCCCCTCATGGAACTGACAGTCCGTGGCAACGCCCGGTCCCATAATTTCGCTGAGGCCGTAGATATCATGGGCATGGATTCCCAGCTGCCGTTCAATCTGGGTCCTCATCTTCTCGGTCCATGGCTCTGCTCCGTTAATGGATGCCTTCAGCTTAATCTTATCCTTTACTCCCATCTCCTCGATGGTTTCTGCAATATGAAGAAGGTAGGACGGCGTACACATGATTCCTGTGACCCCGAAATCCACCATCATGGTCACCAGCTTCTTGGTGTTGCCTGTGGACATGGGGACCACGGTGGCGCCCATCTCCTCAGCTCCGTAGTGGGCACCCAGCCCCCCGGTGAACAGTCCGTATCCGTAAGCCACCTGGATGATATCATTGCTTCCCAGTCCGGCCATGGTGATGCACCTGGCCACGCACTCGCTCCACACATCAATGTCCTTGCGGGTATATCCCACCACCGTGGACTTACCCGTGGTGCCGCTGGATGCGTGGATACGGGTAATCTGGGAATTGGGCACTGCAAACATGCCGAAGGGATATGTGTCCCTCAAATCATCCTTTGTGGTGAACGGAAGCCGTTCCAGGTCTTCGATTCCCCGGATATCTCCGGGCTCCAATCCCACTGCCTGCATTTTCTTGCGGTAATATTCCACACTGTGGTACACCCTGTCAACTAATTTTCTCAGCCTTGCGCTCTGCAGGTTGGTCATCTCATCCCTGCTCATGCACTCCTTCGTCTCATTCCATATCATTTGCCTGTAACCCCTCCAACTTTCACTTGATATAATTTCATATCCCTTTTCCGCTTACAGTCCGTTTCCGGATTTTCTTCCGGCTTCAGCCCATCTATACTGAAAGTGCATAACCGGTCTCAAATGCCTTTTTATTAATCTCCACTGTCTTGGGCGGAACCGTTGTCTCAATCACCTTCAGCCAGTCTTCCTTTTCAAAACCCATATGCTTTGCAGCTGCTCCCAGGACAATGACATTGAATGCCTTGGGCGCGCCCATTTTTTTCGCTTCCTCCGTGGCCTCCACCACAATGGTCCTGCGCGCCTCCTTTAACCGGTCAATGATTCCTTCCGGATATTCAGCCACCCCTGTCACCACCGTGATGGGGTCAATGCGCCAGTCATTGACAATAACCACTCCGTCCTTTTTGAGGAAATGGAGATACCGCAGCGCCTCCAGGCGCTCAAAGGCAATCAGCACATCTGCCTGGCCTTCCTCCACAATGGGTTCCGCCACATCCTCGCCATAGCGCACAAAGGTAACCACGCTGCCGCCGCGCTGGGCCATGCCGTGCACTTCGGACAGCTTCACATCATAACCTGCTCCGATTGCAAGCTTTCCAAGTATGCGGCTGGTAAGAAGGGTTCCCTGGCCGCCTACGCCTACTATCATAATATTCTTTGATGTCATTTTATTCACCCGCCTTTACCAGATTGATTGCGTCAAATTTACACAGCTGTTTGCACAGTCCGCACCCATTGCACATGGTCTCGTCAATGGATATGGTGCCGTCCTCATTCTTTGTAAGGGCAGGACAGCCCGGCCTTAAACATGCTCCGCATTTTTTACATTTATCCGGCAGAGGCCTGCACTTATTGGGGAACTTGATTCCCTTAAGCAGGGCGCAGGGCGCCTTGGTGATGATAACGGATACCGCATCCCTGGCCACCTCTTCTTTGATTACCCGCTCTAATTCCGCCTGGTCAAAAGCGTCTACCTCACATACATGTTCAATTCCCAGCGACCTGCACAGCCCGTAGATATTGATGGCAGGAACCACCTGGCCCTTAAGGGTCTTGCCTGTGGCAGCATGGTCCTGGTGGCCTGTCATTCCTGTGGTGGAATTATCCAGAATAATGACCGTGCCCGTGGCCTGGTTGTAAACCATGTTCATAAGGGAGTTGATACCTGTGTGCATAAAGGTGGAATCACCGATTACAGCCACCCAGTTCTTTATATATTCCTTTCCCTTTGCCTTTTCCATACCGTGAAGGGTGCTGATGCTGGCTCCCATACAGATGGTGGTGTCAATGACGCTTAAAGGCGCCACGGCTCCCAGTGTATAGCATCCGATGTCTCCGGCAGCATGTATCTTCAGCTTGTTAAGCACCGTGTATACGCTTCTGTGGGGACATCCCGGACAGAGTATGGGAGGTCTTGCAGGCACCTGGGCCGCCTTATCCACCTGGGATGCCTGGCCCAGCACACGCTCCCGAATCAGGTTTGCGCTGTATTCACCCTGGACCGTGAATATTTCCTTTCCCACTGCCTTGGTGATGCCCCAGGACTTAACCTGCTCCTCCACAACGGGCTCCAGCTCCTCAAATATGTAAAGCTTATCCACCTTGGCCGCAAATTCCTCAATCAGCTTCCTGGGCAGTGGATTCAGAAGTCCCAGCTTCAGGACAGATGCCTGGGGCATGGCTTCCTTCACATACTGGTATGCAATACCGTCCGTGATGAAACCCACGGACAAATCATTGTATTCCACCCGGTTGATTGGAAGGCTGTCCGCGTCCTCCGCCAGCTGCTTCATGCGGGCTTCCACCACCACATGGCGTTTGATGGCATTTCCAGGCATCATAACATACTTGGCCATATCCCTTTCATAAGGGATGTCAAAGGGCTCCGCCCTTTCCTCCAGCTCCACCAGACCCTGGGAATGGGACAGACGGGTGGTGCTCCGCAGAATGACCGGAGTGTCATATTTCTCACTGAGGTCATATGCGTATTTCATGAATTCCTTGGCCTCGGCGCTGTCCGATGGCTCCACGATGGGGACCATGGCAGCCCTGGCAACCATGCGGCTGTCCTGCTCGTTCTGTGAACTGTACATGCCCGGGTCATCGGCCACCACCAGTACCAGCCCTCCCCTTACACCAGTGTATGCAGCCGTATAGAGGGGGTCCGCAGCCACATTCATTCCCACGTGCTTCATGACACACATGGAACGCACGCCCGCTATGGACGCGCCGATAGCCACCTCTGTGGCCACCTTCTCATTGGGAGCCCACTCTGCATAAATCTCATCGTACTGGACCAGTGACTCGCTGACCTCCGTACTGGGAGTGCCCGGGTAGGCGGCGGATACCTTTACCCCTGCCTCATAGGCACCTCTTGCTATGGCTTCATTGCCAAGTAATATTCTTTTCTCTGACACGTTTCTTCCTTCCTTTCAGTATGTATTAAATGCACCGGACATCTTAAGGACTGTCCTGCTGCCTCATCAGACTTCTTTGCGCAGGTCCGTGACCCTCTTTGCCTTTCCCTCAAACCGCTGGAGCGTGTTGGGGGATACCAGCTGAATCTTGGCATCCAGGCCAAGCATCAGGCGCATCTTATCCTTCAATGTGTCTTCCAGCCGTTCCAGTGCAGCATAGGAGTCCATCATGCTCTCTGCTTCCACCTCAACCTTGATAATCAATATGTCGGAATGGTTCTTCCTGTCCACCACAATTTCGTAGTTAGGTCCGATTCCCTCTGTATTAATCAGCACTTCCTCAATCTGGCTTGGGAATACGTTGACACCGCGAATCTTTAACATATCGTCCGTACGTCCTGACAGATTTTCCATCCTGGCAGTGGTACGGCCGCAGGAACACGGTTCATACATAAGCCTGGTAATATCCCTGGTGCGGTAGCGGATAAGAGGCAGCGCTTCCTTGGATATACAGGTGATAACCAGCTCCCCCTTTTCTCCGGGAGGAAGGACTTCGCCTGTGGCGGAATCGATTACCTCCGCAATAAAATGGTCCTCATTGATATGCATTCCGTTCAGTTCCAGACATTCTCCTGACACGCCGGGACCCATCAGTTCGCTCATGCCGTAATTCTGGGTCAGGTTTACATCCTCTCCCCATACCTTGTAGAGCTCGTTCCTCATGGCCTCTGTCATCAGCTCGCTGCCCAGTACAAGCGTCTTCACCTTCAGGTCTGTTTTTGGATTAATTCCCATCTCCAGAGCCACCTCAGCAATACGCATGGCATAGGACGGGGTGGCCACAAGCAGGGTGGTCTCAAAATCCTTCATGTACATCAGCTGCTTCTGGGTATTGCCGGTGGAGGAAGGAACCACGGCAGCGCCCACCTTTTCCAGGCCATTGTGAAGTCCCAGGGCGCCTGTAAACATGCCGTACCCAAAACAAATCTGGGCAACGTCCTCGTCCGATGCGCCTCCTGCCACTGCCAGACGGGCCACACATTCCTTCCATACCTCCAGGTCATTCTCCGTATATCCCACCACAGTAGGCTTTCCCGTGGTACCGCTGGATGCATGGATTCTCCGCAGTTCCTTCTTCGGAACCGCAAACAGGCCATAGGGATAATTATCCCTCATATCCTGCTTTGTTACAAAAGGAAGCTTCTGCAAATCCTTCAGTGTCTGTATGTGCTCCGGCCTTACACCTGCCTCCTCCATCTTGGCGCGGTATGCCGGTACCCTCTCATAAACCCGGCTCACCGTGTCTTTTAGGCGTCTCAGCTGTATTGCCTCAATCTCCGCCCTGGACATTGTCTCTTCTTTTGCCCAAATCATGTTGCCTGACCTCCCTTTCCCTGCACCCGTGTCTCCTGTCCGGTTTCCTGTACTATCCCGCTTTGACGTGACAACGCATTGGCGCATTATAATGTCTGGCGACATTATACCATCTTTTCCCGGGTTTGTCTGCTGTTTTCGTGCAAATTCCATATGAGTTTTCTGTCCCCGGTTTTAACGCCGGAATCATCTGCACAAAACAAGAGAGCGACCATATATACATATTATCACAGTTTCATGACTTAGGCCATATGGGGAAAGGGACATATTGCCAATGTCCCTTTATGAAAACAGGGAATCATGCCCCGCCCCACGGCGTTCTGCATGATTCCCTGCAATCGCACAGCCTTTACTGTGCCGGACGGCTCTGTCCTGCTACACCAGGACTCCCTCCTGGCTGCGCAGCTTTACCACTGCGGACAGGTCCGTCTTTTTATGTTCCTTTCCGCCCTGTTCCTGACACTTCCTGGAACGTTCCTCAGCGGTCTCGCACTTCTGGTAGAAATACTTAATAATGTCCTTTCTGGTAATGATACCAATGAAACTCTTCTGGTCATCCAGAACCGGCACAAAATTCTGGTTCAGCGCCTTCCCAATCAGGTCCTCCATATCTGCGTCTGCCTTAACCGGACGGTTGTCACACCGGCGGCGTATGGCTGTGACAGGTATCTTCTCAGCCCCTTTCAGGTCCAGATTGAACTGGTTCTTGATTCCCCATAACAGATCACCTTCCGTCAGCGTCCCCACATAGCGCCCTGTCCTGCTGACAATCGGTACCGCGGAATACTTGTGGTGCTCCATTTTCTCCAAAGCCTGCCTTAACGTATCATCCTCACTTATATACGCCACGTCACTTTTAGGAGTCAGGAAAAACAGTATGTTCATTTTTTCACTCCTTCTTCCCGTATTCTCTATATAAGTATAATGCCTGCCTCTGAACCGAATGTGAACAAATTATTATAAAAATCTGAAATTTCTTAAGATGCGGGAAATACAGATACATCTATACATGCATTACAGCTGTTGGAGCTGCCGTACTCTGCCTGACCACTAAGTATGGCTGAAACATAATATTTTTCTTTGTATCCTGCTTCTGTTTCTGGCGGATAATCCGAATCATCTGCTGGACCGC
The DNA here is from genome assembly GCF_015556325.1 of Clostridium sp. 1001283B150225_161107_B6. Lineage (NCBI taxonomy): Bacteria > Bacillati > Bacillota > Clostridia > Eubacteriales > Clostridiaceae > Clostridium > Clostridium sp. 1001283B150225_161107_B6. The sequence continues at coordinate 142,742 of NZ_JADNMD010000007.1, read as the reverse complement.
CTCTGTTCCCATTTCCTCCACCGGCTGATGGACTGATGTAAGAGGTACGCTTAATATCTCAGAAAAAAAGATATCATCATATCCAATCAATGATATGTCCTCCGGAACAGAAATTCCCTGCTGTTTTAAATAGTGAAATACGCCGTATGCCGACATATCATTATAAGCGAATATTGCTGTTACATCTTTTTTGAGCAGATACTCTGCCCCCCGCACGCCGCTGTTCAGGTCATAATCCCCATAAAAGATAAGGGAGGGGTTAAATTCCACTCCTTTCTCCATCAGCGCTCTTATATATCCCTGCGTTCTTCGGTTGGAATCAGCCAGGTCCTTCGGTCCGCCCACACAGCCAATTCTGGTGTGCCCCAGCTCCAGCAGATGCCTGGTTGCCAGATATCCGCCCTCGTCATGGTCCACAATCACGGAACAGCCTTTGACTTCAGGATAAAAACGGTCCACAAGTACAAACGGTATGTTGAGGGAATCCATCAGCGCTACCATCTCCTCTACTTTCTCACTGTCATTCTCCCTTGCCATACAAATCAATACTCCGTCCACGCCTTTGTCAGCCAGCATCTGCAGATATTTCATCTCCCGCTCATGAAGGTCGTTGGTATTGCACAGAATAAGATTCCATCCGTTTCTGCGGCATTCATCTTCTATGGATTTAGCCATATTTGCGAAAAAGCTGTTTCGGATGTCAGATAAAATCAGTCCCAGGGTTTTTGTCTGCTTCTTTACCAATCCTACCGCTAATTGATTTGGCCGGTAATTAAGTTCCTTCGCAGCCTGGAGAATTGCCTCCTCTGTAGCCTTTGGGATTTTATGTGCCTTACCATTCAGCACCAAAGATATGGTGGTAATTGAAAATCCTGTGTGTTTCGCTATATCCTTAATTGTAGTTCGCAAATCCTGCCCCCTGTTAAAACTATGCTCAAAGTCTTACATTTCATTATATCATAAGTTTATCATTTAGCAATGTGCCTGCAAAACTTTTCCATGACCTGAATTGCTTCAAAATATTTGGATATCTCAACGTATTCATTAGGTTTATGACACATCTGAGGTTCTCCCGGTCCAAAGAGCAGTACCGGGCAGTCCGGCCAGGCTGTCAGGAAAATGGATGCATCCGTAAAATAATTAATGCCAACCTCCCTGACCTCATCGCCGATGAGGCCTTTCAGCTTGTGAAGCCACTGGTTTTCCGAATCAGTTTCTACCGGCATTCTATAATTTGATATCTCAGGTACAAAAAGCAGTTCCCCCTTATATTCTTCACAACGCTTTTCTATAAGATATTCCAGACGGTTTAGGACCTTTTTTTTATCCAAGGGCGGTACAATCCTGATATCAGCCAGAAACTGCGCCCTGTCCGGAGTCATATTGGGGGCAATTCCTCCCTCTGCCATGGTAATCTGGAGTGTACTGCGTCCCAGCACAGGATGTTCCTCTCCCTGCAGCTCCTCTCTCAAATCACCAAGCAGGCCAAAGCCCTGCTCCAGTGCATTGATTCCCTGCCAAGGCTCTGCTCCATGGCTTGTCTTTCCTGAAACAGTAAGTTTTAACCAGATACACCCCTTCTGGGCGACACCTGCCTGGCATGAAGTAGGCTCTCCAATCATAACCAGTTCCGGAAATAAATCAGGATATTTCTTTATTACTTCCCTTGCCCCCAGGCCTCCCCGCTCTTCATCGCAGGTTCCCACAAAAACAATTGTTTTTTCAGGAACGTATCCGCTCTGCGCAAGCTCTCCCAGAACAAAGGTCATTACAGCCAGCCCACTTTTCATATCGCTGGCTCCTCTTGCATAAAAACGTCCATCCTGTTCCTCGCATACCGCCGGATTGGTATTCCACTCTTGTATATCACCGTACGGAACCGTATCAAGATGACCGTTAAAAAGTATGGTTTCTTCTGTTTTTCCTTTAAGCACACCAATCAGATTGCCGTGATGCTCATCTATCAGCTGTACTGTGGTTTCCATACCCTTTCCTCTTAAATATTCTGCCAGATAATCAGCTACCCTCTGTTCTCTGTCCTTTCCATTAACACTGGGAATATCCAGTATATGTTTTAAAAGCTCCAGAGCCGCTGTCTTTTTCCGTTCCTCTGTTTTCTTCTCTGCTTCCATCTGCAATCCTCCTGTAAAAAAGGGACTGCTGCCCATGGAATCCCTTGATTTCAGGCAGCAGTCCCCATCCTTATTCTTACTTTGTCAGCCAGTCCATGATTCCCTGCCACATCCTGTTATAATACTCCCACTCACAGAATTCCGGCGGAGCCCAGTGAGGAGCACAGTCCGTGGTTACCACAGCGCTCTTTCCTTTCCCATATACTCCAAAGGCAATAAACGGGTCGTCATCCACTACGGCAGCCACAACTGCTTCCGGCTTTGCAATGGTCTTATTGTAACCCAGTACCTGGGGGAACTCCCTTGGAATCCCGTTCAGGGCTTCATGTTCAGCAACCATCACCGGCGCAGTTCCCTCGCAGTGCTCCATACGGTCATCAACCGTAAGCACCTCTACCGGCAGGACTTCCTGCACTGCAGTATCATGCCATTTTCCCTTTGCATCCACACCTGAAAAGGTGAGGTATCCTCCCACCATCATGAGGGCTCCTCCATCCAAAACATAATCGCGAATCAGGTTGCATCTGTTTGGTTTCTTCTCGCTTCTCATAAATGTTGCTGTTGGAAGAAGAAGCGTGTTGGCACCGATATCAGAAAGAATAACCGCATCATATGCCTTTAATTCATCCATCGTAAACGGAAACTCCTCTCCTGCCAGATGGTTCGGCAGAAAAGTAACCTCATATCCGCCTTCTTCCAGCGCTGCCTTCAGCCACTTTTCTCCTGTCTCATATACAGAAGTATAAAAACTGTCAAATCCTTTCACGTGTGTGGTATAGCTCATCCAGGACTCGCCTGCTAACAATACTTTCTTACTCATCTCTATTCTCCTTATTATTCATTCTATTCTTTTGCCTTACACCATTCCAGTATGAGCTGAGCATACACAAGAATGGCCTCCAGATAAGAATCCGTCTCCACATACTCATTGACAGAATGGCACTCTTCCAGACGTCCCGGTCCGAACTGCATGGTTGGACAGCCCGCAATATTCTTCCATAATCGTGAATCACAGCCAGCCGGAGAGCCTACCTGGCGCACCTGTCTTCCAAGCGCCTTCTCATATCCATCCATAAAGCAGGCCACAAAGCTGTCGCCGGGCTCCTGTTCGAAAGCCCCTCCAGCCTGATACATAGTTATCACCGGCCTATGCTGGCGAAGCCATACATCACTGTCAGCCACCCGGTTCACTGCATCTGTGAATTCTTCTACGATTTGATTATAGCTCATCTGCCCGGGCAGATAATGGATGCATGTCTCAAAATAGCAATGTCCTGGTACGGTAGAACCAGCGCTTCCTCCATGAATCGTACCTATATTCAGATTAGGAGCAGGGAGCAGAGGATGTTTATAGGTAAGAAGCCAATTGTGTTCCAATTCCTCCAGCTCCCTGATGACCTTCAGGGCCTTATCAATGGCGCTGACTCCCTTCCACTTTGCACCGGAATGATTTGCTTTTCCTTCAAATTCCACCTTAAAAAAGACAAATCCCATATGAGCCAGAATCAGTTCATCAGAAGAAGGTTCGCAGACAACCACTCCATCCGCCTTTTCTCCTGACATGATTGCCGCCATGGAGCCGTTGCCCCCGCCCTCCTCATCGCAGACGGAAGTGATATGTATGTCTCCGGGCAGTTTTATCCCGGCATCCTTAAGCAGCTGTACTGCCATAACGGACGCCATAAGGCCGCCCTTCATATCAGCTGCACCCAGGCCGTAAATCTTACCGTCTTTCATGGTTGGCGTATGCGGCGGTGTATTCCATTCATTTTCATTACCGGCAGGCATGGTATCTATATGGCCATTGAACATCAGGCTCCTGCCGTTTTGGTCCCCTTTGAAAACAGCATACACATTATAGCGGCCGTCGTAATTATGACCGGGATTTCCTTCCTGATATCTGTCCAGGCATTCTTTGATGGCTTCCTCGGTCATGGGGTCCCGGCGGATGTTGTCTGCTCCCATATCCTCGAATAATTTCACCATATACTCCTGCCCCTGTTTCTCCAGTCCCCCTGATATTCCGTGGCCTAAGTCATGGGTGTCAATCGCTATCAGGTCCATCAAATGCTGTATATATGCTTGCTTATTCTGCTCCAGAACTTCTTTTAGATGCCTCATGATTTCAACTCCTTTTTCAGCCGGACATGGCTGCTGCAATTCATAACCAGCAGACCGTATCAACCATAATTGCGGATTCCCTGTTCAATAATATCCCAGAACTTATCCACATCCACTTCCACTGCCACATTGCTGTTCGGCTCCCTCTTGAAATATCCGAAGAAGTCACAATTTGTACGGCCATAGCTCTGGACACTGCGAATATCTATTTCTGTAAACATAGCCTTTGTTGTAAGTACGGTTGGGTCTATCAGGTATGCGATTGTCAGAGGGTCATGAAGAGGCCCTCCCTCCCATCCAAATACAGCTTTCTGGCTTTTACTGAAAAATCGCATCAAATCTGCAAACAGCCTTGCAGACTTTGTTCCGATTTTTTCCATCCGTTCAATGACAGAAGGATAACACAGTACTTTTCTGGTAACATCCAGTCCAACCATGGTTATGGGTCTTCCACAGGTAAATACCACATGAGCCGCATCACCATCTGCCAAAATATTGAACTCCGCTGCGGGCGTCACATTTCCCAGCTGATAGCAGCCTCCCATAAGCACAATCTCACGAATCTTGGGAAGGATTCTTGGTTCCAGCCTTACCGCCATGGCTATATTAGTCAAAGGACCTGTGGGTACAAGGGTAATATCACCGTCCGAGGCCATTAACGTATCTATGATATACAACACTGCATGTTTATCTTCCACCTTACGGTGAAGAGGCTCAAATACCGGTCCGTCAAGTCCGGTCTCCCCATGTATATCATCTGCAATAACCTGCTTATCCCGTATCATAGGCTGTCCGCAGCCTGCATACACAGGAATATCCAATCCCAGATATTGGCATACATTCAATGCATTGGCAGTAGTCTTCTCCAAGGTCTGGTTGCCGGCGACCACCGTGATACCCAATAAATCAATTTGCGGACTTTTAGCCGCAAGCATGATGGCCACCGCATCGTCGTGTCCAGGGTCACAGTCTAAAATAATCTTACGCTTATCCATATATCAACCTCCTGTTATTCAATCGTAACCAGCGAACTCTTTTTCTTCTCCTGGGCTTTTTTCTTAGAAATCATGGAAACTGCCAGCACAGCTATGGTTACTACATAGGGCATCAGCAGTACAAACTGGGACGGAACACCATAAGCCTGTATGCGGGCCCCCAATGAATCTGTAAATCCGAATATCAGACAGCCCACCGCGGTGAGTGCAGGATGAGCACCTCCAAAGTACATGGCAGCCACGCCCATAAATCCTCTGGAATTGGTCATGCCTTCTGTAAAAAGCTGGCTGTATCCCAGGGACAGATGGGCTCCTGCCAGCCCTCCAATCAATCCGGATATGGCAATTGCCTGGTATTTCATGGCATTGACATTGATTCCCGCTGTTTCTGCAGCCATTGGAAACTGCCCCACTGCCCGCAGCCGCAGTCCCCATACTGTCTTATAAAAAAGGAACATCATAAGAAATACCAGTACAATCACAAACCACTCCGTCACGCTCCAGTTATTAAACAAGCTATCCAGAACAGGCACACCATCCAAAAACGGCATATGTACCTTAGGTATGCCTTTAATCTGAGGACTGGTAAAGGAGCCGCTTACTCCAAGTACACTATTGAGCATAAATTTAGTAAAAGCAACGGCAAACAGGTTAATACCCATTCCAATTGCGCAAATCTCAGCCTTGTACTTAATGTGTCCCACAGCCATTATCATGGCAATGAGAAGGCCGGCTACCATTGAGATAAGGATTCCCAGAACCCAGCTTCCGGTCAGATAACTAACGGTTACAGCTGTAAATGCACCTGTAAGCATAATACCCTCAGTACCAATATTAAGAATATCTGCCTGCTGGGTAATGGCTGCACAGAGAGCAGCATATATGATGGGCGTAGCTGAACGGAACGTCGCATATATTAATGAAATATCAAAAATTTTATCAAATTGCATATGTCCTCCTCCTACTACGCATCTGCTTTTGCCTTGCGTTTCTTGTTAAACTGAAACAGCAATTCCATGGTAGCCACGATGATAAAAATAGCAGTAATAGTATCTACAATGGATTTTGGAACGCCGGTATTCTGCTGCATACCCAAAGCGCCGGAACGCAGCACCGCCAGGAAAAATGCGATAAACGGGGTAGTAACCACATTGTTTTTAACAATCAGGGAAGCCAGCATTCCGTTTGTCCCCAGGTTGGTCGCAAAATTATTCAGGAAGTATCCATATGTACCCAGTACCTCAATACAGCCTGCCAGCCCGCCAATTGCACCGCTGAGCATCATGGTACGAATAAACACCTTCTTGGGATTGATGCCAACATACTCGGCATTGGCCGGATTGGTTCCCACCGTTCTTATCTTATAACCCAGGGTCGTTTTGTTCAGCATCCAGATAACCGCTATCACCGCTATAATCGCTATGAACAGCCCTGCGTTGGCATTACTTGGTTTCAAAAGCTTAGGAAGCGTCACATTTACCGGTATGGACTGCGGGTTGGCAACACCTGCACTGATTGGTCCGCTTACCAGATAAGAAGTAATGTACAATGCCACACTGTTCATTAAAATGGTAGTACACACCTCGCTGACACCATAATATGCTTTTAAAAATCCTGGTATCCAGGCCCACGCTGCGCCGGCTGCAACGGCAGCTGCGAAGCATGCCACCAGCAGTAGGGGCTTAGGAAGCCATGTACAGTAAATTCCTACATAGGCGGCCGCCATACCGCCCAGGAATACCTCGCCCTCTACGCCAACATTGAAGGCACCAGCTTTAGCTGCCACTGCAAATGCGATGGATGTCAAAAGCAGCGGGGTAAAGTTTGCCAGAGTGGTTCCTATCTTTAGCTTCCCGACAAAAGCCCCCTTAAACAAAGCAGCATATGCCTCCAGCGGATTTTCATGAATCAGCAGTATAAAAACAGCTCCTATGCCCAGTGCCAGAAGTGCCAGCAGTAAAATCCTCCTCAGGCTTTTCATCACTGATTCTACTTTTGGGTTCATTGTCTGCCTCCTTCCTGCTCCTGAATATTGTGGCCTTCCATATCGTGACCGCCCATCATCAGAAGACCCAGTTTCTCCTCGTCTGCTTCTTCCGCCATCATACGCCCTGTAATCCGTCCTTCATACATGACCACAATCCGGTCAGACAGGGACATGATTTCCTCCAGGTCCGCAGATACCAAAAGAACTCCCAGACCCTTTTTCTTAACATCCTGCAAAATAGTACGGATTGATTCTATAGCGCCTATATCAACACCTCTTGTAGGCTGGGATGCCACCAGAAGTTTTCCGCCAATGGAAACCTCTCTGGCCACCACTACCTTCTGGGCATTTCCGCCTGAAAGAGAGGATGTGGGGATTTCCGTATCCCTGGGACGTATATCGAACTTTTCCGCCATCTCTTTTGCAAACGGATAGGAAGCAGCATCATTTACCAGAATTCCTTTGGCAAAGGGGGCTGTATCCTCCTGAACAGCCACCAGATTTTCCCGAATCGTCATGGTACGGTTCAATCCTCTGGTATTACGGTCCTCAGGAATATGGGCAAGTCCGGCTTCTCTGGATTTTTTCGGGGAGAAATTCGTAATTTCCGTCCCTCCCAGAATAACGCTTCCCTTCTCCACTCTCCTCAATCCGGTTATAGCTTCTATAAACTCGCTCTGTCCATTACCGTCAATCCCGGCAATTCCCACGATTTCTCCAGCTCTGACCTCCATGGAAACCCCGCGTATCTTGGATATTTCTTTTTCACCAGATGTCCACAAATCCTTGACTTCCAGAACCACATCCCCGATATCGGCCTTTTCCTTTTTTATGTCCAGGAAAACTTCCCTTCCTATCATCATCCTGGCCAAATCCGAAGGCGATGTATCCTGTTTATCTACCGTACCAATAAAACATCCCTGACGCATTACCGTAATACGGTCAGATATCTCCATAACCTCATTGAGTTTGTGTGAGATGAAAACGATGGACTTGCCGTCCTTCCTCAGATTCTCCAGAATCTCAAAAAGTCTGCGGGTTTCCTGGGGAGTCAGCACAGCTGTTGGTTCGTCCAGTATGATTACATCTGCTCCTCTGGTTAATATCTTAATGATTTCCACTCTCTGGGCTTCTCCCACGGAAATCTGATTTATTTTCTTGCTCATTTGTATATCCATGCCGTACTGGTCTATATAGTTCTGCACCGTATTTTTCGCTTTTTCGAAATCTATGGTACATCCCTTTCTGGGCTCAAATCCCAGAATAATGTTCTCCAGCACAGTAAGTTCATTAACCAGCATAAATTCCTGGTGCACCATGCCAATTCCCTTTTCTATGGCAATCTTGGGGGTGATGTGGTTCATATTTTCACCTTTAATTTTTATCTCTCCCCCATCAAAATCATATAGTCCGTATAGCAGTTTCATCATGGTGGATTTTCCTGTTCCATTTTCACCAATCAGAGAATGTATTTCACCCTTTTTCAGGTTGAACTGTCCATCCTTTACCGCCTGTACGGAACCAAATGATTTCCTGATGCTATTCATTTCCACTACATATCCGTTCATTCCGGTCACCTTTTTCCCTGAATCTTTGCCTGTAAAGGTTTCATAAAACCCGGGGCGGGAGGACCTATTCACGCCCTGCCGCCCCTGAAGTATTCCTGCATCTTTTACTGCCTTACTGAGCGTCTTTGCCGAATCCTTCGTAGTTATTTACCACAATCTCACCAGAAATGATTTTATCTTTCAGTTCCTGCACCTTGTCCTGGATATCTGCCGGGAACTTATCGCCTAAATGCTCTTTAATAACTGCAAAATCAGTTAAGTCCACACCATCATTGGAAATTTCCAAATAACTGGTTGTATCCCCTTTAAAAGTACCATCCACAACGGACTGAATCACACTATAGCAGGCTGTATCAACCCGCTTAACCATGGATGTTACCACATGTCCCGGCTGGTCGTTATCCTGATTTAAATCAACGCCAATTGCATACTTTCCTGCTTCTTTGGCAGCTTCCAGAATACCTGTGCCTGTACCGGAAGCAACATTCATAACAATGTCAGCGCCCTGCTCATACTGAGCCAGTGTAAGCTCCTTGCCCTTAAGGGGGTCTATCCATGTTCCGGCATAAGACTGAAGAATCGTAATATCAGGATTAATATATTTTGCACCCTGTTCAAATCCAACATAGAAATCGTGAAGCACCGGAATATCCTGGCCTCCCACCCAGCCTATGATGGCATCGTCATTTACTCCCTCAATCTCGGAATGGGTCGTAAACATAGCTGCCACTGCACCTGCTAAAAATGACCCCTGATTCTGGGCAAAACTGATGGAAACCACATTTGGTCCTTTTACAGTTGTATCAATGATAGCAAATTTAACATCCGGATAGCTGTCTTTATATTTCTCAAGGTATTCCTGGAAATTAGAGTTGGAACAAATAACCAAATCATAACCTCCCTCACAGCATGCCAGAAGGTTAGCTTCCCACTCGTCTGCAGTTGTGCCCTCCAGGTTCTTTACCTCTACTCCAAAATCCTTGGCTGCCTGCTGTGCACCGGCATTACAGGAATCATTATAGGATTTATCACCCAGATTACCGGAATAGACAACCGCTACCTTTACCGGGCTTTCACCCTGGGCATCCGCAGCCTCACCGGCGCCTTCCCCTGCAGTCTGCTCATTACCTGCATTGCTCTCTGCCTTTGCTCCTGTACTGCTGGAGCCGCACCCTGCCAGACTTAATCCCAATACCGCTGCCATTGTCATTGCCAAAAAACGTTTCTTCATAAAAACTACTCCTTCCTTCACCTAAAATATAGTTGTTTTCTTTTACCAGGAAAAAGCTTTTAGTAAAGCGTTTTTCCATATTTATTTCGTGATTTAATCTTATTACTATTTTTTATATTTGTCAATAGATAAATATTGCACTATATTAGTGTCATATTTTTGTGCATTTATTACATATTTGTCATATGGTCAAGCGCCTCCCAATGGCCATATACTCCTTTGATGGTAAAAGGCTTTATCTCTGCGAATATGATGGATTCAGCATGCGGGTCTGTTTTAATTTTAACGTACAATAACATGGCATCTAGTCCATTTTTTCTATCAATCAAAGAAATAGCAGGAGAATGGCGGTACTCTCACCGCCATATCTCCTGCCATACTCATTCTATGCCCTCTTACCATCCCCATACAAGTTCCTATACTGTCCCGGCGTCACATTCTCCGAACTCTTAAACCTTCTGGTAAAATTGGACAGATTGGCATAGCCTGCTTCCTGGGCAATCTGGGCTATCTGCTTATCTGTATGAACCAGGCAATCCTTTGTGTAATCCAGACGTTTTTTGGATATCAGTTCCGAGAAGCTGGTATTCAGATTCTGGGTAATGAACTTGCTCATATAGCTGGACGAGTAGCCGAAATGCTCCGCCATCCCCACCAGACAGAGACTGCTGTCCCTGTAGTTATCCTCTATATAGGCAAGCACCTGTTTTATCAAATCATTGCGCGCATCCTGTCTGGAGGCTGCCAGGACACCATTGATTCTCATAAGGGCATCCCCCAGCTTATCCCCGAATTCTTCCACTGTCCTGAATGCAGTGAGCTGGTACAATTCCTTCTCCGTCAGGCGGATGTCATTTTTCTTTACCTCCTTCAGGAGATGGCTCACGATGTCATAACAGCACATCAGCGCCATCTGGCCCGGCAGCTCCTCCAGACTCAGCATCACCTCCTGCACAGAACCCTCCACCTCCTCCGGAGAACCGCTGTCCAGACACCGGTTAATACACAGAAGGCACTCTGTCTGATATCGGCTGATGGTGGCGCTGTACTCCTCGCCCCTTCCCTGTTCCATACTCTCAAAATCCAGCTCCTTGTGGGGATTGAGCAGGCGGAACTTCATGTTGGTAAGAGCCTCCAGATAGGACAGATGCACCCCCGATGCATCTTCGTGAATATTGCCCACGGAAATGATGCACTCATGACTGCCGAATACCTCCCTCAGGCGCTCCTTTGCCTCACTCTTATGCTCCTCAGCCAGAACCTTGCGGCTGAGGATAACAGCGATTGCACCAAAATAGTACAGAAAACTTGTATACACTCCGTAATCCGTCTGGAATTTTTCTTTTATAGGGCCTTCCTTCTCCTTGTAGAGGGCGGATAATTCCCTGGAGGACAGGCTGCCTCCCGCCGCCAGGACCACCATGTGATTCCGCCCCTTCATCTGCTCTGTCAGAATGCCGTTCACCATATCATCCTCTCCGGCATCATCCTCCCCGTAAAGAAGCTTTGTCACAAGCCGTTCCTCCACCAGAGGCCACTGGTTCTCAATCTCCTTTGCCAGGGAATCCTTGACGGAATTCAGGCTGTCATACCGGTTCTTTATAAATACCAGCTCATCCCGGCTCCTGTCCTCACTGTTTTCATTGTCCTGCTTCATATATTGGGCCAGCTGACGGATGGGCTTGTAATAGTGGTAGGCCATGTAAATTGCCATAAAACATCCCAGAATCAAAAATACCAAAACCCCTGTAACCAGCAGGCTGTTGTTCTGCACCACGTCCCCCAGCAGGTCCGGCATGGTAATTCTGCTTAATATGATAAGAGGCGGATGGTCCATGGGATATACGATATAACGGCCCTGGCCCGCCTGGAATGCGGTGCAGAGTCCCGGCTCCGCCTCCAGGATTTGTCCCATCACTCCGTCCGGTTCCATATCCTCCCCTTCTGTCACCAGCGGTTTCCCATCTCCATTCAGTACAGCGATTCCATGGCTGTAGCTGCCCGGGGATGTGGTCATGCTTTGGCTGATTTTGGAGGACTGAAGCTCCAGCACCACCCAGGATTCCGCTTTATAGGAATAATTATATACCGGATAAATAAATACCATCTGCGGTTTTGTTATGACCCCGTCCTTCATGTGGTATTCCTTGTTGATGATGTCGTACCCGGGATGGTCCATTTCATACAGTTTATCCAGAAAAGGCTGTCTCTCCCCCTCCGGTATCCTCAGCTGGCCCGCCAGCAGAATATCCTTGTCATACCGGCCCTGGGAGGAAAAGCTCATATCCTTATTTTCATAAATAATATAGGCTTTTGTTATGTAAGGATTGGCTGCATTTTCCCGGCGCAGCATGTCCATCATCTGTATCTGGTTGTCTGTGTCCCGGCTCCTGGACACCACAGGACTGCTGAAGCTGATTCGGTTCCCTGCCTCCATCAGGCGGCCGTTCATAGTGACCAAATCATCCCCCAGGCGCTCCAGGATATTCTCATTGTACCCGAGAATTTCCCTGGAGAGATTCCGGTACATAATGATTTGTAAACAAATGGAAAGCACCACCATAGGTACCAGGAAAAAAGATGTAAAACCCAACAAATATTTATGAAAAATGCCTCTGCGCAAATCAGTCCCTCCCCGCCGCATATGATAGTGCACATGCCATTGTTATTATATATTATTTTTTCTTCATTGGAAAGAAGTTAAATGGAAGGAGCGCACTTCCCGCAACAAATCCCGACAGCAAAACAGCAGGAAAACGCATGCCAGCCTGCGTTTTCCTGCTGCTTCCTACTTGCCTCTATAGTCAATATCATTCCGCCTGACGTGAAACCCGAAACCGCAGCTCCTTTAGTCAACCAGCTTATCCAGTTCCTTCACATGCTCTGTCTCATTGGATGTCTTATGCTTTGCCTTGGATGCGTACAGATTTACGGATGCCTGGGATTTCTTAATAGGCTGCATGGTGCCAGCCCCGGCCACACACCCTCCGGGACACGCCATTCCCTCCAGCAGGTAGCCATTGTATTTCCCTGCCTTTGCCATGGTCAGCAGCTTCCTGCATTCCCTGAGTCCCTCTGCATTGGCCACCTTAATCTCCTTATCCGGGTAACGTTCATGAATCACATCCACCACGGACTTGGCCACACCGCCTGCCACTGCAAAGTTACGGCCGTCTGTGGAAGCGTCATTGACGCCTTCCGGGTCTTCTTCTATCTTCTCCACATCCACATGCCTGGCGTCAAAGATGCCGTCCATTTCCTCAAAGGTAAGGACAAAATCCACGTCGCTTCGTATATCCGTGCGCATGGCCTCCAGCTTCTTCGCTGCGCAGGGACCGATAAACACCACCTTTGCATTGGAATGGTGGCGTTTAATCAGCCTTGCCGTCAGGGTCATGGGAGTCAGTGCCATGGAAATGCAGTCCGCTTGTTCCGGGAATAGTTTTTTTGCCATCATGGACCAGGCCGGGCAGCAGGATGTTGCCATGAAGGGAAGCTTTTCCGGCACTTCCTGAATAAAGTCGATTGCCTCCTGGGTAGCGCACAGGTCTGCGCCTACCGCCACCTCAAATACATCTGCAAACCCCAGCGCCTTCATGGCTGCACGGAGTTTGCCCGGCGTCACCTTGGGACCGAACTGTCCCACAAAGGCAGGGGCAACCGCGGCATAAACCCGTTCTCCTGACTGAATGGCGCGTATGACCTGGAATATCTGGGATTTGTCCGCTATGGCGCCAAAGGGGCAGTTCACCAGACACATGCCGCAGGACACACATTTGTCGTAATCAATATCCGCCTTCCCATTTTCATCCGTGGAAATGGCGTCCATGCCGCAGGCAGCTGCACAGGGTCTTTCCTGGATAATGATGGCCTTATAGGAGCAGACATCCGCACATCTTCCGCATTTGATGCATTTTTCGTCGTCAATATGGGAACGGCCGTTGGTCCTGTCCAGTTTAATGGCATCCTTGGGGCAGACCTCCTCACACGGATGGGCCAGACACCCCTGACAGCCGTCGGTTACAAATACCCGCTTCTCATGACAGGCATTGCAAGCGAATTTAATTACATTAATCAGAGGCGGCGTATAGTAAGTCTCCGGCCTGTCTGCTGCCTCTATATTATCCGAAACCGGAGCATGTTCCGCCGCGCTGCGGTAAGGAAGCCCCATGGCCAGTCTCAGTCTCTCCCCCACAATAGCCCGCTCCAGAAAAACGTCGTTGCGGAAATTGCCCACTTCTCCCGGTATAATTTTATATGGAAGCTCTTCAATACGTTTATCCACCGGCCATTCCGTATGGTAAGCCATCCTTGCCACTTCCCTGAATATCCTGTGCCTTATTTCCTGTATACGTGTCTCCACTCCTCGCATATTCCTGCCTCCTCGTTATGAGCACTTAGTAACCATATTTTGGTCTCTTACGTGCGATACATTCCGCTGGCACTTGGCGGGCGTCTTTTGACCGCTTAGTGCAGCGGTTCGTTATGAGCACTTAGTAACCATATTTTGGTCTCTTACGTGCGATACATTCCGCTTTTAACAGTACCGATTATATAACAGCTCATAAAAAAAGCAACCGTCTGAATGCATTTTGCCCTCATTGTTCTTAAAATAAAGCACAGATTATAAGTAAAACAGGCGTCCGCAGCCATTTCCCGGCCGGATGCCTGTTCATCCCTTTATCCTTCCACCCATTTCAGCGCAGCGCCCTTGTGGGCTGACCCATCATTGATTTCCATGTTTCCGGCCATGGAACTGGTCAGCCTAACTCCTCCCTGCTTCCGCAGTATTTCTTCCAGTTCCTTCCGGTCCCCTGCCTCCAGAAAAAACAGGTTTATTTTCTCTGTTTCATTCCAAAGGTCCGCGGCTTTTGACAAGTCAGGGACCAGTGTATGGTTCCGGGTAAAATACTGGACAAAATTATAATCCTGCTTCATGCGGGATGCCCTGATACAGTCCCCTTCGTTTATGTATGATTTCCCTTGTGAAAACAGTTCCCCATACCCTTCCCGCCCTTTCAGGAATTCCAAGACAGTTTATACGGTCCCGCCCGGAAGCTTTGCCCTGTATAAGGATGAGAGGGGGTGCAGCCTCCAAATCTGTGCTCCATAATATGGTCGCTGCTGTCCATCAGGGTTCCGTCCATATTGATTGCCATCAGCTTAATATTGGGAATTACGGTGTCTGTCTTTTTATACAATGTCATTTCAGTCACTTTCCTTTATTATGGTCCCCATGTTTGCCCGCACACCGCCCCATTCAGCTATCCTATTTCCGTGGTCCCACGGACCACCAGCTTAACCGGAAGCAGGGTCTCTCCCCCGTCCCCTGTCCCCTTCCGTCCCTCCGCCATGTCCACCAGCGTGTCCACAGCCAGTGCCGCCTTCCGCTTCATATCCTGCCGCACAGTGGTCAGGCCCGGACTTGAAAGGGATGCATACATTATATCGTCAAATCCGGCAATCCCAAGGTCCCGGGGTACCCTTATCCCATGGGCCATGAAATGGTTCAGGGTTTCCAGGGCATACAGGTCTGAAAGGCAGAATAAGGCCGGCCTGAGGCCTTCCCTGATATTGGCTTTCACCGGCTGGACAAGGGATGCCAGAGTATCCATTCTCTTTTCCCGGTTCATGCCCAGGGATACAAAATACACCTGGTTATATTTCCCCTCCCTATCCCGTCCGGCGCTCTCCCCCGCAGCTCCTTTCTTTCCCCATTCCTTCCAGGCGCTCTGGCACCCCAGATACCTGATATGGTCCACGCCATGGTCTCTCCCCGCGCACACATAGACAGGTCCGTATCCGCATTCCAGCAGATACTCTGTCATCAACCTGCCTCCCTGCCAGTCATCCAGGCCAATGTTGGGCACCCTTCCCTGATACCCGCTGGCATCAATGGAAACCACGGGACGTTTTAACAGGCCTGCCAGCTTATCGCAGTCATTCTTATGAAAACTCAGGGTTATGATTCCCTCTACCTCCCGTTCCATAACCATACGGAAAATATCGTCCATGTCGGAGGATGAATAAAACATCATATAGTACCCCTTTTCCCTGAGATACTGCTCTGCCATACCAATTATTTTCCCATAAAACGGGTCGGCTCCAATGGCCTCCTCGTAGGTCTTATGCGGGTTTGCCACCAGCGCCACCAGCCGGGAGCCGCCGGCCTTTTTCTCATCCCCTGTACCGTCCCGGTCATACCCCATGGTCTGAATCAGGTCCTGCACACGGCGTATTGTTTCCGGAGACACACGCCTGGTTTTCCCGTGAATGACATTGGATACCGTAGCCGTACTGACCCCTGCCAGTTCTGCCATCTCCCTTATGGTAACACGTCTGTCCTGCGGCTTATCCATGCGCTTTTCCCTCTGCACACGATTCCCTGTCCCCATGTCCTCATCCATATTAAGCCTCCAGTATATATATCCTGGACTGATAATCCCCGTTGGTCCCGTCGTATTTCTCCTTATTGTCCCCGGAGGATGAATCGGATACAATGAGACCGAAATTCATCAGTTCATCGCCATACACATCCACTTCCCTGAATCCGCCGTGATATCCTCCTCCCTGTACAGACACATGGTAACGGAGTCCTGCCTCTAAACCGGCCAGACGGACTTTCCTGTACCCTTCATTTACCGGCTCCAATATCCGGTAATATCCCACCAGGGCCTTTTTCCTGTCCCTGGATACCACCATCCAGGCGGTCACATTCCCTCCTCCCTCAAAGGGACTCAGCAGCCTGTAAAAGGTTCCGAACTGGATGAGCTCCCTGCTCGCCTTCATGAAAGCAATCTGTCTCCTCACCTTTTCCAGCTCTTCCCCTGGCAGCTGATTCAGGTCCAGTTCATATCCAAAGGTTCCGAAGCAGGCCACATTGGCCCTGGTTTCAATGGGCGTGGTGCGCAGGACCTGGTGATTTGGCACAGCCGACACATGAGCGCCCATGCTGCTTAAAGGATAGACCATGGAGGTGCCGTATTGTATCTTTAACCGCTCCACTGCATCCGTGTCGTCGGATGTCCAGCACTGCGGTGCGTAATACAGCATACCCGGGTCAAACCGCGCCCCGCCGCTGGCGCACGATTCAAACAATATATGGGGATAGCGCCTGGTCAGTTTCTCATACAGGCTGTATACCCCCAGTATATACCGGTGGAATACCATTCCCTGTTCCTCCGGCCGGCAGAAATGGGAATATACCTCTGACATGCACCGGTTCATATCCCATTTGATATAGGAGACAGGAGCCTCATCCAGCACACGTCTTAACATCTGGTAAATACCATCCACCACTTCCTCACTGGAAAAATCCAGGACAAACTGGTTCCTGCCGTGGCAGGCGCTGCGGCCGGGTGCGGACAGCATCCAGTCAGGATGGTCCCTGTATAAATCACTTTCCTTGTTCACCATCTCCGGTTCTATCCACAGGCCGAACTTAAGCCCCATATCCTCTATCTTACGGGCAATTCCCGCCACCCCGTCCGGCAGTTTTTTCCGGCAGGGATACCAGTCTCCCAGAGAGGAGCAGCTGTTGTCCCGGTGGCCGAACCATCCGTCGTCCAGCACAAAAAGCTCCACGCCCACGTCCTTGGCAGTCCTGGCCAGCCCCAGGATTTTTTCTTCGTCAAAGTCAAAGTAAGTGGCCTCCCAATTATTGATTAATATGGGTCTGGCCTTATCCCTCCAGGCTCCTCTGGCCAGGCGGCTCCGGTATAACTCATGATAGGTCTGGCTCATGCCGTTGAGTCCGCTGTCCGAATATACCATAACCACCTCGGGAGTCTGAAACACCTCTCCGCACTTTAACGGCCAGGAAAAACAATGGGGATGAATCCCCAGCATAACCCTGGTGACATCGTATGTATCCACCTCTGCCTGGGCCAGGAAATTACCGCTGTACACCAGGCTGAAGCCGTAAACCTCCCCTGCATGCTCCCCTGTCTCCGGCCGTTTGAGGGCAAGAAAAGGATTGTAATTACTGCTGCTGCATCCTCTCATGCTGTACACGGACTGGACTCCATGTTCCAGCTTTCTGGTCTTTATGCTCCGCTCCCTGGCCCAGGCCCCTGTAAGCTCCACCATCTCAAAACTGCTGTCCGGCAGGTCCACACTGGCGCTCATGGCCTGGTCCAGAATCACGCCATGCTCATTTTGGCAGATAAACCGGGCGCTTCTTGCAATAACAGGAAGATTCTCATAAATCGTATAGGTGAGAACCAGCTTAGTCTTTATCCACTCATCCCACAGGGTTATCTCCAGGGTGGCAGCCTCCTCGGGCCTTTCCGTATAGGTGGCCGGAAGTCCCTTAAGTACAGGCTTCCCTTCATAAACGCGGTGGGATTCATAGACAAATTCCGTGATGCGGCTCCCGTCCGCCTGGAGAATGTCATAGGCCGGACAGCGCATATCTCCGTGGCCATAGGATGGATATTCCTGTTTGATGTGCTCCATGGAAAATTCCCTGTCTCCTTCATAAAAACAGGGAGCCATGGAACGAATCCGTATTTCCAGCATGTGTTCAAAGGACGCCTGGTCCCGGATAGCCTTTCCATAGTACAGATGGCCCAACTGGCCGTTGCGCAGTATGGTCATGATATAACTTATCTTATGATTATACAGGTGGAATTCCCTTCCGTCCCCGTGTACTTTAATTGGCATGTTTTTACCTCCAAAGATTCTGGCCAGCCCTAACTGTTTTCTTCTATGATAATTCTGCGGAACAGCTCATAGAGCAGGGAAAGTTCATAGCAATTCATCCTGATTCTGTATTTCTGTTCCATGTCGCTAAAAATTTCCCTGGATATCCCATAAAACCGCTTTTCCCGCGGCGGCAGCTCCCGTACCTGTTCCGGAGCCGGGTCCGTGGTCATAAGGCGCTCAATCATAAACGCAATGTGCATATACAGGTTAAGCCTGATATGTCCTGTCATTTCCAGGTGGTAATACTGCTCATATTTCATAAGCACCAGCTCCACCTCGTTGATGACCACCGTTGGATTGAGGAATCTGAGACGGCTGACAATTCCCTCAATAGAAAAAAAGCGGATGTATTCCCGTTTCAGTTCCTCAAATTTCTCCCTGGTCAACAAGCCCTTAAAGGAACCCCACAGCAGGTCCTCTCCCTTGCCGTCCAGTATGTCATAGATGTTCAGCCAGGGCACCCTCACATGTTCCGGCAGGGCTGATGTGGTAAGGATGAGCAGTGTCTGCTTAAAATATTCCCTTTGATTCTCGTCCAGAAGCCTGCGCAGTTCCTGATAATCCATGGTCACAATATCAATGACAGACGGGTCAACCACCTTGCACATGGCCTCCTGAAGCTTTTCTGCAATGCCCACGCCCGACATGCAGGAAACAATGATGTTTCTTCCTCTGGATACTCCCTCAAAATACTGGATTTCAAAGGCATAGGTCTCCCTGGCGGCCTTAACGATATCCAGAAAGGAGCAGCGTCCCAGCATCTTAATGCCCACATCCAGGGCAATGGCCGTGGTCACATTGTTGATAATCAGCAAATCTCCCGCCAGGTCATTTTTAATGGAGGAATACAGCTGGCTGAGGGAACCGGTATCCACCAGCAGTATCATGCCCTTCCTGGCATTGACCCGCTCCAGATACTGTCTGACCTTTGTTATGGTATCCTCTACTGCCGTGTCCATGGGCATGTCGATGGCCTCAAACACAAAGGTGCGGCAGGTACGGTTGGCAACCTTCTGGATACTGCTGGCCGTGGAATCCCCATGGGCAACAATCAATCCGTGAAATTCCATGGTTTCCACCATATATTCGTGAAGGGACAGGGCAAACAAAAAGTTAAGGACCTTTCCTGCTTCCTGGTCCATCTCATCCAGACTCCTGCAAATCCGCCCCGCCACATAGTATGCCTTGGGCATGGCCTGCTCAAAATAGGCGTCCAGTTTCCGGCACATTTCCTCCTCAGGACTGCCGGACTTAAATATACCATAGAGGAATCCCAGTTCATCCTGAACACCCTTTGCCTCGCCCACACCGTAGGCACAGAGAATTTCACGGCATACCGGGCTGAACAGCTTCCAGTCCGGCTCCTGCCGGCAGGCCGAGTACTCCTGGGTTCTCAGCTTCTTCACCATGCGTTTAAAGTTCAGATATACGCTGTCCACCGAGGTCTCCATGCGTTCAAAGGGAATCCCCGAAATATCCTTCCACAGGGCATCCGCCTCCTGCTCCGCACCCTCGCAGGCCAGTTCCGTCTGCTCAAAGGGCAGGCCGTCTCCATCCACCAGGATATCGGGCAGGATATAGATGCGTTTGCTCCGGCTGCCTCCGCTCTGGCCGGGGCTGCTCTGATTGAAACCCGCTATTTCCGGCAGCTCCCCCATGGTAATGTGAAGCATATCCCTGTGCTGCTGCCTGTAAAATGCATTGGCACAGCTGACCTGTATCAGATTCTCCAGCTTTCCGATATTTCCCTGCAGCCTGGTAAACAGCAGCGCTTCTGCCACTGCTCCTTCCACCTCTATCCGGCGGTTCACCTTTTTTGCTTCCTTCTGGTAGAAGAGATACAGCATCTGGAGCCGTTCCCTAAGAGGCCGGTCCATCATGCTGGGTATGGGAACCTGAAGGGTGATACGTCTGCGGAAGGTTTCCAGAAGGACTTCCTCCGGATTTTCCGTGGTGGCAAAGATAAAACGTACCCTGGAGTTTTTCCAGGCATTGTCTCCCAGGGGGCGGTACTGGCCGGAATCCATGAACAGGAACAATTTTTCCTGGTTCTCAAAGGACAGTCTGTGGACCTCATCCAAAAACAGATACCCGCCGTCTGCCTCTTTTAAAAGTCCCTCCCTGTCCCGGTCAGCGCCTGTAAAGCTTCCCTTTTTATAGCCAAGCAGGGTGGCGGAAAGGAGCTCCGGATTATTGGCATAATCCGCACAGTTGAGCACCACAAAGGGTGCCCCGGGTCCAATGGCCCCCTGCTCCAGGGCATATTCATAAATCAAACGGGCAATGAAACTTTTTCCCACTCCGCTTTCACCGGTAAGAAGCATGGGAAGGCCGTCCGGAGGGTAATTCACTGCCGCCATGCACATCTCCACGGTCTGTCTCTGGCTTCCCGCGTATCCGACCATGGATGAAAACACAGAACAGGGCTGTCCGGCAGCTGCTTCCCCTTCCTCCTGTGGCAGCCGGTTACTCACACAGTCCCACTGCTCCTCCCCAAAAAATTCCAAATCCTCCGAAGTCACGGGAAACCAGTACACTGGCCGTGTACTGGTTTTTACCGCAAGTCCGTCTTCCATGAGCCTGGTCAGATAATGGCTTACCACCTGACGGCTCAGGTTCAGCTTCTGAGCCAGCTCTGCTGCCGTTACCTTCCCATCGCTGCAAGATTCCTTCAGCGCTTCATAAACCCGTTCTTTTGCCTGCATGGACAAGACCCCCATCCTACTGATTCCGATTTCCTTTTCCCACAATGGAACAGTTCTGTTTCCACCGCCGTCTCAGCACCATCATACCATGCTGCTTCGGCGGGATGCAATTCCCAAACTACGTGATTCCCAAACTATGCGATTCCCAAAGCAGAGAGCACAATACCCAGGACAATCACTCCCACAATCAGCACATTGATGCTCATTTTCTTTTTAGTCAGGAGATAAAAGCACAGCAGGGTAAGGCACAGGGGCACCAGGCCCACAAACAGCTGGTCCAGCATACTCTGGAGAGAGAAAATCTCTGTCCCCTCCATGGACATTGACAGCTTGCTGTTAAACACCACCATGCTGCTGGCCATGCCTCCCACCATCATTAGCCCCATGATGCTGGCCGCCTTGGTCAGAACAGTAATCAGACCGCCGCTGTACAGTTTCTCAATGTACTCGGAACCCAGGCTGTATCCCAGAAAGGTACCGTAGTAACGCACCACATTGCTTGGTATATTGAACAGCAGCAGGAATACGAGAGGAGCCAGAACATTGCCTGCCAGAGCCATACTGATGGCTATGCCTGCGCAGATTACACGCCATACGCCCCAGAATATGGAGTCTCCTATACCTGCCAGAGGACCCATAAGGCTGGTCTTGATGGGGTTGATGGAACCTGCGTCAAAGTCCTTATTTTCACTGTTCTCCTTTTCCATGGCGCCGCAGAGACCCATGATGAAGGTGGACATGGGCACTGTTGTATTAAAATAGGAAATATGCCTTGCCATAGCCTCCTTTTTTCCCTCCGGGTCGTTGGCATAGAACCGGTTGATAAAGGGAATCATGGAGTAGCAGAAGCCGGACGCCCCCTGTTTTGCCGGAGTTACGGATGTATATAAGGTAAAGGAACGCAGAAATACGGACCTGAGCATCTTCTTTTCTTCTCTGGAAACATCAGTTATCTTAGACATTGAAAAAATCCTCCTCTTCTTCATCTAACATCCCCTGTGCGGGAACACCGGCAGGTGCTGCTGCCTTTACCCTCATCAGCTGGTTAAGCTCCAAATCCCTCTGTGCCACCAGCAGGGCTGCTATGACGCCCAGGGCTGCCAATGCAATCAGCGGAAGCTTTAAGTAGGCCACCAGCACAAATCCCAGGAAAAAGTAAACGCAGATTTTATTGTTCCACAGCAGCTTCAGCAGCATGGCCATACCTACGGCCGGAAGCAGGTTTCCGCAGACCGTCAGGCCGTTCATGATAACAGCCGGAATGGCCTTGACCGCAGCCTCCACTGCCCTAGAGCCGAACAGGATTGCAAAGAACGGAATCAGGCAGTATAGTCCCCAGTTCAGGCACCACAGCCCATAGTGGAGTCTTGTAAGCTTTTTGTCCTCTCCATTCTCAGCCAGCTTATCAAATACAGGTGCAAACCAGCCTATAATTCCAATCCAGATAATGTTTTTTGCCTGCTGCCCCAGCATTCCGATGGGAAGTGCCAGTGGAAGAGCCACCTCAGGGCCTCCGCCGCTCATAATGGCAAAGGCACAGCCCACCACGCTGGCAATTCCGCACTCTGCCGCCGACGCACCGCCTATATTTACAATTCCCATGAACACGGCTTCCAGGGAAGCTCCGATGAGAAGACCCTGCTGTATATCACCAAAAAGCCATCCGATGATAGGGCAGATGAACACCGGCCGGTCCAGCATGGTAAACCCCAGAAGGTCCCTGACGCCTGATGCTATCAGTACCATGACTGCAATGACAAACGCAGTAACAAGTATGGATGTATGTGCTAACATAAATTTATCCCCCTTTATTTATAATACTTCCGAAACAAGCTTCTTTTCATCAGACGGCACCATCTGAAGAGCCGTACCCGGAGCCAGCTCCACCAGTTCCTTCAGCGCCCCCACCTCGTCAGCCGTAAGGCTCACGGACCTGGAAATAACCATGCGCTCCGTACCGTCGCCGCTGGTAAACCGTCCTGCATTTCCAATATTAACATATTCGATGCCAGGCACAGCCTTATACACTTCCAGGGCATTCTTCACCGTCTTTACCAGCACCAGAATCCGCATCCCCTCAGACCTTGGATTACTTAGCAGTGCAATGATTTCCGGCACTGTCTTGATGATGCATTTAATACCATCCGGCACAGCCATTTTCAGTGTCATCTTCTGCATCTCATTGGAAGCAGCCTCATCGTCCGCCACCATAATTCCCTGAATTCCCAAATCCCTGGTCCACGCCATTGCCACCTGTCCGTGAATCAGTCTCTCATCTACCCTTAAAGCCTTAACCATACAATACTCTCCTCTCGTTACGAGCACTTAGAGACCGTCCTTTGGTCTCTTACGTGCGATACATGTCACGTTCATCCTATTCAAAAAAATCCTCATCCCTGCCATCTTCCGCTTCCAGCTCCACCAACTCCATCTGGTTCCTTGAATCTTCAATGTACTGTCTGACCTCATCCTTAGTGATTCCTTCCGGCGCAATGGCCAGGGCCACCAGAAGCGGCAGGTTAAAGCCTGCAACCAGAAATACGTTTTCCCGGACCGCATAGGGTACAATTTTCTGGTTCACGCTTCCCCCCTTGATATCCGTAAGCACAATCACCTGGTCCCCGGGCCGGACCTGGGCAAAATACCGTTCCAGTGTCTCCACCAGATTTTCGTCCTGGTCCACATAAGCATTGATGCAGGTAATATTCCCAACATCTCCCATAAGGAACTTGACCGTACTCTCCGCCCCGGAGGCAAAGGTTCCGTGGGTGGCTATCAATATCTTCTTCATGTTGGAACTCCTTCCCTTTTCTGTTTTATTTTCATTTCACTTATATATTAAGCAAATACGATGCCAACTTTTTTTAGACACTAAAAACCGGCCGTAAAATCCTTGATTTTATAAGGAAATATTCTATTCACCATTCTGTCTATAAAAATTTTACCACACCAGCCTGCAAAGTGTCTAATGGCTGTGTCCAATATTAGTGTCTAAATTTACTGTTATTCTGTGCTGACAGATATTTAGCATTTACCGCACTGAACGCAGACAGGAGTGCCGCCCTCAATTATAATGAGAGCGGCACTCCTGCTTCCTCTATATTAACCTGTCTCCTCTTATCTCAGCAATAAAAGCCTCATAGGGCTGTATCATCCCGTCCTTCATGACCTCCGGCTTATTCTGAATGATAACCTTGTACTCCGGAGACAAAATCCCCTCAAGGCGGCCGGCCGGCACCGGGCTGCCTGTCAGATTGGCGGCCACCAGCCACTTTTTTCCATCATATTCCCTCTCGTACACAAACAGCGATTCATCCTCAGGCAGCAGCAGGCGGTAGCTTCCCTCTGTAAGGATATCCTCCTCATGGCGGAGACGAATCAGCTTCTGATAGTAATGGAATACGGAATCCTGGTCCTTAAGGGCCTCCTCCACATTGATTTCCTTATAACGCGGATTTACCTTGAACCACGGGGTGCCGGAAGTAAATCCTGCGTTCTCCCCACCGGTCCACTGCATGGGCGTCCTGGCATTATCCCGGCTCTTATTCCAGACCGCCTTTTTAAACTCCTCCCGGCTGATGGTTTTCTCACGTTCCACCAGTTCCAGGCAGGCATTCTTCACTTCCACATCCTCATACTCATCCAGCTCATAGGAAGCATTTACCATCCCAATCTCCTCCCCCTGGTATACATAGGGGGTTCCCTTCATGCCGTGCAGGATTGTCGCGTAGGCCTTGGCGCATTCCTTTCTGTAGCAGGTATCGTTGCCCCACCGGGAAACCACTCTGGGCTGGTCATGGTTTTCCAGATAAAGCGCATTCCAGCCATGGCCCTCCAGCTTCTCCTGCCAGTCCGACATGACCCGCTTCAGATTCCGGATATCAAATGGCTTCAATGCCCATTTGCGGTTCACATGGCCTGGAATACGGTCAATGTTCATGTGTTCAAATGTAAATATCATATTCAGCTCCTGGCGCCTGGGGTCCACAAACAGCCGGGCATTTTCAGAGGTGGAACCAGGGGCCTCGCCCACAGTCATACAGTCATATCCCATAAGCGCCTCTCGGTTCATTTCCTGAAGGAACTCATGGAGTCTTGGACCGTTGGAATGCATGAAACCGGTATAGTAACGCCTGCCGGGTTCTTCCGGATAGTCCGGAAAATCCGTGTATTTGGAAATGGATGCAATCACGTCCATGCGCCAGCCGTCCACGCCCTTATCCATCCAGAATTTCATCAGGTCGTAGACCTCCCTGCGCACAGTCTCATTTTCCCAGTTCAGGTCCGGCTGCTTCTTATCATAGAAATGCAGGTAATACTGTCCCCGTTCCGGGTCATAGGTCCAGGCACTTCCACAGAAGCTGGAGCCCCAGTTATTCGGTTCTCCTCCATCGTTTTTTGGGTCTTTCCAGATGTAATAATCGCTGTAAGGATTGTCGGCAGACTTCCGGCTCTCCACAAACCACTGGTGCTCATCTGAGGTATGGTTAGCAACCAAATCCATGACAATCCTGATTCCCCGGTCATGGGCTTTTTCTATCAGCTCATCCATGTCCTCCATGGTGCCAAACTTTTCATACATCTGCCGGTAGTCCCGGATATCGTATCCATTGTCCTGCTGCGGTGAATCATATACAGGACTCAGCCAGATTACGTCAATTCCCAGGTCCTTAAGATAATCCAGTTTTTGGATAATGCCCTGCAAATCCCCAAAACCATCCCCATTGGAATCCATAAAACTTCTGGGATAAATCTGATATACAACGGACTTCTTCCACCAATCGCTCATACATGCATCTCCTCATGATTTTAAATTTTGCGAAAGCCGCGCCCGGCTTTCATCCATGTCTTGATGCGATTATATACAGATACCCTGTACAAGGTCAACAGGTTACGGCCATAACCTCCTTATTGCACAAACCAATATTGCAGTATATCCAGTCCGCCTTTTCCTATGTAATATCATACATCGTATACAAAATGGGGAATAAGCCGTCCGTCCACAATGGACCTGGTTTCCCGGTCCTGCACCGCGCCCATTTTCCTGTAAAATCCCGCAGCCTGGGGACTGGTGACAAAGTGAATGCGGCCGATTCCCTGGTGCGCGCACCAGCCTGTCATATGCTTCCACATCCGTTTTCCCAGACCGCTCCCCATTTTACCCTCCGCCACATAAAAATACTCCAGCTCCCATTCATATCCATCCTGCCTGATTCCCCAGAAGGCAGCCGGGCAGCCTCCTTCCCTGGCTGCAAACACAGGATTGCTGCGGATGAAACTGTCTGTAATATTAAATCTTGCGTCAAAGGTTTCCATAAATGCTTCGTCATATCCCCAGTGAGCCTCCGACTCCCTGGCCAGCCGGCGCAGTTCCTCTGTTTCTCCTGTCTCTGCCCTCATAAACCGCAGCATGGGCCGTTCATACCGGCCGGGATAAAGGCGCTTTGCCTCTCCGGTAAATCTTGCCACCATGGCTGCCTTATGTTCTGTATATCCGTCACGGTCATGTTCGTATTCCTTCCAGAGCCCCAGCTTCAGGGCCTCGTATTCCCTGGCAGCCTCCGTATGCTCCCTCAGATAATCCCGGAAATACAGCTCATCATTATCCCCTGCTGTCCTTAGATGCAGATGGAATACCCGCTCCGCAAATCCAGAAGGCGTATATCCACGGTTAAACGAAATCCTTCCCGCCTTTTCCATCATGCAAGTGTAGCCGCAGCAGGTAATCTGTTCCTTCATGGCCTGCATATCTCCGTCTTTGCTAATTTCCACCAGAATATCCACAATGGGCTTGGCCCAGATGGCTGGAATGGACGTGCTTCCCACATGGCTGATTTCACAGATATCCTCCATGGGCAGAAGGCGGCACAGCCGTTCCTTTTCCTCCTGGTACCACTGCGCCCAAACCGGCCTGTGTTCTGTAAGGAAAATAGGAAACAGCCGCCACAATTCTTCCAGGCTCATTCCAGAGAGCGGATTCCCGGCCTCTGTCTGCTCCGGATTCCCGGCCTCTGTCTCCAGCTTCTCTCCCTGCCTATCCCTCATCATGCCTCTCTGATTTTTTCTCCCATTCTTCCTTTACTCCTTTCATCCTGCGGAAATAGGAGCTCATCTCATCCGCCATACCAGAGAGACGGTTCAAAAGAGTGGAAAAATCCTTTAACATCTCATCGTCCTGGAAATAAGGGTACACGATATCATGGTCTATCTCACTCCACCCCTCCTCAAACAGGGTTCTCCCCTGGATTTCCACATAGTATCCCTTATACTTGATAATATAGTGAAGGGAACGGTATATTCCATTGGACTTAATCTCAATCAGATTCTCATCATAAATTCTGGTGTCCCCGTTCCTGCGGTAAACCTTTGGCCGTTCCGCAATGTAATAATGTCCGGGGTCCTCATCAAAATCCTTGATGCGGTCCACCACATAAAGACCAGGGTTATTCTCAAATACGCTGGTTATATATTTGTGAAAATGAATCCAATCCTCCCGGTAAAGGAAAAACACCCGGATGCCAATCAGGTCAGTGATATACTTATGGTAATTGCCGGAATCTATATCCTCAAACCGTTCAAAATGCTCATTGCGCTTTCGTATGATTTTTTCAATCAGGTGGCCTGGGTCCTTGGTGCGGTACCTGTAAGAGTGGATTCCCGCTCTCTCTATATCATAGAGATAATCGTATACAAAATCCTTACCAATGCTGCGCAGCTTCCCCTCAATGGACAGATAATCATCATATATGGCCGCCAGCTCTTCCCAATCCAGTCCTGCCGCCTCCAGTTCCTCAGGTTCAATGTTATAGCTTGTCAAAAACCTTTCCTTTTCAATCATCCGGTATCATTCCTCCTGTGTGTCCGAAAATGTCTGTATATCCGCAGCGGCCGTGTATATCCGCAGCTGTCATGTATCTTTGCGGCGGCCGTGTATATCCGCAGCTGTCATGTATATCCGCGGCGGCTGTATATGCATGGCCGCTGTGTGTCCTCACAGACGCCATACTTCATCCGTCAATAAGGCTTCATCACCAGGGCCCTTTTGTCCACAGCCCGGAGGGTTGCGAGTATTCCGTCCAGATGGTCGTACTCATGCTGAATCAGTTCCGACATATCCCCTTCCAGCTCCATGGAGCAGTCATTCCATTCCAAATCTTTATAATATATGATGCACCGTTTATACCGCTTGACCCTCACCAAAAGGCCGGGAAATGACATACAGTCATCCATCACGTCTATCAGCTCCTGGTCCGGAAAGGAAAGACGGGGATTGATAAACAGCACTGGGGTATCCAGATGCCGGTAAATAACACGTTTCCTCACCCCAATCTGAGGCGCCGCAATGGCCCTTCCCACGCCATAGCGGGACCGGAATGCCAGCAGCGTATCCTTTAAATCCTCCCTTACCTGTTCCATCTGCGGAAGCTCCTCTTTTTTTACTTCCCCGCTGACCTCATATAATTCAGGATTTCCCAATAGCAGAATCGTCCGCTCCATATCAAGCCTCCCTCTGCGCTGTTTTCTTTCATGTACAACGCGTTTTCCTTAGTATATCATGATTCCTTAGTATTTCCAAATCCCAATTAAAGGGTATGAGCAAAAAAAGCCGGACCGCCTCCTGTACATGGGGCAGCCCGGACCTGTCTTTCCGGATATTTCACTTCTGCAAATTCAGTTTTGTCCTTCCGGTTACTACACTTCTGCGAATTCAATCAGATTCAGTCCGATTGATTCACTCATTCTTCTGCCAGCGGTTCCGTCAATCACCGTAATGAAAATCTCAGCAGTGGCACTGATAACCGCCCTGTTCAAATGCCCTCCATGGCATTCTCCCTCCAGAGGGTTGCCGATTACCATGTGAAGATGAAGGTAGGGATTTCCTCCCTGCTGTGTGATGTTGCCTGTAAGGGAGGCAATCTCATAGATTCCCTTAAAAGACTTTCCGTAATATTTCTTTTCCCCTGTGTCAAATACCCCCAGTTCCACCTCGCAGGCAGCTCCCAGCCCGGAAACCTCGCCCAGTGCCACCTTTTCATTTCTGCAAACCTCCCGGATGCACTCCGCCACTTCCTCGCCCGGATTCAGGCGGACAACAATTTTTTCTCCAAATCTTTTATATTCCATGGTATTGACTCCTTTCAAACACAGTTTACAATACATTTAACCATTATATATTTACATATGTAAGATGTAAAATTATATTTTTTACGGTAAGCTCTAACTTTTTGTTATGGTTGATTCCAATTTCCCCATTGTCACGGCTCATTTATAGGTATACAATTATACTAACAGCTATTTTGCACCATACAATCATAAAGATACCAGAAGGAGATACATAATGGATAACGGAATGAAAATCCCTGACTGTCCCGTGGAAATGACACTGCAGCTCATTGGCGATAAATGGAAGGTTCTCATCATCCGGGATTTGCTCACAGGCACTAAGATATTCAACGAGCTCATGCGGTCCGTCAGCGGCATAACCCAGAAAGTTCTGACCAGCCATCTCAGGGCCATGGAGCAGGCCGGACTGATTACCCGGAAGATATACCCCCAGGTTCCCCCAAAAGTGGAATATACCCTGACAGAGACAGGGTACAGCCTGAAGCCCATACTGGACTCCATGGTGGCCTGGGGAACGGATTACAAAAACAATATGGGACAGACATCAACGCAAAAAGAGCCGTGAACCCGGATACGTTTCACAATCCCGGTGTTCATGGCTCCTTTATGGTATTACCTGTACATAACAGGCTCCAGTCCTAAAAAATCTGCTGTGTCCCGGAGGGCCTTCATCCCGTCAAGACGCCCCAAATCATACATCTTCTGTATCTTCTCCGGTCTGTTCTCTGTCCGGCTGATTTTAATAAGATGGCTGGGGCGTATGACAAAGATTTCCCCGTCAGCCTCCATGCGTCTGACCTCTTCCAGTTCCCTGTTATACATCAGGTGACGGCACTCCATGGTTTTTATAAATTCAGGATACCGGCGGTACACCCTTCGGATGGCGGGAAGCATGTGGCCCGGCTTTTTGCGGTAACCATCCGGCCTTGTAAGTATGACCAGGCTTTTGCCAAAGCCCATTTTGCGGAATGCTGCCGCCGGTATGGAGTCGGATACTCCCCCGTCCAGCAGTTTCTGTCCCTCTATCTCTACAATCCTGGAAACCAGGGGCATGGACGCGGATGCCCGAATCCATTCAATATTCTCCCCCCTCAGGCTGTCGCATCTGTGGTACACCGGCCTTCCGGTTTCCACATCCGTACAGGTGGCATAAAACTCCATCGGCGACGCCTCAAAGGCATCATTGTCAAAGGGGTCCAGCCGCTCCGGCAGTTCGTGATAGCAGAAATCATTTCCCACCAGGTCCCCGGTCATAACCAGGGAGCGGAAACTCATATACCGGGGGTCCCGGCAGTACTTCAGATTATACCGGATGGAACGTCCGGCCTGCCCCGCCACAAAACTGCACCCATGGATGGCTCCGGCCGAAACGCCCACCAGGCCGTCTGCCTTAATGCCATGTTCCAATAATACATCCAATACGCCGGCGGCGTAAATGCCACGCATTCCGCCGCCTTCCACAACAATTCCAGTTTTCATTTCCATCAACCTCTTTACAGACGCATCTTAGGAATCAGCCCTTACACCATCCCAATCGCCCTGGCCTGTCAGCCAGTTAAGCGCCTTGCGCCATTCCCTTACCACTCCTGACTTCATACCCACTGGCTCCGGCAGCCTGTGGCGTCTGGCATTGATGCAGGACCATTCCAGACAGGAAATAAGGTCGCAGGCATCCAGCAGCTCCCTTGGGCTCTTGGGCCTTGATTTTGCCATAATCTTACTGATACTGGTGCCATTTCTCAGGGACTTCACCAAATCAGCCGGATTGCATGGATGGTCCGGGAATCCCAGCTCCTCCACCAGTCCCAGCGCCCACTCTACCACGTATAGAGATTCATACTGCCTTAAGAATGACAGGACTTCCTTCCTGTCAGGAGCTGTATCGTGAAGATACTTCCACTCCCTGGGTGAAAAATAATCCTGCGTATTGTTATTATCAATATAATCCATCAGGAAATTCTGGGCCTTTTCCATCCCGTTTTTTTCATCCAGCAGGCATTCCGAATAAATGGCCACGCCCATGATGGCCAGCGCCCTCTGCGCTGTCTCTTCCAGGGAGGGACAGGTCACCTGTGAAGCAGGCGCAACCGGGGGCAGCCATCCGGGTACATAGACGGCATTGCCGATAAGGGTCTGCATGGTACGCATCCTGCGGTCTACCTGTTCCTGGGTAATATCCTTTCCGGCCTTTAACTCCGGCTCCTGATAGGGAAGATAGCGGGTAAATGCACTTCCGCCCTTGTCGGACAGAATCAGCAGCTTTTCCCCATTCTCACCGCAGCAGAACATGCTGTCTTCTTTCTCTTCCTGGTTCTGAATCAGAATGATTCCTTCCAGGTCGTTTAAGATGGACACAAACATGTCCTCAATCATGGTCTTCTTGTCCTCAATGTCCTCCTGGTCTTCCACGTCAAAGGCGTATTCCACCAGCACGAAACTTCTGGCCCGTCCAATCTGGTACAGCAGGTTGGTTTTAACATCCGTCACCCCTGTTTCAACCTGATAGAAATGGTCGCAGGTTCCCTCCACCTGTCTCTTTATGAACTCCTCTGCCTGCTCACCGGCGGATTCGCTGGCCACTGCCAGACGAATCTCTATATCTCCGTTATGCAGTACCAGGGTATCCCCCTTTCCCTCCGGGTCCAGACCAAAGGTTGCGCACAGTACTTGAATGATTTTTTCCTGTGACGGGATATCTGAGAAAATGAAGGACTTGCCTTCATATCGATTTGCAGGGGCTGATGTCTCTGTTGTATTTTTTTCTTCAAACAATTCCATATAAATCTCCTTCTTGGTTAAGCCGTATAAAACAGTTTGATTATACTATGTTTGGTGGGAAAACACAAATTATTCCTTATATTTTCTACTATTTCCCTTCAAAATAATCCGAAGCCACCATCCCATAGATACACTCATCGCATATCCCCTGATTATTCCACCCATACTGGCGCAGGGTTCCTTCCTTCTTAAGCCCGCAGGCTGCCATAACCTTTCCGCTGTTCACATTTCGTGTATCGTGGAGGGCCTCCACACGGTTAGCACCCTCCTCCTCGAAAAAGAACCGGATTACCTCAGCAAATGCCTCCTTCATGATTCCGTGCCTCCACCATTTCCGGCTCAGACAGTATCCCACTGTCACACGCCCCGCCTTCTGGTTGAGCTGCGGAACGCTCAGATTTCCGATGACATTGCTCTCATCTTCCTTCCAGGCTATGGCCCAGTTATAAAAATCACCGGACCCATAGGACTGAATCCAGCCCTCCAGGATTCCCCTTGTCTCATCCACATCCTTGTGCGGTTCCCAGAAAAGGAACTTTGTGACCTGGGAATCACTAGCCCAGTTCCTGTACATGGCGTCAGCATCCTCCGCCGCAAAAGGCCGCAGTACCAGCCGCTCTGTCTCCAATCTTACGGTTCCGGAATTCTTCATCATAGTCCTCTCCTTTCATGCACATACAAGGGATGTGCGCAGCATGATTGACCTGCAACAGAATATTATTCTTTAATATAGCACACATCCCGCATTTTAGGAACCCATGATATTCCGGATTATTTTAAGTTTATTCCACGCCTGCTTTTTTACAGATATCACTGAGACAGCATGCCTCACAATGGGGTTTTGTCCTGGCCGTACAGACATCCCGGCCATGGAATACCAGCCTGTGGCAGAAATCACTGCCTTCCTCAGGCGGTACAAGCTTCCACAGAGCCATTTCCACCTTCTTTGGCTCCTTGACACCATCCACCAGACCCATGCGGTTCACCAGGCGGATACAGTGGGTGTCCGTCACAATGGCCGGCTTTCCAAACACATCCCCCATAATCAGATTGGCGCTCTTTCTTCCCACTCCGGGAAGCTTTAACAGGGCGTCAAAATTATCCGGCACCTTACCCTTGTACTGTTCCTTCAGTATTTTCATGCAGGCGCTGATGTCCCTGGCCTTGCTGTGTCCCAGACCGCAGGGCTTCACAATCCGTTCAATCTCTTCCACATCCGCCTCTGCCAGTGCATCCACATCCGGGTATCTGGCGTAAAGGTCCTCCACCACCACATTCACCCTTGCGTCCGTACACTGCGCCGCCAGACGTACGCTGACCAGCAGTTTCCACGCATGGTCATAATCCAGGGTACAGCCTGCATCCGGGTATTCCTTTTTCAGGCGGTCTATGATTTCCAATGCAAGTTTTTCCTTTGTCATGTCCTATCTCCTTTGTATGCTGCAATGCACTTTTATTATACATGACGCCCGTCTGTTTCTCAAGCAAAATACCCTGCGGCAGGCTGTTAAAACAACCGGCTGCAGGGTATTTTGTTTCTTCCTGTATCTCACATAATTACTTGACAATAAACGACTTTCTCTTACTTACCACATCAAATATAACCGCTGCCAGCAGAACGCCGCCCTTTACCACCTTCTGCAGGTTCTGGTCCACGCCCATGATGCTCATGCCCAGGTTCAGTACGCCCATCAGGGTAGCGCCCACAATAACGCCGGGGACTGTACCGGTTCCGCCGTATGCCGAAGCTCCGCCGATGAAGCAAGCTCCGATGGCATCCATCTCATAGCTGTTTCCTGCCGTTGGGTTGGCGGAATTCAGTCTGGCCACCGTAACCATGCCTGCTATGGCTGCCAGAAGGCCCATGTTCAGGTAAGCCAGGAAATATACGCGGTTGGTATTGATACCGGAAAGCTTTGTTGCCTTCTCATTGCCGCCCACAGCGTAGAAATAACGGCCTGTGGTGGTCTTGGAAGCAATATAACTGTAGATTCCAATGATAACCGCAACCCATATAAGAGCGTTGGGAATCCCCTTGTACTGGGCCAGACGGAACATGAAGGAAAGCAGGACCACGCAGATGACTGCCATCTTGATAACAACGCCTGTAAGGGGTTCCACATAATACCCCTTTGCCAGCTTCTGCCGTCTTCCATTGAACACGATAAATGCATAGACAACGCAGGCAATGACGCCCACCAGGAAACAGGTCAGGTTAAAGCCTTCCACTGCAAAGAAATCCGGTACATAAGTATTAAACAGCACCAGGAACTGGTCCGGTATGGGTGCAAGGGTCATGCCCTGGAGCACCACGTTGGAAAGTCCCCGAAACATTAACATTCCCGCCAGGGTAACGATGAAAGGAGGTATCCTGACATAGGCAATCCAGAAGCCCTGCCATGCTCCCACCAGCATTCCCATGACTGCCATGGCAATAAGGGTAAGGTAAGGGCTGATGCCCATTTCCACCATCATCTTACCGCCGATGGCGCCCACGAAGCACACCACGGAACCAACCGAAAGGTCAATGTTTCCGCCGGTCAGGATACAGAACAGCATACCGGTGGCCAGAATGAATACATAGGCGTTCTGGGCAATCAGGTTGTTGACGTTCTGGGGAAGCAGCATTTTGCCTCCCGTATTCGCGGTAAACAGTATGATGATGACCGCAAGAGCGATTATCATTGTATATTTTTTCAGAATCTCTGAGATTTTCAGCTTTTGATTCATGGTCTACTCTCCTTTATCAGCTTTAAGAATACAGGACATGATATATTCCTGGGTCGCTTCTGCTGCGTCCACTTCCCCGGCCAGCTTACCCTCATTCATGATATAAATGCGGTCCGACATGCCCAGCACCTCCGGAAGCTCCGACGATATCATGATGACGGACTTTCCCTCCTCCACCAGACGGTTTATGATACAATATATCTCGTACTTTGCGCCCACGTCGATTCCCCTTGTGGGCTCATCCAGAATCAGCACATCCGGCTCTGTGAACATCCATTTGGCCAGAAGCACCTTCTGCTGGTTGCCGCCGCTTAGGTTTCCTGCGTTCTGCTCCACTCCCGGACATTTTGTTTTCAGCTTATCCTTGTACTCCACAGCCACCATATACTCCTTATCCTTGTCTATGACTCCATGGCTACTGACCGCCTCCATATTGGCAAGGGTTGTGTTAACACGGATTGGATTGGACAAGATAAGGCCGTTCCCCTTCCTGTCCTCGGTTACATATGCGATTTTATGGTGTATGGCATCGTGAACCGTGTTCAGCTGGACCTCTTTTCCCCCGATAAAAAGCTGGCCCGATATATTGGTGCCGTAGCTCTTTCCGAAAATGCTCATGGCCAGCTCCGTACGCCCTGCTCCCATAAGCCCGCAGATTCCCACCACTTCCCCCTTGTTGACGCGGAGGGATACGTGGTCCACCACCTTCCTGTCTGAATACAGGGGATGGTATACCACCCAATCCTTAACCTCCAGGGCAGTGTCTCCGATGTTTACGTTTTCCCTCCTGGGGAACCGGTCCGTCAGCTCACGTCCCACCATGCCCTTTATGATTCGGTCCTCTGAAATGTCATCGGTCTGTTTATCCAGCGTCTCAATGGTGGCGCCGTCACGGATAACCGTTATCTTATCGGCCACATATGCAATCTCATTGAGTTTATGGGAAATAATGATGGATGTCATGCCTTCCTGCTTGAATTTAAGCAGCAGCTCCAGCAGGGCCTTGGAATCATCCTCATTAAGGGAAGCCGTTGGTTCGTCCAGAATCAGCAGCCGGGCCTTTTTGGCAAGGGCCTTGGCTATCTCCACCAGCTGCTGCTTTCCCACTCCGATATCCTTAATCAGCGTATGGGAGGACTCGTTAAGGCCCACTGTCTTAAGATAGCGGTCAGCCTCGTCGTATGTCTCATCCCAGTTAATTGCCATCTTCTTTCCTTTTTCATTTCCAAGATACATGTTCTCACCAATGGACATGTATGGAATCAATGCCAGCTCCTGGTGGATGATGACGATTCCCTTTTCCTCACTGTCGCTGATTTTATCGAACTTGCACACCTGTCCGTCGTAAATGATATCGCCCTCATATGTGCCGTAGGGATATATGCCGCTGAGCACGTTCATGAGAGTGGATTTACCGGCTCCGTTTTCCCCCACCAGTGCGTGGATTTCTCCCTTTTCCACCTTCAGGTTTACATTGTCAAGGGCTTTTACTCCGGGGAAGGTCTTGGTGATATTTCTCATTTCCAAAAGTATCTCTGCCATTCTATCCCTCCTACAACCGTACAGGCGGGTATTTCTCCCCGCCTGTACGATTCTCATCTTTTCCGGCCTGTTTCACCGGTCCATCTGATTACTTTAACTGGTCTTCCGTGTAATAGCCGGAATCAATCAGCATTTCTTTGTAATTATCGATTGTGACAACCACCGGCTCGCAGAGATATGTGGGGATTACGCCTGTGCCGTTGTCATAAGACTTGGTATCATTTACTTCTGCCTCTCCGCCCTGCATAACAGCGTCCACCATCTTAACTACCTGGGATGCCAGGGTACGTGTATCCTTGAATACGGACATGGCCTGCTTACCGGCAATCAGGTTCTTCGTATTGGCAATGTCGCAGTCCTGTCCTGTGATAATAGGATATTCGCCGGTATAGGAAGATGCAAGGGCATTCTCAACACCCAGTGCAGTGGAGTCATTGGAGCAAAGTACTGCATGTAATACGGTTCCGTCGGAATAGTTGCCTGCGATGATGGTATCCATCCTGTTCTGTGCCTTCTCTGAATCCCAGTTGGCGGTTGCCACCTGCTCAAATGTGGTCTGGCCGGACTTTACAACCAGCTTTCCGCTGTCAATGTATGGCTGAAGCACGTCCATGGCTCCGCCGAAGAAGAAGTTGCAGTTGTTGTCAGCCGGGTCGCCGGTGAACATCTCAATATTAAACGGTCCGTCGTTCTCCTCTAATCCAAGGGCCTCTACCAGATACTCGCCCTGTTTCTGTCCTACCATATAGTTGTCAAAGGTTGCATAGTATGTAACAGCGTCAGAGTTCATAAGAAGTCTGTCATAAGAAATAACCGGTATGCCCGCTTCCTTGGCCTGTCCCAGAGGCTCGCCCAGAGAGCTTCCGTCGATGGATGCAATTACCAGCATCTCACAGCCGTTGGAAATCATGTTTTCCACCTGGGATACCTGGGTCTGCACATCGTTGCTGGCGTACTGAAGGTCTACCTCATATCCTGCTGCCTCCAGCTCTGCCTTCATGTTGCTTCCGTCCTGGTTCCATCTCTGCAAATCCTTGGTGGGCATTGCCACGCCAACCAGATGCTTTTCGCCGGATGCAGCCCCGTCCTTTGCTGCTTCTGTCTCTGCCTTGGTGTCCTCAGCCTTGGCATCCTCTGCCTTTGAATCAGCCGGCGCCTCTGTCTTTGCCTCTGAAGCAGGAGCGGCTCCCTCCTTGCTTCCGCATGCCATAAGGCTGCCTGCCATGGCTAATGTAAGCATGGTCACTAACAATTTCTTTTTCATATTGTAAATCCTCCTCCAAATGTTTTTGATGGTTTCAATATACCATAACCGGCTCTGGACTTGCTTGGCACCCATCTGCACACTTTTAAGGGATTTAAAAAAATGCCCTGTGCTCTACAGGACATTTTTGCTCAGTTTATATTGTTCTTAGTTAAAAATATGCTAATTTACATTCAGATACACATCCTCCTTGGCATGAAACCCGCCCTTAATGATAACCTCGTCCATATTTTCCTTGGTGACGGCAATGGGCTGCAGCTCCAGATAGGGCACGTTATAGGTACCGTCATAGGCAGTGTCCTGCACCTCCTCGATTTCCTCCCCCAGTCCCAGGAGCACTGCGCATTTGGCTGCCATGCTGGCCTCCTGCTCCACTGATTTAAAAGCCGTCATCTCCTGGGTACCCTCCACAATGCGCTGACAGGCTGCCAGGTCGCCGTCCTGACCGGTCACACATACCTTTCCGGCCAGCCTTTCCTCGGACAGGGCCCGGAAGGCCTGGCTGGCCAGGTCGTCGTTTCCGCAGATGATTCCCTTTACATTGCGGTCCTGTTTTAAGCCCTCCTTGGTGTAGGTATAGGCATTCTCCGCAATCCAGCCCACACAGTTGGACTCGTAGACCACGTTGAGATTGCTGCCTGCCAGCGTCTCGTCAATACCCTCACGGATAAGCTTTACATTGTTATCCGTCAGCGGACCCTGAATCAGGAAAATATTGCCTCCGTCCGGTATGTTTTCCAGCAGGCTCCTGGCCATCAGCCTTCCCACCTCGGTATTGTCAAAGGATATGTACAGGTCGCATCCGGAATTCATTATAAGCCGGTCATAGGAAACCGTCTTGATTCCGGCTTCCCGTGCTTTAATCATCACATCCGACAGCGCCTCACAGTCCCCTGCCACCACCACGATAACATCCACCTGCTTTTTGATGAAATACTCTATCTGGGAAATCTGTTCCTGCACATCCCCGTTGGCATTCTGCACATTGACCTCCGCCCCCAGCTCCTTTGCCGTGGACACGAACACATCCCGCTCACGCATCCACCGTTCTATGACAAAGGATTCAAAGCTGAGACCAATCTGTACCTTCGGCTCCTCCTGCTCCACACTGCCCGCCGCTGCGTCCTCTGTTCCGGCACAGCCCGAAGCAGCCAGGACTGTAAACAGGACTGCTGCCAGTATACAGGCAATGCGTCCTGCAGTACCCCTTTTGCGTATACTCATACCGTTTCCCTATCCTTTCCTCATCTTTTCCTTATCCTTTTCCCGCCCATTCTCCGGCCCCTTCCTTACCCCTTTCCTGTTCCATTCTCCAGCCGTTCCCTGTACTCACTGGGATTGACGCCCTCGTATTTCTTGAAAATACGGCTGAAGTAATTGGGGTCGCTGTATCCTACCATGGCGCATATCTGTTTGATGCTGTAATCCGGGTTCTGAAGGCAGACGCAGGCCTGTCTCATCCTGGTCCGGGTCAGGTACTCGATGAAATTTTCCCCTGTTCCCTGCTTAAACAGCTTGCTGAAATAGTAAGGGCTTATATTTACCATTCTGGATATCTCGTCCAGTGATATATCCTTCTGGTAATTTTCATCAATGTATTTCCTCACTGAATCCACCAGATACTCCATCTCCTTCTTTTTCTCAGTACCTGCGCATTTGCATATTTCCCGTGTCTTTTCCAGGAACCAGAGGCATAATTTGTCGCTGTCAGATGCATCCCTTATTTCGCGTATATAGCTGCCCCTGGGCTTCAGGCCGAACTCAGTGCCGTCTTTTGCGCATATCCGGTACTCCAGCTGCATGATAAGCTCCAGCACCTTTGCCTCCATGTCCTCGCGGCAGCCATACCTTCCCTCCATGCAGGAAAACAGTTCCGCTCCGCAGGCAGCGGCTCCCTCGCTGTCCGCCTTCATTCCCCGCTCATAATAGCTGTTTTCCAGCTCCCTTGGATATTCCCCGGTCACGTCCTCCTGCCTGCTTGGGATATCCATGATGTGGACCACATGGCTTCCGCTCTCCCGCAGGGCTCTCAGCGCCTCCCCATAGGACTCTTTTGCGTTTTCCATTGGTTTTGTACTCCCGATGCCGCTGCGGAAATCACTGCCAATGCGCTCCTCCAGTTTCTGAAGCATGGTTCTTGTCCTGGTAATGACCTCCACCCGTTCTTCATACTTAAGCACCGGCTCAGGGGAGGGCACATACAGCACCACCCGGTTGCCCATGACAGGTCCTGTAATGCAGGAAAAATAATCCTTAAGGATTTCCCTCATATCCTGATAATATTTATTAGCCTTTACGCTGGAGCCAATTGCATTGGTCAGCCTGCCGTTCTCATCCCTGTCTCCGAATTCCAGCACCAGGCAGAAACCGTAGCCGTCACGGATTCCCAGCAGTTCCTGATAGCCGGAGCTGTCCGTACCTCCG
Source organism: Clostridium sp. 1001283B150225_161107_B6 (assembly GCF_015556325.1). Lineage (NCBI taxonomy): Bacteria > Bacillati > Bacillota > Clostridia > Eubacteriales > Clostridiaceae > Clostridium > Clostridium sp. 1001283B150225_161107_B6. Next base: position 102,435 of record NZ_JADNMD010000007.1, on the reverse strand, counting down.
TCGTCCTGGAGCATGTTGTAGATAAATCCGCTCTCAATCATGGGCACCACGATTTCCAGACGTTCCCTTATCTTAAGGTCGTCGCTGCGTTTCTGCCTGGCTTCCTCCACCCTCTGCATGGCTTTCATGCATACGTCCAGAATGATTTTCTTATTGGAAATTGGCTTGGTCAGATACTCCATAACCCCCAGGTTCACAGCCTCCTTTGCATAGGCGAATTTGTCGTAGGCCGTGATGATGATGATAATCATCTCCTTATTGACCTTCCTGATTTCCTGGATGGCCTGGATACCGCTGAGCCCCGGCATATGGATGTCCACAAACGCAATGTCCGGGTGAAAGCTCTCCGCCATCTCCACAACAGCCCTTCCTGTCTTGACACACTGTATCTCACATTCACTTCCAAAGCTGGTGGTAATGATATGCTTTAGGGACTCCAGCATAATCCCCTCGTCATCTGCCAGTAATATCCGAAACATGTTCGTCTTCCTCCTTCACCGGAATATGGATGATAACCTCGGTCCCCGTTCCGGGGCCTTCGCTCACAATCTGGACCAGGCCCTTTTGCTGGTAATACAGCTCCAGACGGCTTACCACATTATCCAGTCCGATTCCCGTGGAATCGCCGTCATCCGGCGTTTCCTGCTTCCTGCCTTCCATGACCTCAAGAATCCTCTCCCTGCTCATGCCCTTTCCGTTATCCCGGACACTGATGCGGATAAAATCCCTGCCTCCCCGGACCGTCAGCAGGATGGTCCCATTCTCTTCCATGCCCCGGATTCCATGCCTGACCGCATTCTCCACAATGGGCTGCAGTATCATGCTGGGCATCTTCACATCCAATACCCGGTGGTCTATGGACTCCTTAAACTGTATGTCCCCTGCAAACCTTACGTTCAGTATGTAAATATAATTTTCAGCCGCAGCAGTCTCATCCCCTACGGTGGCGTCCTCCAGCCCCTTTTTTACATTATAGCGGAAAAATTCCGCCATTTTGTCCAGGAAAATACAGGTTTTTTCCGCATCCTCCATCATGGCCAGCTGCGCCCCTGCATTGAGGGAATTAAACAGGAAATGGGGATTAATCTGGGACTGGAGGTATTTAAGACGCGCTTCCTTCAGATGGTTTTCCATTAATAGCTCACGCTCCAGGAGCTCCTGCTCCTTCTCCGCCCCCTCCTTCACCTTGGCCACGTACTCCTCCAGACTGCCCACCATCTGGTTAAAGGTCCTGGTGACAATGCCAATCTCGTCATTGGAGTCCGTATGCGGCATTTTAACATTAAAATTACCCTGGCCCACCAGATTGGCGGTCCTTGCCAGACTGGTAAGAGGCGTCACCATATCCTTTACCAGCATCCTGAGCACCATAAGTCCGGCCATCATCACAATCATCAGGATTACCATATTAAACACCTCCATATAGCGAAGGGCCTCTCTCATGGTCTGATAACTGGCTGAGTTATTTTTAAACTGAAGCTCGTTGAGCTCCGATATACGCATGTTGATGTACTGGTACAGGGTAAGTGCCCTCTCATAAGCCTCCCTGTACCGCTCCACATTCCGTCCCCTCTTGGCCTGGACCGCATCCTGGGTCACGGCCAGATAGGATTCCGACATCATACGGATGTTTTTTTCCAGGATTTTCCCCGGCTTGTCAACTGTTTTGTCATTCAGGCGTTCTAAAAATTCCTGGTATTCCTGCTGGCTTTTATAATAGCTCTCCAGGCTGTCTGAGCTCTTCACGGACACATAGTCCCCCATGTCCTTCTGCACATGTTCCAATGCCTCTGACAGCTCGCTCAGGTTGACATTGCTGGCATATACCGTATCCATTTTTCCGGCTATTTTATTTACCTGGAGATAGATAAATATATTGCTTACAAATAACGTCAGTATCATAAGGGTTACGGCCAGCAGTATCTTTTTCTCCAGGCTCAGGCGGCCCCATATGTTCTTTCCCGGTCTTTCCATATACATTGCCCACTTTTCCTTACTCAACGCCCGCGTTTCATTAGCTGGCCCACATTTTCCTTTGTGACAAACTGCAAATCCACACTGTAATAGGAGTTGGCATGTCCTTCCTGCAGATACTCCTCCAATGCCTGTACACAGTAACGCCCCATCTGCTCCGTGTCAATGACCAGCGTAACCGGAATATTTCCCTTTGTAACAGCCTCCAGAATCTGGTCTGACTTGTAATACCCCAGCAGCTGGAGCTCCCCTACCTTATTATAGTCTATCATAGCCTGATAGGCTGCCTCTGTGTCCACGGCCTCCGTACATACAAGGACATCCGGTATGCCCTCCTTACGGAAAAATATGTTCCTTATGGTTTCATCCGCATCCACCTTTCCGGTGGAACGCATGGTTTCCTGTATGAGCCTGACCCTTCCCGATGTGTCCGGCGAGGTCACCAGCAGGTTGTTGACCTGCTCTGCTATCTGGGCCTGGCTGCTGTTGTCCCTGTCATGCAGGAGGAGCATCACCTCCACATCATCCTTATCCCGGGGCACCAGCTTAAGGATTTGTTCCCCGTACTGCCGGCCCAGCTGATAATCATTGACCCCCACAAAGCTTATACGGCTGGTATCCGAAGCGTCCTTAAGAACCGTGACCACAGGTATTCCCGCCTTACCCGCGTCATTAATCCGCTCATCTATTTTATGGCCGCCTGTGTATTCCAGGATGATTCCGTCCACCCTGGAGGCAATGGCCATATCCATAAGGCTCTCCATCTCTATGGTGGAGGAAAGGCTCTTTCCCATCAGCTCCACCAGAGCGTTGTTCTCCCTGGCAGCCTCCCTGGTACTCTCATACACATCCTTCCAGAAGGGCATGTCGGAGTCCTCCACTATCATGACATAGTGGTAGCGGTATCCATTCCCATCCTCTCCGCCCTCATCTCCTACCTGCTTTAAGACATTCTGGTAATAGGAGCTGGTGACCAGCGTGAGGAACAGCACTACCAGTATTCCTGCAATTACAATAATCCGTTCCATGCGTACCCGGTTTTTCATTGGTTTTCTGTGCCTGCCCTTTATCCATAATGCATTTATTATACTGCTTCCGGGTAAAATGGACAATAACCAATGTCTTAACCTGTCCGCAGAAGCATCATTTACAGGCCGCAAAAAAACGGCATGCCAGATACACTGACATGCCGATAGATAAGAAGGACCCCATCGTCCTGATTAAATAATCTCCCCTTTATTCAAATTGATTCAAGCGGGTGATATCGCTCCCATTCCTCCAAGTGTCCGTGCGCCCTTCCCCACTCTATTGTGTCACATCCGTTCCTGTCAATTTCTGATAATACTTGATTAACGCTCCGTGGTCTTCCTGCCCGCACCCGTCTGCCTTCAGAACCTGAAACATCTGCATCACCTGGGCGGTCAGCGGCATTGGGGTATGGGTGGCGTACCCTGTCTCCATTGCATTGGTCAAATCCTTAATATGCAAATCAATTTTAAAGCCCGGTTTATAATTTCCTTCCAGCATCATAGGAGCCTTTGCATTCATAACGGTTGAACCTGCAAGGCCGCCTTTAATTGCTTCGTACACCTTCTCCACATCTGCGCCCGCCCTTGCTGCCAGCTGTAATCCCTCTGACAGGGCAGCTATGTTCACTGCCACAATCATCTGGTTGGTAAGCTTACATGTATTTCCGCTTCCCACACCGCCAACCAGTATGGCTGAAGACCCCAGTATATCAAAATATTTTCCGGCCCGTTCAAAATCCTCCCGGCTTCCTCCTGCCATGATTGCCAGGGTTCCGTCTGCTGCTTTTGGTTCGCCTCCTGATACAGGCGCATCCATCATATGGATTCCTTTCAGACTAAGTTCTTCAGCAATTTCCCTGGAGACTCCCGGAGCAATGGAGCTCATGTCAATGATAAATGTTCCGCATCCCCCAAATTCAGCGATTCCCCCATTGCCTAAAACAACGGATTTCACATGCGGGCCGTTGGGCAGCATTGTTATGATATCCTCACACTGATCTGCTACCTCCTTAATGCTTGCGCAGCCGATGCATCCTGACTTTTCTGCCCGTTCCACAGCCTCCGGCATAATATCGTAGGCATAAACCTGATATCCGCCTTTACTCAAATTACACGCCATATGGTACCCCATGATACCAAGACCGATAAATCCAACTTTCATCATCTGCCTCAACCTCTATTCTATGTAACCCGCTCCGCGCATCTGCAGTTCCATTGCTTCTATTGCCTGCTTATGCCCCGGCAGATTTGGTGTATATGGTTTTCCCACGTCCAGGCCCAGCATATTGGCTAAATCTTTTGTGGCCACCGGAAAGCTGGCCTTATCCATGGACAATCTGATGGGATTCAGCTTAAACTGCGCTTTCCTCGCGCCGTCCAAATCTCCCTCCATATAAAGATTATAGATACTTGTAACTAATTCCGGTATAAAATTTGCTGTTGTGGCCACACAGCCCGCGGCTCCGTGGACCATTGCCCCAAAAATCAGGGTGTCCTTTCCTCCAAAAACCTTAAAGCCTATATCGGAGGTTCTTCTTATGAATTCCTCTGTCTGTGTCATATCACCGGAGGAATCCTTCATACCTACAATATTCGGCACTTCTCTGGCCAGACGTTCCACCAGGCCGGCGCTCAGGGTATACCCGGTACGCCCCGGATTATTATATAATAACATGGGGGTATCCGGCACTGCATCCGCAATACGTTTGAAATGCAGGTACAGCTCGTCCTCTGTGGGTTTCAGAAACATGGGCTGGAGAACCGATATGCCGTCTGCGCCGGCTGCGGCTGCGGCTTTTGCAATGCGGATGCATTTCTTGGTGCTGATTGCCCCGATTCCCATATAAACCGGTACCCGGCCGGAAGACTGGTCCAGCATGATATTCAAGGCCCATATCATCTCATCCTCTTCCGCCATATAAAATTCGCCGTTGCTTCCAAATGCCAGAATACCGGAAACACCTCCATCAATGACGAAATCCACCTGTTTTCTCATTTTTCCTTCATCCATCACTTCATCTTTATCAATGGGTGTCAGTATGGGGACAATGACTCCCTTTATAAATTCTGTATTCATATAATTTTCCCTCTCTTTAATTTACGTATGCCTTAGAGCGTATTTTATACCTGCAGTATCCCGTTTTGAGATATAACCCTCCCGTCAATTTTCAACGTGATATCTCTTATAACCATATCCATATGAAGGGGAGCCTCCACATTGCCGCCAAATGAAAGATTGTTTCCAATTCCAATATGTACGGTCCCATAGGCGCCTTCATCTGCCAGCATGCGTCCGCATATTTTATTTTCCCGGTTTACAGGAAGCCCTATTTCACCGATATTATAAACCCGGCTGTCCTTATACTGTTCCAGAATCCGCCTCAATGTTTCAGCTTCATCTGTTCCGGAAATCATCACAATCTGTCCATCCTCAACCTGCATGGTAATGGGTTCCCGTATCATGTTCAGACTGGGGTGCGGGATGCTTCCGTCTATTACCAATACCCCCTGGGCGGTTCCCTCCACCGGTCCCAGGGCAATTTCAGCGTTAGGCGGCGATGACGACTGGCCCGGACGGATGCTGCGGCCATAATCAATCACAGGCCCCCTTCCCTCCACACTGCATACCAGGTTTGTTCCCCCGGGTGATGTGAGTTCCAGTTTCTTTCCGCTGAAATGCGGGGCAATGCGGTTTAATATCTCTGTAATCTCCAAAAAGTCGGCTGTAAGCCCGCCTTCATGAAACATGGATGGTATATAATCAACCAGATTCACATACCGGCAATGGCCGTTTAGTACCACCCTGCGTCTGGCCTGGGAATGGAACATGGACATGGACGTGGCTGCGAAGATAACATCGGCTGTGTCCATGGCTGCCGCTATCTCCGCAGTGGGCTCATCCCCGTGGGACGTCCTGGGCGTCATCACTGCCATAGATGTCTCATTGGCCTTGGAAGCCCAGTCAAACAGTTCCTTTCCTATCTGAAATTTCTCCGTATCCGTAACAATGAGGACTCGTTCCTCTGGTTTTAAGTCGGTAATCGGTCCCAGAAGAGACCGGATTCCTAATGGCATTTCTCCCATAGCTCCTCCTACATTCCAAGATATATCCTGCGTATTTCATCATTACCGTTCAGTTCCTCCGGGGTTCCTGATATCACCGTAGTGCCGTCCTGTATGACATAGGCCCGGTCTGCAATCGCAAGGGTTTCGTTGACATTTTGTTCTACAATCAGAACCGATATGCCCGTCTCACGGATTGTCTTTACAAACTGCAGCACTTCTTTTACCAGCTTAGGCATCAGGCCCAGGGACGGTTCGTCCAATATCAGCAAAGATGGTTTTGACATAAGGCCCCTTGCAATGGCTACCATCTGCTGTTCTCCTCCTGACAAGGTCTCCGCCTTTTGCTCTGCGCGTTCCCTGACCCTGGGAAACAATTCATAGACCATATCCAGTGTCTTTTTGATTTCATCCTGATTTTTTCTTGTATATGCCCCCATGGACAGATTTTCATAGACAGTCAGTTTTCCGAACAGCATCCTTCCTTCCGGTACAAGGGATATTCCTTTTTTCAGGACCTCATACGCGGGCATGCCGGTGATATCTTCCCCATTATAAGTTATGGCTCCCTCCCAGGGCTTTAGTAATCCGGAAACTGTTTTTAATGTCGTGGTCTTTCCGGCTCCATTTGAGCCAAGAATGGCAACAATCTCCTGATTCCCGGCCTGGAAGGATATATCATTCAGGACCGGCATCATAGCGCTGTATCCAAATTTCAAGTTTTTCACTTCCAGCATAATCATTCCCCCAGATAAGCAGCAATCACTTTTTCATCCTTTGTAATCTCCTCCGGTGTTCCTTCTGCAATCCGCTGTCCATACTGCAATACCAGGACCCGTTCACAGATTCCCATTACCACCGGCATCACATGTTCAATGGCCAGGATGGAGATTCCCCTCTTATTTATCCTCTTCACCAGGTCGATGGCAGCTTCACGTTCCGCTCCATTGAGCCCTGCCATACATTCATCCAAAAGCAGGAGTTTCGGCTTTGTACTGAGTGCCCTTGCAATCTCCAGCCGTTTCTTCTGAATGACGCTGAGAGAACCGGCCAGCTGGTCCTTCTTACTTCCCAGTCCCACAAATTCAAGTATCATATCCGCATATTCCTTGGCCTCCATAGTGCCCGGAATGTGAAGCATGGCGCCTACAGTGGCATTATCAAGCACAGTCATGGAATCCATGGACATGGGAATCTGGAACGTCCTGCCAATCCCCTTTTTTGCTCTTTCATACGGCGGCAGGCATGTCACATCCTCCCCATTAAAAAGTATGGTCCCGGCTGTGGCGGGATAAATTCCACTGATAAGATTGAACATGGTTGTCTTTCCTGCCCCATTAGGTCCCACGACGCCATACACCTGACCTTCTTCAATATCAAACGTCACATCCGATACCGCAGTCAAACCTCCGAACTTTTTTGTCAGGCCCGTTACCTCCAATATACTCATGCACTGCCCCCCTTCCCGGCGGAGCGGCCCGGCTCCTTACTCCTGGCTTTGTGAATCAGATTACCGGACAGCTTCAAAACGCCTTGAGGCTGGTACAAAATAGTGAGTATGATTAAGACGCCATACAGAACCAGGTCAATCCCTGATATAGTGGCTCCGATGGTGGCCCTGGTATATTCTCCCAGCGGCACAATAAGCGCAGCCCCAATCACAGGTCCGTAAATGGTTCCCACGCCCCCGATTACCGCCATGATAATCATTTTTGTTGAAAGGGTATTTATAAACACGGTGCTCGGGTCAATATAGGTCTGATACATGGCGTAGAAAGAGCCGCACAGAGATGCGATGCATGCGCTGATTACCAGCGCAATGGTCTTATATTTTCTGGCATTGATTCCTACGCTTTCTGCCGCTGTCTGATTCGCTTTGATTGTTCTGAAGTAATATCCGATTCTTGAGCTGTTGATATATATCATGATAGATATCACAAGCATCAGTATGACACCGAAAATGTAATAATAATGCAGCTTTCCCCTGAATTGCAGGGAATACCAGGGATTCATCTTCATATTAAGAAAATCAATCCCCATCATTCCTTTTGTAAAGGGCAGGTTCACCGCTATGATACGTACGGTTTCCCCCAGCGCCATGGTGGCAATGGCAAAATACTGCGCGCTTAATTTAAATATAGGCAGAGCCACCAGCAGCGCAAGAAGCGTTGCAAAAAACATACCTATCAGCATGCCAATCCACGGAGTGACATTCCAGTAATAAAAAGGAAGCACTGCTCCATATGCCCCCACGCCAAAGAACATGGCCTGGCCAAGGGACACCTGGCCTGTATATCCGCCGAATATATTCCAGGCAGAACCCAGACATGCCCACATCAGAATCAGGATTCCCAAATTCTGCTGAAAACTTTTGGTGAATACGTGGGGATATGCAATTATAATCAGGACAGTGAGTATCAGATGCCAAGGCTTTATATTGCTGATAAAAAGGGCTTCTCTCATTCGTTTTCCAATTTTCATAAGCATCACCACCCAAACAGGCCCTTGGGCCTTTTATAAACCACCAGCAGGAACAGGGCAAATACAGCCAGGTATTTAAGAGCTGCATTGGTATAAGTTCCCACCACCGTATCCATGATTCCCATCAGGACACCCCCGATTACAGCCCCGGGTATACTTCCCATACCGCCGATACAACAAGCTACAAAGCCAAAATTAATGAATACCGAACCAACGCTTGGATATACATAAAAGTAATAGGACAACGCCACTCCGCCGATTCCGGCAGTAGCCGCGGCAATACCAACGCAGCGCATATATGCCTTTTCCGGATTGATTCCCACCAGCGCTGCCGCGTCCTTATTTAAGGCAGTCGCCTTAATGGCCCTCCCCAGCTGTGTCCTGTTCAGAATATAATACAGGGTAACTGCAGTGACGATACAGATAATAAAGGGAACCAGCTTTGAGTAGGATATAATTAGACCTCCTGCGGAAAACGAGCCTGTAAATATCTGGTTCGGCACTGTCTTAAAGTCAGAACCAAACGCTATCTGAGCAACGTTGACCAGCACAATACTGAGGGCATATGTAAGCAAAAGCTGGCTTAACATAGGCGCATTCATGACACGCTTTATAAGCACCTTGTAAAAAACAATTCCAAAACAATACATTACCACCGCTGCAATAGGCAGACAGAGAAGCGGGTCCAGTCCTGATTTAACGCTGAAATAATAGGATATGAACATACCAAGCATCAGTATTTCCCCATGAGCAAAATTAACAATGTACATGACACCCCAAATAAGCGAAACCCCCATCGCTATCAGGGCAATAATCATCCCTGTAAATGTCCCTTCCAGCAGGACCTGCAACAGCAATGTCATAAAATGCACCTGCCTTTCCGCTAGTCTCGTTCACTCCATGCCGGTACCGGGATTATAGACTCAGCACTCTTGGCAGAATCCGGATATACGGTCACATATGCCTGATTCTGAATCTGGGTGATGATGCCTGTTGCCTGGGTGTTCTGATGGCTTTCGTCAAAGGTTACCCCGGTCCATGGTACAATCAGGTATTCCTCATTCATATCCGTCTCTTCCAATGCCTTGACAATCGCGTCGGCGTCCGTACTCCCCGCCCGGTTGATTGCATCTGCAAAGATAAGGAAACCCTGGGCTGCGCGTGCTGTATTTCCAGTCATATCATGGTTGGAAAATTTCTTGGCCAGATTATTGATTTCGGTCAGATACGGTTTTGTATTAGCCAGGTCCATACTCCAGGCATTTGCCGTAAATATGTAATCCACATCCTTGCCGCAGGTGTCGAAATACTCCGTTGCAACAAATCCTCCCCTGGCTGTAAAGGTCGCCTTAGGGCTGAAATCCAAATCTTTACATGTATTGGTATATAGAATGGCCTCTGCGGTCAATGCATAAATCAGTACCACGTCCGGTTTCGCATCCTTCAGTTTAAGTACCTCTGACGTAAGTCCGGTAGGATTTCCAGGATATGTAATGGACTGGACTATGTTGTAGCCATGATTCCCGGCTGCTGCTTCGCACAATTTCTTAAAATTCACGCCGGCCTCAGCCTCATCCGCTATGATAGCCACATTTTCAAAGCCGGCTTCCTTTCTATAAAGGTCCATATAATTAAACGTATCTTCCACAAATGTAGCATCCGTTGGTCCTGTGCGGAAAAAATATTTTAGTCCCCGTTCCGTCAGGGTAGGCGACGATGACTCTGCATTAATGAACGGAATACCATATTTTTCAGCCACAGCGCTGGCTGTCTTAGTCACCCCGCTGGCATCACAGCCAATTAATCCCGTCACATTTTCCTCCGTTATCAGACGCTCTGCTTCCGTGGCGCCCACTTCCGGATTTCCCTGGCTGTCCGCTGCAATGATTTCTATCTTTGCATTGCCCAGATTAGGAAGTCCCTGGGTCTTGGCAAAGGGATAATCAATATCATATTCATGATTGATAAGCTCCGCCATGGCCTTCAGTGTATTGATTGTCTGGTTTCCTGTCTCAGCGCTGGTCCCTGTCAGAGGATATACCGCTCCTATTTTAATGGTTTGGGATTCCTCCTCTGTCTTTGCCTGAGACGCCTGTGTCTCTTTGTTTTCAGAAGAATTTCCGGCTGACCCCTGGGGGGTGCATCCTGTAAATGAAACCACAATAGCTGCCGCTGTCAGTAAGCTTATGATTCTTTTTCTCATTCCCAGTTTCCTCCTAATCATTTGTGCGTATGTTTTTTACAGTTCCCTAACAAACTCATTCATCAGAGTAAGTCCTTCCGATAATACATCCATCCCCCTTCCGTAAGACAGCCTTACAAAATCACCATAGGCTTCGCCAAAGGCCTGTCCCGGAACCAATGCCACCCCCTTTTTTTCCAAAAGCTTTTCCGCAAATTCATTTCCATCCATTCCTGTTTTTGATACATTAATAAAGAAATAAAATGCCCCCATGGAATCGACGTAACTGAGCTTCTGTATCTTATCCAGTTCAGATGCTACAAAGTCCCTCCTCTCCTCAAAACAGCTTATCATATGGTCCACAGCTTCTGTGCACGCCTCTGTTTCCATCCCTTCAGCCAGACCCTCCTGGATAAAACCAGGTATACAGGTCGTCGCGTACTGATGGACTTTCAGTATGGCAGGAATGAATTTGCGATGGCAGGCAACAAACCCAACCCTCCATCCAGTCATGGCAAATACTTTTGAAAACCCGTTTACCATGATGGTCCTGTCTCTCATTCCGTCCAGGGAAGACAGGGAACAGAACTTCCTGTTTCCATAAGACAGCCTGGAATAAATTTCATCGGCCAATACAATAAATTCATGTTTTTTGGCCAAATCCGCAATGATTGACAGGCTTTCTCTTGTAAGAACGGTCCCTGTGGGATTGTTGGGATTTGTCACCACCAGCATTCTTGTTTTCTCTGTTACGGCTGCCTCCAGACGTTCCCGGTCAATTTGGAATCCGTCCTTTTCCTCCAACGCCACCTTTACACATGTCGCGCCGGTCATATGGATACAATTCTCATAATTCATGTAGGCAGGGGTAAGTATGATAACTTCATCTGATGCATTGACCAGTGAAAATATTACATCAAAAATAGCCTCTGCCGCACCTACTGTTACCAATATCTCATCCGACGGGTCCACTTCCACCTGATATTCTGCTTTCAGCATGGATGCAATGGATTTTCTCAGTTTTAATGTTCCCCTGTTGGGTGCATAATGGGTCATCTTCTTCCTGGTCAGCGCATCCACTGCTGCGGTCACTATGGGTTTGGGTGTATCAAAATCAGGTTCCCCAACCTCCATATGGATAATTTTCCGTCCTTCAGCCGCCATCTGATTTGCCTTTTCCAAAACCTTTCTTACTGGTGAAAACTGTACTTCTTTTAACCGCTCTGCTGGTTCACATGCATTCATCATCGTAGTAATCCTCCTAAGTTTATTCGGTTCATAGTAAAAGGGCGCAAAAACTTATTTTCGTCTTTGCGCCTTTGCCGTCTTATCAGCCTCTGTATCGGTTTCCTTCCCTATGGCCAGATTCCTCTGATTTTTTTTGCCTCCACAACCCGTTTTACTGCAATCAGATATGCTGCCATACGAGGGGAAATCTTCCGTCCCGTTGCCGTATCCCAAACGCTCAAAAACGCATTACCCATTATCTCTTCCAGTTTCCGATTAATCTTTTCTTCACTCCACATTACTTCCTGGATATTCTGGACCCATTCAAAATAGGACACGATAACGCCGCCAGCATTGGCCAATATATCCGGGATTACCACGATATTTTTCTCAAATAATATTTTGTCAGCCTCATTGGTAGTGGGTCCGTTGGCTGCCTCCAATACAATTCTGGCCTTTACCTCATCCGCATTTGCCTTGTTAATCTGGTTCTCCAGTGCTGCCGGAATTAAAATGGTCACATCCAGCCCCAGCAGCTCCCTGTTTGATATATGTGTCACGCCATCCGCCCTGTAATCCTTTAAAAGGCGGTTTTCTCCTGATGTGACGTATCTGCAGATATCCGGAATATCCAGCCCTTCCTGTTTATACAACCCACCGCTGACGTCGCTGACTGCAATCACTTTGATTCCGGCCTGGTGAAGAAGTCTTGCAGTGGTCTCCCCCACATTTCCAAATCCCTGGACCGCAACCGTAGCCTCATCCCTGCCCATTCTCAGTACCTCCAGCACATTGAGGGCAGTAAACATGACGCCTCTTCCCGTGGCATCCTTCCGGCCTAAGGCGCCTCCTATCTCCAGAGGTTTCCCTGTTACCACTCCCGGGACACAATGGCCCTTCAGCATGCTGTAGGTATCCATCATCCACCCCATCACCCTTGCATTGGTTCCCACATCCGGCGCAGGAATGTCCTGGTCCGGTCCTATGATGGGTGATATCATGGCAGTAAACCGCCTTGTAAGACATCTCAGCTCCCTCTCGGAAAGCTTGGACGGGTCTACTACCACACCGCCTTTTCCTCCTCCGTAGGGAATCCCTACAACAGCAGCCTTAAAAGTCATCCAGGCAGCCAGTGCCTTTACCTCATTCTGGTTTACGCCCTCGTGGTAGCGGATACCTCCCTTGGCAGGTCCCCTGGAAGTTGAGTGCTGTATCCGGAAGCCCTCAAATACACGCACTGAACCATCATCCATCTCCACAGGGATGGAAACCTTAAGCTCTCTTTCCGGATATTTGATTGCCTCGTAATCCTTTGGCGCATATCCTAACAAATCCGCGGCTTGACGCACAATTTCCAATACCTCATCATAAGGATTATAATTGTCTCCCATTTGCATATACCCCTTTTTTATTTATTATGCATAAACCGGTTCATTGCTTTTGTTCCAAATATTCCCATGGATAAATTGATTTATTTTGTTGTAAATCTTAGCAAAATAATCTATAATCTTTTGATGTAATATAGTTTTTTCATGATTTAATTATATCTTCCTTTATTTATTCGCACAAATGCATATTTACCCCACAATCTATAGATACAATCTATGGATTTATCTGTGATATGCGAAATTTGTTTGTATATAAATTTTACAAAAGACAAACCAGGAGGTTAATCATGAATCTGAACACACTGTATTACTTTAAGGTATTAGCCCAGTTGCAGCACTACTCCCAGGCTGCAGAACTCTTATACATATCCCAGCCCAGCTTAAGCCATGCCATATCAGCTCTGGAAAAGGATTTGGGTGTTCCCCTGTTTCAAAAAAAAGGACGCAATGTAGAGCTCACCAAATATGGAAAAATCTTCAGTTCCTATATATCGAAGGGATTTGATGAAATTGAAAACGGCGAAAAAACCATAAGAAAATTATCCAGAAATGATTCCGGGATGATTGATTTTGCCTTTCTTTATATTCTGGGAGCAAATTTTGTTCCCGGATTACTTTCTAATTTTTTAAAGCTGGAAACCTCTAAAAACATCAGCTTTTCCCTGAAGCAGAATAATTCCAGGGTCATTGTTGAAAATCTTAAAAAAGGCAACTATGACCTGGCCCTGTGTACCTTTGTTCCCAACGAGGAAGAAATATTGTTCACTCCCGTACTGCACCAGGATTTAATCCTGATTACAGCGCCTGAACATCCCTTATCCGTAAAAGAGGAAGTCTGCATTGAGGAATTAATTTCATATCCCATTATTGGCTATAACTCAAAGGCGAGTGAAACCCAGAACGTGATATCCAACTTATTCAGTACCAGCATCCTGAAACCGAATATTATATGTGAGGTAGAGGAAGAAATGTCCATTGCCGGTCTTGTTTCCATTAATTACGGGATTGCCATTGTACCTGACCTGGATTTTTTCACCAACTTTCCCATCAAACGCATTCGTATTAAGCACGACCGGGCCCATAGGGAAATATATCTGGCAGTCCGGAGGAACCGGATATCTGTGCCGTGCATTGATACATTTTACCAGTTCATTCTGCACTATACCCATAACTCAGACGCAATTGTCTAATCACGGAAATCCGCTGCAGCGCAAATGACGGCTCACCGGGCTTTTTCACTCAGCCCTATGAACCGTCATTGTCCTGTTTCATTACCCTTTATATGATTTCCCCTTAATCCCCGGACCTGCTTTCTCCAAGCGTTTTTCCGGCTGCTTTCCCAATCAGCCTCTCTATTCCTTCTTCAGGATAAGACAGCAGCCTCCCAAACTCCGCGGCAATCCGGAATCTCTCCTGTCCTGTATAGGCGCCATTTCCAACCAGATTTTTCTTCTGTTCCTTCAGCCCCAGGTAGCGCTCCAGCACATCGTCGGTCCGGTAAAAGAGATAATTATACTTACCCTTATTTAACTCCTCCGGAAACAAATCCGTAATAAAAGCCTCATCCTCCGGATAGAACTTCACCCCGTATGTTCCGCACAGCCTTTTCACATCCTCCAGATAGGAATCCCGCTCCTCCCTGGTATCACAGGGATGGCTCATGGCCAGTGTCTTAAGGCCGGCAGATACCATCTCACAGAAGCAGTCCATGACACCCAGACCATAGGAATATGCGTCAATTACATGGGGGTTCTGTTCCCTGTTCACAAATTCGTACTCTTCCTTGTCCAGAGACAGGGGAATCCCCGACTTACTGGTCACATTCACACCGCCGTACCAGGTGCTGTCAATGGAAAAGACATCTCCTGCCTGGTATTCCATGGAGAACTCATCATTCTTTTTAACTATCCGTATCCATTGTCCTTCCACTGCTGTTTTCCTCCAATCTAATCCTGTACAGAGGGCCTTCCGGTCCCAACCCGTCCCGGACAAAACCGCATTTTGTCAGTACCCTCTGTGATATAACATTATCCGCCTCAGTCTGTGCCGTCACACATGTCACTTCCTTTTGGGCCAAGGCCCATTTCACAATTCCGCTTACTGCCTCTGCTGCATATCCCTGGTTCCGATACGTTTCATCTATACCGTAACCGACTTCCACCGCCCCATCCTGGTCCGGAGCGCCTTTAAAACACAGCCCTCCGATGGCAGACCCGCCGCGCAGCTGGATTTCCCATTGTGTGCCCCACTCTTCCTGTCCGGGCAGCAGCCTGATGGTTTCCATCATTTCCCCATATGCCTGCCTCATCTCTTCATCAGGCTCTGCATCGCGCAAAGCAGCGATTTGTTCCATGCTCTGCGGCAGAATGCAAAGCCGCTTTGTCAGTACTCGGCATTCCTTCATTTTCTTCTGCCCCCTTTGTTTTCTTTTATACACCCCATTTTTTCAGGTCCCAATTTTTTCCATCCCCGCATCATAATAAAGAACCGGTATCCTTCTATTTTATAGCTGCCCCCGGTTCCTGTCAATCCGCCTTGCATTCCTCCCTGACGCCTTGCTCCCTGCAGTCTGCATCCCGATGAAAGCCGGCCCAAAAATCCCCAGATGTAATACCTGTATTGTTTTTTCATACTATCCAATCTCCCCCCAGCGTGTTATAATTTAATTATCACATTAAGACCAGACATAGTAAACCAGGCACACGTCAACGCAATCATACACGGGGGGATGGTTATGGTATTAAGATGTTTTTCGGCTCCGGATGAAAAGGTGTATCTCAGTTTTTATCCCTGCTGCTCCGACACTGGCCAGGGGGACTGCTATGCATGCTGTCAGGACCCACTGCTGGTCTTTAAGACAGACTATACCAAACTCCTGCTGTCCTATCTGGAATCAGAATATCCTGAATTTGACGTTTGCCGGGATAACCAGATTCCTGCCGGTACCTGGAATATCATTATACAGAAAATTGAGGATGACATGAGCCGCATCCATTTCGATGACACTGTCTTTGACTTTTACAGCCGTTTCATCAGCTGGATTACGGATGCACTGGAACAGACAGATATAATCGGAGTGGAAGGAAACCAGGGCTTGTCCCAACATTCAATTCCGCAGCGTCACCCGTAGCTTCTTAAAGCTGAATAAAGCCGCAGATAACAGATAACAGGAGCTGGCCTTGCCAGCTCCTGTACCTGTATACGGCTCATCAGATTCAGATTTCTATATCCCCAGCCATGCTCTGCCGCTAAACCGCCTCAACAGCCGGCAGTATATAATCCCTGACCAGCAGCCACCTGTTTTTCGCATCCGGTTTAAAACCAGATGCCATAGCCACCACCAGATTCCTGTCAGGAATCCAGCAAATCATATTTCCTCCGTCTCCCATCGCTGCATGGACAGCCACGCCCTTGCGCTCAAACTGCCACCACATATAACCATAACGGTTGGAATTACGCTTCACAGACTTTCGGACCCATGATTCAGGTATTATCTGCGTTCCATTCCACATACCCATATTCAGATACAGAAGGCCGAACCGCGCCATATCCCTGGGCGTCATTGTAAGTCCCCAGCCGCCGGTGGTAATGCCGCCGGGGTCCTGTACCCATCCCCTGACTTTCTCCCCAAACAGGCTTTCATAGGTATAGGACTCCATGGGATAATCCGGAATCACCCTCATGCCTGTGGGCGCAAACAAATGCTGGTTGGCAAATTCCCGGACACTTGTCCCAACGGCCCGCTGTACCGCTGCGGACAGGAGATGGGCGCCGCCCGTGCAGTACTGGAAGTGCTTCTTCCCCTTACTGTTTTCCCAATTTCCCCTCATCATGTCCAGCGTAAATCCCACCCAGTCAGGAGAGGTGCACATCCGCTCCAATGGTTCCTTCCAGTCCTCAAATCCATAAGGCACCGTCATATTCAGCAGGTCCTCAATGGTTGCATTGCCGCAATTCCTGACGTGTTCCTCCGATACCTGGTCCGGGAAATACTCCATCACCCTCTGACCGGCGGATGGTATGTATCCTTTATCAACGGCAATTCCCACCAGTGCAGACAGAACACTTTTTGTCACGGACGCCACATGGACCGGCTTATCCGGCCCAAAGCCATTAAAATATTCCTCATAAACAATACAGCCGTTCCTGACAACCAGGATTCCATTGGTATTCCCGTATTCTGATGTGATAACGGAATGCAGCTGCCGGGGCAGCTCCGGGTTTATGCCCTGTTCTCCGGGTCCTGCTAACCGCCACTGCGGCACAGGCCAATTTTCTTTTTGCATAAAAGCTCCTTGATTTTTATAAGTACACCGGTGTCTGCAAAGAGCATATAATGATTAAAAATGAAAATCAAGTACATTTGCGCAGAATATAAAATCCTTTTAATATCTTTTATAAATCCTTACAAAACATGATAGTGGGGAATTATGTCCTCATAATGTCCGTCCTTCATCAGGAATCCTCCCGGTATCACGCCCAGCCGGGTAAATCCAAGCTTTTCATACAGATGCAGCACTGAAGCATTGCTCTTCACCACAGCATTGAACTGCAGGATACCAAATCCCAGTTCTTTTCCCTTTTCCATACAATGCGTCACCAGCGCCTCTCCGATATGATGTCCCCGCATATCGGACCTTACTGCATAGCTTGCATTGCAGATATGGCCGCAGCGCCCCACATTGTTGGGATGAAGGATGTACAGACCCACGATGCTCCCACTGCCAGCGTCATATGCAATTCCGGTAAAAGACTGTTCAGAAAAGAACTGATTTCCTGTCTCTGCTGTGAGTGTATCCATCTGCGGAAATGCCACGCCCTCCTCCACAATATGATTCCATATCCTGACTGCCTCTTCTACGTCAGATTCTGAATACTGTCTTATCCTGATATCCATGCCTGTCAAATCCCCTTTCCTGCACGTCAAATCATTTTTCTCAACATGCTTTCCCCGTTACTATAATAAATTACCAAAGGAAAATCAAGTCCACTCCCCTGTCCGTGACAGAAAATGCCCTACAGGAAATTAAATGCTCCCATCCCTGGATAAACAGCGCTGTCTCCCAGCTCCTCCTCAATCCTCAGCAGCTGGTTATACTTTGCCACACGCTCGCTCCTGCTGGGCGCGCCTGTCTTAATCTGGCAGGTATTGAGAGCCACTGCCAAATCCGCGATAGTGGTATCCTCTGTCTCTCCGGACCGGTGGGACGCAATGGCTGTATACCCTGCCTTGTGCGCCATCTTGATGGCCTCCAGTGTTTCCGACACAGAGCCAATCTGGTTCAGCTTTATGAGAATGGAGTTTCCGCATCCCATGGAGATTCCCTTCTTAAGCCTTGCTGTATTGGTAACAAACAGGTCGTCGCCCACCAGCTGTACCCTGCCGCCCAGTTCCTTTGTCATGAGCTGCCAGCCTTCCCAGTCTTCCTCATCCAGGCCGTCCTCTATGGAGTATATGGGGTATTTTGCACACAGTTCCTTCCAGTGTCCCACCAGTTCTGCGGAGGTAAAATGCTTTTTGCATTTAGGAAGCATGTACTCTCCCTTTGTTCCGCTCTTCCATTCACTGGAGGCCGCGTCCATGGCCAGCACAAAATCCGTTCCCGGTTCATAGCCAGCCTTCCTGACTGCCTCTAAAATAAACCGGATTGCTTCCTCGTCGCTTGCCAAGTCAGGGGCAAACCCGCCCTCATCACCGACAGAGGTGGCAAGCCCCTTTTCCTTAAGCAGCGCTGCCAGGGCATGGAATACTTCCGTGCACCAGCGCAGACCTTCCCTGAAGTTCGGTGCGCCCGCAGGCATAATCATGAATTCCTGCACGTCCACTGTATTGGCCGCATGGGCACCGCCGTTGAGAATGTTCATCATGGGCACCGGCATCCTGTTTCCGTTCACACCACCCAGGAAGCGGTACAGCGGAATCCCAAGAGCCATGGAAGCCGCCCTTGCGCTGGCAATGGACACGGCCAGAATTGCATTTGCCCCCAGATTGGACTTGTCCTCTGTGCCGTCCGCCTGTATCATGGCCTGGTCAACGCCATATATATCGGATGCATCCATTCCCCTGACAGCGTCATTGATAATAGTATTGATATTATGTACTGCCTTGCTGACTCCCTTGCCACCGAAACGGCTCTTATCACCGTCCCGTAACTCCAGCGCCTCAAATTCACCTGTGGACGCCCCGCTGGGAGCAGCTCCTCTTCCAATGGTGCCGTCTGCCAGATATACCTCTGCCTCCACGGTGGGGTTTCCTCTGGAGTCAATGATTTCCCTTCCAATGACTTTCTCTATCTCTAAATAATCCATACGCGTCCTTTCCCATGTACGCCCCTGCCCTGACCCGTAAGAATCAGGGCAAAAGGAGTTCCATGATTGATTCACATGTGTTAGTTTCGGCTAACTATCTGTATTATACTAACAACCCGCATAAAATGCAAGACTTTTCCATGTGATTTTTTAAATATCCCGCACCCTTGCGGCTTTTCCCACTCCCATACATCCATACCCAGGGCATTAAGGGCAGCGATTCCCAGGGTATGCCCGGGAATAAACCATATTTGCAATTATATTACCTGCCTCCATCCACATCAAAATGTCTGGGGCCAAAAAAGGACTGCGGCATTCATTGCAGCAGTCCCCCGAATTTCCTATTCTCTGATTTCCTAATTCTCTAATTTCCAAATTCTCTATCTTCCATTCCCTTATGCCCCGGCCCGGATATCCCTATCCCTATATCCCTGCCTTCTACCTCTTGTCTCTCAGCATAACGTCATGGGCTCCGCCCTCCACAATACTGGTGGAGGATACCAGAGTGATTTTAGCCTTCTCCTGAAGTTCCGGAATGGTAAGGGCCCCGCAATTGCACATGGTGGAACGCACCTTGCTCAGTGTCAGGTTCACATTGTCCTTAAGGCTTCCTGCGTATGGAACAAAGGAATCCACGCCCTCCTCAAAGGACAGCTTCTTATCCCCGCCCATATCATACCGCTGCCAGTTCCTGGCCCTGGCGCTTCCTTCGCCCCAGTATTCTTTCATATAGCTGCCGTTGACATTCACCCTCTTGGTAGGGCTTTCGTCAAATCTGGCAAAATACCGCCCCAGCATGATAAAATCAGCGCCCATGGCCAGCGCCAGTGTGACATGGTAATCGTGTACAATGCCGCCGTCCGAACAGATGGGCACATATACGCCTGTCTCTTTATAATAATCATCCCTGGCCTTTGCCACCTCTATGAGGGCTGTGGCCTGCCCTCTTCCGATTCCCTTCTGTTCACGGGTAATACAGATAGCGCCGCCGCCAATGCCTACCTTGACAAAATCAGCTCCTGCCTCTGCCAGAAAACGGAATCCGTCTCCATCCACCACGTTGCCGGCTCCCACCTTTACGGAATCCCCGTAATTCTTTCTGATATAATCAATGGTGATTTTCTGCCACTCTGAGAAACCTTCCGAGCTGTCAATACACAGCACGTCCGCTCCCGCCTCCAGCAGGGCAGGCACCCGCTCCGCATAATCCCTTGTATTGATACCGGCTCCCACCATATACCGCTTGGAGCTGTCAATCAGTTCGTTCTCATTCTTTTTATGGGTATCATAGTCCTTGCGGAAAACCAGATACACCAGCTCCTGGTTCTTGTTCACCAATGGAAGACAGTTAATCTTGTGCTCCCAGATAATGTCATTGGCTTCCTTCAGGGTGGTGGACTCGTCGGCATAGACCAAATTCTCCAGCGTGGTCATGAAGTCCTTTACCTTTGTATCAGGTCCCATCCTGCTGACACGGTAATCCTTATTGGTGACAATGCCCAACAGCTTTCCGTTTGGCTGTCCGTCCTCAGTCACTGCAATGGTGGAATGGCCAGTCTCCTCCGTGATGGCCAGCACATCCGCCAGCGTCATATCCGGTGATACATTGGAATCACTTACCACAAAACCAGCCCTGTACCGCTTCACCTTATGAATCATCTCAGCCTGCTTTTCAATGGCCTGGGACCCATAGATGAAGGAAAGTCCGCCCTCCTGGGCAAGGGCAACGGCCATCCTGTCATCCGACACGGACTGCATGATGGCGGACACCATAGGGATATTGATGGATATATCCGGTTCCGTTCCTTTCTTATACTTTACCAACGGCGTCTTCAGACTTACCTGGGAAGGGACGCACTGGGTGGATGAATAGCCTGGAATCAAAAGATACTCACTGAACGTGCGGGAAGGTTCCTCAAAATAGAATGCCATGTCATTTCTCCTTTTCAATTTGTTTTTATTTTATTCTCCGCCGAACCTTGTAACTGGTACTATCATATCATGCCCCCATATCTTCCGTCAATCAATGACCGGACGCTGGCAGCCGTTTAATCCGACCAGACCGTCAGTCCATATATACCCGGGACCCGGTGGCTCCCCTCTGCCCCTGGTATTTTCCATTATATGGGTTGAGCGCTATGTCGTCCATCTCCGCAAACACAAGCTGTCCCACCCTTCTTCCTGCCTTCAGTTCAATGGCACAGCGGTTTGCATTAAAGAGTTCAAGGGTAATCTCTCCCTTAAAGCCCGGATCCACCCAGCCTGCATTCTGTATAAACAAACCCAGACGCCCCAGAGAGCTTCTTCCCTCCACAAACGCGGTCAGGTTGTCCGGCAGCGAAACATACTCCATGGTGGTTGCAAGCACAAACTGGCCCGGCAGAAGGATGTAGGTATCTGTGCTTATGGTCTTATACCTGACCTCATCCTTTAAGGTGATGATTCCTGTGGATAAATCCTCCACAATACTGAAGGTATTTCCCAGCCGTATATCCACGCTGGCCGGCTGTACCTGCTCTTTTTCCAGAGGCGTGATTGACAAAGTACCTGCCTCCAGCATTCTATATAATGTCTTGTCCGATAAAATCATAGTGTATTCCTCCCATAATCAGCGTTACTATATTTTATCCCATAAACGGATTGGCAGCAATATGAATTTATCTATGAACATCAGACAGAGGCTGGATATGAGTGCAGAAGCGGCAGAGGGTCAGGTGCATCTCCATCCGTTATACTCAAACCAGGACTGGAAGAGAAAATCGGCATGCCTGGGTTAACGGCATGCCGATAGAAATGAGAGTTATATTGTGTTGATTTGACGCGGACTTTCCTGTTCCCTGGGTTTAAAGCATGCCTGAACTTTTATTACGGCATCTGTTTACCGGGCATTATCCGGCCCTGCAAAATGCAATCCAGCGTATTCTTATACCCAATATATGAATCTACAATATAATCCGCTTCCCTTACATCCTGTGGGATTCCTGAGCCCCGGTAGGCTGCCACCCGGACTCCGGCCAGCTTTGCGGCGTGTATGCCCACGGCGGAATCCTCAAACACAATGCATCTGCCCGGCTCTGCTCCCAGATAATCCATTGCCCTTTTATAACACTCCGGGTCCGGTTTCAGGTTGGTGCACATATCGCCGCATACGACCACATCAAACAGGCTGGTCATCTTCATTCGGTTCAGGGCAATCATAATCAGACGGGTGGAGGTGGAAGTCACCAGTCCTGTTTTCATTCCCCTGCCCCGTATATGCTGAATCAGGGATACCACGCCCGGCATGGGACGGATGTCGCTGTTTTCATAGGTATTGCCCACCTCTTTCCGCATTCTGGCCAGTTCCTCTGCCGCGACCTTCACAGGGGCTCTTGAAAGCAGGGCTTCGATGGCAGTTTTGTCATTGGTTCCGATTAACAGCCTTTTGTCCTCCTCTGTCAGGCGGATTCCAAAAGCTCCCAGGGCCTTCTCCAGATATGCCGCATTGCTCTCCTCCGTATTTGCAATGACCCCGTCAAAGTCAAACAGTACGAATTCTGTTTCCATAGGCGCACCGCCTACTGCTCAAACAGCCTGCGGGCATTGGTCTGTATGTATGCAATCTCATCTTTGGAAAGGTCGCAGAAATCGCTGTTTTCCATGGAACAGTTGGAATCCTGGACATACATCATCCTGGTATCTTTCTGGGTAATGGAATAAAACCAGCACTCCTTGGGCACATTGTATACCTTTCCCTGCTCCATCAGAGTCAGTTCAATCTGAAACCCATCCTCTTCCTTCTCTGCGGTAATCAGGATTGCCTTTCCCGCAGCCAATATAAACTGCTCGTCAGTGGAGTGATGGATTTCCAGGTGGGCAATGCCGTCTATGTCATTATCCGGTTTCCAGTTCTTAATACTTACAAGCCACTTTTCATTTTTATAAACACACAGAATTCCTTCTCCGTTATTCTCATATACATCCGGCTTCATTATCATATCCTCCTCGTTATGAGCACTTAGCGCCTGTATTTTAGGCGCATATGTGCGATACATGTCACTGGCACTTAGCGATTGCTATGAGCACTTTGCCGCTGTCTTTTAGCGGCTTACGTGCGATGCATTCATATGACTTAGTGAGGTCCCTCACGAACTTAGTCATATGATGGTCCTTTCGAGCTTAGTGCAGTGGCTCGTTATGAGCACTTAGCGCCTGTATTTTAGGCGCTTATGTGCTAAATTTCAGTCCTGCCAAGAATGGGCACGCCATAACCAAATGCCCCTTCCTTTGCACACATTTTTGCTGCAAACGCAGCGCCCTTCTTCATGGCTTCTTCCAGTCTTTCCTTCATGCGTTCCTCTGAGCCCTCCACCACAACTCCTGTCTCCGATGTTTCCAGCAGGGAGCACAGGAAGGCTGCAAAGTAAGAATCACCGGCGCCCATGGTATCAATCACATCGTCCGCATGGACAGCGGGCACATACAGGAAACTGTCCTTATACAGCACATAGGACCCGTCCTCTCCAACAGTGCCCAGGACTACCTGGACGCCGTAGGACTGGACCTTCCGCATCTCCTGCTCCCGTTCCTCCCTGGTCAGATGCGCACAGGAAAGAATGGCCACCGTCACATAAGGACATACCTTCTCCAGATACTCATCCGTCCATCTGGTAGAAAAATCATAGGCAATGGCAACGCCGGTTTCCTTAAGGCTCTTTAAGTCGTCCTCGATGTAAGAATTCAAATTGGTATAAATCAGGTCGAAATTCCTGATATACGCAAAATCTTCCTCAGTAAAATCATAGCCGTATTCCCTGGCAATGCCTCCTTTATTGGAGCCAAGGAATACCCGGTCATTTCCCTTCAGTGTCACCAGGGCAAATCCATTTTCACCCTCATGGCGGCGGCAGCGGCTGTCGTCAATCCCAATCTGTTTCAGGGTGTCCCGGACGCATTCCGCCACCTGGTCGCTGCCATATTTGCCAAGGTAGGCTGTCCGGGCCCCGTTGAGCTTGGCATATACACAGGTGTTGACGCACTGGCCGCCAGGATACATTTTGCCTCTGGAAAGGTATTTATCACAGACATTATCTCCCACCGCAATTATTTTGTAATCCTTCATTTCATCTCCTGCTTTCTTTTATTTATATGGATTGAACTGCTGAATGATTTCAGTGGCCCGCGCCTTTCCCCTGTCCATGCATTCAGGTATGGATTCCCCAAGGCTTACGCCATAGGTAAAGGCGGCAATATAGGAATCCCCGGCTCCCACCGTGTTCACCACCGGTACTTTTTCCGCTTCCTTTTCATAGAACCTGTTGCCGTCATATGCAAGGCTGCCGTGTTCGCCCAACATGGTAATCACAGTACCGGCGCCCTTTTCCCTTACATTTACCATAAAGTCCCTGATATAGCTGTCGTCCTGGTCATAGGAGAAAAACGCATAATCCAGATAGGGAATAATCCTGTCATTGCTCTCCTGCTCCAGCCGCTTGGAAAAATCATACACCCATATCTGCCCCGGCTGTTTCAGTCCCTTTATATAACGGTCAATCCTGGACCAGCGTTCCGCATAAACAATATCAAAGGTTTTGACAAATTCCAGGTCCTCCCCTGAAAGTTCAATCTCCTCCATGGCATTGCCCTCAAAATGGAGATGCTTCTTATCCCCATCCACAATGTCCATGGCAGCCATTCCCGTAGGACGGTCCGCGCGTTTCAGCACCCGCAGGTCTATTCCCCTTTCCCTCAGGCGTTCTTCCAGGGCCATGGCAAATACATCATTGCCAAGAATGGTCATCTCTGTCACGTCACCGCCCAAATCCCGGTAATTAAGTGCAAAATCAATGCTGTTTCCGGTGAGGTAATACCGGTCCAGCTTATAGTAAACATCAATGCAGTTATCTGCCATTGCAATTGCCCGTTTCATGCTTTATTCCTTCCTTTCCCCCACGGCGTATATCATATAATGGCGCATTTTGATTCCATCGTATTCACAGAAGTAAATATCCGCTGCATGGCCCAGCTTCAGCTCTCCCCGGACAATGGGAAACACACAGTGGTTTCCTGTCAGGAGGGACTTCAGATGGCCCGGCGTATTTCCTCCAATGGTCCCGTATGTGGGCAGATAATGGTTATGATGATACGGATAGTCCTCCGGGGCAATGCGGCTTAAGCATTCCATGATATCCTTTTCCACACAGTCCAGGCTTTCATTGACCGTGATGCCCGTGGTGGTATGCTCGGTAATCACATAGACCAGCCCGTTTTCAATTCCGCTCTCCTCCACAAACTGCCTGACCTCAGGAGTAATCCTAATCATCTCAAATTCCTGGTCCGCACAGACAGCTGCTTCCTTTAGTTTAAACTCCATTTGTCCATTCCTCCAATCCCAAAAATCTGAGGGCATTTTTATAATATATGTTCTCCAGGGTTTCGGGAGAGAATCCAAGACTGTCAAGCCCTCTCTTACACCGGACCGGGCGGATTCTGGGCGAGCCGGAACCAAACATGATTTTACGGGAAATATTATGCTCCACCCACAATTCCCCCATATCTTCCTTAAATACCTTACGGTATGTCTGGTAAGGGCCGTCGAAATTCATCAGCGCCGTGCTTGTATAGCAGTTCTCGTATTTCAGGAGAAGGGCGGCCGTTTCCTGGACCCAGGGCCATCCCACATGGGCCAGGCAGACATTGACATCCGGATAGCTGCAGCAAATCTCCTCAAAATCCGCGGGTCTGGAAAATCTTGAAAATGCCTTCTGTTCCAGGCTGAGTCCGGCATGAAAGATAATTGGCCTGCCGAATTCCCTGCATATGTCATACAGGGGCATCAGTCTCTCATCATAGGGATACATGTGAAGCCTGGCCGTATTGATATACAATCCTTTCAGCCCCAGCTGTTCAAATGCCCGCCTGAGTTCTTCCCCGGCATCCTTATTCCGCGGGTCCGCTGATGCAAACCCAATAAAAAAATCCGAATCATATGCTGCCAGCCGCGCAATCTCATCATTGGATATGGCCGGCTCCCCGGTTTCAGATGAATAATCACTTGGCAGCATGAATATCTTCTGTATATCGGCCAGAGCATACTGCTTCTTCAGCAATTCCATGCCCGAAGGTCCCATCAGATGATAATTCATTTCGTCGCACCGTTTTCTGAATCTGTCCTTATCCCGGCAAACCGGCTCAAAAAGCGCGGGACGTATATGCGTATCAATAACCATATCGGTTGCCTCCTCGTTATGAGCACTTAGCGCCTGTACTTTAGGCGCTTACGTGCGATACATGTCACTGGCACTTAGTCTTTTGCATCCTGTGCATCAGTTCCCTGTTGTTCAGGTATAAGTCCCTGTATACCGGGTAATTTCCCCGGTAAAATTCATGGTTTTCCCTGTCCGGCTGTATGAGTCTTCCCGCCGGAAGCTTCTCCTTAAGCTGGTGAAAATCCTTTAAACAGCCGGCGCCCAGGGCGGCCAGCATGGCATCCCCATAGGAGGAGCACTGGAATGATTCCGGTATATGCAGGGGCATTCCGGCCATATCGCAGATAATCTGCATCCAGACGTGATTCTTTGTGCCTCCGCCGGCTGTTATCAGGGTATCGGGAGGCAGCCCCATTTCCTCAAACAGCATCAGGTGCTGGCAGGTGGAATAGCCAACAGCCTCAAGCGCTGCCCGGTTGATATGCTTCCTCGTGTGGTTTCCCTTCAGCCCGAATATCATGCCTGTGGCCAGCGGGTCCTGTATGGGGCTGCGCTCCCCGTATATGTAGGGCAGAATCATCAGTCCCTCAGAACCCGGGGCTATCTCCCCTGCTTCCCTTGCCATGACTGCATATGCGTTTTCCCCGCCCTTGGTTTCCCTTTCCAGCTCTTCCTGGTAAAACGTATCCCGCACCCACCGTGTCAGGGTACCGGCCGCATTGGTCCCGTCCCCCAGGCAGAATGTACCTGGTATGGTAAATACCTTGCCGCCTTTTACAGAACCATTTCCCCTGGGAGATGAATAATCCTCAGCCATGCGGTCCACGCAGTAGTAATAAAACATGGATGAGCCGTACTGGAAGAATGCGGTCCCAGGTTCTGTCAGCCCCACGCTGATTGCCTCCGACGTGGAATCCCCTGTACCGCAGATAACCGGCGTTCCCTCTGCCAGTCCTGTCTGGGCCGCTGCATCCTTGGTAACACAGCCTACCACATCGGTCGAATATGCACACGATGCTATCTGGTCCGGCCTGCAGTAAAGCCCGCATTCCTCCTCATTGATTGTCCCGTCCGCACGGTAAAGGGGCCGGAAGGAACCCTTGGCCAGAAACTGGTCAATCACATACCTTCCTGTCAGCTTTGCCGTGATAAAGGAGCTGCCTGTCAGGAACTTATAAGTCCTGCTGTATACGTCCGGTTCATTGTTTTTAATCCACAGTATCTTTGTTGCAGTGTCGCCGGAACAGATAGGGTGGCCGAACAGCCTATGCACATCCCCGCCATAGTAGCTGGTAAGCCACTGTATCTCCTTGTCCGCCCTGGAATCTATTCCGTACAGGATGGCCGGACGCAGCGGCCTGCACTGCTCATCCACAGGAAGACAGTCCGTCCCAAGGGTGCTGGCTCCGATACAGCTAATCTGTTCCGGGGCAATACCGCTGGTTTCAATCAGCTGCCTGGATATCCCGCAGAAATCTCCCCACCACACCTTGTCTGCATCATGTTCAAACCATCCCTGTTTTGGATGAGCCATTCCGTGGCTCATGGTATATTCTGCAGCCACTCTGAAATCTTCTCCTATGAGCATCCCTCTGGACTCATAGGTTCCGATGTCAATTCCCATAAAATATTGTCTCAATCTTCCCATCTCCTTATGGTTCCCTGCGGACCTCTTTGACAATCTCCATAAAGCTGCGGACCCGTTCTTCATCCACACGCTCGTTAAAGATTCCATTCTTTTTAAAGGCCGAGCCAATGCAGACAGCGTCGCAGTGCTTTAGTTTTTCCCTTACATTCTGATGATTGCATCCGGTATTGCAGAACACCGGGACATTTTTCTGTTTTGCCACCTCATGGACCCTGGACAGGACCACATCGTCGGGCTCCGCGCCTGCCGCTGCCCCTGATACACAGAGGCCGTCCGCAAAATCGCCAAACATGATGGATTTTGCCACCACCTGGATGTCCCGCTGTACAAGATAGGCATCCGCCTCCGGATTCACCTTGAACAGGAGCTTAAGGTGTTCCATTCCCAGGGCCTTTCTGTGACGGACAGCCTCTCCGCTGTTAGAGACATAGACCCCGTACTCTCCCATATAGGCGCCTGAAAAGCAGCTCCGCCCAAAGCAGGCGCCTGTGGCTGCTGCCAGGTCAATGGTTGCAATGGGATTCTTCACAACATTGACCCCAAACGGAACCCTGATTCTGTCCTTCAGTTTTCCGATTATGTATGCCATGGCAGATACAACGGCAATATCAGCCACAGGCTGGTACGGCAGGCTGAACTCGTTGGCAATGAGTATTCCATCCACGCCTCCGTCCTGCAATGCCATGAGGTCCTGCTCCGCATGGTCCAGCACCGCATCCATATCCCCGCAAAAACCAGGGTCCCCCGGAAGGGCATCCAGATGCAGCAGTGCAATTATAGGTTTCTCCGCCCCAAACATGTCATGAATCCACATATCATATCTCCTACTCTCATTCATCCTCTAATTCATGGGTATTTTTCCTCAGCCAGGAAACGATGTCGTCAATGGCTTTATCCGGGTCGCAGTAATATCTGCGGTCACAGATTTCAAACGAAACCGTTCCGCCGTACCCTCTTCCCTTTATAGCATCATAGTATTCCTTCATGGGAAAATCCCCGTGGCCGGGAACCGTATGCCCCCTGTCATTAAAATGTATGTGCCAAAGCCGCTCTCCCAGATGGTCAAAATAATCATCCACGGTTTCCCCTGCATATGTCATCTGGTCCGTATCCAGCATGCCTGTAATCCAGGGAGAACCTATTTCATCCAGCATCTCCGCCACGTCCCTGCTTGTAATCAGTACATTGGTGGTAGTTACCTTTAATTCTTCCAGAAGAAGCCGTACCTGCTTCCTCCGGCAGTACGAATCCAGCTGCTCCAGTGACTCCCGGCAGTATTTCCACGCCTCATCCCTTGGCTGGTCAAAATAGCCAAAACCGGTGCTGATTTGGACGTTAGGGCATCCCAGAAACTCCGCGGTATCAATTGCCCTCTGGTAATAGCGGATGCTGGACTGCCTTGTGACTGTATCCTGGGTACAGAAATTCACGGGATAGGTGCAGTTTTCAGGCGTCATGGCCATTACCTTCAGATGTCTCCGCCTGATATCCCGGTCCAGTTCAATCAGCCGGTCCAGGGGGTAATCAAAGATGTTAAGCTGGGGTGCAGAGCAGTAAAGGTCAATGCTGTCAAAGGGTGAGCGCTCCACTTTGTCCAGAAACTTTTTGATGGGATAGCGTAAATAATGGTAATTCATTGGGGCAAATTTCATATGATATAGCCTCCTTTCATATCACAAACCGCATTTTCGCAAAACTGCAGCCCGGGAACCTGTCACAAGGCGAATCACGGTTCCAGGCTGCAGTTTTTAGCTGTCCCGGCAGCTGCCGGTCCGTATTAAAAGATGATGCTTCCAAGGAGCAGGGCCGCTGCCACGGATACCACCGTACACACAAGTCCCGGTACCATGTAGCTGTGATTCAGGACAAATTTTCCAATCTTTGTGGTTCCTGCTGAATCAAAGGCAATGGCCGCAACACACTGGCCTGATGCGGGAATGAAATAGTTGGATGAGCAGGCAATCCATCCAGCCACTATGATGTTGGCCGGAAGTCCTAATGCAATACCGATAGGCACCATAATCATGGTCGTGGAGGACTGGCTGGTGGTAATTGCGCCTACTATGAATACAGCTATAATATAAATCCATGGATACTGGTTGGTCAGGGCAGACATATTGTCAGTGATAAAGGATGACTGGTCTCCGATAAAGGTATTCACCAGCCAGCACAGTCCAAATGCCAGCACCACTGCAAACATACCTGTACGGAACACCGGCTGGTCCAGCACCTTGTCGCTGTCAAGCTTTGTGATAAGCACCATGGCTGCTGCTGCCACCAGCATGAAGATTTCGATAACCGTTGTCAGCGGCAGCTTATTTCCGTCAGCAAGCGTTGGCACAAGGGGCTTCACCGCGCCCAGCAAAACAATGCCGGCCATGGCAATCAGGAAAATCGCCACAGAAATCTTTGCTTCCTTAGTTGCAGGTCTTTCCTTTTTCTCTGTCTTTGTATAATCCTCAATCTGGCCTGCTGCAACACGTGCCTGGAATTCCGGATCATCTGCCAGTTCCTTGCCCTTTTTGATGACTGCAAGAGCGCAGACCACGGTACCAATCAGGGTTGCGGGGATGCAGACAAGGAGAAGGGTGAATATATTCACAGAGCCATAGCCTGCGGCCTCGGCCATAAAAGCAAGGACAGCCACGGTAGCCGCTGAAATCGGGCACGCAGTAATGGCCTGCTGGGATGAAACAATGGACGCTGAAATGGGCCGTTCAGGCCGGACGCCTGTCTCAATGGCAATCTCGTTGATAACCGGAAGAAGGCTGTAAACAATGTGTCCTGTACCGCACATAAATGTAAAAACATAAGCCACAACCGGAGCCAATACGGTAATCATCCTGGGGTTCCTGCGAAGTATCTTCTCTGCAATCTTAACAAGATAGTCCAGTCCGCCGCATGCCTGCATGGTGGCCGCCGCGCAGATTACTGCAATCATAATCAGAATAACGGTAATCGGCGGGTCGGAAGGTGCTACATGCAGTATAAATGTCATAATGAACATTCCTATTCCGCCTGCCATCGCCAGGAATGTACCACCAATTCGTACCCCCAGAAAAATGATAGCCAGAACGATAATCAATTCTATCCAAAACATAAATTATCCTCCTAATCCTTTGTAAAATGTTTCCCCTTCATGGTCAAAGAAATGATTTAATCTTTTGTTTTAAGAATGGTGCGCACATTCTTGGTAATACAAAAGCAATTCAGTTATGTATGTCTTTGTATTATTCTGTATTGTTTTGTATCTAATACAATAGTATATTCATTTGATTGTTTTGTCAATTAGTATTTGGTACTTTGTATATAACGTATAGTTATCATTCTATTTTTTATGCAAATCTCACAAATCAAGGGACCATCAATGTATCATTAGCAAGAATACATTTGAATACCTATAATTCAGTCAGTTTGCAGCCATTTTCCGGCCGTACTTCCACACGGTCTGCACTTCCATACTCCAGGCATGTACTTCCATATCACGGCTGCGCTTCTGCACTTTTGCTGTCCATCCGTCATCCTATGCGTTCTGAATACCATGCAAGCGCCCTTTTCATAGCGTCTTCCGGATTCATGACATACCTCCTGTCCAGTATCTCCAGGCCCAGATACCCCCTGTAGTCCATGGCCTCCAGGTACTGGAGCGCCTGGTCCAGATACAGGTTCCCGTCTCCCGGAACCAGGTGGCCGCCGGGACTGCCATCCACAAAATGTACATGGGCCAGGTTCTCCCTGCCCAGTATTCCGATGAAAGTTTCAAATGTATCTACCCCGGTTGTGGCAATCACATCCGTATCTGCAAGGCCTTTGAGGGCAGGACTGCCCACGGCGCGCAGCAGACGCAGCAGCTGGCCCGCCTCGTTGCAGATATGGGTTGTGTATTTTGTGAATGGTTCCAGTGCCAGTGTAACACCTTCCTGCTCCGCTTTCCGGCTGATTTGCAAAAATGCATCTGCAGTCCATTTAAATGCTTCCTCCGCATCCACATCCAGATAGGCGAAGCCTGTGGACACCACCATACAGCTGCATTCCAGACATACGGCTGCTTCTATATGCTTTATAAAAAAATCCACGGTTCTGTCCCGGTATCTCTTATCCGGATGTGAGACACTGACGGCATAAACGCATTGCTCCGGCGTAAAGCATGCTGTATTCAGGTGATGCTTCTTAATGGACCTGTTTAATTCACGCAGACGTCCGGCATCAAAATCCTCCAGATGCAGATGGGGCCCGGAAGCCCACAGTTCAATTGACTGGTATCCCAGACGTTCTGCAGAATCCAGAAAATAATCCAGCGTATAACGTTTGTAATGGTAATTTGCTGCGCAGAGCTGAGAAAGTTCCATACGTTTTCCTCCTTGTATAGCAAAATACCCCGCAGTACGCTGCGGGGTTTAAGCCCCCGCGGACAGGAGCCAGGCCGTGTACGCCTCAGAGCGGGCAGAAAAATGCTCCGGCACGCTGCCTACGCGGGTATATTTTATGGGTCATCAATGGCAGGGCACCAATGTTGTCATACTTTCTGCCGTGCCCTAATACTCCACCTTCCACATGTAGCGGCGTGTCGGAAGCGGATGCTCACGCTTTGCCGCAAGGGCGTGGTTATAAATCGGGTATACATTATTAAACAGGGAGTGGTTAAAGTAGTCCACCACGGAAGCGTCAATGGTGGAAAGGCCCAGCTCCTTTGCGTCCAGGACCTCAATCCTTTTCGCATACGTACGAAGGAACTTTAGGGCTCTTTCATCCAGCGGGCGGGTAGAGCCCTCCGAAATCTGAATCATAAACGGACGGTTTGCATCCGTTATCTCAAACGGACCATGGAAATATTCTCCGGTATGGATGCTGCTGGAATCCAGCCACTGCATTTCCATAAAAATGCAGATACTCTCCATATAAGCAGCGCCGTAAGAAGCTCCGCTGCCCATGGTATAGATAACCGGGTCATTTTTATACGTTTCAGCAAACTCCAGGGCTCTCTCAGCTACATGGGCGCGGGCATTTTTGATGATATTGCTAATCATCCCCAGCCCCTCCTGGAACTTATGGTAGTTCCCGTATCCTTCCGTCTGCGCAACCAGTTCAACCGCCACAAGCAGGGCGCATAAGGTCTTCTCGCCTGCATAGTCAATGTCACCCTCCAGATGGTCCGGGCTTGCATCAAATGCATAGCGGATAATATAATCGCCAAATTCTATGATTTCCGATTCCTCAAGCCATGTCAGCACAATAACTGCGGCTCCTTTTTCCTTACCCAGCTTTGCAGCCTCAATGGTCTCCGGCGTATTACCCTTGTGACATGCCAGGCAGATAATGGAATTTTCCCCAAAGTCCCTGGGTGTGCTGTGAACAAACTCATTGCTGTTAATCCATGCGGATTTTATGGAGGCACACTCTTTCTCCATAAATGTCTTTGCCGGATAAAGGGCTCCCAGAGACCCTCCGCATCCCACAAAGTACAGGCTTTTCACTCCGCCCTTTGATTTCTTTGCTTCCAGAATTTCAGCAATTATATTTTTGATATCCGTGCCAAAGTATGCCATTGTCTTAACTCTCCTTTGCATTTTTGTTTTTAATTGTTTCTATATAAATGATAATACAATATGATACTTATTGTCAATAACAAATTAAATTTTTCGCAAATATATACAATACGGCCAATTTGTATTATAATATAATCAAGCATTATAACTTAAGGGTAACGCGGAGGATGTATATGGAACTAAATAATACAATTGCCACCCCTCTATATAAACAGTTGGAGGAAAAGCTGCAGAAAGAGATAGAAACAGGTGAGCGGCCGGCCGGAAGCAGGCTTCCCACGGAGAACGAACTAAGCGAAACATATAATGTAAGCCGTGTCACGGTCAGGAAAGCCCTGGCCGGTTTATCCGAATTAGGTTATCTTTACCGCAAATCCGGAAAGGGGACCTTTGTCGCAGAAAAAAAGATTCAGCGCGGCATCACCAATGGCGTCTTAAGCTTCACCGACATGTGCAGTATGATGAATGCGGTTCCCGGTGCCAAAATCACCAAAATAGCCCTGGAGGACCCAACAGAAAAAGAGATGGAACTGATGTCACTTGACAAGGATGAAAAGATACTGGTATTGGAACGCATACGGTATGCCGACGGAAAACCGGTCCAGCTGGAACTGAACAAGTTTCCTGAGTCATTTTCCTTTTTGTTCAGCGAAAATTTAAACGACAGTTCCCTGTATGAGATTCTGAAAAAACATAATATTATTTTAGACCATTCCCAAAAAACACTGGACATCGTGTTTGCCACCTCAAAAGAAGCCAAAGCCCTGGGTATTTCCAGCGGTTACCCCCTTTTGAGGATTGAAAGTGTGATTCACGATGTGGATAATACGATTACAAACCTCTGCCGCCAGCTCTGTATTGGAGACAAATTCAAATTCATTATTTAGGATGCGGGACATTCAATCGACTCCCCCAGCTGCCGGTGTACAGCAAGCAGCTGGGGGAGTCTCTTTTAGCTCTTCCTTATTTTTTTATTCACAAAATCGTTTGCAAACCGGTAATATACCTTTTTGGGCATATAATCCGCCATGGCCTTCACCAGTTTTCCGGCCTTGTCAGGTATGCAGATGACACACCCTGCTTCAAAATCCTTCATGGCCTCATCCACCACATCCTCCGGCTGCCGGAATCCGAACATGCCTTTTCTCGTTTTATCCACAGGCATTCCATTATTTTCGTGGAAATCCGTATCCACAAATCCCGGACACACAGCCTGAATCCGGATTCCCGTCCCCATAAGCTCCATGTGGAGCCCTTCGGTCAGTGTAACCATAAAGCGCTTAGCGGCAGCATAGGTGACATTGCCCGGTACTACCGCAAATGCCCCGTCGGATGAGATATTGATGATACTGCCTTGATTCCGTTCTTTCATCCCCTTCAGGACATGGTGGGTGATTTCAGCCACAGCTGATGTCTGAAGATAGATAAGGCGCCTCAGCCCCTCCATATCCGTATCAATAAATGAGGTTCTGAAGCCAAAGCCGGCGTTGTTCACCAGCACATGAACCTCCCTGCCCTCCAATGATGCAAGCAGCTTTTTCACGCCGTCATCCCGGGCCAGGTCCACCAGAATCACAATTACCCTGCAGCCATATTTGTCCCTGATTTCCTGCGCCCTCCTTTCAATCACCTCTTTCCTTCTCCCGGTCATGATTAAGTCATATCCCTTTCCTGCAAACCACTTTGCATAGGCCAGTCCCAGACCGCTTGTCGCCCCTGTAATCAATGCATACTGTTCCATCTTCCTACCTCCTGACGCCTTTCTAATGAACATTGTTCATTCGCTTTTTAAAAAAAGATTCCCGGACCAGCGGCAGCGGGAATCCTTCTCTGTACCTACCCATATATTTACCATTTTCAACTAATTCCAGGGCCCAGGATACGTTTCATAATCATACGGATTCCGGCAGCTTTCTCAGCCGATGACAACGCATCATTCTCCAGCACCGGAACCGCGCCAAAGAGCATGTATGACGCGGTAAGCGGAATATTCCCCACCCTTGTAATTCCCATTTCATTCATCTCCTGCAGCTTTTCCTGCATATAAGGCTCTATGGTTTCACACAGTTTAACCGACATAAGCATCTGAAGACCGTGATTCTCCTTCTTATGAAAAAAATGATGATACTTTTCCCTGCCATCTGACTGAAGAAAGAGCTGCTCCATTTTGTCCAGAAAACCATCCAGCGAACCATCCTTCTCTTTCAGCAATTCAATCATTGGCAGCGTAATATCCTTTACGTACTGCTCAATTGCAGTGTCATACAGAACCTGCTTTGACTCAAAATACCGGTAGCACAGGCCTGGCACCACATTCATGGCAGCGGCAATGTCCCTCATGGTTGCTGCCTCATACCCCTTTTCCATAAAAACCAGCATGGCCGTGTCCAATATTTCCTGTTTGCGGACCTCCGGCTCCTTGGATATCCTGGCTGTCTTGCGTTCCATCTGTGAACCCACCTCTTTTCCGGATTTATCCCAGTTCTGTTATTTTCTGATTGTAATTTTGGACTGTATTACTTGACTGTACCTTTTGTTCGCATTCTTTATAAAACTATTCCCTCCAGTAATCATAGGATACCACCTCATTGAACAAAAGTCAATGAATTATGTTTATTCATTAAGCCGCATAGTTAACTCCATGTGTTAAGCTGCCAATTATTACTTTTTTTGTTCTATTTTCAGTCCAACTTTAAGATTCTATTTCCATTTCATGAATATAGACATTTTGATATTTTTATATGGTATACTCTGTTTATGAAACATATGTATCCTGGTTTTACGTATATGAAACAAAAAATCCGTATTAAGATAAGGAGGCTGCGATGGATTATCTGGGTCTGATAACTTTATTTGTTTTAGGTCTGGCCATGATTATGAAGCCGGAATATCTCTGGGAAGTTGAACATATTTTTGCAGTTGACGGCGGAGGACCTACCGGACTGTATTTAACATTCATGCGGGCCAGCGGAACATTTTTTATGATATGCTCCGTGGCGGCTGCGGTCTATATACTTCTTCCATAGCACTGTACCAAAACAGGCGTGGATATTTCCTTCCACGCCTGTAAATTCAAATCAGAAAGTAAGTTCCGGTGCAATGCGCTTCTCAAACCCAAAACGCATTGTCATATATGTGTCCACCATCTGACACACTTCCACATCTCCCAGCTCGGCAAGCATAAGCATCAGATGATTGGGTGTGTATCTGTCTGTCCGTTTCAGTATAAATTCCTGTATGCACTGAACCGCCTTGAATCCTGCCTCTTCCAGTGTATCATCCGAAACAATTGCATACCATCGGTCATTGGTTTCAAGAATCGGCCATGGCTCAGCGATTCCCTTAATAACTTCCAATTTAAGGTCAACCTCCCCAGCAACTTCCAGACCGCCTACAATTTCCCCATCTCCCTGGTACGCATGGATATCTCCTGTAGCCACAAGGCCCCCCGGCGCAAACACCGGAAGATACAGAACGCTGCCTCTTGTCAGGTGCTTACAATCCATATTTCCGCCATGGCGTCCCTGGTCCAGGGTACTCATACGTTGTGCAGCAGCCACTCCGAGACATCCCGGAAATGGCTTTAAATCCACCTTTACGCCAAACATATCTGCCTGTCCGTCCTTAATCGGGAATTTAACCACCTCATCATCGGTTATATACTTTCTGAAAGCCTTGCAGACTTGAATATCATTACAGATTAATGTTGCATCTGATGTAACACGCACATCTTCAATTGTAATCTTCATTGTATCGCCAGGCATAGCACCATTTACATAAACCGGACCATTTACCGGATTAATGGGGTATCCATGCATAGCCCTGGCCTGTATGGTATTGGTGTCCACCATCACATCATTCCATGTATCCTGACACGTAAAACTAACTATTTCTCCCGAATCAACCTTGGCTGCCGGAACATTCCACGGGCTGTACCAATGCGTGTGTTTTGCAGGGTCTACTTTTATCATGATTCCTTCTCCTTCTCTCGTCCTCTATTCAATCACCATAGCTGTCTCGCTGAGGATGTCGTAAACATCGTCAATATTGTCTTTTGTGACAAGTAATGTCTCAATCTCCTGTAATTTCTCAACTTCATTGCCATCAAGATGGTCTATCACTCCATCCAGCGCTTTGGCCCCCATTAACAGCGGCTGCTGCGTACTGGTTCCTACAATAGTACCCGCCCTGACAGCTGCCAGCAATTCTTCATTACTGTCAAAACCAAATATCATAACCTCACTTCTGCCTGCCCCCTGACATGCAGCCAGAACTCCCAACGATGCATCGTCTGACGTACAGAAAATCGCCTTCAGGTCAGGATATGCTGTCAGATAATCCTGGGCGTAGGACTCTCCCTCGCTTCGATTCTCACGTTCCATCTGTCTGAAATCAACAATCTCTACATTCGCAGTTCCAACCCCCTTTTCAAATCCTGCTTTTCTGTCCTGCTGATTCTGGCGCGCCTGGGGACCTACGATTTCAGCAACCTTATCTCCTTCTTTGAGAAGGGACGCCAGATACTTGCCGCCTTCTTCCGCACCTTTCAGATTATTTGTCTTAATAAATGTCACGTATTCACCGGAGTCTGTTCCAATATCGCTGATTGCCACTGGTATTCCCGCCTCTTCGGCCAGACCAAGCACCGCTACGCAGGATGCCGAATCTGTAGGACTGATTACAATGCCGTCAACACCTTTTACTATAACATCCTGAGCATTTGTATACTGTATATCCGCGCTGTTCTTACTGTCATACGTTGTAACCGTAACATTTCCCAATTTCTCTGCTTCCCTCTCAACGCCGGTTGCCATATAGCGCCAGAAAGGAGTATCCATAGACGGACACAGATACGCAATATGGTAGCTCTCACCAGATTTCGCTGCATCGCTTTCTGTTTCCTGCGCCTTCTGTGTTGTCTCAGCAGCCGTTACCGCCTCTGCCGTTGTTTCCTTTGCTTCTGTTCCTGCCGCAGTCGTATTATCCGCTGTTTTACTGCTGCCCGAGCATCCTGACAGGCTGACTGCCATCACTGCTGCCATAAACATTGCTGTTGCTTTCCTCATTTTCATTTCCTCCTGTACTTTTATTTTATTTTCTTATTAATTAGTTATCCTTTTTCTTATGCGACAGCTGTTCCGCCAAAACCGCCAGAATAATCACAACGCCAATCGCTGTTCCCTGCCAGAACGTATTTACCCCCAGAAGGTTCAACGAATTTCTGAGAACACCAACAATAAAAACACCAATTGCTGTTCCCCACAAGGTTCCCTTTCCCCCCGACATAAATGTTCCGCCGATAACAACCGCTGCAATCACATCCATCTCAGCACTTTTCCCGTAAGTTGGGTCACAAGCCATTAGCCGTGATATCATAACCAGCCCTGCCGTTGCCGCAGTAAGCGCCGATATGATATATGTAATCATAATCACCTTTTTTGTCTTGATACCCGATATCCTGGCAGCTACTTCATTAGACCCCGTGGCATACAGAAACCGCCCATAACGCATCTTAGTCAATACAGCCATAAAAATAACGTACAGCACAATAATCATAACAAGATAAAATGGTATGGTTCCAATCAATTTCCCCTTACCGATAAACCCAAAAACTTCCGGAAACTTGGATGCGGAAGAACCGTCCGTTACCACATAATTCATGCTCTGACAAATCTGCTGTGTCCCCAGGGTAACAATGAATGCGGGAAGCTTCATATAACCAACCAGAAAGCCGTTGATGATGCCAATCAGCAGCGCAATACCGTATGCTGTCAGGATGGCCTGTAATATATTCCCGGTGGCCTGCAGTCTCATAGCTGCCAGCATGCCCGAAAAACCGAGCAAGGTACCTACCGAAAGGTCAATTCCTCCCGTGATAATAACCAATGTCATGCCGATTGCCATTAGAGCCGTGGTCGATTGCTGGGAACAAATATTCAGAATATTTCCTAC
The DNA here is from genome assembly GCF_015556325.1 of Clostridium sp. 1001283B150225_161107_B6. Taxonomy (NCBI): domain Bacteria; kingdom Bacillati; phylum Bacillota; class Clostridia; order Eubacteriales; family Clostridiaceae; genus Clostridium; species Clostridium sp. 1001283B150225_161107_B6. Next base: position 62,450 of record NZ_JADNMD010000007.1, on the reverse strand, counting down.
TGATAAGAATGTGGACGAGACCATGGACATAATGACACAGCCAATCAGCAGTACTGCCAGCATGATTAATTCCGTCCTGTTATTGCGCAGCGCCCATTGGCGCCTCATCTTCTTATATTCTCCGCTCCAGGAAATCTCTTTCTCATTTGCATTGTTATCCATTTACTCATCCCCTCCTGTCTTTCCCATAGTAGCGTAATAGCCAATCTGTTCTTCTGTGGTCTCCGAAGTCTTAAGCCTGCCAACAATTCTTCCGTCCCGCACAACCAGCGTTCTGTCCGTTACTCCGAGAATTTCATTCATCTCAGATGATATCATAATGATTGAATATCCTTTATTAGCCAGTTCACGCAGTATTGCATAAATCTCACTTTTAGAGGCTACATCAATCCCTCTGGTAGGCTCATCTATAATCAGCAGTTCCGGCTTTGAAAGAAGCCATTTTCCCAAAAGAATTTTCTGCTGGTTTCCGCCGGACAAACTGCTTACTTTATTAAAAGGCTCTCCCACTTTTATGTTCAGACGCTCAACCATTTCCCTGCAATTATCTTCTTCCTGGCGGCGGCTGATGAATGGTTTATCCGCTATTGCATGAATTACCATATTCAAATTATGCATAATAGATATATCCTGATGAAGCCCTTCCTCCTTACGTTTCTCCGAAAGAAAGCACATACCAGCCTTTATACTGGCCGTTATTGAGTCTTTCCTTACTTCCTTTCCTTTAAAAATAACTTTTCCACCCGAACGCGAATCAATCCCGAATACACAACGCATAAGTTCACTTCTTCCCGCCCCTACCAGTCCTGCAATTCCAAGAATCTCACCTTTATACACCTGGAATGAACAGTCTGTTACAAAATTCCGTACATCGCTTATATGCTGCACATCAAGTACTATTTCATCGGATATCATCTCATCCCGCTGCACAGCCTTACCATATAAATCATCAATCTGCCGGCCGACCATGGCCTTAATAAGTTCCATCTCCTGAAGCTCGCTGGTAACTGCACCCGAAAGTACCAGCCTGCCATCCCGGAACACAGTAATCCGGTCAGATATCTCATATATTTCATTAATCCGATGGGAAACTATGATGAACCCAACACCCTTTTCCTTCAATTCCCTAATCATGTCAAACAGACGGTCCACTTCCCTGGCAGATAAAGTGGCAGTTGGTTCATCTAAAATAATGACCTTGGCTTCTTTGGACATTGCCTTGATAATTTCCACTATCTGCATTTCAGCAACAGAAAGTTTGGACATCTTATCCATGGGGTCTATGAATTCCCTCATATGAAAATACCTCAGGAGTTCATCTGTCCTCCTCACCATGGATTCGTAATCCGCAATCCATCTTCTTTTGTAAAAAGATTCATCTGTAAGAAAGATATTCTCAGCCACACTCAAATGCGGTATGGTATTAAACTCCTGCAGGACGATTGCAATCCCATCATTCAGAGCCGATTTGGGATTATCATACGACACTTTCCTTCCCTGGTAATACACCTCCCCTTCATCTGGCTTGTAAATTCCTGTTATGCATTTACCCAAAGTAGATTTCCCTGCACCATTTTCTCCCATCAGTGCATGTACCTCTCCCGGAAGCAGTTCAAAGGAAACCTTTTGCAATGCCTGTGTGGAATAAAATGCCTTAGAAATATCAACCGCCTTCAGTACTGGTTCACGATTCCGTCCATCCATCGGCATCCTCCCCCTTTCTCATGGCTGAATCTCATTCCCCTTCTGATGATTTTATTGTGACATTAGAAATTTTTTCATAATATTTCACAATGCAGGAATGGTCCATTTTTTCCAGTCCATCCGCTTTCAGGGCCTGCATGATTTCCATCATTTGGCCGGTCAGCATTACCGGTGAGCTGACTGCATGGGCTGCATTAAGCGCATTGCCCAGGTCCTTTATATGCAGTTCTATGCGAAAACCCGGTTTGAAATCCCCCTTAAGCATCATGGGTGCTTTTGCATCCAAAACAGTAGAACCAGCCAGACCTCCCCTGATTGCCCGATATACCAGCTCCGGGTCCGTCCCTGCCTTCTTTGCAAAGGTCAGCGCCTCTGAGACAGCTGCGATATTTACTGCTACTATAATCTGGTTGGCCAGCTTTGCCACATTGCCTGCTCCCAATGCTCCAACATATACAACCGACCCAGCCATGACCTTCAGCATGTCATAGCATCTGTCAAACTGTTCCTCTCTTCCCCCTACCATGACGGACAGAGTACCGTCAATCGCCTTCGGCTCACCGCCAGATACCGGAGCATCCATCATGTCAATCCCAAATTTTTCCAGCTCTTTTCCAATTTTTCTGCTCTCTGTAGGGTCAATGGAACTCATGTCAATAAGCACTGTTCCTTTGGAAGCACCTTCTATCACCCCATCCTTTCCCAACACCACTTCCCTGACCTGCGGTGAGTTGGGAACCATAGTAATAACCGCCTCTGCTCCCAGAGATGCCTCCTTGCTGCTGCCTGCTGCCTTCGCGCCGCATGATACCAAGTCTGCCACGGCTTCTGCATTCAAATCATATACCGTCAAATCATATCCGGCTCTTACCAGATTCCTGGCCATGGGTCTGCCCATGATACCCAAACCTATAAATCCAATTTTCATAAAATCCAACTCCTCTCAAATTCCCGCAATGCTTCTGACTGCTCCTGCCACTGCATCCGCTGTCAGTTCATAGTATTCTAACAGCTCCCTGTAGGAGTGGGCGCTGCAGCCAAACACATCCTTAATACCCACAAATTCCATAGGAACCGGCTTTTTCCTAAGTATTTCAGCAACCGCGCTGCCCAATCCGCCTCTCACGGTATGTTCTTCAGCCGTCACAATCCCTCTGCATCCTTTAAGCAGGCTGATAAGTACTTCCTCATCAATAGGCTTAATCGTTGGGACATTTATTACTCTTACACTTATCTCGTCTTTCAGGACCTCTGCCGCGGCCAGTGCTTCTCCCACCATATAACCGGTAGCGCATATAGCGATTTCGTCACCTTCCTTCATCACATAAGGCTTGCCAATCTGAAATTTTTTCCCTTCCGGGGTCACATTTTCATATTCATTGCGATTCAGTCTGAGGTAGCACGGGCCCTCAAACGCAGCAATGGCTTTCACAGCTTCCACTGTTTCATTTGCATCTGCCGGACAAATCACTGTCATATTGGGTATGGACCGGAATACGGCGATATCTTCCACGCACTGATGAGTGGCACCATCGCCAAAATCCGAGAGGCCCGAGGAAGCGCCGCATATTTTCACATTCAGCCTGCCAATTGCAATGGTCTGCCGTATCTGGTCAAAAGCCCTTCCTCCGGCAAAAACCGCAAATGAATTTGTGAATGGTATCTTTCCGGTTTGAGCCAGTCCGGCTGCCACACTCGTCATATTTGCCTCCGCAATCCCCATCTCAAAGTGCCGCCCGGGATATGCCGCCTCAAATATTTTCCCCATGGTAGAGCCGCCTAAGTCCGCGTCCAGAACTACAATCCGCTCATCATCTTTTCCTAACAGTTTTAAGGTATTTCCATAAGCCATTCTCTGATTCGTTTCACTCATTAAAATCCCCCCAATCTATACAGACAGCTCAGCAAGCGCCTGTACATAAGTTTCCTCAGTCAGCTTGCCGTTATGATAAGAAACCACATTTTCCGCAAAGCTCAGGCCTTTACCTTTTACCGTATCTGCAATGATAACCGTAGGCACCCCTTTCACCCGGTCCGCCCCATCCAGGGCTGTTAGTATCGCTTCCATATTGTGGCCGTCTATTTCCATGACATTCCAGCCAAAGCTTAAGAATTTAGCCCCAATATTCCCGGAATCCATTCTTTCCTTTATCTTTCCATTTGCCTGCAGCCCATTCCGGTCCACAATAGCCACCAGATTATCCGCCTTAAATGAGCTGGCCGCCATGGCTGCCTCCCATATTTGTCCTTCCGCTATCTCACCATCTCCTATAAGCACATATGTTTTTCTGTCCAACCCGTCCAGTTTTTGTCCCAGCGCCATCCCCAGACCTATGGATAATCCCTGTCCCAGCGAGCCAGTGCCGGCCTCTATACCAGGTGTCTTAAGGACGTCCGGATGTCCCTGCAGATAAGACCCCAGTTCCTTGGTATGGGGCAAATCCTCCACTGGAAAATAGCCAGATTCCGCCAATGCTGCATACTGCAAGATTGCAACATGGCCTTTGCTTAACAGGAACCGGTCACGGTCCCTTCTGTGAGGATTCTTCGGGTCATGTCTCAGCTTATAGAAATAAAGAGCAGCCACAATATCAGCCGAAGAGTTGGAGCCCCCTATATGGCCCGCTACTCCTATTCCCACACTGATAACCACGTCACGCCGCAGGGTCCGCGCCTTTTTTTCAAGCATCTCAATCAGTTCCTTACTATACACCACTGTCTCCTCCTTTCGCTTTTACATCCACATGTTTCAAAAATTCCAATGCCATGGCAGCTTCTGTTATAAAATTGCCGGAATACGCCTCACAGCTTACCCTGCCATCATATTCAATCTCCCTCAGCGCATCAAAAAAAATATGATAAGCAGCCTCCTTCCGGTATCCGGGAAATTCTCTTCCGGAACTTGAAAAATGAACATGCGCCAGATGTTTCTTTCCAAGTTTCCTCAGATGATTCATTGGTTCCCTCTCAGCCATCATGTGAAAATAATCAATCAACACTTTTATATTAGGGTGGTTAATTTCATCCGCCAGGCTGCTTCCCTCATTAAAAGTGTTAATAAGATTACATTCCTGTTTCCTCAATGGTTCGATGCATATGATAATCCCTTTGTCTTCCGCCAGTGGTGCAATTTGATTCAGCAGCTCTACAATCTGCTGATAACCGTTTTCCAGTGAAGTCCCATCCGGGACATTTTTAGCGGCTCCGCTTCCAAACACCACACATGCGGCCCCCAATGCTTCAGCGCGGGTCAGGGCATGCCGGGCATAATTCATTATCCTATCCATATGAACCTCCTGCCCTGTCAGCCTTATGTGTTTTGGAAAAAAGTTGTTGCAGACCTCACATCTGATAGATAACCGGTCTACCCTGCTCTTTAATTCTAAAAACTTCTGCTCGTCTAGCCCCATCATCTCTGACAGCGGCATTTCAACATAGTCATATCCCAAATATTCCAATTCATTTAAATGCTCTGTCCCAATTCCGTCAGGTTCTGAAGCAACCATATTGATGCAACATCCAAACCGCATACTTCTCCTTTCCTAAGTAAATTCACAAAGCTCCCCCTACTAACATGTTAGTTAGCTTTAATTAACATGTTTTATTTTTAACTAACATGTTAGTTGTCTATGTTTAGATAGTACCACCCATTTCTTTTGTTGTCAATATATCTAATATATTTTGTTTATTGTTTTTATTTTTATACCTTTTATCCAATTTATTTTAACCCCCGCCACATCCACGCTAAAATTCTATTGTTTTATTTTACCATATGTGCTAAACTTATATTGCATATGTAAAATGTCACACGTCAAGAAAAGAAGGTACAGCAATGGGAAAATATCAGAAAAGTTACGAGGACTCCATCACGAATGAGCCCGCATTGAATAAACGCGCCTATAATATCATTAAAAACAGGATTATATTTGATAAGCTTCACCCTGGCCAGCAGCTTAGCATTGCCGGCCTTGCCGAGGAACTCCAGGTTAGCCGGACTCCTATTTCCGTTTCCCTTTCCGCTCTTGAGAGAGACGGTTATGTGGTAGTACAGCCACAACGCGGAACATTTGTCAGGGAACTCACTCCCTTTGAGCTGGAAATCATATTTAAAGCAAGGGCATCTCTTGGGAAACTTGTTATAGAAAGTGCAGGACATCTGATAAGCAAAGAAGAACTCAATAAATTCCATGAGGAGTTCAGCCGATTCCGAAACATGAAGTACATAAGCAATCCTGATTTAATAGAGCTATTTTATCTGGATGTTGAATTCCACCGGCTGCTTGATGAATGTATTCCGGGTATTATTCACGACCAGGTTAAGATAATTGCCGATTTAACTATGAATAGCCGCTATATTGCTTACCGTAACCGCTTCGGCGGCCTCTCGGACCAGCAAATCAAGGTCCTGTGCTGCGATAATCATATAGCAATTATCGACGCACTTTTAAAAAGCGATGTAGCAAAGGCCGCCGACGCTTTTGTCAAAGATGTATGCTCCGGTTGGGAAAGCATAAAATTATAGTGCGCATCCCGCTTTACAGTAGATTCTGCCCAAATAAAAAACACAGCGTGCCACGTAGATACAATCTTTACGGCAGATTTGATTTGTGTGCACAAAAAAATCCATGAAGCCTTCTTTTACCTGCAGCTTCATGGATTTTATTCTATTACTCTGCCAAAACCGCTTCCATACAGCACATTCCACCTGCGCGCACCTTCCGGCCCTGTCATTTTCCCCGGGCCGTCATTTTCTTTGTCTTCAACCTAATGCTACAGGCTTATCAAATTCACAACATTTCACACAAAGTTCAAAATTCTGCTCCTGTTCTCCATGTTATAATAGACTCATTCCATTTGATAACAGGAGGGCTTCCATGCGCATATTAGTAATTGAAGACGAGAAACGGCTGGCTTTTACATTAGCCGACATGATAGGCGGGGCCGGATATTATACCGATGTCTCCCACGATGGGGCAGAAGGGCTGGAGCTGGCTAAAAGCGGTATTTACGACGCCATTGTTCTGGATGTAATGCTTCCCGGAATGGATGGTTATGAAGTCCTGAAAAGGCTGAGGAACTCCCGCAGCATGACGCCTGTGCTCATGCTGACTGCCAGGTCGGAACTGTCAGACCGGGTCAGGGGATTGGATGCCGGCGCGGACTACTATCTGACAAAGCCCTTTGCCACAGAAGAATTCCTCGCCTGCCTGCGCACCGTGCTGAGGCGCCACGGCGATATAGCACCTGACACATTATCCTTCGGCGACCTTATCCTCACGCCTTCCATGCCCGAACTCTGCTGCGGCAGCAGCAGCGTACCCTTAAGCGCCAAAGAGCTGGAACTCATGAGCCTGTTGATACAGAACAGCAGCCAGTATCTCCCCAAGGAAACCATTCTCCTTAAGGTATGGGGATATGACGCCAACGTAAATTCCAACAGCGTGGAAGCCTACATATCATTTCTGCGCAAAAAACTCGCTCTGCTGGGTTCCTCAGTCAGCATCTCTGTTATGAGAAACATTGGATATAAACTGGAGGTATCTGTATGATACGGAAACTGAGATGGAAATTTTCAGTCATCATGATGACCATAGTTACCCTTCTTCTGGCTGTCATCTTCATAACACTGTACTACACAACAAAAATAAACTATATCCAGAGAAGCATGGACACCCTTCATTCCGCCATGATGGAAAATCCCCCGGGCAGTGCGAGGGGACAGGCACCCCCTCCCCATCCCTCCCGCCCCCGGAGACAGGAGCTGCCTCTCATGGTCGTAGATATAAAGCAGGGCAATTATACGGTTGTGAAGAACCAGCTTCTGAGTACGGAAAGCCAGGAGGCCGAAACCCTGGTTTCCCTGGCAGAAAGTAGAGGTGGTGAATCCGGCACCCTAAAGGACCTGCATCTGCGTTATTTACGCGGAAAAACCATGCCCGGCCAAACAGTACGGTATGTATTTGCCGATATATACGAAGAGCAGAATTCTCTCTATTGGCAGGTGATTCACTCTTCCATTATCGGCGCATGTTCCTTTGCCGTTTTTTTCCTGTTCTCCACCCTTCTCTCCCGCTGGGCTGTAAAGCCGGTGGAAATTGCCTGGCAGCAGCAGCGTCAGTTTATCGCGGACGCTTCCCATGAGCTGAAGACTCCTCTCACAGTCATCCTCTCCAATGCGGATATGCTGGAAAAAGACCGGAATATACCCAATGGACAAAACCGGCAGCGAATAAGCCACATAAAAGCTGAGTCTCTGCGGATGAAACAGCTGATAGAAAGCCTTCTCACCCTCGCCCGAAGCGACTCAGGACAGGAAGCAGCAGTCTACAAGCCCGTTGACCTGAGCTTCATAGTAAACAGCAGCCTCATGGCCTTTGAACCTCTTGTCTTTGATATGGACAAGCGCATCACCTGTGATATTGAAGCCTCGCTCCAGGTAAATGGAGATGAGAAGAAACTCCGGCAGCTGTCAGATATCCTTCTTGACAACGCCTGCAAATACAGCAGGGAAAACGGTTCTATCTGTGTGACGCTGAAAAAGGACGGCGCGAAAGAGGCGCTCCTCACTGTGTCAGATGAGGGAACGCCTCTCACAAAAGAAGAAATCAAACACTTGTTTCTCCGCTTTTACCGTGCAGATGCTACCCGCAGCAATATTCCCGGCTACGGTCTTGGACTTTCCATTGCCCAAAGCATTGTAAATGAGCACGGAGGAAAGATTGATGCCGGCACAGATGGCTCCGGTGTCAATCTCTTTATGGTGCGGCTGCCCTTACTGGAATAAACAGATAATCCCCGGTTCACCGGCCTATTCAAGAAACGCCGTCCCATTCATGTATCCGGACCCGTCAAACACATGGATACCCTCACCCAGATTCTTCACCAGCAAAGTCTCCTGTATTTCCACTACAGAGGCTTTGCCGGAAACATTTCCTTCTTCCGGTACCCTTTCAAACTTCCCTTCCCTGCCTCCTTGTCCCGGGATTTTTTCAAAAGTACCGTTCCCTCCGCCGGGCATTCTTCCAAAACCGCCGCCGGATGGCGTACCATATTGATTTAATATACGGTCCACCGTCACCTGGATATCCTGGTCTCCGGCCGCTATGTGATAAGTCTCCCCGGTTTTTAAATCCGGTGAACTGAAGAGCAATGCCTCAAACTCCTTTGAAACCGCTGTTTCCGTCAATTGATTCCCCTGACTGTCCTCGATTGATATGGTTGTTCCGGCACTCTGACTCTCATCAAAGAAAACCACCAGCATGGGCTGGGATGAGTCCTCGGAAAACGTCTGGAACATACCTGCGCTTCCAACAGCCAATATGGTTCCGCCTGATACGGTTCCTGTGCCGTTGTAATCCAGAGCACCATTTCCGCCATTCTCAGGTCCCTCCACAAGGACGGTTCCCCCCTCCAGAAACAAGTCTCCGTTGGAATCTATACCATCTCCGGAGGCATTGATTCTTATGTCTCCTCCTGAAATGCGGATGTAAGCTCCCTCTGTTACATCAAAGGCACCTCCGCCCGGTCCCCGCCTGCTGCCAAAGGAATCTGTCCCCTCTGCATTTGATACCCCGGAGGCATCAGAGCCACCTGCTGCATTGATTCCGTCGTCCTCTGAATGAATCCGTATGGTTCCTCCGGTAATTTCTACACATAGCCCTTCCAGTCCCTCATAGCTCTGTTCCACTGTTATGGCTCCGCCAGCAACCTCCACCAGCGTCTCAGCCAGTATTCCTTTCTTTCCCGCTGTTATGGCCACGGTACCGCCGGTAATTCTCACATATCCCTTGTCCTCCTCCGTGTCATTATTTGACTGGATTCCATCGCTGCCCGCTGTAATGGCAAGACTTCCGCCATTCACCTCCACAAAATTCTTTCCCTTTACGCCGTCTTTTGCCGCATCAATGACATAGGTGCCGGAATTGATAATAACCCCGTCCTTTCCCCGTATCCCGTTCATATAATTACCGCTGATTTCCAGCATGCCGTTCCCCTCAAATACCATATCGTCCTTACTGAAAATAGCTGCGTCCGGCTCGTCCTCCCCGGCCTGCAAATAGACATACGCACTTCCGTCAGATACCTTGTTTTCCGAACCATCCTCCAGGACAATGGTCAGCAGCCCGCTTTGGCTGGCATAGATTGCAGAATAGCCGGAATTTGCAATAGAAACATTATCCAGCACCAGAAATACCTCATCCTCCTTTCCCGCATCCACCGTCACGCCTCCCTCTGCTATATTTCCTGTTAAACGGTATGTCCCGGCAGCAGAAATGGTGACATTGGCTCCGTCCGCCGCCGCTCCCTCCCCTTCTATGGTCACTGTATTTTCATTTCCTATAATTAAGGTTTCCTTTCCATTCCCACTAAAAGCCCCTGTCTGATTCCCTTCTGACCCCCCTGTATCCCCCGCTCCTATCTCATCCTTGCCAGCTGTTTTTGCACAGCCGGCAAGAAGCAGGGCGCCTGCCAGACCGGCTGCCAGGCCAGCTTTTCTAAATCTCCTGTATCTTATTTTGTCTCTATGCATACAAACATCCTCCTATAATTCTTCCCTGCTGTCCGGCAGCCGGCCGCAGACAATGGTAAGGTTTCCATTCCTGCAGCGTATATCATCCAGCATGTTCTTCTCAATTGTCCCGGATTTTAAATCCACGTGGTAGCACAGTTCATAGAGACTGCCCATATTTACAGTCCTGACCCGCACAAGCTCTGAATTTCTAGTGTATTTCTCAAATATATCGTCAAAAATTCCCGAATAATCCAGATTTTCCGGTATGGTAACCTTCAATTCCTTCCTCCCTGCACTGCCGGCCGGAAGGGATACCAGAAAAATAGTAATCCCGCCGGCCACTATCATCAGAAGCAGCGCGGTTCCCAGATAGCCCATTCCGGCAGCCAGCCCCAGGGCCATGGCCAGAAATATGCTTCCAATCTCCCTTGCATTGCCCGGCATGGACCTGAACCGCACCAGACTGAAGGCCCCCATAACCGCCACACCGGTACCCAGATTTCCGTTTACCAGCATAATCACTGTCTGGACCATAACAGGCAGCAGCACCAGGGTAAGGATAAAGCTTCTGGAATACCGGTTCCTGTATGTATGGACAGCAGCCAGCGCCGCGCCCAGCAGGACCGATGCGAGGGTACAGAGTAAAAATTGTCCCATTGTGATACCAGTGTATACGGTTTCGCTCAATACGCTCTCAAGCACAGATTCTTCCTCCTTCCGCCAATGCACCGCGGTGCAGATATTCTTTATAATAGGCGCCATACTTTGAATAGGATACAGGGAACAGCTCCATATCGGAAAACAGCCTGCTCATCCATACAGGCATAGCTCCCGGTATTTTGACCTCCATAAGAATCCGGTCCCCATCCAGAAGCATTGTGCCGTACTTCCCGTTTTGCAGCTCCAGTCCGCTGCACCTGCAGCAGATATCCCGGTCAAATGTAACCCTAAGTTCTCCATTTTCCTTTCCGTAATATGCAGCCCTGCTATATGCCACATAGGCAGCCGGTTTTAAATCATACCGGTTCATAACATAATCAATTTCCTTTAATATCTGGCTCTCCTCAGGCCGCCTGATTCCGTAATACAGATATTTCCTGGCCTGGCAGAGGTTCATGGGAATCCGGCGTTTATATACTACCCCGTCAAACTTTTTCTTTAATTCCGCATATACCACACTGTTGTCCGTCACCCTTCCATATGCCCTCAGCCGCAGCTTTTCCTTATATTCCGGCTTTTCAATGGATTGTCTGACCAGCTCAAAATCCCGTGTGTCAAAGTAAATATTGGAAATGGTGTGTTCCCCGTAATGGTCCGCCATCATCTGCCTTTCCAGCGCCGGAATCAACGCATTGTACTGTTTCACGGTAAGCATATATTTTTTCTCATAACGTTTGAATATTTCCTGAGTCATACACATTGCCTCCTTCATCTTCTATGGCTTTTATCCTAACAGTCCAAACTGAAACAAACCTTAAAAATCCTCGTAAAACCGTGAGCTTTCTGTGAACGGGCCGGGGATTTTCTGTGAACGGCCCGGAGATTTTCCGCGAACAGTAAACGCGTTTTTTTCTCAGTAAGCTCCCTGTTGCATTTTTTTCCCATTTACCGGCCAAAGCCCCCATTGAATTCACGCTTCTCCCGTGTTATATTCAAGACAGCATTTAAAACAGTGTTATGAATACAACGCAGGGGAAAGGAGGCAGTCATGGCAAAGCAGAGAGAAGGCGTGTACGAAAGGGTTCTTGAATGCGCGCGCCGTGAATTTCTGGCAAAGGGCTACCAGAATGCATCCCTGCGGTCCATTGCAGGAGATGCGGGAACCAGCACCGGTTCCATCTACACCCGGTTCGGAGGTAAAAGCGGGCTGTTTCGGGCTATTGTAGCGCCTGCGGCAGACGGACTCCTCCAATGGTTCCATGACACCCATGAGACATTTCACCGGCTGCCCTCCGCAATCCAGCACCAGGAGGCCTACACCTACGGACAGGATAAATTCATCTGGTTCGTGGATTATATATACGACCATTTTTCTGACTTCCAGCTCATCACCGGCTGCTCAGAGGGAACTGAGTATGCGGATTTTATCAATCAGCTGGCGGAAATTGATATGGAGTATAATGTAAACTTTGCCAGGACAATCGGCAGTGATGTCTACCAATCCGGACGTCTTTCCCATAACCTGATGCACATGCTGACCAACGCCTTTTATTCCGGTATTTTTGAAACCGTGGTTCGGAATATGCCCCGTGAAGAAGCCCAAATCTATACGGCCCAGTTAAGGCGATTTTTCCTGTGCGGCTGGAGGGATATATTTGAAGGCCGCGGAGAGTAGGCAACAAATGCATATATACTGCAGAAATGGGATTTCCTAAGAAATCTCATTTTATTAAAGCAGTAAGTTAGTTCTTTCTAACCATTTTAAGGAGGTATTACAATGCTGAAACGATTTTTTCAAAACACATGCAAACCCAAGGGAACTGCCGGGAAACTGATGATTCATATGATGAATAAAGGACATATGTCCCTTTCCCAATGGGGTTTCTCCCATCTGTCCCTCAATGACTGCCAATCCGCCCTGGACATCGGATGCGGCGGGGGAGCCAATCTGACCTCCCTGCTGAACCGTTTTCCTCAGGGCATGGTCACCGGAATGGATTATTCCCCTCTGTGTGTGGAACAATCCTCCCATAAAAACCAGGCTTTTATTGAATCCGGCCGATGCCGGGTCCTTCAGGGGGATGCCTCTTCCCTGCCCTTTGAACCGGACTCCTTTGACCTGGTAACTGCGTTTGAGACCATCTACTTCTGGCCCGGACTGCCATCCTGCTTCCGGCAGGTATTGACCGTGCTGAGGCCGGGCGGTCTGTTCCTGATTTGCAACGAGGCCTGCAATCCGGAGGACGACAGGTGGAGCAAAATCATAGACGGAATGACGGTATACAGCGGCAGTCAGCTGGAACAGTATCTGCAGGAAGCAGGGTTCAGCAGCATCCAGTGTGACGAGGACCGCCGGAAAGGCCGCATTTGCCTGATTGCAGAGAAAAAGAGATAAGGCATACCCCATCATCTGACCAACATGGCAATATGATAAATATAAGGCGTCTTATATCTTATCATAAGCCATGTTTTCTCTTATATCTCGATTTTTCCCGTCAAATAACCCTGGCTTTTTTACATTCTCCCTTTTACAGTGTTTTCTAAAACCTTCCGGAAATCGTACACATAATTCAAAAAATATTCAAAAAAAGAAAAATAAATAATTAAAAAATTAACAATTGACAAAAAACAAAACATTTGCTATATTGAATGTGTAAAGACTAAAAGTTTTAAAAATGCAATAAATCAAATTAATTTTAATTTTAAAATGTCAATATAGATTCAAAACAGTGAGGGGGCTTTTGCGCTGCCCGCGCAATTCCCGGCCTGACCTTATACCGTACATATAACATAAAGTAATAATTTTCGTAAAATAATAAAAACTTTATTTTTTAAAACATTGGGGTTACAATCTAAGTACATTTATACTTAGGAGGAAATTATATGAAGACCATTGAGAACGAGATGCCATTTTTCCAAACCCTGCTTAAACTTTTAAAAAATCAGTTTGGTATGGAGTCAGAATTTATCCTGCATGACTGGTCAAAAGGTTATGACCATAGTGTGGTAGCCATTGAAAACGGACATATCACAAACCGCAAGATTGGAGACTGCGGCAGCAACCTGGGCCTGGAAGTGATACGCGGAACCGCTACAAGCGATATGAAATGCAACTATGTCACGCGCACAAGGGACGGAAAAGTCCTGTTGTCCTCCACCATGTATATAAAGAATGATGACGGACAGGCTTTGGGCGCTCTGTGCATTAACACAGATATATCCGAAAGAATCAAAATAAAGGAATATCTGGATGCTTCGCTTCCCGAAGAGCTGAATAAAAAGGACAGCAACGAAGAGTTCTTTGCTACGGATGTATCTGACTTACTGGTATACCTAATAGACCAGGGGATAAATAAGATTGGCAGACCTGTCAGCGAGATGACCAAAGAAGACAAAATGAAGGTATTACGTTTTCTGGATGACAGAGGAGCGTTTCTCATCAGCAAATCCAGTACGAAAATCTGCCAGATTCTGGAAATCTCCAAATTTACCTTGTATAACTATTTGGATGAAGTACGTGAACGTAAAGAGTCCATTTAGAAATAAAATTTCTACCAAAGAGTAGAAAATTAAGAAAGGACGGCGAGGTAGTAATGAGAAAAATCAAACAGATTAAAAGGATTGCAGCAGTCGTAATGGCGGTTTCAGTTGCAGTGGGGCTGACAGCATGTCAGCAAAAAACTGACTCCCAGGGAAACTCTTCCCAGACAGGAACCCTCCAGAAAGTGCTGAAAGAGAGGAAGATGACGGTGGGATGCATTTTGTCCTTCCCTCCCTTTGGCTACAAATCAGAGGATGGCACTCCCATGGGATATGATGTGGACATGATTCATGAACTGGCGGATTCTTTAGGTGTGGAGGTTGAGATTGTGGAAGTTACTGCCGACGCCAGGATTCCCAGCCTGGAGACAGGCAAGGTTGATGCTGTATTCGGGAACTTTACAAGGACACTGGAGAGAGCACAGAAGATTGATTTCTCAAATCCTTATGTTGTTGCCGGAGAACGGCTTCTTGTAAAAAAAGGCAGCGGGATTAATTCCGTCGACGATTTAACGGGCAAGAAGGTTGCCGTTACAAAGGGGTCAACAAATGCTGAACTGATGGCAACATTAAACCCCAATGCTGAAGTAGTCTTCTTTGAAACGTCTGCAGACGCACTTCAGGCTGTAAAGAACGGCCAGTGCGCCACCTTCCTGGAGGACAGTAATTTCCAGCAATACCAGGCAGCCCAGAATGATGACCTTGAGGTGGTAGGCGATTCCCTGATTTCTCTGGAATACAATGCAATCGGCGTAAAAAAGGGCGACCAGGACTGGCTCAATTACCTGAACCTTTTCATCTTTAACACAAATGTATCAGGTAAAAATGATGAAATGTACTCAAAATGGTTTGGGGAACCAATGCCGTTTGATTTAAATCCTCAATATTAATCAAAGTAAATGGGGCTCCGTTACGGCAGCCCCATTCTATAGAAAGAGGTGTTAATATGTTCCTGGATTGGTGGACTCCCATCGAAAATCTTCCGGCACTGCTCAGAGGTGCACTTGTATCCCTTGAACTTACCCTGACCGTCTTCGCGCTGTCCCTGTTTTTCGGAACGGTTGTGGGATTTCTGCGGTATAACAGACAGCACAAAGCCGGTTACCGCATCGCAACTGTGTATGTGGAATTAATCCGCAACACCCCTATGCTGGTTCAAATTTTCTTTCTCTATTTTGGACTTCCCCAGTTTAAGATTTATCTTCCTGCCTTGTTCGCCGGTATACTGGGACTGACCATTAACAACACAGCATACATAGCGGAAATCGTCCGTTCCGGTATCCAGTCCATCCCCAAGGGCCAATGGGAAGCGGCCAACTGTCTGGGGTTAAAGCCCATCCACGCTTTTCTGGATGTCATCTTTCCCCAGGCCCTGCGCAACATTTTCCCTTCGCTTATTAATCAGTTCATCATGATACTCTTTGGTACGAGCCTGCTTTCCGTTCTTGACATCAAAGACCTTACCCAGGTGGCCTCCATACTGAATTCCCAGAATTTCCGAACCCTGGAGTTATTCACCTTTGCTATTGGCATCTACTATATTATGTCGGTGCTCTGCTCTAAAATCCTAAGATATGTTAACAACCGGTTCTTTCCAAGTATCAGCAACGGCGGGAGGTAAAATAAATGGATGGTTTTTTACGAGTTTTCTCCTATTGGAGGCTGCTGCTGGACGGTTTTCTGATTACGCTTAAGCTTTCTCTCACAGTAATCATTACCAGCACCCTTTTAGGAGTTATGTGCGGTATGCTCTTTACCTTAAAAAACAAGGGTGTCAGGGGCATTTTAAGGGTATATGTGGAATTATTCAGAGGATGTCCTCTGCTCATGCAGCTGTTTATGGGTTATTACGGCCTGGCTTATCTTGGAATACAGATAGATATCTTTTCAGCTGTAGTATTAGTATACACCTTGTACGGAGGCGCCTATATAGCGGAAATCATACGCTCCGGAATCGAAAGCATTCCAAAGGGACAGTGGGAAGCCGCTAAATGTATTGGCCTGCGTCCACTGGATGTACTCAGAGACGTCATACTGCCGCAGTCCTTTAAAATATCCCTGCCGGCACTGATTGGTTTTCATCTGGGACTAATCAAAGATACGTCCATTGCATCCATCATTGGATATTCCGAACTTCTGCGGGAAGGGAAAACCATCATGAATGTCACAGGGTATCCTTTTGAGACTTACATTCTTGTGGCAGTGATTTATTTCATTATATGTTATCCGCTTTCAAAATACGTAGGGTGGACAGAAAGGAAGGCAGGCTTATGATTGAGGTGAAAAATATTTATAAATCCTTTGGCGCTCTGGATGTTCTGAAGGATGTATCTCTGACTGTAAACAAGGGCGAGGTGGTAGTAATCATAGGCCCCAGCGGTTCAGGAAAAAGTACGCTGCTGCGCTGCATCAACCATCTGGAGACTCCTGATAAGGGCGAAATCGTGGTGGATGGCCAGGTTCTCACCGGCAAATCCAGCCAAATCAGAAAGGTCAGGGCCAACCTTGGTATGGTTTTCCAACAGTTCAATCTCTTTCCTCATATGAATGTCTATGACAACATCACTCTGGGGCCTAAGCGTGTGCAGAGCATGTCCAAAGAGGACATGGATAAAACGGTGGATGACCTTCTGGCAAAGGTAGGGCTGTCTGACAAAAAGTATAGTTATCCCCCCCAGCTGTCGGGCGGTCAGCAGCAGCGCATTGCCATAGCCAGAGCACTGGCCATGAATCCGGAATACATGCTGTTCGACGAACCCACCTCTGCCCTGGACCCGGAGTTAATCGGAGAAGTACTGGAAGTCATGCGCCAGCTGGCAAAGGACGGTATGACAATGATTATCGTGACTCATGAGATGAAGTTCGCCAAGGAGGTGGCGGACCGCGTAATCGTAATGGCGGACAGCCACATCATAGAGCAGGGGCCTCCTGAAGAGTTGTTCACAGCGCCTAAAGAGGCACGCACCCGTTCATTCCTGCGGTCAGTTTTGGAAAAAGAATAAAATAAAAGATAGAAAGGATATAATGCTATGGATGTATACGAAAATATCAGAAAATCAGGATACGAATTGCCCCCAAGCCCGCCCAAAGGAGGTATCTATAAACCCGTTAAACAGGTAGGAAATCTGTTGTTCATATCAGGTCAGGGAGCT
Organism: Clostridium sp. 1001283B150225_161107_B6; assembly: GCF_015556325.1. NCBI lineage: Bacteria > Bacillati > Bacillota > Clostridia > Eubacteriales > Clostridiaceae > Clostridium > Clostridium sp. 1001283B150225_161107_B6. The sequence continues at coordinate 44,882 of NZ_JADNMD010000007.1, read as the reverse complement.
ACACGCAATGGACAGCCTGCTGTCTCCGGAAAACTGGGCAGTGAACGTACCATCGAAGAAGGACAGGAGGCTGCCAGAATCTGCACGCTGAATGCATTAAGCGTGCTCCATGAATATCTGGGCGATTTAAACAAGATCAAAAGTGTTGTTAAGATTCTGGCCTTTGTAGCCAGCGCTCCGGGATTCAATTCCCAGCCCGCTGTGGTTGACGGTGCTTCCCAGCTTTTAAAGGACGTATTTGGTGATGACAACGGAGTAGGCGCCAGGTCTGCTATTTCTGCTATTGAATTACCTGGTAATATTTCAGTGGAAATTGAGTTCATATTCGAAATTTGATACAGACTGTCTCACATTGGGAAGGAGGGATAGGAATGGACGAAAACCGTTATCTTCTTAAACACACGGACGAGATTATCACCCCATGCTTAATCTATTATAAGGATATCATTGAGCAGAATATAACTGAAATGATATCTGCCGCCGGCAATGCAAACCGTTTATGGCCCCATGTGAAATCCCATAAAATGAAAAAGCTGGTGGAGCTGCAGATTAAAATGGGTATTACAAGATTCAAATGCGCAACCATAGCCGAAGCCCAGATGGTTGCCGAAAGCGGTGCTTCCGATGCACTGGTGGCTTACCCGCTGGTGGGGCCCAACATAAAACGGTTTCTTGAATTAGTTAAAACCTATACAGGCACACGTTTCTGGGCCATTGGAGATGACCGGGAGCAGGTCTCACTGCTTAACAGCGCTGCCGGCACCCAGGAAATCATGGTGAATTTTTTGGCCGACGTCAACATGGGTACCAACAGAACCGGGATTTCCATGGATAAACTGCCGGATTTTTACCGGTACTGCTGTAATCTTCCCTGGCTCTCTGTCCAGGGGCTTCACTGCTATGACGGCAACAACGGCATTGCCCAATACGATGCCAGGGAAAAAGCAGTGGACGAAATAGACCGGGCAGTATTCACAACCGTGGCCGCCCTGGAGCAGGCGGGCTTTCCCTGCCCGGTTCTGGTTATGGGCGGCACCCCCTCTTTTCCCTGTCATGCCCGCTATAAACGTGTTTATCTGTCACCTGGCACAGGCGTTATCTCCGACTTCGGTTACGCCAGTAAATTTACAGATGAAACCTTTGCGCCTGCCGGATTGCTCATGACCCGTGTTGTCAGTCATGGCGCTCCCGGACTCTTTACATTGGATTTGGGCTATAAAGGAATCGCCGCCGACCCTCCCGGCCTCAGAGGCTGTCTTATCGGTGACTGGCATGCCACTCCCCTGAATCAGAATGAAGAACATTGGATTTGGAAAATGGAAGAGGGCTATGAGGACCAGAGGCCCGCTATCGGAACTGTATTATATGTGATTCCCACCCATATCTGTCCCACCAGCGCCCTGTATCCTGAAGCCCTGGTTGCCCTGGATGGTAAAATAGTTGATATTTGGGAAGTGACAGCCAGAAACAGAAAGCTTTCCATATAGGGAGGTAAATGCTTATGAATATACTGGATAACAGGATAATTGCCATCCTAAGGGATGTGGATGCAGAGAACATCGCAGACGTAATAAACGCTTTGATGGATGGCGGCATCAAAGCCATTGAGATTCCGTTAAGCCATAACTCTCCTGCCGCCAAAGCAGCCAGCCTCCGAACCATCCAAAAATCCCATGAGATTTTTGGAGACCAGATTTTCCTGGGGGCCGGAACCATATTAAGTCCTGAAGAAGCCGAGTCCGCGGCCAATGCCGGAGCAAAATACATTATATCTCCCAACATGGACCCTGAAACCATAAAAAAGACCAAGGCATTGGGGTTATTCTCCATGCCGGGAGCCATGACCCCCTCGGAGATTGCAGACGCTTATAAAAATGGCGCCGATATTGTCAAAATATTCCCGGCCGGAAATCTGGGGGCAGATTATATCAAAGCGATAAAAGGCCCTCTGGGTTTTATTCCGTTTGCTGCTGTGGGAGGGGTCAATCTTGAAAATGCCGGAAAGCTGCTGCAGGCTGGTTATCACATGATTGCAGTGGGAGGAAACCTGGCCGACAAAAAGGCTATACAGGACGGCGACTTCCGGAAAATCAGCTCCCTGGCCAGAGCTTATAAAGAAATTGCGGACACAGCAATATAGCAAAAACAAGTAAAGCAGGTATATCTATGGGAAATATATGTATAACAATAGACGGAGGAACCACCAATACCCGCTGTCTGGTTTGGAACCGGGAAGAACAGGTCATAGCCGGCTGCAAATTAAGCATCGGGGCGCGCAACGGCGCTATTGAACACGGAAATGACGCTCTAAAGACCCAGCTCAAACTCAATCTGGAGCAGGTATTGGAATCCTCGGGCCATTGTTGGGCAGATGTGGAATCCGTCCTTGCATGCGGTATGATTACCAGTTCCTCAGGACTATATGAATTGGCTCATTTAAGTACACCTGCCGGATTAAAAGAATTGGCCGAGGGCATAAAAACCATATTGATTCCCGATGTAAGTCCTGTGCCCATTCATTTTATACCCGGTGTGAAAAACCGTGTAAATCATCCGGACTTCGAATCCGTGGACCGGATGGATATGATGCGCGGAGAGGAAACAGAAAGCATGGCCTTATTGAGCCGCCATCACAAGGGAACCCCTATGCTGCTCATTCTTCCTGGTTCCCACAACAAATATATATCCGTAGATGAGAAATGCAGGATTACCGGATGCATGACATCAATGAGCGGCGAAATACTCTCATCTCTTACGTTAAATACCATACTGGCAGCGTCCGTTAACTGCAGCTTTTTAGATGAGTCTGAGCTGGATACACATTGGCTCCTGAACGGCTGCAGAAACAGCCATGCATTAGGTATTGGAAGAGCTGCATTTCTGACCAGGGTCCTTCATCTGTTCTGCGAACGTTCGCCTCAGCAATTAGGCAGCTATCTCCTGGGAACAGTCGTTGCTCTGGATTTGGAGGCGCTTAAGGGTTCAAAAGCAATCACCTTTAACCACGGCCATAAGATTGTAATTGGCGGAAAAGGAACAATGGCCCTTGCCCTTTCCCAAATCCTAAAGGAAGCGTATCCTGATTCAGAGGTTTTACAGGATTGCACGGAATACCTGGCAGGCATGGGAGCCAGGTTAATCTGGCAGGCTTCCCTTGATAATTAGCCACTTCACGCCTGTCTCATTCATTTCGGCCGCCGGAACCCAAATCCATTCCCGGCGGCCCTTCTCTTTCCATCTGTCTACAAACTCCAGTTCAGGCTCTTCCCCTGAAGTTCCGCCATATGACGGTATATTCCCATTTGCTCCATCAGTTCTTCCGGCGTCCCCTGCTCTGCCACGCAGCCATCCTTTAACACCACAATCCGGTCTGCTCCTGCCACGGTCCTCATTCTGTGCGCAATTATCAGCACAGTCTTATTCCTAACCAGATTGGATATGGCTTCCTGTACCTGCGTCTCATTCTCCACATCCAGCGAGGCCGTGGCCTCATCCATGAGAATCACGGGCGCATCCTTTAAGAGGGCCCTGGCAATAGACAGCCGCTGGCGCTCACCGCCGGACAGAGTGGAGCCATTTTCTCCAATCCGTGTCTCATACCCCTTTGGCAGACGGCGGATGAATTCCCCGCACTGAGCTGCCCTGGCTGCTTCCATAACCTCCTGGTCGGATGCGCCTTTGCGGCCCAGCCGGATATTTTCCATGATGGTATCGTTAAACAGGACCACATCCTGGAACACAATGGAAAAGCTTTTGAGCAGTGTCTCCGGCTCTATCTGGCTTATGTCCGTTCCCCCCAGTGTAATCTTCCCTCTGTCAATATCCCAGAACCTGGCTGCCAGCTTGGCACTGGTGGATTTTCCGCCGCCTGACGGCCCGACCAGAGCCGTCACCTGGCCCTGCTTTGCAGTAAAGGACACATCCTTTAAAACCGGTTCCCCGTCTTTATAGGAAAATCCCACATGGTCAAACACAATGTCATAACCATCATAGACAGCTTCCTTACTGCCCTGCTGGACAGGCTGTTCCTCAATTCCTTTCATCCGTTCCACCACCAGAAGGGTGGAATACACAGCCGACAGGTTCTGCAGACAGCTGCTAAGAGGGCCGTACAGCCTGGTAGACGCCACCATGAACATGAGGAACAGCATGAAGTCAATGGAACGGGATGACAGCAGGGAGGCTCCCGCCAGTACCGTGGTGGCCATGCCGACTTTCAGGAACATCTGGGACGCCGTGACCATGGTGCCGTTAAACAGCTCCAGGCGTATGGTAATGGACTCCACATTCATAATCTTCCGGTCCAGTCCTTGCAGATACTCCTCCTTCTGGTTATTGGCCTTGATATCCTGAATATTCTCAATGCACTCCTGGATACCGTCGGATGCAGCGATTTTCGTCCCCTTCTGCCTGCGCTCCACCCGGTCCACCATGGGCCGGGTGCCTGCTGCCAGAAGAAAGGACACAGGAACCACCCACAGCACAGCCAGGCCCATCCGCCAGTCAGCAGCCATAAGGCACACTCCAATGAAGGCCGTGGATATAAATGCGCCTATGAGTTCCGGTATGAAATGGGAGAATGCCTTTTCAATAAACGCGCTGTCAGCCATAATGGTGGTGGTTAAATCCGCCAGGTCCCTCTTTCCAAAAAAGGACAGGGGCAGGGTCCTGAGCCGTTCTGCCAGCCGGATGCGCATATTGGCGCTTTCCGTATAGGAGGCCACAAAGGTAGCGTTATACTGGATTCTCCAAAAAACAAATATTAATATCAAAAGGATAATGCTGATAATTACATACCCGGCCATCCCCATGGAAGGAGCCTTAAGACCCACCAGAGGGCCCAGCAGCCGTTCCAGAAACAGGAACAGGATGCCCATGGGGAAAATCAGCCCCATATTAGTTAGGGCGCAGGAAAATATGGCCTTTGTCAGGTCTCTTCCCCCCTGTTCGCTCAATGCGAATTTTCTCTGCAGATACTTGCTCATGCCATTCCACCTACCTTCCACTCTACTGAGGTCTGATAATCCTTCCACATTTTTGCATACAGCCCCCGGGCCTTCAGAAGTTCATCGTGATTTCCCTGCTCAGCCACCCTGCCTTCCTCCATCACGAAGATACAGTCGGCCCTGCACACCGTAGACAGTCTGTGCGCAATCATAATCACAGTCTTGCCCTCCACCAGCTTCTCAAATGCCTGCTGAATCAGATATTCATTATCCGGGTCTGCAAATGCCGTGGCTTCATCCAGGAGAACAATGGGAGCATCCTTCAGGATTGCCCTGGCCAGGGCAATTCTCTGCATTTCCCCGCCTGACAGGTACACGCCCTTGGTCCCCACCACCGTATCCAGCCCCTGGGGCATCTTTTCAATGATGTCCTCACACCTGGCTGCTTTCACGGCCCTCATGACCTCCTCCTTATCCGCCTTTGGCCTTGCCGCCCGTATATTGTTCAGCAGGCTGTCCTTAAAGAGGCGGCTGTCCTGGAACACAAAGCTGACCTGCTTCATCAGCTCTTTTGTCCCCATGTCCCTCACATCCACGCCGCCGATGCATATGCTTCCCCTGTCCACGTCAAAGAACCTGGGAATCAGGCTGACCAGGGTGGTCTTGCCGCTTCCCGAGGCCCCTACCATTGCGGCGGTTGCTCCCTGGGGTACGGTAAGGGACACGTGGTCCAGGGCATTTACCCCGTCCTTATTATAGGAAAAGGAAACGTCCTTAATCTCAATCCTGTGGTTTTCAGGCTTCCTTGGAACACCTGGCTCAGGAAGGGGTTTTTCCCTGATAATATTCAGTATGCGCTCCAGGGCATCATTGGCAGCCACGGTATTTTCACTGGTCCACATGATTTTATCCATCATGGTCACGCAGACAGGCGTAAAGAGGATATAAAAAACCAGGTCCAATACCGTTGTCACATAGGCTTCCCCCCTGGCCGCATCCCCTGCCAGAAGAAGCCCGGCTGGTATGAGAACGGCAAAAATGCCGTTGATGCTGACTGAATAACAGCACATAGGTATCCTGAGGGACAGGGTATAATTCACAGCCCAGTCCTTGTAGCGCATGATGGAATCGTGAAAGCTTTTAAAGGAAAAAATGCTCTGCTGGAATGTTTTCACCACAGGTATTCCCCGCACATACTCCACGGCCTCATTGTTCATGTCCTCCAGAGCATTCTGGTACTGCCTCATGCACTCGGCCATTCCGGTCCCCATCATCCGGCTCAGGAAAAATGCGCCTGCGGCCATGGGGATGAGACTAATCAGGCCAAATCTCCAGTCGAACACCAGAAGCAGAACCAGCACTGCCGCAGGTGTCACCAGGGCACCAGCCAGGTCCGGCAGCTGATGGGCCAGATACGTCTCTGTCTGGCCCGCTCCGTCGTCGATGATGCGGCGCAGCTTTCCGCTGCCGGTCCCCTTAAAATAACCAATAGGCAGTTCTGTCAGATGGTGAAGGGCAACTGTTTTCATGTTCCTGGCCGTCCGGAAGGCAGAAATATGGGTGCACATCAGAGCTCCAAAATAGATCAGCATACTGAGGAGCGAGGATGCCACCGCCATCCATCCCCAGTAAACCAGCATTCCCCCGTCCGGGCCCTCGGGCCAGTTAAGCACCGCCAGCTTTATCACCTTCCACATACACAGATAGGGCACCAGGCTTATGACTGCGCTGATTCCTGACAGGACGCAGCCTGCTCCCGTCAGGTATTTGTGCTTTCCCGCAAAGGTCTTGAGCGTCACCTTACCTGTATCAGGAAGCTGTGTCATAATATGCTTTCGTTTACCATCCACTTTTTCATCCTCCTTTTATTAGTTTCAACTAACCATTTGTTATAAAATTAAGGCTGTCAGGCTTCCGCCTTAAGCCTCTCTACCGCCTTAAGCCTCTCTCCTGCCTGCAGCCTCTCTCCCGCCCGCAGCCTGCACCATTTCTGTCATACTCACACATCCAGGCCCATGATGCGCACCCATCCTGCATGTTGGAAACGGCTTAAGATGAGGGAGCAGGAGACCGCCTGTTCCCTTGGCAGGTCATGGGACACAAATTCATGAAGCTGCTGGAAAAAGGACCTGCATAAAATATGAATCAGCGTACTGCTCATCCCCGCTGCCGTATGCCCCAAAGACTCCATGGCATTGATAAAATCCCAGCAGGATTGCTCCTCCACTGCTGCCAGTCTGTCAAAATAGCGTTCCCTTACCCCCGGCGCACTGCAGCACAGCAGCAGTTTGAATACCTCAAAATGGTCATAGATATAATTCACCATCCATGGAATATACTGCTCTGTAATCTCATTCAGCCGGGCAGGCTGCAATCCGGGCGGCAGGGAAGCAAATTCCTTGTGCACTTTATCATACATGGCCAGCAGTTCCTCTGCCGTGTCCGCTGTCAGGGCGTCAAACAATGCTTTCTTTCCCGGAAAGTAACCGTATATGGCTCCGGTTGTCACCGACGCCTCCTTTGCAATTCTCCTGAGGGATGCCTTTTCATATCCATATGTAAGAAATTCCTTTTTCCCTGCCTCTAATATGGCTGCAGCTGTGCTGTTATCCCGGCCCCCCATGTCAATCACCCTGTCCTTTCCCCATATCCTTATAACACTGTTATATAACATCGTTATTATGTTACAAAAAAAGGCATCCGTCAATGCATATAACTGATACCTTTTCTCATTAAACCATTTTTTGTATTTTTTGAAAAATCTTCTCAAATAAACTGATTAAAATCATGCGATTTGGAGTATGATTAAGTTAGACAAGTCTAATCCAAATGCATCAAATTGTCAAAAACAATTATTAGAAAGGACAAATATCATGGGACGCAGTTATCATTTATCAAAGAAACTGGCAGATAATCAAGCCAGGGAAATCCTTCGGGAAATAAGTGAGCTTCCCGATATCAAGCAGGCCCATTTCAGTACAGGCCTGGACTATCTGGAAATAGAGACAGGCAATCAGGATTACTCCGATGTTATGTCCAGGGCCGTCAACATTTTCCGCCGGGCAGGCGGAGGCTGTGAACTCTCCTTTGCCAGGTTCCTCCATTAAACCCGGGGACCTTTATGCAGAAAAGGTGCTGTTGCAGCAGCACCTCAGACTGCTGCAGACAAAGCGGCTCTGGGATTTGCATCCCGGAGCCTGCTTTCTAACAATTCAGAACAATCCTTTCATATACAGAAAATTGTAAATCTGCTTAAAGATAGACCACTGTCTGGCTGTAAGCCTGGTGGAGCCAGTTGTGCTACAGACTATGGCGGCAGGATGTGTCTCTCCCCATTTCTGCCTACGCCTTCCCCAACAGGGACCTGCCATATGGTACAGGGCCACCACAAAGGAATGAAACTCGTGGCCGCCGGGAACGCCGTGGAAAAGAATATTCCCACCGCTGTAAAATCCCCGGTCCCGGGGCACCTGTCCTCTGTGCCGGCAGCTGTCCTATATCAGTCCTACCAAATCCAGGCTTGGCTTTAAAGTGTCTGCTCCGGGCTGCCACTTTGCAGGGCACACCTGGTCGCCGTGTTCTGCCACAAACTGGGATGCCTGGACACGTCTGAACAACTCGTCCGCATTCCTGCCCACATTGCCTGCAATAACCTCGTAGGCCACAATCTTACCTTCCGGATTCACAATGAAGCTTCCTCTTTCAGCCATTCCGTCCGCCTCTATCATCACGTCAAAATCCCTGGCCAGTCTGCCCGTGGGGTCTGCCAGCATGGGGTAATTGATTTTCCGGATGGTCTTGGATGCATCGTGCCATGCCTTGTGGACAAAATGGCTGTCGCAGGACACGCTGTATATCTCGCAGCCGGCTGTTTTAAAATCCTCATACTTATCAGCCAGGTCCTCCAGCTCAGTGGGGCACACAAAGGTAAAATCCGCCGGATAGAAAAAGAATACGGCCCACTTGCCTAATACGTCTGATTTCTTTACTTCCCTGAACGCTCCGCCTGCATAGGCCTGTACTGTAAAATCGCTGATTTCTTTTCCAATTAATGACATATTGTTTCCTCCTGTTATTTATGATAGTTTTTAGGTGTTCTCCCGCTGTTCTTCTCTGATAATCTTGCTGATAACCCGGCAAACCATTCAGGTTACAGCGGTTTGGTTTATATTGGTATTTAAGTGCCGCTCCTTTATTAGTTTTAACTAACTTAGTTATATTTTACCAAATCACCGGCTGTTTGTCAAGAAACAATATTAATAATAATTATTAATATTGTTTCTTTTGTAACATGAGCAAAAAAACAGCCGGACAAGTTTCCTCATCCGGCTGTTCCCGCCCTTCCTTATTACTCATCAAATGAATTAATGACTGATAATTCCGGCTTCATATCATATTTCTTCTTGAAAGCAATGGCTCCCACAACGCCTGCCAGGGTGCCGCTGATACCGGCCAGCAGCAGTGCCATCAGTACCTTTAACGGCGGATTGAAGGCAAAGGGCGCCAGCAGTCCCGGTATGGGAGAAGCGGTTCCCGGGGCATTGTTGATGATGCCCAGGAATGCGGCGGCTACTCCCGCAAAGCCTCCCCCGAAGAAATTGGAACAGTAAATCGGTATGGGATGCTTTGTAATAATATGCGCCTGTGTCAATGGCTCCATCATAACAGCTGCTACGTTGCTGTTATCCCCGAAGTGGAGCATTTTAAAGATAACGCCGTTGGTAAAGGAACCGCCGAAGCAGGCAATGGCTGCAATGCCCATGGGCAGTCCCGTGAGTCCCAGCATGGCGGTGAGGGCCATGGAACTGAGGGGCGACGTACAAATCATCTTGATGACGCCTCCCAGCAGAAGTCCCATAAGAATGGGGGACTGCTCGGTAGCTGCCGTAATCATGCCGCCGATGTGAGCCAGGGCTGCATTTACAGCCGGATCCACCAGGAAAGCAATGAATCTGGCAATGGGCGCAATCAAGAGGGCTCCCAGCACGGAATCCAGGCCCGGCGGAAGGTGCTTCTCAATAAACGGTGCAAGAAAGCCAATTGCATATCCTGCGATGAATCCCGGAAGAATGCCGTATCCCCCCAATGCAACGCCTCCAACTACCGCAAACACAGGATTCACACCCATGCCAATCGGTACCATGATTGCCGCTGCCACACCGCCCATATTGCCCGATATGGTACCAGTCTCTCCAAGAAATGCCAGGTGAAGCAAATCTCCGGATATGTACCTGTGGACAGCCTCCACCAGGAAAGTTGCAACTGCTGCATTGGCCATTCCCGACATGGCCGCTGAACCTTTGGGTGCCTTCATGCTGAAAAGTGAGAATGCTGCCAGCGTCAATAATAGTAATCCTAACCCCGTAATAATTGTCATAAATCTACGTTCCTCCTGTTTTTTGCTCTCCGCAGATATCCCTTGGCCGCTTCCCACCACAGACCGCCGTTACCGCTGTGATAGCTCTTAAGCTAAGGTATATCCTTGGTAGAGTTTTCGCAATGCAGGTAACGAAGAAGTCCCCAAAATTGCAAAAAAACAGAGACAGACATAAACATAGCGTAGATGTCTGCCTCTGTCCTTTCACCTGAAAGTTTCCCTGACGCGGTTGCTGCTATGCCGCAGGTTGCTTCATCGGTATTCACAATTTAGTGACCTTCTCCAGAGTCCCGTCCGAATTCGATTCTTTTGCCTGAGAGTTTGCGCATCCCCTTCGGCGTTACCTGACGGTAAGCTCTCCCGAATTCATCAACCGGTCTGTCATTAACTTTGTTTATATTTTAACATCAAACATAGAAAAAAGCAATAGAATTATGTTCAGTTCATTTCTTTTTCACAAAAATCCGCATGTGTTTTTATGCACTTGGCACAAAATAGTCCATAAAAAATGACAGAAAATAAACGGATGTCCATTTACTCTCTGCCATTCTTAAATTAATTGTAAAATATAGGAAGGGGGATTTTATTTTTTCTCCGTATACGCCCCGAAAAATCAGTCCAGAAGATTGGTCATGCTCTTTAAGCTGACGGCCAGCGTGGAGGTGTTATGGAGCATGGCTGACGTGGCCGGGGTTATGACGCCTCCCACTCCCAGAAGAATAAGGCCCAGGTTAAAACCGATGACAAACCGGTAGTTCCGGTCAATCCGGTCCATAAGTCCCCGGCTGATGGCCCTCAGTGTCACCAGCTGGAACAGGTTATCCTCGGAGATGGTGATATCTGCTATCTCCCTGGCAATCTCAGCCCCCTCGCTGATGGCAATTCCAGCGTCGGCAGCCGACAGGGCCGGCGAATCATTGATTCCATCGCCAATCATAATAACCCTGCGGCCCTTTCTCTTTTCTTCCTCCACAAACCTGGCCTTGTCCTCAGGAAGGACTTCTGAATCGTATTCATCCACTCCCACACGCCTGGCAATGGCGGCAGCCGTGCGTTCGCTGTCCCCTGTCATCATAACAATCTTGGTTATATCCTGCCTGTGAAGGGCGGCAATGACAGCATCCGCCTCATCCCTCAGCGGGTCCTCAATGCAGATTACAGCTGCCAGGTTTCCTCCGATGGCAAGGTAGAGATGGGAATATTCCGCGGGCAGGCTGTCAAACTCATCCCTTTTATCCTCCGGTATCCTGCATCCCTCATCCTCAAATACAAAGTGATAGCTTCCTATCACCACCCTCTCATCGCCCACATAGGTGGCTATGCCATGGGCCACCATATAATCCACCCTGGAATGCATCTCCTTGTGAACCAGCCCCCGTTTCACCGCCTCATGGACAACCGCGTTGGCCATGGAGTGGGGAAAATGCTCCTCCAGGCAGGCCGCAATCCGCAGCAGCTCATCCTTCTTCATGCCGTTGAATACCACCACATCCGCCACCTGGGGCCTGGCCTTTGTCAGGGTTCCTGTCTTGTCAAAGACAATGGTGTCCGCAGCAGCCACTGCCTCCATGTATTTGCCGCCCTTTACCGTAATATGGTAGCTGCTGGCCTCCCGCATGGCCGAGAGCACGGAAAGGGGCATGGCCAGCTTCAGCGCGCAGGAGAAGTCCACCATCAGAATAGACAGGGCCTTGGTCACATTGCGCGTCAGAAGCCACGTCAGGGCGGTTCCGCCCAGGCTCCAGGGGACTAAGGCGTCAGCCAGGGTGGCTGCCTTGCCTTCTGCCGTGGACTTAAGCTGCTCCGACTCCTCAATCATGGTCACAATACGCTCAAACCGGGTGTCGCCTGCCGCCTTTTTGACCCGGAGGGTAATCTCCCCCTCCTCAACGGCTGTCCCTGCATACACATAGGAACCCTCTTCCTTCCTGACAGCTACGGACTCCCCTGTCATGGACGCCTGGTTCACCATGGCATCCCCCGAGGCAACCACACCGTCCAGAGGGATGACATTCCCCATGTGGACCGTTACCAGGTCTCCCTCCCGGATTTTTGAAACAGGGACCAGGACCTCTGTTCCGTCCACATTCTGCCATACCCTGGAAATATTCAGGGACATGCTCCTGGCAAGGTCGCCCACAGACTTTTTGCGGGTCCATTCCTCCAGAAGCTCCCCGATTCCCAGGAGAAACATGACCGAACCAGCTGTGTCAAAATCCCTTCTCAGCACAGAGACGGCAATGGCTGTGGCGTCCAGCACCTCCACCTCCAGCTTTCCCCTGAGCAGGCACCGGATTCCCTTCATCAGATACCGGAGGGTGTGGGCCGCCGTATAGACGGCCCGGACCGGAGCCGGCAGGAGGGACTTTGTAAATGCCCGCACCACCACCTTCTGCACCAGTTTTTCCTTGTATTCCCGGTTCAGGGCCCTGCCGCTGTTCTTTGGCACCAGTTCCTGAATCCGCTGATTCTCATAAGAGAACCGCTGTATATCCTCCAGGATTTTCCCGGAACCGCCCTCATACACAATCACTGCATCCGCTGTTCTCTCATATACCCTGACAGCCTTTACCCCGGGAAGGGAACAGATATAATAATGGAGCAAATCAGCCTGCCGTATGCTCATATCCTTCTGATAAAAATGAATTCTTACCCTTCCCCTTATCTCATGTCTAATCACAAACTTCATTGTTTTAAGCTCCTATTCTCAACCTGGCCGGACACTTTTCCGGAAAAAATTACCGCCCGGAGATATCCTTCCCCAGGCGGATTGTATCCTACGCTGTAACCGTATCAGCAGGAGCTGTCCCCGCTTCCTTTAAGTCTTCTGCGGTCTGCTCCGGGGTTTCCTCCCCGCTCTCATCCTCAAATACGTCTTCCTGATAGCGCTGCGCATTGATTTCCTTAGCCTCTGCCAGAATGTCCTCAGCGTTCTCCTGGATATTGGTAGCGGTAGTCATCACACAGTCCTTAGCCCTTAATCCGGCTGCCAGGCAGTTGATGTAAAACTTCTTGGCGTCATCACTTCCCAAAATCTTTACGCCAGCTGTTCCAAACAGGACGCCGCCTAAAAAAAGGCCTATTCTCTTACATTTAAAACAATCCATCATTCCTTTGCCCTCCTATTATTTTTATACTAACTTCCGCCCCCCGGGGTAGTCAATTCTAACATAGGTTATTGAGAAATTTGCTCATTTAGCCTCCCGGGACACGGCCTCTGCCTCGTCTTCCCTGGCAGGCACAAAGGAGTATTGATAGGAACGGACCAGTACACCGATTTCCTCCAGCGCACTTACAGTCCTGTACACAGTGGCCATCCCCAGCTTCGGGTCCCGTTTCCGCGCCTCGTAGAAAATCTCCTTGCAGTTTGTCCAGTTTCCCTCCAGTATAACATCTAAGAGCATCTTACGCTGTTCTGTAATCCGCATTCCCCTCCTCTGAAACTCATCTATCACCTGTGCCTTCTGCCACATGTCAGTTCCCTCCTCACCTTCCACCGGCTAAATCGGAATGTGTCCGGAAAATGCCTGCCTTAGCTTTTCCGGACACTTCTATCCTTCAGGTGCCCCGCACACAGGCCGGCCTTAGGCCGTGTCTGCCTGCGGCGGCACATTATGATGCTGCTTTTGTCTTTATGCTTACATTAAGGGAGCTGCTTTCTTTATAAGGCCTTACCAGCAGATAAATAAAACCAGCCACTACTGCAATTGCGGCAATTGCCCCGATTCCAAAGGTTCCTGTCATAAACCAGTTCCCCAGCTGGTAGATGCACAGTGAAACAGCGTATGCCAGCAGGGTCTGGTAGCCGATTGCAAACCAGGTCCACTTTGCATTGTTCATCTCGCGCTTGATGGCGCCGATGGCTGCAAAGCAGGGCGCGCACAACAGGTTAAATACCAGGAAGGAGTATGCGCTGGCCACAGTGAAGCTCTGTGCAAGGGTTCCCCAGATTTCCTCGCCGTCCTCAGCCACTTCTGCAAATCCGTAAAGGATGCCGAAGGTACCAACCACGTTCTCCTTTGCCACCAGGCCTGTGATGGCTGCAACAGCCGCCTGCCAGTTGCCCCAGCCCAGAGGTGCAAATATCCAAGCAATGCCCTGGCCAATGGTTGCCAGCAGTCCGTCAGACAAATCTTCCACCATCCCGAAGTGTCCGTCCGTAAAACCGAAGCTGGATGTAAACCATACAAAGATGGTGGATAACAGAATCACGGTTCCCGCCTTCTTGATGAATGACCAGCCCCTCTCCCACATGCTGCGCAGTACGTTGGATACAGTGGGAAGATGGTAGGCAGGAAGCTCCATTACAAATGGCGCCGGGTCCCCTGCAAACATTTTCGTCTTTTTTAAGATGATGCCGGAGCAGATAATGGCTGCGATTCCAACGAAATAAGCGCTGGGTGCAACCCAGGAGGCGCCTCCGAACAGCGCGCCTGCAAACAATGCGATAATCGGAAGCTTGGCGCCGCAGGGAATAAAGGTGGTGGTCATAATGGTCATTTTACGGTCCCTGTCATTCTCAATGGTACGGGAAGCCATGATTCCGGGAACGCCGCAGCCGGTTCCTATCAGCATTGGGATAAAGGACTTTCCCGACAGTCCGAACTTGCGGAAAATCCTGTCCATAATGAATGCAACCCTGGCCATGTAACCGCAGGACTCAAGGAATGCAAGGAAAATGAACAGTACCAGCATCTGAGGCACAAAGCCCAGCACAGCGCCAACACCGGCCACGATACCGTCTAAAATCAGGCTGGACAGCCAGTCAGCGCAGCCAACAGCCGCCAGGAAGCCTTCTGCCACAACCGGAATGCCAGGGACATCCATGCCGAACATGGACCAGCCTTCGCCAAACAGGCCGTCGTTGACCCAGTCGGTTGCAGCGGTTCCCACTGTGGATACGGATACATAGTAAACAATCCACATTACCACTGCAAAGATTGGGAGGGCCAGGAAACGGTTGGTGACAATGTGGTCAATCTTGTCGGAAATACTCAGTTTTTCCCTGCTCTTCTTTTTATAGCACTTGCCAATGATGGAAGTAATGTATGTATAGCGCTCATTGGTAATGATGCTCTCAGCATCATCATCCATGGTGTCTTCTATACGCTTTACAATGCTCTCCACATCCGGAACCATGGTCATCTGTGCTGCAATCTTGTCATCCCGTTCAAACAGCTTGACGGCATAGAAACGCTTCTGTGCCTCAGGCACATTGCCTCCGATGCACTGCTCGATTTCCTCCAGGGACGCCTCCACATCAGAAGAAAACTTGTGTACCGGCACAGACGCCCTGCTGTCCCTTGCCAGCTCCACTGCCTTGTTGGCAGCCTCCATGATGCCGGTGCCCTTTAATGCGGAAATCTCCGCCACCGGGCAGCCCAGTTCCCTGCTCAGGGCCTCGATATTAATCTGGTCCCCGCTCTTCTTAACCACATCCATCATGTTGACGGCCATCAGCACGGGAATCCCCAGTTCCATCAGCTGGGTGGTCAGGTACAGGTTGCGCTCCAGATTGGTTCCGTCCACAATGTTCAGTATGGCGTCCGGACGCTCGGTAATCAGGTAATTCCTGGCAACCACTTCCTCCAGGGTATAGGGAGACAGCGAATAAATACCGGGAAGGTCCATGATGATGACATCCTTGTTCCCCTTAAGTTTGCCTTCCTTTTTTTCCACCGTGACACCAGGCCAGTTACCTACAAACTGATTGGAACCGGTGAGACCATTAAACAGTGTGGTCTTTCCGCAGTTGGGATTACCGGCCAAAGCAATTTTGATTGACATTTTCATATCCTCCTCATTTTCTTATTGAGAAAATTTATCAACAAATTAGTTTCAACTAACTCAGTTCTTTAAAAAAAAGCAGTTTCTACTGCACTTCAATCATCTCTGCATCCGCTTTCCTTAAGGACAGCTCATAGCCCCTTACATTTACTTCCACGGGGTCCCCCAGAGGCGCCACCTTGCGGACATAGACTTCTGTCCCCTTTGTAATGCCCATATCCATGATACGGCGCTTTACAGCCCCTTCTCCGTGCAGTTTAACAACCGATACCGTGTTTCCGCATTTTACTTCCTTCAATGTGCGCATCTTATTCATGCTCCTTTCCTTTTCATACCCTTGGCCAGTTTACACCATAATCTTATTGGCCATCTCTTTGCTGATGGCAACCCTTGATTCCTTTACATTGACAATCACATTGCCATTGTTAACAGAAACAACAGTCACGCTTGCTCCCGGTACGAATCCCATGTTCTCCAGATGACGCTTTACCTCTTCCTTACCGCCCACCCGGACTATGGATGTCACCGTACCTTCCCTTACCATTGTCAACGGCATACCCATCACTCCTCTTTCTGAAACCTGATGTGATTCTGTTTCCTATATCCGTATTGCAGCTGGAAAGTTATGGTATCCTAACTGCAAATTTAGGTTAGCACCAGTTAACCGAAATGTCAATAATTTTTTTCAATTTAAATGCGGGTTTTTTGCAATTACAGCTCAGTTCCCAATTTGCGTTTCCCTCCAGGGTATGATAAAATAGATAATAGCTGCCGCAGACTTAGAACGAACGAATTACTATCAGTGGGAGGATTTGATTAAATTGAAAATACAGGAATCAGCTGAAAATTATCTGGAAACAATCTTGATTTTAAGCCGCCGCAACCCCTATGTCCGCTCCATCGACATTGCCAACGAGCTGGCATTTTCCAAGCCCAGTGTCAGTGTAGCCATGAAGAATCTCCGTGAAAACGGTTATATCCTCATGGATGACCAAGGCCATATCACCCTCAGCAGCATGGGGAAGGAAATTGCTGAGACCATGTACGAGCGCCATACCATGCTGTCCCAGTGGCTCATGTATCTGGGGGTGGATGAAAAGACAGCCGCAGAGGATGCATGCCGCATTGAGCATGTGGTCAGCGCCGAGAGCTTCCGTGCAATCAAGGACCATATCACCAGAGGACATGAGCTTCCGGAAGACAAATCGTAAGACATATATTCATATATACGCAAAAACACAGCCTTTCCCGGCCATGCCGCCTGGAAGCGCTGTGTTTTTTGTTCTATTTCCGCATTGTTTCATGGTTCCTGCTGATGGTTCCTGCTGATGGTCCCTGCTGATGCTCCCTGCTGATGGTTCCTGCGATGACTTTCCCCTATTGTTAATGTTCACTCTGCTGTCCCTGCTCTTCTTCCGGAACCTCCGGCCGTCCTGTTCTTATATACACGCTCTCCGGCCGTCCCTTGGTGGTGGTCCTTGTCTTATATGCAATCCTCAGATATCCCTCCTGCTCCAGTACGGCCAGAAAACGGTTGGCGCTGCGTTTGGTGATGCCCAGTCTGAGGGCAAGGGTCCTGGCCGTGATTTCCTGTTTGTCAGAGGCGCTGATGGCTGTGAATATTTTCTTTACCGTCAGGGGTGAAAGCCTGGACTGTACATCCAGTACCTGGCTGTTGTCCACATTTATGAGAAGCTGGCCCGCCTCCCCCATGGGACCGATGATTTGCTCCCGCTCATTAATCAGATAGGCCGGGGACTGCTTCAGTTCCGCCTCATGGCAGGCGTCAAGGGCATTTAACCGCGCCTGGGAAAGGCTGTTTCCAAGGCCGTAGCCTATGCTGAAACGGGCTGACAGCTTCTTCTCCCGCAGAAAGGCGTTCAGCCGGTCCTCCCTAAAATCTCCGGTCCATCCGGCCACATGTTTCTTGGTGGACACGATTTCAAGCCCGTAATGGCGGCGGTGCACCGAACAGTCAATCATGGACGCGCCTATAAATTCAATCACAAGATTTTCAAGCCGCATGTAATCGTAATCCAGTCCCTGGAACATTTCGTCTGCGGAACCATGCTCCGACAGCTTCACAATGATGACGCCCGGTATCTGCTCCTCCAGTTTCCTGCGCTCTATCTCATTGAGCAGCTTATCGCACACTTCCCCCACATACCGCTTGCCGGGGAAGGGAAAATAGACCTTCACACCAGCCTCCACAAGAGCCGGCATAATACTGGAAAACCGGGTGACGGATAAATCAATTTTTCCTTCCTCCCAGAGGCTTACATGCTTTTTGTACTCCTCCTGCTCAATCTGAAGCATCCGCTCCATGTCAAACTCGTCCTCTGAAAGCTCCCGGATATCAGGCATGGGGCTGCGCCCCTCCACGAAATCCTTAAGACCCACGCCGAAGACTTCCACAATGTCGGCGTATACCCTTGTAAAATCCAGATTCCTGTTCTCATTTAACAGCTTCAGGAACAAACGGTACAGGGCAGCCTCATCCGTATTGAAGAAACAGATGGGACGGTTCTCTTCTTTATAGTAAAGATGTATCATGTGGGCCGGAAAACTGCCGGATGTAAGAATGCCGTCATACTCATCGGTTATCTTTTCATGAATCTGCTGTATATCTGCAAATGTCCTGTACGTAAATATGCTGTAATCAAAGTCCAAATCCGCAAGCATGGACTGGAGAAATTCCTTTATATACTCTGTTGCGATAACTGCAATCTTCCTCTTCAATTTCATTCCTCCCAAAACCGCTCTGTCCCTTAATCTTAACATAGCAACGTAAAATCCGCACCCTCCAAATAAAAAAAACCTTATTTCTTTGTTAATTCTGTATATAAATCTTTTTTACTCCCTTGACAACCATAGTATATTTGCTATAATAAAGACATGTCTCTATATAGTCTTTTTATATTTTAAGGAGGGTACCATAATGAATGAATTCTTACAGCGAGCAATGGAACTTGAATACCAGATGCAGAAGGACCGCCATTATCTGCACCAGCACGCCGAAGCAGGCGAACACCTGCCCGGCACAACGGCATATGTCATGGAACGCCTTGCCTCTATAGGGCTTTCCCCCCAGGAAATCTGCGACTCAGGCATCACTGCCCTGATTGAAGGCGGACACCCTGGTAAGACCATTCTTCTCAGGGCTGACATGGATGCCCTCCCTATGAATGAGACCAACAGCCTTCCCTTTAAGACGGTCACGGGTGCAGCCCATAACTGCGGCCACGACATACATACCGCCATGCTGCTTGCGGCTGCCCGGATTCTGTACGAGCGCAGGGATGAACTCCGGGGGAACGTGAAACTGATGTTCCAGCCCGCGGAAGAGGTTTTCTCAGGCTCTGAAAACATGATTAAAGCCGGACTCCTGTCCAATCCAACAGTGGATGCCGCCATGGGTATACATGTGATGTTAGACACCCCGGTTCCCTCCCTCAACTATGGCACCGGCTTCATGACATCCTCCTGCGACGGTTTTAAAATCACGGTAAAAGGCGTGGGCTGCCATGGCGCCATGCCTCATCTGGGCATTGACCCCATCAATGTGGGCTTCCATATTTACAGCGCCTTCCAGAATCTCATAGCCAGAGAATGCGACCCGGGCGAGAAGGCAAGCCTTACCCTGGGCGCCTTCAATGCAGGCTCCACCTCCAACATCATTCCTGACAGCGCCGTGCTCATGGGCACCCTGCGCACCTATAATAAGGAGCTGCGGGCCAGACTGGTAAAAAGAATGCATGAGATTACCGAATACACGGGCAGGGTCTTCGGAGTCACTGTTTTATATGAATCCCTCTCCGAGGTTCCCTCCACCTATTCCGACCCGGACCTTACCAGGGAGCTGGCAGGCTACGCCTCAGAGATAACGCCTGATTTCATCCAACGCACGGATTACTCCGTCACGCCCTCCGACGACTTTGCCCGTGTGGCTGAGAAGGTTCCCTCTGTCTACTTCATGATAGGATGCAGGGTGGAAGGATGTACGGTCCAGCACCACAATCCGGGGGTATTATTCGATGAAACCGTCATGCCCTACGGGGCCGCCGTACATGCAGCCTGTGCATATAACTGGCTGAACAGGAGGAACGCATAATGGAGCACAAAAAAATATATTATGGCTGGTTTGTTGTCTTTGGATGTCTCATGATTACATGTACCATGGTGCCCCCCATCATGGCGCTCAGCAATAAATTCCTGATTCAGGTCACCGGTGAGCTGCAGATTTCCAGAAGCGCCTTTACCCTGGCCAACACCATTCTCCAGGGCCTGGGAATCTTCCTGTCCCCCATGGTGTCCGCCAGGCTTGCAAGGGGCAACATGAAGCGTATCCAGACCGTCAGCATCATTGGCTTTGTCCTTTCATACGCCTCCTTCTCCCTTGCCACCAACGTGATTCATCTTTACATATCCTCCTTTTTCACCGGCATTTTCTTCCTAAATGCCTCCCTGATTCCCGTAAGCATGATGATTACCAACTGGTTCATCAAAAAGAGGGGACTTGCCATGAGCATTGCCATGGCCGGAATCGGAGTGGGCGGCACCATCTTCAGCCCTGTCATCACATGGCTGCTGGGAGCCTACGGCTGGAGGAGCACCTACCGCATTATGGCAGTCATCATCCTGGTGCTGGCCCTTCCCGCTGCCCTGTTCATTCTCAGGAAACGCCCGGAGGACATGGGACTCCTGCCTTACGGCAGCGAGGATGTATCCCAACAGGAGGCTGCGCCCAAAAGCAGCCCCAAAAAGGCAGATATTATATTTCCCCTCAGTGTAAAGGAATCCAGGACAAAAGTGTTCTTCATCCTTTTTATCTTCGGCATGCTGTGCAACGGCCTGATTAATACCGGTTCCCTGGGCCACTTTCCCCCGGCCATCGAGGAACTTCAGGGTCCCCAGGTACAGGCTTTAATCATCTCCATGTACTCCATGATTGGCATATTCGGCAAACTGGTGCTGGGATGGCTCAATGACAGGTTCGGCGTTGTGGCCAGCACTGCCTTTGGATGCATCACCTTTGCCCTGTCCTTCATCTTCATCCTCTTTGGACAGAACATAAACATGCTGTACATCATGGCCCTGCTCTTCGGCCTGGGAGATGCCATCGGCACCGTGACTCCGCCTCTTATTACCTCCGCCATCTTCGGCGCTGAAAAATACGGCGAGGCATACGGAATCGCCAACAGCTTCTCACAGATTGGCCTTTCCCTGGGCGCGCTTATGGTGGCTGCCATCTATGATACCAGCGGCTCCTACAATACAGCCTGGATTCTCCTGCTCATCCTGACCCTGGGCGCCTTCGCGGGCTGGGTAGGCGCATACGTAGCCTCCAGAAAGTACTGTGAAAAGCCTCTGCCGGACAGCAATACGCAGAATGCATAAGGCCAGGTAAAAAAGGAGTGTCTCCGAAGCACCATCTGTATATCAGAATGGTGCCGGAGCACTCCTTTTAGTGTGTCTGCGTATCGTCTATTAACGACATATTTCCCCTATGTTATTTCAGGACTCCATCAGTCATAGGACGGCTCCCCTTCGCCGCCAATCCGCTGCCTGCCGGGATTGTACCACAGGATTGCCGCTGTCTGCAATCATTCTTGCTGATAACCCTTTTATGATAACAGTCCCTCATATAGTTTCCTGTCCACGTCCTTAAACACATTAAAAATAATTCGGTCAAAGGCTGTTTGCCGTTGTTCCAGGAATTCTGCCGCTGTATCCACTGCAATCCCTGCCGCCTCATCATTGGGAAAATGGAATTCCCCGGTAGAGATACAGCAAAAGGCAATGCTCCTTATTCCCCGTTCTGCAGCCGCAGCCATGCAGGAATAGTAGCAGTTCCTCAAATCCTGTCTCAATTCTTCTGTCAGCCTCATTCCCACAACTGGCCCCACGGTATGAATCACATACTTACAGGGAAGGCAGAATCCCGGCGTCAGAACCGCCCTCCCAACGGGCTCCTCATAATCCGGTTCCTCCCTGCGCTTTTCGTCCATGTACCGGCGGCAGGCTTCACGCAGCCCCAGACCCGCAGCGGAATGAATCGCATTATCAATGCAGCCGTGACAGGGTACAAAGCATCCCAGCATCCGGGAATTGGCCGCATTGACAATGGCGTCCACCTGCAGGCGGGTAATATCACCCTGCCATATGGATATACGGTCCCCAAAGGGAATACTGCTTCCATACTGTTCCTGTACATCCGGTATATCCTCCAGACCCAGAATTCCTTTTTCCCTGGCCTCCTCCCTCAGGAATTCATCCTGAATCTCCAGGAAACCAGCCGGAAGGGGCTTGGGCATGCGGATATTCATCAGGGAGCGCATAACCCTGCGCCTGTCCCCCGGCCTCACCTCCATATCCCTGTACAGGACCGAATCTGTCTTAAGTGCGTCCACAATATAGTCCAGACGCTGTTCCTGGTCCATCTGCCTCATGACTGTCTGCTCCTTTCCCGGAAACCGGTACTGCTTTCCTGCATACCGGGCCTATTTTCAAGCGCACCGGGCTCATTTTCCCGCATACCGCTCCCATCATCCGTTCCGGCAGATGCTGGTGTCAGATGCTCCAGTACACCGGCAATGTCCGCCCCCAGCACCAAAGACCGGTCCATGATGTCAGCCGGCGCCCACGCCTGCTCCAGGTTAATGCTGACATAATATGCATTGTCCCACTGCTTTGTCATCTGCCAGAAGGGATATTTGATGATGCCGGGCGTGTTCATTCCCACTCCCAATTCCAGGAAAACCAGACGTTTTTCCTGGTTGTTCCTCAGAAATGTTTCATAACGCACCGCTGCCCTGTACCATGCCTCATCCTCCACAAAATAACCGTCGCACCGCAGGTGCACTTCCATATCGCCTCCGCAGACAGGACACTTTGGCACCAGACCGGAGGGAATCCTGCAGTCCTTCTGCTCCCTCACCATGGCCCTGACAAGGGATTCATTGTCATACAGCTTCTTATGGCAGGCCCGTTTGCACTGGAACAAACCGTAATCACCCTGGGTTGCAAATATACGCTCATCCTGAAAACCGGCCAGCCAGAACTGATGGTCCACATTGGTGGTCAGGACAAAGTGGTTCTTATCCTTCATCATCCCATACAGGTCCCTGTACAGCTTTGCCGCCGGCATGTCATAACGGTTATAATAAATGTGGCGGCTCCAGTAGGCCCATTTTTCCTCCTGGGTAGGAAACGGGTAGAATCCCGCCGAGTACATGTCCCTCATGCCGTACCTCTCTATAAACTCCTGGAAATGCTCCTCAAACCGCCTGCCGGCGTAGGTCAGGCCCGCTGCCGCGGACAGGCCGCTGCCCGCACCGATGACAATGGCATCCGCCTGTTCCAGACGCTGTCTCAGCAGCTCTTTGTTCCGCTCTAACTGCTCTTTGTTCTGCTCCAACAGCCCCTTATTCCGTTCCCTGACTTCCATTATCCCACTTCCTTTGTTTGATTTCCTGGGTTCTGCCCAGCCGGTTCACCGGCGCTCCACCGCGCCGAAGGGACATACCTCCAGACAGTTTCCGCACCGGATGCAGTGTTCCCCAAGTATCTCAAACGGAACCCGTTCCATGGTTATGCATTTCTGCGGACATCTGGAATAGCAGATTCTGCATCCGCGGCATTGGCTGGTGATAAAATATCCGACCTCTTCTTCCCTATCCCAATCCCCAATTAAAAATCCCTGTCTTATAATGGGTTTTGCGGACAAATCAAAATACTCTCCCCTTCCCCCTGTTATGCAGAACACAGTCAGGGCCATGCGGCTTTCCCTGTCAGGATATATCTCCGCCATATAAGGGTTCTCTTCAAATACACGGTCCAACAGTCCGGGCCCCAGCTCCTTCACCCGGCCCTGGATGGATATGGCCTTTTTGCTGAGGGAGCCTTGGCCCCCGGTCATTCCGCTGATGGCCACATACTTCTGTTCTGTCAGCTGCCGGTAAAACTCCTTGCCCTTAGCCGTAATAAAATACAGGGTATTTTCATCCGCCAGCATAATATCAATGACCCTGGCCGCAGGATGCCCGTCCCTGTCCACAGTGGCAAACACAGCAGAATGGATTTCGTCCTTTAATATCTTAAGATAATCTCCGGTCTTTCCGGTACTCAATGTCATCCCATCCTTTCCAGGGCAGCCGCCCAATCTGCTTTTATTATAACCGGCCCGCAGGACATGGTAAATTACGCACTATAAAGTGCCATGGTATCCAAAAGATACCGTTCTGATATGACGGATGAATCCCCGCTGTCTCCCTCTTTCCAGCCCAGTCACTGCTTCTTCATCCGCTCCATCAACATCTTCATGGTTTCCATATCAGGCACCGCAGCATCCCAGTCACTGCCGAAGAAACGGTAAAAGGAAAACAGCTGTTCCAGATTCAGCCAGTCTCCGTCCATGGCCGCAGTCAGCAGCCCTGCGATGCGGTTCACCATATACTTGTTCAATGTCTTCATATCCTGTTCCGACAGCTGTCCATTGGCGTGCATGTCCTCAACCGGGCCATTCCTGAATACATAGTGGGTCACTGCCTTGGAAATGGCGTCAATATTATCCTTTCTGAGCAGTCGTTCCCTGGAATTTTCATTCAGCTGTGCAAACAATTCTGAATTCTCATCCATGAATTCCTGGTATACCATATTTTTAATGGTTATACCATACTTTCTTCTCTTATAGGCCACCTTTCCCATGGAGACTCCAAACCGCTCCGCTATCTCCCTGTCCGTCATGCCTTCCTCATAATATAAATGCTTCAGCTCTTCCTCTGTCACTGTATTCCATTGATATTCCATACTTTTCTCCAAATCACTTCTCGTATTTAATGAAATTGCTTATGGCGCCGTGCAGCACATCATCCGTTTTTCCCGGTGTCCTGATTTCATTTTATTATAACCAGCCCCAGAGGAAAAGACAAGTTAAAAGGCGGGACACTTAATGCATCCCGCCTTCCGGCATCTCCGTCCGGACATCACATAAAGACTGTCCTCTTTTTTACTTCTTTATAATCCCTGTACGATGGCCGTTAAAATGGAATCGTACTTATCCTCAGGCGTATCCGTCCTGCTGGTCATAACCACAGGCACTGTGGTGCCGTTCAGGGTGCCGGAGGATACCATATGGGCAAAATAGGTCAGGGATTTCGTAAATATATTGCCTGCACATAAATCCGGCATCAGCAGGATATCCGGCTGTCCGGCCACCTGGCTGGTGATGCCCTTGTGTCTGGCCGCATCCGCTGAAAGGGCATTATCCAGGGCCAATGGACCGTCCACCAGACAGTTTTTAATCTGGCCCCTCCGGGCAGCCATACTCAGCATGGCTGCGTCTATGGTGGACTGCATCTTGGGATTCACCACCTCCACCGGGGTGATTACAGCCACCTTTGGACACTGGATTCCCAGCTTTCCGGCCAGCTTTACCGCATTATTGATAATTTTTACCTTTTCGCTGTAATCCGGCGCCACATTTACCGCACAGTCCGTGGCAATCATCAGACGGCCCTGGTATTCCATTACCGTGGCCTGGCTCAGCTGGCCTCCCTCCGGCACAAACCCATATGCTTCCTTGTCCAGTATGGCCCGCATGAAGCTGGCTGTCTGCATAAGACCCTTCATGGGAATATCTGCTTCTTTGTCCTTAACCATTCTGCAGGCCATCCTGGCAGCCTCCCGCTCGTCCCCGCAGGGTATGATGTGGTAATCCTCAGCCTTCTCTCCCATGCCGGCCAGCAGTTCCCTGATTCTGTCTTCCAGACCAATGAGGATGGGCTCTATGACTCCCTTTCTCCTGGCTGTGACAACAGCCTCCAGCACATCATCGTCATGGGCGTTGGCCAATACCAGGCGTTTCCTGATATTCCGACTCCTAATATAATCTTCCATTTCCTGGAAATTATGAAACATATTGTGTCTCCTCCCTGTCGTCAACCCGGTCAATCCTTCAGTTCCTTTATCTCTTCTTCCCCCCGCAGGGCTGCCAGTGTGTTCAGTCCCAGGGACTGCATCTCATATTCCCCCGGATAAACCGCAATGGGGGCAATGAAGGATACCCTGCGCGATACGCTCTCCACAATCCGCCTGGAGTGGGCAATGCCGCCGGTGAACACAATGGCATCCACCCGGCCCATGAGTACGGTGGCTGCCGCCCCGATTTCCTTGGCAATCTGGTAGCACATGGCGTCCAGCACCTCGCCGCAGGCCTGGTCCCCTGCCGCCGCCCTCTCTTCCACGGTCTTTACGTCATTTTCGCCTACATATGCCATAAGACCTGCGTTTCCGTTGATAAGCCTGCGGATTTCGGTATATGTATATGTTCCAGAATAACACATTTTAATCAAATCTCCAATGGGCACCGAGCAGCACCGGTTGGTGGAAAAGGGTCCGTCCCCGTCTATGGCATTGTTGGCATCCACCAGCCTGCCCTTTTTATGTGCCGCAATGCTGATGCCTCCCCCCATGTGGATAACCACCAGGTTCAGGTCTTTATAGTCCTTTCCTGCATCCTTTGCATACTGCCTGCCCGCAGCCCTGTGGTTCAGCACATGGAAACTGCTGCGGCGCTTAATCTGGGGCAGTCCGCTGTAGCGGGCCAGGGGTTCAAATTCGTCTGTGGTAGGAGGGTCCACGGTAAATGCCTGGGGTCCCTGTCCGGAAAACTCATACGCCAGCTTAAGGCCCAGGTCCGTGGCGTGATTCCCATATTTCTCACTGGCGGACTGTTCCAGCATCTTTTTGGTGATGCGGTACACTCCGCCCACTATGGGCTCTGTGTGTCCGCCTCTGGTAACCACCGCGTCAAGTCCGGATATGAGAATTCCTTTTTCCTTCAGATAGCCTTCAATGGCCTGTTTCCTGAATTCAGACTGTTCCCATATGGTTGAAAATCCTTCCAGCTCCCTGGCAGGATGGACAATGCTGTCCTTGAACACGCAGTTCTCATTTTCATAGTAGGCAATCTTGGTGGATGTGGAGCCAAGATTGATTGCAGCAATCTTATACACCTTCATATAGTTCTGTCTCTCCTGTTCTTCCTAAATAATGTGAAGCCCTATGGCTGCGTACATGAAGGCAACCATAATGGGAATCCACAGCACTGCTATGACAAATCCCACCTTTGTCATCTGGCCCAGCCTCCAATAGCCGTAGTCGTAGGTGGCCATGGGTATAGGGTCCAGAGGCAGAAGGAAAATGCACTTGGATGTGTAGCCCAGAATCAGTACCAGATACATGGGATTGATTCCCGCCTTCTCCGCAAGAATCACAATCAGGGGCACACATACAGCCAGCACCGCATTGCCTACCGGTACCAGGAAATGGATGAACAGGCCAAAAGCAGTCACCACCAGCATGATTACCAGCATGGAGCTTCCCACCAGTCCTCCCAGGAACTGGTTGCTAATCCACTCGGCGCTGCCCTGCTGGCTCAAAATCATGGCAAGGGCATTGGAAGCGCCTACAATCAGAAGGCCGGCCCATCCGGTGGCGTCCACTGCCTTCTTCCAGTCCATTAAATCCACCTTCGGAAGGAAGAATACGGCAGAACAGGTCAGTGATATCAGGGTCAAATCCAGCTTTGTCCATGTCTGGGTAAGCCACAGCAGCAGGGTAATGCCGAATATGACGGAGAACTTCATCTCATCGCGGGTCAGGCTTCCCAGCTCTTTCCGCTTCTCCTTCACATTATCCAGTCCCTGTACCTCATCAATCTCCGGCTTCACCAGCACGCTGAGGATGAACCAGGCCAGCAGGGTCAGCACCACTGCCAGTGGTGCGCCAATCAGCGTCCACTGCAAAAAGGTCACATCCTGGCCCGCTATGTTCTTTAACAGGTTGATGCACAGCACATTGATGCCGCTGCCAACAGGCGTGGCAAACCCGCCCAGGCAGGCTGCAATGGGAATTCCCATCATCATGCTGCGTCCGAATCTGGACTTGCCGGGCAGACAGCCGTTTTCCTTTAACAGGGTGTATCCGATTCCGCTGAGGATAATGGTGGTGGGGATATCCGCCAGCACCGTGGATATGACTGCTGAGCATATCATGAAGCTTAACAGCACCATCCTGCTCTTCTTCCCCAGCATGGGGGTGATATACAGGGATATCCTGTATCCCAGACCGCAGTCAATGAATGCCCTGGCAATGATACCTGAGGACAGCATAAAGAAGATGGTGGTGATTCCAAAATTCTGCATTATCACATTCGTGGTCTGTACCCCGGTCAGTCCGGGTATAAACAGCAGCAAACAGGATGATATGCCGATGGGTATGAATTCAGTGACCCAGGTAATGATGGCGCACACCATCAGCACAATGGCCCTCCACCCTTCCACGCTCAATCCCTCAGGAGGAGTCATCCTGCTGCAGACCACATAGAGTAAAATCGTAATTATCATCCAGACATATTTTCTAACCCCGTTTTTTTGTTCCATAGCTACCCCCTTACGGCGCCCTGTGGGCGGGCGCCCTCTCTTATTCTGCTCCCAGCCGTTTCTGATAGTTTGCTGTTATGTAATCCTGGAATATCTTTACCTCTTCCTCTGTGATACCCTTAAAACGCTTCTGCAGCTTCAGGTATTCACCCAGAGGCTTTAACTCCTTGGGTTTCACAGTCACCCGCACCTTGCCGTCCTCACATTCATAGAGCACCCATGCTCCTGTCTGGACTGCCATCCGGGCCACCTCCACGCTCTTGGCCGGTTCATAGCCCCATCCGGTTGGACACGGACAAAAGATATGAAGCAGGCGCGGCCCCCTGATGTCCTTTGCCTTCTGCACTTTTTTGCGCAGGTCCGGTATGTTGGCAATGCTGGCGGATGCGCAGTAAGGAATACCGTGGGCCATGGCGATTCCCAGTAAATCCTTCTTGCACACGCTCTTTCCTCCGGGAGTGGTGGTGGTCCAGGCCCCCACAGGCGTGGCGGAACTGCCCTGGATTCCGGTGTTCATATATGCCTCGTTGTCATAGCAGATATAGAGCACATCCTCCCCGCGCTCCATCATGCCGGACAGGGACTGCAGTCCGATATCCAGGGTCCCGCCGTCGCCTGCAAATGCCACCACATGGGAGTGGTTGTTTCCCTGTACCTCATATCCGGCCCGTATACCGGTGGCAATGGCTGCCGAATTTTCCAGATTTCCCTGGAAGGCAGACACCTTGATTCCTGTCTCGCAGCCAAATCCGCAGAATAAGGCGGAACATCCCGGCGGAATGACCAGGGTGGTGTCCTGCCCCAGCACATCCAGCACATTGCGGATAATCAGTTCCATACCACAGCCCGCGCAGGCGCTTACGCCGTGGGCCACATATCCCTTTGATTCTGTCCTTATATCTATCAT
This sequence comes from Clostridium sp. 1001283B150225_161107_B6, assembly GCF_015556325.1. Classification (NCBI taxonomy): domain Bacteria; kingdom Bacillati; phylum Bacillota; class Clostridia; order Eubacteriales; family Clostridiaceae; genus Clostridium; species Clostridium sp. 1001283B150225_161107_B6. Next base: position 15,422 of record NZ_JADNMD010000007.1, on the reverse strand, counting down.
GCTTTACGCACCTCCCTGATTCCCATTGCATGCTCCGTGTCACAGTCAATCCAGACGGGCTCCTCTGACGGCTCTCCTTCCAGTATGTCCTGGTATACCCTGGTTATGGTATCCAGGCTGATGTCCCTGCCTGCCAGGCCTGCAATGTAATCCTTGACCAGACAGTCTCCAGGCAGGGCTGACTTTGTCTCTGTCCACAGGGGCGTACCCTGTCCGCCAAATCCCGTGGTACGGTCCAGGACAGCCACCTTTTTAATGTCTCCGATAACGCTTCTCAGTTTCCTGTAAGGGAACGGCCGGAAGGATACCACCTTCACCACGCCCACCTTCCTGCCTTCGGCCCGCAGTTTATCGGATATGTATTTTGCTGTTCCGGCCATGGAGCCCAGACATACAATCACAGCCTCTGCGTCCTCCATATTGTAGCCTTCCACCGTGGATTTCCTGCGGCCGAATTTTGCCGCAAATTCCTCAAACACTTCTTCCATTACAGTCTCTGCATTCACAAATCCCCTGGACTGCTGGTACTTCATCTCGGTAATCTCATTGGAGCCGGTCAGGTTGTCGATGACCAGAGGATTGGCAGGGTCCAGATACATGTTCTTCTTACCGTATTCACCTACAAATGCGTCGATTTCCTCCTGCTCCGGCACCACCAGCTTCTGCATGGAATGGGAAAGGAAAAATCCGTCCAGACAGACCATGGCAGGCGTCAGCACCCGGTCATCCTCCGCAATGCGGTAGGCCATAATCATTGTGTCGTAGACATCCTGGACATTCTCGCAGTACAGCTGAATCCATCCGCTGTCCCTCTCAGCCATGGAGTCCTGATGGTCGCACCAAAGGCTCCAGGGGGATGCCAGGGAACGGTTCACCACGGGCATCACAATGGGTACGCGGCAGCCGGAAACCACATTCAGCACCTCATGCATCAGGGCCAACCCCACGGAAGCAGTTGCTGTGGCGCACCGGATTCCTGTAAGCTGGGCTCCCAGGGCGCAGCTCATGGCTGTGTGCTCTGATTCCACCCGTATGTACTTTGCGTCCAGTTCCCCGCTGTCACAGAGTTCAGACAGTTTTTCCGCAATGGTGCTCTGAGGGGTTATGGGGTAGGCGGAGACTACCTTTACCTTTGCCATCCTGATGGCTTCCACTGCCGCCCCGTTTCCATCCAACATCTTGTAATGAGCCATTATTCCACACTCCTCTCATCTATCATGGTAATGCAATGTCTGGGACATTCATTGGCGCAGATTCCGCACCCCTTACAGTAATCCCACATGATTTCGATACATTCCTTTTTTTCTTTGTCCACAGTGATTACATTGGCCGGACAGTACATGGCGCAGGTGCCGCACTTAATGCAGGCATCGTAGTCCACCTTTGGCCGTTCCAGTCTCCAGCTTCCCGTGTTGCCGGAGTCAAATATGTAGGCGCATGGCCCCTGTACGTTACATCTGTCTTGTCTGGTTGTAGCTGTCTCTTGCTGCTTTTGCATTCTTCGCACCTGCCTTCTCTCCAAAAAATTCAATCAATGCCTTCTCAACAGATTCAATGGATACCACACCGGTCTTTGCCAGCGCCCCCAGGGTGGAACCGTTGGGAATCCCCTTTCCAATATTGTCCAATGCCACCTGGGTCGCGTTGACATAATAAATGGTTTTAAAGGAAAATGCCTCCTGGTACTTTCTTGCAACGGCCTCGCTGGATGCGTTGAGCACCAGAACGGTGTCATCCGTAATACCCTGGGCCACATCCACATGCTTTTGGATGATTGTCTCGTCCATCACCACCACGATATCGGGTGTATACACAAAACAATTCACCAGCACAGGCTTTTCGTCCATGACCACATCGGTGAATACCGGGGCCCCTCTCCGCTCATGGCCGTATGCCGGAACCGTGATGGCATACTTGTCTTCATGCAGGGACACTGCTGAAGACAGGACTTTTCCGGCAGTTACAACGCCCTGGCCGCCCAGTCCATAGAATTTTAACCTCTTCATTCTGAATTCCTCCTTCATTGTTTCTCTATATGAAATATAGTTTCTTTATATGAACTAAATGGATTATAGAACTTTTTATCTTATTTGTAAATATCAAATCAATTAGTTTCATATTTTTCATTGTTTTTCACAAATAAGCCTTACATTTACCTGGTTATCAGCTAAGATTTTTGTGAATTTTGTTTTATTATATGAACTATAGTTTCTTTATATGAAACATATCTTTTTTCAGGAATCTATGATAGAATAAAAATACAAATTATAAGGAGGGAAATTTTATGTCCGAACAAACCTCAGATGATAAATACCTTCTGCAATCCGTGAATAATGCACTGGCAATCATAGATGTGCTTTGTGAACACGACAATTTAGGGCTGGCCGAGCTGGCCGCTTATATGAATCTTGGAAAAAGTACGGTTTTCCGCCTGCTGTACACGCTGCAGCACAAAGGCTATGTGTCAAAGGACAGGAACTCCAAGTATCATTTAAGCTTCAAGTTCGCCCGCATCGGAACCATTGTCACCAAACGCTCCGAACTGATTGAGCTGATACATCCTTTCCTGATGGAGCTGTCAGCCCTTTCCGGAGAGACAGCCCATCTGGTCACCTGGCATTCAGATACGGAAATCATCTTTGTAGACAAGGTAATCGGCACTGCTACCATAAGCATGCAGTCCATGGTGGGATTTACCCGCACAGCCCATATGACGGCCACCGGGAAGGCCCTGCTGGCCTACTCCTCGCCGGAGGTCATAGGCACCTACATGGAACAAGCGCCCTTCACCATGCAGACCCCCAACTCCATTCCCTCCCGTTCACAGCTGGAACGGCTGATACCTCAGATTCGCGCCCAGGGCTATGCCTGCGACGAGGAGGAATCCGAGACAGGGCTTACCTGCTACGCCGCCCCTGTTGTCAGCATGGGGCAGGCTATTGCGGCCATCAGTATTTCAGGTCCCACCACGCGCATGGAACTGAACCGGGACCGCTACGTTGCCCTGGTAAAGGATACAGCACTGAAGATTGGGAAAAAACTGGGTTATTAACAGATTCCAAACAAAAAACACCCCCGGAACGGGAAGGGAAATGGATTCCCTGCCTGTTCCGGGGGTGCTTCATTCTGTGGTTTTTGTCTGTTCCGTTTTATGGTTTTGGTTTCTATCCGCCAAACCAAAAAACCTTTGGCGGGAATGTTCCTCCTCCAAAGGGAATATATATAACCATAGCTTCTATAAACTTCGTATGAAGGAGGTTTTCACCCATGTGCACAGCTATCGTCACACAGACAGCCCAGGGGGATATTTACTTTGGCCGGACCATGGATTTTTCCTATCCTCTTGAACCTGAATTGTATGTGGTTCCCAAAGGCTATCAGTGGAATAACATCCTGAACACCCATCAGGTCCGCAACCGTTACCGTTTCATGGGAATTGGACAGGATATATCCCCTGTCATCTTTACAGACGGAGTCAATGAGATGGGCTTTGGAGCTGCTGTGCTCTACTTTCCGGGTTATGCACGGTATGACGCCCCGAATCTGAAAGACCGGTCCAGGCCACCCATCTCTGCCCTGGAGCTGGCCGGCTTCCTCCTGGGCCTGAGCCCATCCGTGGAGGAGGCAGCCTCCCTGCTGCGCACCATCCAAATCGTGGGCACTGAGGACTCTGTAACCGGAACCATTGCACCTCTTCACTGGCTGATAGCGGACAGGACCGGCAAATCCATGGTCATAGAAAAGACGGCAGACGGCCTCCATCTCATGGATAATCCCATAGGCGTCCTTTCCAACAGCCCCGACTTTCAGTGGCACCTTGCCAACCTGCGCAATTACATGAATGCATCCCCTGTGCAGAAGCAGACACAGACCTGGGGCAGCCTGGAATTGTCCCCCTTTGGACAGGGCGGAGGAAGCATTGGCCTGCCTGGGGATTACTCTCCTCCATCCAGGTTCGTCAGGACTGCTTTCTTAAAAACCCATACGCCTGTTCCTGCGGACCGGGAGGAGGCAGTCACGGCCTGTTTCCATATAATGGAAAGCGTCAGCATTCCAAAGGGACCTGTTGTCACGGACCGGGATACCCCGGATTACACCCAGTACACAGCCTTTATCAACCTGTCCTCCAAAGAATACTTCTACCGGACCTACAGCGGCTCCTGCATCACCTGTGCATCACTGCCCGGCAGCCCGGATACGGACAGCGGCATAAAATCGCTGGCAGTCCTCAATCAGCCTGCCGCCTTCCGCCCTTTGTCAGCGTTTCAGGGCGCCTTCTAGCACCTGGTAAAGATATTCCACATCCACGGGCTTGGTCACAAAGCCGTCCATACCTGCCTCTGCTGCCGCATCCGCATCCTCCTTAAAGGAATTAGCGGTCATGGCAATAATGGGAATGGATGCAGCGTCCTGTCTCTGCATCCCCCGGATGGCGCGGCAGGCTTCCAGCCCGTTCATTTCAGGCATCTGAATATCCATAAGTATGGCCTGATAGACCCCGGGGCTGCTCTCTGCAAACAGTTCCACGGCCCGTCTGCCATTCTCCGCCCTGCACACAGCGGCCCCCTTCATCTTCAGAAGCTCACTGGCTATCTCCGCGTTCAGGTCATTATCCTCAGCCAGCAGGATGTTCATGTGTTCCAGGCTGCCGGCTGACCTGTCTGTCAGACGTTTCTCCTGTTTCAGCTTCAGACCGTCTTTTGCATCCGGACCTGCTACGGGAAATACAACTGAAAAATAAAATTCACTGCCATAACCGGGCTCGCTCTTAAGCTTCAGCTCTCCTCCCATCAGCCCTACAATGGTCTTACTGATAGCCAGTCCCAGTCCGGTTCCCTGGCTCTTGGAGTAATTGGGGCCCACCTGCTCAAAGGCTCCGAATATGCGTTTCTGGTTCTCCTCAGATATACCCACGCCATTGTCGATTACCTGAAACTTGTAGGTCACCTGCCGGTCCGTGCAGCTGGTCCGGGTCACCCGCATGCGGATGCTGCCGCCGGCCGGTGTAAACTTAAAGGCATTGGAAGCCAGATTGGTCAGGACCTGCTGAAGACGGATAGAATCCCCCATAAGGGTATGGTCTCCCACATCCATTTCCACTGTAAACTCCAGGCCCCGGCGTACAGCCTCTGCCGTCATCATCCCCTCCAGCTCATCCATGGTATCCTTCATGGAAAAGGCTTCGTGTGCCACTGTCATTTTGCCGCTCTCGATGCGGCTCATATCCAGTATATCGCTAATCAGCCGCAGGAGGTACTGGGAGGAGGACCTGATTTTCTTCAGGTTCTCCCTTACCGGCTCCGGCACATCCTCCATCATTGAGGTCAAATCGCTGAGCCCCACAATAGCGTTCATGGGCGTACGTATCTCATGGCTCATCCTGGATAGGAATTCGCCCTTGGCCCGGCTGGCCGCCTCTGCCCGTTCCAGGCTGCTCTGCATCCTGGCGGCACGGACCCTGGAACGGGCAGCTGCCATTACCAGGACCATCACTATCAGGAAAATGCACACCGTAACAGACACAAACATCACCGGGTTCGCATATATCATCTTCACGATGGTAGCGGAGCTGGATCCAATGGTTATCATGTTCTGGTTGGTCAATGCTGTTTTCTGCTCACTGCTCAGACTGTTGATGGACTTATTCAGGATAGGGAGCAGCTCGCCGTCAACCGGTCTGGTAACTGCAAAGCAGATATCATTCCTGTCGTTAATCAGTGTATTTGGCACCACATTAGGATAGTGGCTGGCCTGCATTTCGTGCTCAATCTTGGTGGATATCCCATAAAAAAAGTCTACCTCCCCATTGTTTACTGCCCTCAGCGCCGCCTTGACATTGGGGAAATATCTGACCTCATCCGCCTTTAACCCTTTTGGCAGACGGCGCCCTTCGATGATAGCCCCCACCAGGCCCTCCGAAGGATAGCTGACGCCCTTGTTTCTGACAATGATATCGCTCATGGATGCATAGGCCTTGGTAAGAGCCAGCCGCATGTCCGCCCCGTCCTCCTCGGAACCCAGGAATGCCCCCAGCACATCCGCCCTGCCCTGCCGTACCAGCTCCAGGGCTTCCTCATAGGTGTCTGTATATACGTAGCTGAATTCCAGCCCTGAAAAGTCAGTGACAATCTCCAGCACGTCCGGAATCAGTCCGTTGTGCATATCACTTTCTGTTTCCAGACAGAACAGGGGATGCCAGTCCCTGACCACTGCAACCGACACACACTGCTTTCCGCTGATATATGCCCGTTCCTCCTCGTTCAGGTAAATACTCTCAATGCCGCTGTCCGGAAAATTGGCATTATACCGTTCCTCTGCAAAATTAGGATTGGAGTCAACAATCTTGCTCATAGCCATATTCATGCCATCCAGGATTTCCTGGTTCCCCGGAGTGGTCACAATATAATATGGCTGGGAGTCAAATTCCGCAACCACCCGGAAGGGTCCCGCTGTATCTGAGTTATTTCCCAGAAGCATGTCCACTTCCTTATTGGCCAGATGCAGATAAAGATTTCCATCTGTCAGCTGTTCCTTGGAAAGGTATCTGAGGGTGCAGTCCATCCCGTTAAAATCCAGGAATTCCTGTAGCCTGCGCGTATTCTCCACAGCCTGTTCATATACGCCTATGGTCTTGCCGTCCATGCTCTTCCAGTCATAAGTCTTGATGCTCTCATCATCCCTGCGGGCCAGAAGTACGGTTTTGCTGTAGCCTGTATTGTAATCCGGATAGGCGAAATACTGTTCAAACTCCGGCTGGTAATAAGTCCCGCCCATCAGGTCGTATTTCCCGTCCAGAAAATCCGGAATCATGGCCTCCGCAGTTGTATCAATATACTCGTACTGCCAGCCTGTATACTTTGCTATTTCATTCAGATAGTCCACCACAATACCGTGTCTGGTCCCGTTCCCGTCTGTCTCCGACATTCCCTCCACAGGCGGGAATGCCACCCTGAGCACCTTATCCCCTTCCTGCGCCTTATCTTCGTTCCTGATACCTGCCTGCGCATCGCTGCATGAAAGCACAAAAAACAAGCATAAAAAGACCAGGACACCTGCCACTCCCGCCATCCTCTTTTTTGCCTGTATTGAATTTCTCATATCAGAGCTCCTTTTTTCCGTCCTGTCCGGTTTCTGCTGTGTTACACAGCCATGGTTAAGTCAAAAGCCTGCTGTTATTTATTTTATCACGTATTTGCCTGACTTGCTATCCCTAAAGTACATATGACCCGGAAAGGCCATCAAATGAAGCTAGTGTGTAACCGGACCGGCTGGGAGAAACAATACGGCCCCTTGACGGGGCCGCCTGATTTAAAGGTATGATATAGAAAATATGTCCGGAATTTGGTACAATGGCAGTATGATTATATTTGACAGGAGACAGATATGCCGACCGGGTTGTTTAACCGCAGGCGGTTGAAGGAATACATGGATATACGCTGCCGTGACCAGTATTTTACCTTTGCCGTCTTCTATATTGACCTGGACAAGTTCAAACCCGTCAATGACACCCAGGGGCACGCCTGCGGCGACGCCGTGTTAAGGGAAACAGCAAAACGAATCAAGGCAGTCCCGGCGCTTACCTCACCCCTGCCGCCCTCAGCATCCAGGCAATCCTGGCGCTTTCCTCCAGTTCTTCCAGGCAGTAAAAGGCGTCCATCAGACTTTTTCCCGGCACCACTGCCCCGTGCTGTTTCAGAAGATAGCCGTCACTGTCCATTACGCGCTGTTCAAAGGCGTCAAACAGCGCCTGGGAGCCTGGTTTCTCATAGGGTATCAGACCCACCCTTCCCAGCTTCATCTTCAGATATGGGGTATGGTCCGGGATTGCATCCGTCTCGTCCAAGGCAGGCACAAAACTCCACAGCACTCCATAGGTGCCGTGGGTATGCAGGACAGCGCCTGTTTCCGGTTTTTTCCGGTATACCTTCAGATGCAGGGGCCACTCCTTGCTGGGCTTGTTCCGGCTCAGACAGGTGCCGTCCATATCCATAACAGCGAAATCATCCTCCTTCATGTTCCCAAAGCAGCTTCCGCTCCGGCTGATATACATTCTTCCATCATGAATAAAACTCATATTGGCCGATGAACCGGCTGTCTTGTTCCGTTCAAACAGGCTTCTTCCAATCCAGACCGCGTCCTTTAATTTCTGCTCTAATAAATTCTGCCCTAATTCCTTGTCCATCCCTATCCTTCCTCCCTCCGGGTCATCTCCAATACCTTTTCAAAAAACTCCTCCTGCCCAAAATTCCCGGACTTTAACACCAGCCGGATTTCCCTGTTCTCCATGGGCACCATGACCGGTACTCCGGGCGCAACGCTGGCGCCAATCCGGTAAGAAGAAAATCCCAGCCGCTTTGTCACTGCGCCTGATGTCTCTCCCCCTGCCACCACCACTCTCCTGATTCCATGGGCCACAGCCCGTTCCGCCAGCTCAGCGGCTGCCTGCTCCAGCATCCGGGCCACATGCTCCTGGCCGTACCGCTGCACGTCTTTCACGTTTTGGGCTGTATCTGAGCTGTACACCAGCACCGGGGTTCCCCAGTTTTCCCTCACAAACCTCCAGGCATCCTCCGGCGTCTCCCTGCCCTCAAGCATGGCTATGGGGTCCATCTTATAGCTGAGTCCTCCGTGCGCCTGATAATAGCCAATCTGCCCAAGGGTAGCCTTAGAACAGCTGCCTGCCAGCAGGATGGCCGGTCCTTCCGCCTGGATGTCCAGCTCCGGCGGCATTTCCTGATGTTTGCTCAGGCGCTTTGCCAGTGGCTCCAGAATCCCGCTTCCCCCTGTCAGCAGGGGCAGGTCCCCGAACAGCTCCACAATCCGCTCCCCATCCGCCATATCCTGATAATCCGGTATTACGTAAAAATGCGCCTGTGCCCCTGACTGCCCCATGCACATGGCGCGGATTTCATCAGCAGGCCCGTCCATCTGCTCCTTCCAGAGCTCCACACAGGGATATTTGCTCTGAGGCTCCATCAAGTTGGCGATTCTGCAGTCCCACATGGGGGTCAGAGGATGGTTCTTCATAGGGCTTTCATGCAGCGGAACCCCGCCCACATACAGTTTCCCGTTCCTTACCGCCCGTCCGTTGACCGGCAGCGCCGGACACAGGACCGTATAGGGCGTGCCAAGAAATTCCATGGCCGCATCCGCAACAGGGCCAATATTCCCCTGAGGTGTTGAGTCAAAGGTGGAGCAGTATTTCAGATAAAACTTCTCAGCACCCTGCTCCTTCAGCCATTCCAGGGACTCCATGGTATCCGCCACAGCCTCCCTGGTGTTCTGGGTCCTGGACTTAAGCGCAATCACAATGGCCTGTACTCCCTCTGCAATCCTGCTTCCTTTTTCCGGAATACCGTTAAAGAGCTGGACCGACATGCCTCCCTTTACCAGAAATGAGGCTGCATCGCTGGCGCCTGTAAAATCATCGGCTACACATCCGAATATTGGCATAGTCTTCCTCCTGTTATTATGAAATAGTCCTTTGAATCATTATACGTCAAATCCAGTTTCAGTTAAACCTGCAAAAATGATAATGCTGCAAAACCAACCAGCGCCAGTCCCGCAGCATATCCTTGCAGCATATTGTATATATGACTGCCTTACCCATGACAGCTCCTTAAAGCTTTGTCCCCTTGTTATATAATTCATACGGCAGGCTTCCTGACAAGTCCACTGCGTCCCTTGTTATGGGTTCTCCAGCCTTTATATCCCTAAGAAGCTCCATACCGTTCAGCAAGTAGAACGGCGCAATGTTCTCTGCATCCTTAAGCTCCCACAACTCAGGTACCAGACCGTCAATGGAATGATGATGCCCCTGCACTTTTAAGACAGTTCCCTTTGCCAAATCCCTCTGGGCAACTCCTGTCATCACAGAAACCTGACGGCATTCCCTGTGGGTTCCTATTCCCAGCATATCCCCCAGAAGGATGGACAGAGGCGTCTCAAGTCCCATATAATGGTAGGGGAGATAGACACAGGCATATCTGCCATTTCTGCTTACCACATGGCCTTTGCTTGCGAGCAGATTCCACACGGTTTTATTTTCACACTTTATAATGATGAATACACCTCCTGCAAAGCTTGCTTCATCCGGTGCCCTCAGGTTGCAGAACACATCCACGACCCCTGTCTTTTTCAGGATTCCTCCGTCCTCCTCAGGAATGAAGATATCCGCCAGTTCGCTGATTTTGGCAACCGGATAATTCAAACGTGCGTCCGCGGGAAGCAGTCCTGTCACATTGGAAACAAGGTTCATCTCACAAAGGTCCGCAGATATGACAGCCATATACTTATCCAGCACCTTTCGGCGCCCCTCAAGTGTTTCCCGTCCTTCATAGTTCCAAAACTCCCTGAGTCCCGGTATATTCTCCTGGGGTTTCTCCTCGCCCTCCATATAGGTAAACTGACAGGTATCCGGATTCCAGACAAAGTCATACTCACTGGCCTTTCCGGCTGCTATGATTTCCAATCCCAGAATCCTGCCCCATGAATAAAGGTCCAGAAGATTTCGCGGCTGGTCACCGTTTACAAGGGAATACACCGTTCCGCACTCGTCAGCAATATGGTTTAAAACCGGACCGCAGACACTGTCGGTTTCTTTGGAAACCATGTATACATTGATTCCCTTTTTTAAAGCATCCTCTGCTACCTCTGAACTCACGGCCGTATTGCCGGTGCACTCCACCAATGCCGTTATATCACTTTCCAAAACCAGCCTGTAATCATGTACAATAATGACCGCGTCCCTGGCCGCATCCCGGACCTGCTCTTTATTTTCACATATGATAATGCTGTCTTCAGCATACCCTAACCCGGTCAGCACTTCTATACATTCAGTCACGTGCCGTGAAGAAATCAGCCTCAATTCCATAGAATCAACCTTTGGAATCTGTGCCAGCAGTGTATAGCCATAACCGCGGGTCGCACCAATGATACCTACTCTCGACTTTTTTCCGCCGCTGTTCTTCAATAAAGTTGTGTAATCCATACCGCGCAATTCCTTTCTGTTTTATATTTTCATTTCCCATGCTTATCCGATAAAGCTGCTGCTATTAACATATATTAGCAAATATTATGCCAAAAGCAGCCTCTTGAGGAAATGAACCAAAAACAGGGAGAACCATTTTAAATACAAGGGTTTCCGGCCAGAAGGAATGGCAGCCCTAAAAGTAACTTTGATAATTGTGTAACATGTATGCAACAAAGAGAGGGGGATGTATGCAACACTGATGCATCACAGCTGCCATGCAGTCCTGTTGGAGTCCGTTCCAAATCCGTGTTCCGAATCCTTTGGCTGCACGAAGAAAATACGCCTTTATAACCACATGGCTCCACGGGGCAGCACCTGTGGATGACGGCATGGATGAATACGGAACCATGCCCACGGTTCCGTTAATCACCCGTATTATGGCCTTCTCCATATCCAGCGTAATTTCCTCCCTGGATTTTCCTTCAAAATACAGGCTAATTCTGCGCACATCCCCGGTTCAAAGCAACTCAGAAAATCTGCTTCCAGGCGGATTCCCCTCAGATATTCCAGTATCAGACGTGCACCTGCCAGGGGCGGATTGCCGCAAAGCAGCTTTTCCAGTATTCCCCTGCCAAATTCCACCCGCTGCCATCTTCTCAGGCTCTCGTTGCGGCATACTGCCAGTTCCTGCGCCTCCATCTGTGACAGTGCCAGCCCGAACCGGGCCGTTTCCTCATTGCAGGCCAGAATCTCCGCTAATTCCCTGCGGCTTTTCTCCTGCTGCAGCAGCATAAAAAAAGTCCCTGTTTCTCCCATATGCGTCACCCCTCCTTAAAGTGGATACCCATGATACGGCGGGGGCAGGAGCATTACAAGTCTTGATTTTCGGGTGTTTTCGTGGTATTATAAAAACAGAAAGACAGAGGATTTTTCATATCCCCTGTCTTTTTCATTATCATGTTTCCCCAATCCTATTGATTCCGATTTATTAACGTATAATCTGCAACCTTATTTGTCTTAAACGCAATCTTCAGATTGGACTCCATTGTGCTGTCTCCCTTATACCGCTCCCCCATCCACTTATATGTGTCCGTCAGCTCCGGACAGGAGGTACGGGACATTGCCTGCAATGCGGCGTGAGCCAGCCAGTAATCCTCTCCCCGCATCAGTCCTGCAAATAATTCAATGAAATCCAGCTTATCCGGGCACCCTCCCATCACGCAGACAGCTGTCCGCCTGTCCTGGATGCTGTTTTCACTATGTTCCGCAAAATCAGCCAAATCAGATGCTTTCCTGCAGCTGCAGTCTCCCAGGAAAAATAGAATCCTGGACTTATCCTTTATGTCAGGCCGGTACAGTAAACGGACCATTTTTTCATAAAACCTGTCTTTATACTGGTCCGGCATTCTTCTTGCACAGGACACGGCTCCCTGGGGATGGTTTCCCGCCAAGGTCTCTTCAAATACCTCCAGGCCCTTCATCGGCGCCAGCCTGAACAGCAGCTCTCCCTTGGCTCCATCTGTCTCCGGTCTGTCCCGCTGCATCAGCAGCTCAATGGTTTCAGGCTCCGCCTCCCTGAACTTATGGAAACCGGACAGAATCCGCAGTTTGTCTTCTGTCCGGACAGCGCCCGCATATTCCTGCCTGAGCTCCTGCTCCGATTTCAGGCTGATATAACCATAGGATACAAGGTCGTGTCCGGCCAGAATTTCCAGGAAAAACTGCTCATACCACTCCAGAAATGTATGTCCTGTAAAAAAAGGGCCGTATTCCGGTTCCAGATTCCAATCCATGTATACAATTTTTCCCTTCTCGCTCCCCTTCCACATCAGCAGATTATCGCAGGTGCATCCCTGGGTCCCGATGACCAGCAGGCCGGAACAGACCTGCTTCATTCTGGCATTATATGCTTCATCGTCATCCGTTTCCTCTAACTCTTCCATGGCCCGTGCCCAGTCACCGGGACTCATATCCCGGTCAATGAATGCAGGCAGGCCATCCTTATCCCTGTCGTCATAGGACTCCAGGCATCCCGCGTACATTGGCAGGCTTTCCAGGGAATAGAGGCCGTAATACGGCCCGGCCCCGCCATTTCCCACCTTGGTAAGGAAGAATACATATTCATCCGGAAGGGTCAGATGAAATCGCTCCTCAAACTGCCGTACCTCCTCCCGCGTCACGGTGGGATTCAGTTTATACCCATGCCTTGATGAACCGAAAACATCCCTGTTTTCATCCTTTTTCCCTGCCCGCTTCACCAAATCCTTTATATACGCGGCATGGGCATCCGACAATGGCTCATATGTACGGGACGGCATGGATTCATTCTTTTTTCTAAGATACGAGGATAACCGCTCTGCTATTGTTGCACCCGGCATATGGAAACCTCCCTGCTAATTATGGCGCCCATCCTCAGACAGGCCGCCATCCGGCAGTTTACCGTCGGATGCCCCGCCACCGGAGAGCAAATTGTCAATATTCCTGATATCATGCTTGTCAACTTCCCTGAGTTCATATCCTGTATGGAATATCTTCTGTCCCTTTGCCGAGATACACGGTATGGTCCTGCCCTCAAAAACCGCCTTTCCAAAGTAATCAGCTTCAAATTCATACCACCCGCCTTCCAGGTCCGCCTGCTTTGCGGTTCCGTCCTCATTGATTACAAAGGGATGGATGTCTGCATAGCCCAGCTCCGGGTGGCAGAGTTCTATCCGCACAGGACGCCAGTCCGTGGTAATTTCATAACCATGGGTAATCAATGTTTCCAGCAATGCATCTGTATACCGGGCGTCAAAGTTGATGTCCGCGTCCCTGTGCTCCCTGGTCTGTTTCCCAACCAGCACATCCACGCCCCAGCCGCCGTCCAGCCAGTACCCCATACCTGATATTGACTCCATCAGGTCCAGTAGGTTCATTAAATCTGTTTTTGATACCATCTCTTTCTTAACCATCTTTTTCACCATACCCTTCTATTTTCCTCCATAAACGTCTTTCACTCAAGTTTACCACATTCCGCTCTTCATATCTACCCGGAGCAGGCACACCTCGTCCAAATCCAGCATATTCTTATAGAGAGGACATCATGAACTTGTATCTGTTTTCCGCCCGCAAACGGGCATTTAAACCATAATTGAAAGGTGGGATATCTCAATGGCTACCATATCAGGCCGCGTAATCTTTGACCGGGACCGAAGCGCCACGATTTCCGGGGGCGACTCGGGCCTCGCTAATATCCCGGTGGTGCTTCAGAATATCAGCACAAGCCTAAGGCTTACTGTTTTGACTGACTCTGCCGGCAACTATTCCTTTATCAATGTTCCAAACGGCGAATACAGGATTGTGGAATCCTATGGAACCACAGGCGGCTTTGCCACACCCGGCGATTTTTCCCTTGCAGAGCCGGGCAGCATTCCCCAGGGAATCAATCCGCCCATTACCGCTGCCGGCAATCCGCCAGCCGGAGCCACCAACCTGGATTCCGTCACCCCGGATACCCTGTATGTAACAGTAACCAGTGCAGGGCTGTCCAACCAGGACTTTTTAAACGGACCCGTTATCTATACCCCGGTCCAGACCATACTGGACCCCTGCGCTGTCATTTCCGGCAGCAACCTAATCCAGGCAGCTGACAATGGGACCTTTGGGTTTTTCCCCCAGGGTACGCCGGCCAATACCGGCGCTCCCACTGAACCATACCCGGGGGTAACGCCGGATTTCACCTACGTACTGCCAAATCCTGACACCTATACGCCCTTTGGCGGCCAATACACGGTCCAGAATATCATGAATAATGCTCTGAGCCAGGCCATCGGCGCCTGGTGGCGTATTGCAGACCATACCACCGGCACCGAAACAGGACGGATGATGGTTGTAAACGGGGATAATCCCGGCACAGTTTTCTTCCGGGATATTGTAACCGTACAGCCAAACACCAGTTATCTGTTTACGGCATGGATTCTGAATCTCTTTAAAGTTACCGGTTACCCGGACCCGCAGCTGGGTGTACGTGTCCTGGACGAGAATGGCGGCATTCTCTACAGCGCGACTCTGGGAGCGCTGATACCACCAAATCTGAATGCACCGGAATGGAAACAGATTGGCAGTGTTGTTAATTCCCGGAACAACACCCGTCTTACCGTTGAATTTTTAAGTGAAGGTCCTGAAGTGATTGGAAACGACTATGCCATTGACGATATCTCCTTTAACGAGATACAGGTACCCCGGTTTATTCCGGTCAAGACCGTTGACCGCCAGACTGCCAATGTGGGGGAAACCGTCCGTTTTACCGTCACCCTCACCAATACCTGCCAGAGCCCTCTGACCAGCCTGTTTTTCCGAGTGTATGAAAATTTTTCTGTAAATAGGTATTAGCCAAAGGTCTTCTATGATAAAATAAAAAATCATAGGAGGCCTTTTATTATGGCAAGAGAAAAGAAACCGGTACACCAGG
>NZ_JADNMD010000006.1:0-325101 GCF_015556325.1 Clostridium sp. 1001283B150225_161107_B6 | reverse complement strand
AGAAGTGATTAGGTAAAGAAAAAGTAGATACTCTCGTATCTACTTTTTCTTGTAATACCCAAAGTCCAGAAAGAACCGGCTCCATGCGGTCTATTCATCTTCTTCATTATCGTTTATTACCTTTAATATATCATTGGGAGTGCACTTCAGACATTCACACAGCTTGGCCAGAATGGTAAGGTCGATGCGGGATACCTTATTCTTGCAGTAGTTATTAAACTGGGTCCGCTGCAAATTGCATTTTTCACATACATGGTTTTTACTTTTGTTTTGTTTCTTCAGCAGATTTTCCAAATCAATCTCGATATGCACATCATCCCCGCCTTTCCGTATAAGCTTTGTATATAAGTATATCTCTGGATGTATTGAAATATAAGCTGTATTAAAGTACAATATGTATAATGATATAGGTGAGGGGGATAAAAGGAAAATGAGAAAAAGACTGGGACATGCCATACTGGTTCTTATGGCTCTTTGCATGTACCTGCAATGGGGAAGGGGAGTTTCGGTAAAAAATACTATATCCTCTTCCTGGGATGGAAAGAGGGCGGAACATATTACCGTTGTTGTAAACAGACTGTACATACGCAATAAGGAGGCGCTTGCCCTGGAACTGGTTGAGACCTGCATCAACAATGAATTCCGTGATGTGCGGTTCAGCTATGATATGGGCTATCCGGTGGAAATAAGAATGGATGTCTACATCAATGAGGCATCCTGGAAGCGGGGCATCCGGTGCTTTGAGGTGCTGTTTGCCCAGCCGGAGGAGGAGCAGTACAGGTATAATGTGAAGGATAACCGGGAACGGTTTGTGATGACGGTAAAATAAATAAAAAGCCCGGATGCCCAAAATATTTTCTCAAAACCGCAGAAAATCCGCACCACAAGTGGATTCTGTGCTACAATCAGACTGTAAAAAAAGGAAGAGGGCATAACGGTGATTAAATTCTTAAAAGAAGAAAAGATAAACAGCAGCTTAATTCAGGGAATCATGGAATTCCGGGCCTCCCATCCGGTCAGGGAGGAGGACCGGGGCAGAATCCCCGTACCCCGTTACCTGTATTATGGAAAGGAAGTATGGGAGCAGGCCATTGCCGCCCTTCTGTGCGGCCAGAACCTGCTTCTCACAGGGCCAAAGGCAACGGGAAAAAACATATTGGCCCAGAATCTGGCGGCGGCCTTTGGCAGGCCGGTGTGGGATATCTCCTTGCATGTCAATATGGATGCGTCCGGTCTCATAGGAACAGATACCTTTGAAAACGGGGCTGTTGTATTCCGTCCGGGCCCCGTGTACCGCTGCGGAATCAGCGGCGGATTTGGAGTACTGGATGAAATCAACATGGCCAGAAACGAAGCCCTGGCCGTGCTCCATGGAATCCTGGATTTCAGACGGACCATGGATGTGCCGGGCTACAATGTGGTGCATCTGGATGAGGGGACCCGTTTCATTGCCACCATGAATTACGGGTATGCAGGTACAAGGGAGCTGAACGAGGCCCTGACCTCCAGATTTTCCTGCCTGCAGATGCCTGCTATATCCGAGGAAAATCTGGAGAAGCTGATGGGCCGGGAGTATCCCGGACTAAAGAAAACTTATGCCAGACAGTTTATCCAGCTGTTCCTGGATATAGAGCGAAAATGCCGGAGCGCCCAGCTTTCCACCCGTCCCCTGGACCTCAGAGGACTCCTGGATGCTGTCCGTCTTATGGAGAAGGGACTGGATGCGGGAGCTGCCCTGGATATGGGCCTTACCAACAAGTCCTTTGACCCGTATGAACAAACCCTGGTACGGGATTTAATCAGGGCAAGGATTCCTAAAAAACTGGAAAGGGAGAAGCTGTTTGCAGACTGATATGGAGATGCAGGAATATGACGGCCAGGAGCGCCGGGCTCTTAACATGATATGGACCGCGGCAGAGGACCACTCCTTCCGGCCGGAGTTCATGGCCTTTGACCGGTACGGAAGGGCTGACCTTTATCTCAACAGCATTATCGGTTATGTCCACAGGTGGCATGACGGCGGAGCATTGTCTGAGCTGTTTGGGGCTTTTCAGGGTACGGCTCTTCAGGACATCTACGATACCATACTCTGGCTTGGCCTGGAATGCAGCGTCTATGAAAAAGAACGGGAAGGACGTCCCGTGCTGGCGGAGCTGCGCAGGGAATACTGGGCCCGGGTATTGGAGGAATCCAGGTGGTCGGCCCGGGAAAAGCTGGTCCAGTCCCTTCAGACGGGCTGGGGCAGTCTGGTGCTGGGACAAAAGCCAGGAGTGATGTCCTGGGAGCGGGGGATACTGTCCTGCCTTTCCTTTGATGCATCTGCTGACACCAGTGAAATTATAGAGCGTGTTTCCGGTATCCTTTGGGAATACTTCCGTTTTGACTGCCGTTCAGAACAAAAGAGAAAAGAAAACAGAAAGCGGATAAAAGACATGATTAAGCCCTTCCGTTTTATCCGTCCTGCCCGCAGCGTGATAGTGAGGAATACGCTTGCCGGACATGGGCAGGGGTCCCACAAGCCGGCATCGGACGGCGGGGAGCCATCCGGAAAGGCCCGTAATAAGCCATCCCGTACCGCCAAGGGCTTTGGCTTTCGGCTGGAGGCAGCGGGGGAGCGGAGGGAACAGGCGGTACGCTCCTATCTGGATGCCTGCTATGGCGTTTCCATGTACGGTGAGCGGCAGAATCAGGCCATCCGCCACATGCTTTGTACGGGATGCCACAGCATGTGCGGCCTTCATTTTACCAGAGGAGAGAAATTCCTGCAGGCTACGGACCGCGGGGAAGCCTCCAGACAGCTGTGGGAGGCCGCGCAGCAGCGAAAAAGGAACAGGGAACAGTTTGAAAAGAACCGGTCAGAATATCAGAACAGCATACGGCGCCTGATGGAGCAGCTTCAAAATACCCTTCTGGTGGATTTGCAGCCTGTTCCCGAGAAAAGCAGCAGGGGAAAATTGCTGGGGGAATCTGTATGGCGGGCCGTGTATTTGAAGGATGACCGTGTATTCCTGAAAATTTCAGAGGAAGAACGGCTGAATGTTTCCGTGGATTTGATGCTGGATGCATCTGCGTCCCGTATGGGACATGAAGCCGTTATAGCGGCACAGGGATATATCATTGCCGAGAGCCTGACGCGCTGCAGGATACCGGTCCAGGTGTATTCCTTTTCCACCATTGAGAATTATACGGTACTGCGCATATTCCGCGGATATGGGGAGACGGAGAAAAACAGGGAAATCCTGGACTATGTGGCGTCCGGGTGGAACCGGGACGGCCTGGCCCTCAGGGCAGCGGGCCATCTGGCGCAACAGTCGTCCTGTGGGAAACGTCTCCTTATTGTGCTGACAGACGCCAGCCCCAACGACGAACAGAGGATGGCTCCTGTTTCCGGGACCGTGCGGGGAAAGGCATATTCCGGGAACGCGGGCATTGAGGATGCGGCAATGGAAGTAAGGCAGCTTAAAAAGCAGGGAATCAGGGTGATGGCTGTCTTTTACGGCCTGGACAGCGACCTGGAGGGCGCCCGTAAGATATACGGAAGCAGCTTTGCCAGAATCAGGGAGATGGGGCAGCTGGCGGATACGGTTGGAAATCTGATTACGAATCAGCTGCGGTACGGCCGATAGCAGCAAAGAAGGGGATATCCCGGAGCCTGCAGGCTTTCAGGATATCCCTTTTTTGACATTATGGTATGACAAGAACCTGCCCCGCATAAATCAGGTTGGGGTTTGCTATGCCGTTGGTGTACGCCAGGTCAGATACGCTGGTGTCAAACCGGTTTGCAATGGCGGAGAGGGTATCGCCGCTTTTTACCCGGTATATGATGGTGCCCGGGGCATCCGGAATCTCCAGTATCTGTCCTGTGTAAATCACATTGGGATTGGCAATGCGGTTTAATTCAGCCAGCTGGTCCACCGTGGTGCGGAATCTTCTGGAGATACCCCACAGGGTGTCGCCTCCCTGCACCTTGTAAGTGAGAAGGGCTCCTATGGCGCCGGGAGATGGTTCCGGCTGAGGCGGCTGGGAGACAATGAACATGGAGTCTTTGAAGAAATCCATGTCCGCATTACCGCTGACTCCCGGCACCTGTCCGGTGTCCGAGTACTGGAATCCATCCCAGGTATCCCATGGGCCCGTACTTTCGGGCTGGTTTACATCGTAATCAGCTACCCACAGGGGGTAGGAAGAGAAACCGCTGTTCCACAGGGCGGCGGCGTTGTAGGAGTCTGTATACAGGGCAGGACCGTATCCTAGGCGGCTGGCCAGGGTTTCCATAAAAGCCAGGCCAATGGCGTTGATTTCCTGGCGGCTCAGACCTGGGAAGGATTCAAAATCCATGGCCGGATAGCAGTCAATCTGCTTGTCCTGTATTAAGGAATAGAAGAATTCTGCCTGCTGCCTGGCCTGGATTGTGTTGGAGGCAGTTACATAGTGATAGTAGCCGATTTTCATGCCTGCATCCAGGGCGTTTTCATAGTTGGACTGGAAGCGGGAATCCACGTAATCCGGTCCCACGCCGGTCCGGATATAGACCACCTCGATACCGGCTGCCCGGACTGCATGGAAATCAATATCGCCCTGCCAGCTGCTGACATCCATGCCATGGTACAGGCGGGAAGCCGCAAATGCAGGAGAGCATATGAAGCACACGGCAAAGATAAGGGACAGGATAATACCTGCTGCGCCCCGTAAATATTTCATAGTCATTCCTCCTTTGGGGTGGGGATTAACAGGGTACAGTATACTATATGAAGAAATGAAAACAGCGGTGACATGCCAGAGGGAATATGTTAGAATGAAGGAAATGCCGCGGGGAAAAGGAGATAAGGATGAAAGAGAATAAATATGACAATGAAATATTTTTTGAAAAATACAGCCAGATGGAGCGTTCTAAAAAAGGACTGTCGGGAGCAGGCGAATGGGAGACACTGAAGGCGCTGCTGCCTGATTTTGGGGGGCAGCGTGTGCTGGATTTGGGCTGCGGGTATGGCTGGCATTGTATTTATGCCATGGAGCAGGGGGCTGTCTCTGCCGTGGGTGTGGACATATCCGGTAAGATGCTGGAGGTGGCCAGGGAAAAGACAAATGATTCCAGGGTGCAGTATGTGGAATGCGCTATGGAGGATATTGATTTTCCAGAGGAATCCTTTGATGTGGTGCTGAGTTCACTGGCATTCCACTATGTGGAAAGCTTCAGCCAGGTGGTGGATAAAGTGAGGGATGGGCTGGCGCCTGGTGGATATTTTGTGTTTTCTGTGGAGCATCCTGTATTCACTGCCTATGGAACCCAGGATTGGTATTATGACGAGGAGGGAAATATCCTTCATTTTCCTGTGGATAATTATTATTATGAGGGAAAAAGAAAGGCTGTTTTCCTGGGGGAAGAAGTGATTAAGTACCACCGTACCCTGACCACGTACCTCAACACCCTTTTGACCCATGGATTTGAACTCTGCCAGGTGGTGGAGCCCCAGCCGCCGGAGAGTATGTTCCATATACCCGGTATGCGGGATGAGATGCGAAGGCCTATGATGTTAATTGTGTCGGCCAGAAAACGTTCCTGACAGAGGACGGCAGAGACACCGGTTAGAAATCAAGATAAGGAGTACATCGATGAAATCACTTGTAATAGCAGAAAAACCTTCTGTTGCCCGGGACATTGCCCGGGTTCTTAAATGCGGGAAGAATATAAACGGCGCCATAGAGGGGGAACGCTATGTGGTTACCTGGGGGCTGGGCCACCTGGTGACTCTGGCGGACCCGGAGGATTATGATAAGAAGTATAAGGAGTGGAGGATGGAGGACCTTCCCATGATGCCTGAGGTATTTAAACTGGAAGTCATCAAGCAGACTGCCAGACAGTACCAGGCTGTGAAGACCCAGATTTACCGCGGGGATGTGGGGGATATCATCATTGCCACTGATGCGGGAAGGGAAGGCGAATTGGTAGCCCGGCTGATTCTGAAAAAGACAGGATGCAGCAAACCCATCCGCCGTCTGTGGATATCGTCTGTGACAGACAAAGCCATCCGGGAAGGATTTGCAAACCTGAAAGACGGCAGGGAATACGATAGTCTGTATGATGCAGCCATGTGCAGGGCAGAGGCGGACTGGCTGGTGGGCATCAATGCCACCAGGGCCCTGACATGCAAATACAATGCCCAGCTCTCCTGCGGCCGCGTCCAGACCCCCACCCTGGCTATGATAGCAAAGCGGGAGGCCCAGATACGTGCCTTTGTGCCTCAGCCGTACTTTGGTCTTCAGGCCAGAACGGACGGACTGGTCCTTACATGGCAGGATGTGAGCACAGGCAGCCACCGTTCCTTTGAACGCGGCCGGATAGAGGGCCTGGCCCAGAATCTTAAGGGGGAGCCGGCTGTTGTGGCTGAGGTAAAGCGCACGCCTAAAAAGACATCCGCCCCCCTGCTCTATGACCTGACGGAGCTGCAGCGGGATGCCAATAAACGGTTTAATTACTCTGCCAAAGACACGCTGAACATCATGCAGCGCCTCTACGAGAACCATAAGGTCCTGACCTACCCCAGAACCGATTCCAGATACCTGAGCGCGGATATTGTTCCCACCCTTAAGGAACGGCTGAAGGCGTGCGCCATCGGCCCTTATAAGGCCCTGGCCGGCCGCCTGGTGAACCAGCCCCTGCCGGCAAAGCCTTTTTTTGTGGATAATAGCAAGGTATCGGACCATCACGCTATCATTCCCACGGAACAGTATGTGCAGCTGGACCACATGACCATTGATGAGCGCAGGATTTATGATTTGGTGGTCCGCAGGTTTCTTGCCGTCCTGTATCCGCCTTTTGAATATGATGAAACCAGCCTTGGGGTGGATATCCGGGGCGAGCGGTTTATTGCAAAGGGAAGGATTGTAAAGAGCCAGGGATGGAAAGCTGCTTATGACACGGCTGTGGAAGACGGGGAAGACGGGGATGAGACTGAGGTAAAGGACCAGCAGCTGCCGGACCTGAAAAGGGGGGATGTGCTAAAGGGCCTGTCCCTTAAGATGACGGAGGGTAAGACAAAACCGCCGGCTCCCTTTAATGAGGCAACGCTGCTTTCAGCCATGGAAAATCCCGTGGCCTATATGGAGACAAAGGATAAGGCCATGGCAAAGACCCTGGGCGAAACAGGCGGTCTGGGCACCGTTGCCACCAGGGCTGATATCATAGAAAAACTGTTTTCCAGCTTTCTGCTTGAAAAGCGGGGCAAGGATATCTATCTTACATCCAAGGCAAGGCAGCTTCTGGAGCTGGTGCCTGAGGACCTGAAGAAGCCGGAGCTGACAGCGGACTGGGAGATGAAGCTGTCGGGCATTGCAAAAGGAAACCTGAAAAGGGGAGCGTTCATGAAGGATATCCGGGGCTATTCCCAGGAGCTGATTCGCCAGATTAAGACAGGGGAAGGCTCTTTCCGCCATGACAACCTGACCAACACAAAATGCCCTGTATGCGGAAAACGGATGCTGGCAGTAAAGGGAAAGAACACGCAGATGCTGGTGTGCCAGGACCGGGAGTGCGGCCACCGGGAGGTTCTTTCACGTACCTCCAATGCCAGATGCCCTGTGTGCCATAAGAAGATGGAGCTTAAGGGCAAGGGGGACGCCCAGGTATTTGTGTGCAAATGCGGCCACAAGGAGAAGCTGAAGGCGTTTGAGGAGCGCAGGAAAAAGGAAGGCGCAGGCGTGACAAAAAAGGACGTGGCCAGGTATCTGAACCAGCAGAATAAGGAAGCCGGGGAGCCGGTTAACAATGCATTCGCCAAGGCGCTGGCCGGTCTTAAGCTGGAGGATAAGGGATGATGGCCAGAGGGCGCGCTGTCATAAGCGGAAAAACAAAACAAAAACCGTCTGAGCCAGTAAAAAATTCTTGACAAGAAAGTTAGTTGATGCTAATCTATATATGCAGTCAGGATGTGCTGATTCCTGCAAAGAACAGGAAGCAGGAGATTCCGGCTGCATATTTTAAAGAACAGGGTTAGCGACAACTTACTTAACGGAGGAGGGTATAAAATGCCTTTGACAATGGCAAGAACCGGTGAATCCGCATCCATCACCCGTCTGGGAGGCAAGGAAGAAATCCGCCGTCATCTGAAGAGCATGGGATTCACACCAGGCACTCCTGTAACCATAGTGTCTGTGAATAACGGCAATGTGATTGTACATATCAGGGAATCGCGGGTGGCAGTCAGCAGGGAGATGGCAAATAAAATTATGATATAAGCCTCAGGAGCATATGTTTGAATTGCTTTCCGCCAGAGAGGCCGGAGGAATGTCCAAAGGGCAGGGGGTAATGCCTGACAGCAAAGTAAAGGAGCTGATGTGATATGCCATGGAAACAAAGAGAGGAGTCCCGCATGTGGCAGAAGGAGCGGGTCATCCAGGAACTGAGGAGCCAGGGGAAACGTATGACCAAACAGCGTATGGTCCTTCTGGATGTCATACTGAGCGGAAAATGGAACTGCTGTAAAGAGATATATTACGAGGCGGCAAAGCGTGACGCGACCATCGGTATGGCAACCGTGTACCGCATGGTATCTACCCTGGAAGAGATTGGGGTATTCAGCAGATGCTACCGCTACAGCCTGCCGGACCGTCCCTGTGTGGAGAACCGGGCCGGGGACTGGCTGGATTAGAAACAGAACATACGGCAGAGGAAATGCGCGCCCCAGGCGCGTCATTCCTCTGCCTCTTTGTTGTTTGCCGGAACGTAAAAATGCAGGAATCACCAAGGCCAATATCAGGTTTTATGAAAAGGAAGTTCTGCGGGCTCCGGGCCGCAGTTCCAATAATGAAAGGGAATAAGGTGCGCCAGGGGTGAACAAGCTGTACTCTGCCCGTAAAAGCATGGTTGCGTGAACACGGGAAAGGGTGGTATACTGTCTGTTAGAAATAATATGGAAACTGCTGGAAAGGGAGTATTGGAAATCATGGAACGAGCGGTCAGTCTGGAGGACATATCCGACGGAAAATTATATGGTATCAATGATATGGTGAGGGCTGACAGCGGGGGCTGTGAAGGCTGTTCTGCCTGCTGCCGTAAAATGGGGACGTCCATTATACTGGACCCTCTGGATATGTTCCGCCTTACGGTGAACATGGGCATGACCCCGGAACAGCTTCTGGCCGGGCCTCTTGAGATGAATGTGGTGGATGGCATCATCCTGCCCAACGTGCGGATGGCGGGCAGGGATGAGGCCTGTTCCTTCCTGGACGGGGAGGGCAGATGCAGCATCCACCCCTGCAGGCCGGGATTCTGCCGTCTTTTCCCGCTGGGAAGGCTGTATGAGAACCGGTCCTTCAGTTACTTCCTGCAGGTCCACGAATGCCGCAGGGAGAACAGGAGCAAGGTAAAGGTCCGCAAGTGGATAGATACCCCGGATGTAAAGGAATATGAGAAGTTTGTAAATGACTGGCATTATTTTCTCAAGGACCTGGAAAAAGGGCTGGAGGAAAACGGGAACCCGGATGTGAGGAAAACCGTGGATATGTATGTGCTGAAGCAGTTCTACATAATTCCTTACAGCGGCGGGGAAGGGTTTTACCCCCAGTTCTACAGACGGCTTTCAGAGGCAGCTGATTTTGTGGCTCTAAAAGGCGGTTTCCATCTATAAAAAATGGATAGGAGGAATATCATATGGAATTAGATGCAGTATTAAGGGAAAGAAGAAGTATGAGAAAGTATCAGCCGGACAGGAAGGTAAGCCGCGGGCAGGTGGAGGAAGTCCTTAAGGCAGCAGTCTTTGCGCCGTCCTGGAAGAATTCCCAGACAGCCAGATACTATGTGGTCATGTCGGATGACATGCTGAAAACAGTAAAGGAAACCTGTCTGCCGTCCTTTAACCAGACAAACTGCAAGGACGCACCGGTGCTGATTGTGGCCTCCTTTGTTAAGAACCGTTCAGGCTATGACAATGACGGAACCCCTTCCAATGAACTGGGAAACGGCTGGGGGTGCTATGATTTGGGAATGCATAACCAGAACCTGCTGCTGAAGGCAAAGGATTTGGGCCTGGACACCCTGGTTATGGGAATAAGGGATGCTGATAAGCTGAGAGAACTGCTCTCCATCGGTGAGGACCAGGAGGTGGTGTCGGTCATTGCCCTTGGATACGGTGCAGCCGACCCTCAGATGCCAAAGCGTAACATGGTTGAGGAGATTGCCAGGTTCTATTAATCAGTTGGAGGAAAGCCATGGACAGGATTACAAGAGTATCCATTGTGGGAATGGGTGCGCTGGGCGTATTGTACGGGGATTTTTTTGCAAGAACCCTGGGGGTGGAGCAGGTTGCATTTCTGGCGGACCGGGAGCGGGTGGAGCGTTACCGCAGCGCACCGGTATACTGTAATGGAAAAAAGTGGAACTTCTCTGTCCGTCCGGGGGATGAACCGGACCCCAGGGGGCCGGCTCAGCTTCTGATATTTGCCGTGAAGGCCACAGCGCTGGAGGCATCCGTGCCAATGGCCAGGAACCAGGTGGGAAAGGATACCGTGATTCTTTCCGTACTCAATGGTATTACCAGCGAAGCCGTCATAGGAGGGATGCTGGGAATGGAGCACATGCTGTACTGCGTGGCCCAGGGCATGGATGCCGTGAAGATGGGAAATGAGCTGACCTATTCCCATATGGGACAGATATGCATTGGAATTCCCGGGGAGGAATCCTGGAAGGAGGGAATGCTGGATGCAGTTACGGAATTGTTTGAGCGTACAGGGCTTCCCTATACCAGGGAGCCGGACATTCTGCGCAGGCTCTGGTGCAAATGGATGCTGAATGTGGGCGTGAACCAGGCCGTTATGGTGGCGGAAGGGACCTACGCAACCGTACAAAAGCCGGGACCGGTCAGGCAGATGATGAAGGCTGCCATGGCAGAGGTGGTGGCCCTGGCCCAGAGAGAGGGAATCCGTGTAACCATGGAGGATTTGGACGACTACGTTGAACTGATAGACAGCCTGAATCCCGGCGGAATGCCTTCCATGCGGCAGGACGGACTGGCCCGCAGGCCCTCAGAGGTGGAATTTTTTGCCGGTACAGTGATTCGCCGGGCAGAGAAAGCAGGTCTGGAGGTGCCGGTGAACCGGGAGCTGTACCGGAGAATTAAGGAGATGGAGAACAGCTGGCTTGGATGAGTTTAGAAACATTAGATTAGAAACGCCGGAAAACGGAATTTGTTTTCCGGCGCTCTTATAGGTGGAATTGCAAGGCTGCCATGGTTCATATGAAATGGACCGGATTAATATTCAACGTAGTTTATGCGCTGGGCTCCCAGGCTTTCTAATTTTTCCTTTACCCAGGGGCGGATATAGGTGCCGTCCTTTTCTATGGCACTGATAATCCTTATTTCATTTTCATGAAGCTGACTGACTTTTTCCAACAGCCAAGGTGCGTCCTGGGGTCTGATAAAGAGAACGCCGTCCTGGTCTCCGATTACAATATCCCCGGGATTTACCAGCCGTCCGCCGCACACAATGGGAGTATTGATTTCACCCGGTCCGTTTTTGTAGGGACCGTCCGGCGTAATGCCCCTGGCGTATACCGGAAAGTCGGTAAGCTGGGACATGGCGTCCACGTCGCGGAGAGAACCGTCTACCACGATGCCCGCTATACCGCGTTTCCGGCAGTATGTCACCATCAGCTCGCCAAAGATGGAACGGCGGGTATCCCCGCCTGCGTCAATGACAATCACATCCCCGGGTTTGGCCAGGTCCATGGCTGCATGAAACATGAGATTGTCGCCGGAGGGAACCTTGACCGTAAACGCAGTTCCCAGGAGCTGTCCCTTGTTGACAGGCCGTATATCTTCATGGACAGCCGATATGCGGTTCATGCAGTCGTCCAGATTCGCTACTGCCACACCCCTGAACGTTTCCACCAGCGCCCTGTCGGGCCGCTTAAAATCTTCTACAATCACACATCCTACTTTATTCATAATCAATCATCCTTTCTTTCTATACCACGCGGTACTTGGTCACATTTCCTGAAATGGCTCCTATCACAGCTTCCACGGCCTCCATGCCCATACGGTAAAGGGCTTCCTCGGTATTGGCGCCAATGTGGGGAGTTGCACAGAAATTATTTAATTCCATTAGTTTGTTTTCACCGGTAGGCGGTTCCTTGACAAAGGCGTCACAGGCAGCCGCCCTTAACTGTCTGTTTTTTAAGGCGGCATATAAGTCGTCCTCATTTACAATGCCTCCCCGGGCTGCATTAATCAGAACCGCATTTTTTTTAAAATGCAGGAATGAATCACCAGCAATCAGGTTCCTGGTAGAGGGCGTCAGCGGTACGCTTATATTCACGATGTCCGAGACCTCCAGCATTTCGTTTAAGTCATTGTATTTGCGGATGCCATATTGCGCAGCCTGTTCATCCGTGCAATAGGGGTCGTAACCCGCCAGCACAGTGTCGAATCCGTTTCTGAGGATTTCCCCTGTACGAAGGGCAATGTTGCCCATACCTACAAGGCCGATGGTTTTTCCGGTCAATTCAATTCCTGTCATTTCCGGAGGGGCAATCCGGTCAAAACCCTCATGGCGGCTTTTGGAATCACAGTATGCAATATTTCTGCAAACATTGAGTATCAGTCCGACTATCAGCTCAGCAACAGAGTTGGTATTGGCTTTCGGGGTGTTGATGACAGGTATGTTATATTCCTTTGCAGCTTCTAAATCAATGGTATTACATCCAACACCATGTTTTACAATTACCTTCAGATTTCCGGCCTGTGATATGATATCCCGGGTTATGTCAGCTGTGCGGAGTATGATGGCGTCAATTTCCCCTATGCGGTCAAAGGTATCCGTGATTTCTCCATGCTGCTTTAACAGTTTGACTGCATCGGGATGGATATACTCGCTAAGATACACAAGCATGGTTGTCCCTCCTTATAAATTTGAATTATGTACTACATATAAAACAATAAAATGTTGTGCGCACTTCAATCGATACAAACAGTATATCTGAGAAAAACGCTACTGTCAATATAAAAATTGTAGTGAATATTACAAAAAGGTGCTGTATGACACGCAAAGAAATAGACAAAGCTATCTTTGGGATGCTATACTGGAACGAGCAGGACAGTATTTGCAGAGGAGGGGACAGGATGACAATCTTGGCGGAACGGCTTAAGGAATCAAAGCTGACAAACCAGCAGCATAGGATAGCGGATTATTTTCTGAAAAATGAGGAACGGATTGGAAATATGTCTTCCATGGACGTGGCCAGGGAGATTGGGGTCAGCGATGCTTCCATTATCCGTTTTTCCAGAGCCATCGGATACAAGGGATTTACGGATTTGAAAAATGACATCTATAATTCTCTGGCAGGGGAAGCCAGCGCAGCTGTGCGGAATATGCAGCTGTCTGACCGGTTTGACGTGCTGTCCGGGAAGTTTAATGACCAGAATATACCAGATACATTTGTGGAGCTGATGAATTATAATATTACCAAGAGCTTTCGGCAGAACCCGGTGGAAAGCTATGACCAGCTTACGGATATGATACTGCAGTCCAAACGCAAGTACATTATCGGACTGCGCGGATGCATGGGGGTGGCAGGCCATTTTGCGCGTCTGCTGGGCTTTGCTGTGAACCAGGTTGTCACACTGCCCCATAACGAAACAGAAGCAATGGGGATACTTCAGGATATTGGGCCGGAGGATATTTTTATCCTGTTTTCATTTGCCAGATACTATAAGATTGACATGTTTCTGATTAATGTGGCCAAATCCCACAAGGCCAGGATATGCGTGGTGACAGACAGCCCGTTGGCCCCCATGATTCCGTATTCTGATATATCCTTTATTGCGGAGACATCCCATATGAGCTTTTTCAATTCCGCCATTGGAGTGGAGATGATAGGGGAGTACATCGTGACATTGGTGTGCCGCAAAAACAGCGGGGAATACCGCAGCAGGGCCAAGGAGAGGGATGCATTGACCACAGAATTCCGCATGCCGTGATATCCGGCCGGCGCCTGATGTTAATGATACGTTTTAGCAATAAGCTGCCTCGCATTAATTCATTGATTGATGTGGGGTGCTTTTTTTGAAATCATATGTGTAGTGTTTACTTCATGGGGAGGGGGATTGTGAAAAAAATACTATAATATTTCACTTGACAGCAGCAATTATAGTGGATATACTAAATGTACAAAATGAAATACACACTACAATTAACTAGAGAAAATGTTGCAAACAATTCAAAATGGTAATAGGGCAACAGGGGAAAATTGGGGTAAATGAAAGGAGAAGAAATATGAGGATGAGTAAATGGATGAGAAGAAGAAATATGGTTGCTGCCATGGCTATGATAATGTCATGTTCCTTATGTGCATGCGGAGGTTCGCAGGCCGGTACCGGCGCGGGCGGCGAAACCCAGAAGGCAGGGACAAAAGCTGAGGCAGCGGAAACAGAAGGGACAGCGGAAAAGCTTGTAATCCAGGTTGGACATACGGAGGCTGACTCTGAGGACAGCGTCCACCATAAGATGTGCACCTTGTTTAAACAGTATGCGGCCGAACTTTCTGACGGCAGCATTGATATTGAGATAATCCCCAGCGCTTCACTGGGAGGGGAACGGGACATGGTAGAGGGAATGCAGCTCGGAACCATTGAGATGGCCTCCACTGCCAACATGGTTATCAGCAACTTTGACCCGGCTTTTTCCATATTGGATCTTCCCTATGTATACAATGATTATGAAAGTGCCTATGCTGTTCTGGAATCAGATGAATTACAGCAGCTTATGGACAAATTTGCAGAAGAGTCCGGCGTAAGGATACTTGCTTATGGACAGGGGGGATTCCGGGATGTTATCAGCAATAAGGCGGTCACAAGCCTGGATGATTTCAGCGGAATGAAAATCAGGGTACCTGAGAGTGATATTTATCTGAGCACCTTCAAGGCCATGAATGCCAACCCTACGCCTCTTGCATTTAATGATGTATTCACATCCCTGCAGCAGGGAACCATTGACGGATTCGAGATAGTGCCGGCAGTGGTGCTGGCCAACGGATATTATGAAGTCTGCAGCCATGTTTCCCTGACCAGACATCTGTACAGCCCCAATCCTCTGATGATTTCAGAATCGCTTTGGAGCAGCCTGACAGAAGACCAGCAGAAGGTAATACAGGAGGCAGCCGATAAGGCTGCGGCAGAACAGAGAAAATGGGAGGAAGGCCAGGAGCAGAACGTGCTTGACCAGTTAAAGGAAAAGGGAATGACCATTGACGAGGATGTGGACGTGGAAGCCATGAAGAAGGCCTGTTCAGATGCAGGGATATACGATACATACAGGGATACCATTGGAACGGATTTCTATGACAAGGTCATGAGTCTCATAGAAAAATAGAGGACGGATAAAATTGGGGAACAGAAGGGGGAGGGATTATGCTGAGGGCATATAGAAAAATCTGCACATGGATATACCGTATTATGATTGCTGTCTGCATCATTTTGGTGATTGTAATGATAGTGGCCAGCGGTCTCCAGGTATTCAGCCGTTATGTGCTGAACAGCACATTTTCCTGGACAGATGAATGCGCAAGATATTGTTTCCTTTGGTTTAATCTGATTGGCTCGGGATGCCTTGTAAAATCCAGGGGACATGCTGTTGTGGACCTGTTTTCAGGCAAATTGACAGGAAATGTAAAGCGTATATACAATTTGGCCATTCATTTACTTATCTTTTACATGGGTATCATACTTGCCAAATATGGAATGGCCCTGTGCAAGGTCACCATGCGTCAGACATCCACAGCCTTAAAACTGCCAATCGGGCTTGTCTACGGCGCCCTGCCCATATTGGGAATTTTGATATTGATATATGAAATAGAATCCATATGGAGCATACTTGCAGGATATTCGGATGGAAAGGGGGAGATATAGATGGGGGCGCTGCTGTTTATCCTTTTGTTGGTTTTAATATTTTTCGGACTGCCCATTGGCTTCTGCATCCTGCTGTCCAGCACGGTATTTCTTCAGGTAACCTCCCTTAAGCCATTGCTGGTAGTGGCTCAGAAATTGGCGTTGGGATTGGATTCCTCGTCCCTTCTGGCGATTCCGTTGTTCACGCTTATGGGTTATATCATGGAGAGCTGCGGTCTTTCAAAGCGTTTGATTGACTGGGTGTACTCCCTGTTCGGAGGCTTCAAAGGGGCCATGGGGCTTGTAACCATTATCTGCTGTACTATTTTTGCTGCATTATCTGGTTCAGGTCCGGCAACCGTGGCAGCCATTGGCTCTATCCTGATTCCGGCCATGATAGAGAATGGCTATCCGCCTAAGACAGCGGCAGGACTGACTGCCATGGCCGGAGCCCTTGGCCCCATCATTCCGCCCAGCATTGTAATGATTGTCTACGGAACCACCATGGGGGTGTCTATAACAAAGATGTTCATGGGCGGTGTTGTTCCCGGAATCCTGATAGCTGTCTGTCTGGCCATTGCAAATACAATCCGGACAAGAAGGCTCCCGCTTAAGGTCAACCAGGAAAAGCATACCATGAAGGAACAGCTTTTGGTTACCTGGAAGGCGCTTCCCACATTGCTGCTGCCGGTCATCATACTGGGGGGAATCTATGGAGGTATCTTCACACCCACTGAATCCGCCACAGTAGGTGTTGTCTACAGCTTTATACTGGCCCTTGTCTATCATAAGGTCACCGTTAAATCCTTTATTGATGCAGTTAAGAAGACAATAGAGACATCCGCCATGATATGCTTTCTGATTGCCGGTGCATCCGTGTTTTGCTGGATACTCTCCACCACTCAGATACCTACCAAGATTGCCAATTTCGTGGTGCCCATGCTGGGCGGCAGCCAGGCGCTGTACTGGGTTCTTCTTCTCATTGTACTGCTGTTCATCGGATGTCTGATGGAGAGCCTGGCAAGTGTGGTAATGCTGGCCCCGGTCCTTGTGCCAATTGGATTGGCAATGGGAATCAATGAGATTCATCTGGGCGTGGTATTCTGCATCAGTCTGATTGTTGGTTTTGTAACACCGCCCTTTGGCGCAAACCTGTTTACTGTGGTGGGCATTACCAAACAGCCCTTTGGCGAGGTAGTGGTGGGGGTGCTTCCCTTCCTGGCAGCTTCCTTTATTGCGCTTATACTCTGTATTATTTTTCCGCCTATTGTTACATTCCTGCCGTCATTATTATCTGCATAGGGGAGGGGCATCGAAATGGCTGATTTGTTGAGACATGCCTATGACCTGCATATCCATTGCGGTCCGGACATCATACCGCGTTCCGTGACAGCGCTGGAGATGGCAGAGAGGGCAGTAAGGAGAGGAATGAAGGGATTTGCCATTAAATCCCACTACGCCCCCACCTGTCTTCAGGCTGCTGCGGTCCGGGCCTGTTATCCGGAGTGCAACGCAGTGGGGACCATTACTTTAAATGCATCGGTGGGCGGGCTGAATCCCCTGGCTGTGGAAACAGCTGCCAGGATGGGGGCAAAGATTGTATGGTGTCCCACCTTTGACGCTGCTTCGCAGCAGGATTATTATCTGAAACATCTGCCTCAATATATTGATATGCAGAAAACCATGCTGGATGCCGGACGGAAGGTGCCGTCTTACTGTCTTATAGATGAATCGGGTAAATTGTGCCGTGAGATGCAGGAAGTGCTGGATGTGGTCCAGTCCCATGATTTAGTATTGGGCACAGGCCATATTACACATAAGGAAACCTTTGCCCTTGCCAGGGAAGTTTCTAAGAGGGGATTTGGGAAGCTGCTTATAACACACGCTGACTGGGAATTTACCCATTATACAGCAGAGGAACAGCAGGAGCTGGTTCGATTGGGAGCCTGGATAGAACATTCCTATACATCTCCGGCAGAGGGATGCATTCCCTGGGAAAAGGTGGCATTGGAGATTCGGACCATAGGCGCCAAGCGGTGTATCATTACCACTGACTTGGGAAAAGACAATGGTATATATCCGGATGACGGGTTATTGGATTATGGGCAGCATCTGCTGAAAATGGGATTTGCAGTGGGGGAAATAGCGGCCATGATTAGCGGGAATCCTGGATATTTAGTGGAATAGCAACAGCCAGCGCCTTTTGGCGCTGGCTGTTGCAGTGTTAAGGCGGCAGCATCTGCCTTTACGGTTCAAAATACCCCTTTACCACCTCAGCAATCCCTTCGGCCAGCGCCCCATGGTTTTTTGCGTCCATATGGAGCTGGTCTATGGTGCTGGGGCCTGCCAGGGAAGCTGCATCCAGGAAGAGACATCCCTCAGTCCTGGCCAACTCCTGGTAGAGCGGCGCCAGGGCCATTGATTTGGCTGGTGCCGTCTCATCAAAGCTGGCATATGGGCAGTGCTCCATATCGTTTCCTATGTGGATGGGGGATATGACCAGAATCTTAGGCTTCTTATAACCTTCCCCATAATCAAATCCCTGTACCGTGTGGCACAGGTTTTCCATTCCCTTGGTTATGACCTTGGGTGAAGCGTGAAAATGTGCTTTGCAGTCATTGGTGCCCAGGAACAGTATAACCAGGTCCAGGGGTTTGTGGCTCTGGAGCGCCATGGGAAGGGCCTGGATGCCGCAGCGTCCGGGTTCCAGGGGGTCATCCCAGACTGTTGTACGTCCGCCCATGCCCTCCTCAATTACATAATATTCAGGTCCGAGAAGAACCTGGAGACGCCCGGGCCAGCGGGTATTCCAGGCATGGCGCCCTCCCTTGGGGTTGGTCCCGAATGTGTTTGAGTCGCCGAAGCAGAGAATATTTATCATAAACAGAACCTCCTTACTGCATGGTCTGCAACCATACTTTTCTCCTATGATATCACAAGTAATGGAAAAATAAATTACTTTATGATAAAATAAACGAAACTGTAACAGGAGGAAATATCTATATGGAAAGGATTTCCAAAGGGTTTGCGGGCAGGACGGTGCGGGCTGTTCTGTTCATTATCCTTATCATTGTATTCTGCACCGCTATATCCAGCGCAGGCATATATGTGGCATCCAGATTTGGGCTGACCCAGTCCAGGGAGCAGGTGCCTCTCACAGCTCTTTCCCTTGGAGATGAAGGAAAGGTGGAGCTTCCGGGGCGGGGGAAAATGGTGGAGGGAGATGGGTGGAGGCTGAGAAACTCCAGGGATATTTACACCCTTACATTGGATAATGCGGTTATAGAGAGCGCAGGGGCGGGGAACGCAGCTGACGGAAATACAGTTGAAGAAGATGCAGCTGAGGGAAGCCTGTCTGCGAAAAACCCGGGCACATCCCGGCCAGCCATTGATATAACAGGGGACTTAATCATTGAGTTAAAGGAAGGCAGCGGCAGCTGGCTGCGGTCAGAAGGCGCGGGCATACGCATACAATCAGGCACTCTGGTTATCCGGGGAAAGGGAAACCTGGATATCGAAGCAGGAACAGCAGGAATTCTGGGAGATGGAAATGGAGCCGGCCAGCCGGCCCTGCGTCTGGAGGGCGGACAGCTGGATGTAAAGGGAATGTATGCGGGGATATCCTGTCCGGAGGTGGAATTGGCCGGGAGTTCAGGAAGGATTTCGGCTGCGCACCAATCCGGAATCGGTCTGTGTTCATGCAGACTCAAAGTGGAAGAATCTAAGGGAGAGATGAGGGCTGCAGGCGGCGGGGCAGCGGTGCTGGCATACGGCAGAGGGGAGTTTAAGCCATCCATCAAGGCGGATGGAAAGATGGCCGTGGAACCGGATGATGTCCGAATCGTGGAATTTAACGCGCCGCAGTCAGATGATATAAGGGGCTGTGAGGAAAAAAACGGGGGATGGATGAAAGAAAATCCTTCTTCCCTGCTTACATATTCAGCAGAGGATATGGTTACTTATAATGGAGAGACATCCTGTTTTGACGGTTCAGCCAAAGAGCTGGGGTTTGCCGCAAAATAGGGAAATAGAATGGATGGAGGAATGAAACATGAGTCTTACCGTATTGTGCTACAAAAAATGCTCTACCTGCCAGAAAGCTTTGAAATGGCTGGATGCCAATGGGATTGCCTATGAGGAAAGGCCCATTAAGGAGGAAAATCCCACCCTGGAAGAATTGAAAACATGGTATGGGATAAGCGGACTGCCGCTGAAGCGTTTCTTTAATACCAGCGGGAATATTTATAAGGAGATGTCCCTGAAAGACAAACTGCCGTCCATGGATGAGGACGAACAGCTGGCACTTCTGGCCACGGACGGAATGCTGGTGAAAAGGCCGCTGGCAGTGGGAGACGGCTTTGTGCTCACCGGATTTAAGGAAGCAGAATGGAAGGAAAAACTGCTGTAGGTTTTAAGAACGGCCCGGGCGGTGGAACTAAGACTGGCGTGGGCAGTGGAACTAAGGCCGGCGCGGCCGGCGGGACTTGGAATGGCGGGACCCATGGAAAAATGCAGGTATGAAATGCCGGAAGATGCAGCTTGTGAAGCGCATTTTTCCGGCATTTTTCTAACAGAACCAGGTTTTTTATCCGGCCTGGCCGGATGGAGCTTTAGGTCTGGTCCGCTGCCGCCAAATCATCCAGGGTTCCGAAATGATACCCCATTTCCTCCCATTTGGTCAGAAGTTCATCCAGAATCTGCCCGTTTGTCTTAGATGTGCTGTGAAGCAGGACAATGGCGCCGGGATGGATGCGGGTCAGGAGCTTTTTGAAGGCTTCCTCTTTGGTTGGCTGCTTATCCTCATACCAGTCCACATAGGCCAGACTCCAGAAAAAGGTCTTATAGCCCATATCATTGGCCATTTTCAGGTTGCTTTCACTGTATTTGCCCTGGGGCGGACGGTAATACTTTTTCATGGGCTGGCCTGTGGTCTGCTGGTACAGGGTTTCCAGGTCGTTCAGTTCCTTTTCAAAGGCCTCTTTGGTGGAGATTTTCGACATATCCGGGTGGTGGAAGGTGTGGTTTCCCACATTGTGGCCCTCGGCCACCATTCGTTTTACCAGGTCCGGGCTGGTCTGAAGGTAATTTCCCACCAGGAAAAAGGTGGCGTGTACATTGTGCTTTTTCAGGGCATCCAGGATGGCGGCCGTGTTTCCGTTTTCATAGCCGGCGTCAAAGGTCAGGTAGATGACCTTATCCTGGGTATTCTGGGCATAGTAGGCATTGAACTGTTTCAGATAGTCTGCGGTAGCGTTTCCTATGGGCATCTGGCCCTCGCCCGGAAAACTGAGTCCCCAGTTGCCGTCGGCTGAGGTGGTCACTGCTTCGGGAGGACGATTGTATTCCACTACCTGGGCAGCCAGCCGGCCGGCACAAAAGGCCAGGACAAACAGCAGGGTGGTCTGTAACAGCTTCTTGATGGGAAGTCTTCTGAGTCTGTTTTTCATAAAGGATAGGTCCTGTTTCAGAAGTAATTACTTTAATATATAGAAACAGGAGCCGGATTATTCCCGGAACCGGCAAAAGAAGGGGGCTGGCTTAAGGATTTATACAGTACATGGCGGGGAAGGCCCCCATATTTTTCCGTGGTAGCCACAATACGGTATCCCAGCTTGAGAAAGTTGTTCAGGCTGTACCGGTTTTCGGGATGGACCGTACCCATCAGATGGCAATAGGGAGTGGCGTTCAGATATTGTTCCCCATGGGCCATGAGCAGAGACTGGAGTCCCCTTCCCCTGAAGTCCGGACGTACAGCCAGGGAGTCCATGTGGACTACCCTGCCCAGGTCTTCGCGGCCAAGTTTCATGTAATGCCCCAGGCTGTCCGGGGTATTGCCTGGATAATGAATGATGAAAAAAGCAGCCAGACAACCGTGGTCCACTGCCTTAAAGGCAATGCCTGTATCCGGGTTCTCTATATGAGCCCGGATATATTTTTCTGAGTCGGTGCAGTACCAGCCGGGGTCCGGCATAAGGGAACGGGCCTCTGTCATGATACGGTATATTTCCGCTGCGTCGGATGCGTCTGCGGTCAGGATATTCATAGCTGTCAACTCCTTTTGTGGATATTCCGGGGCGGTTTTAAATACCGGGTGGAAAGGGAGGGCCTCCCGGCCATGTGAAAAAGGCGGTCCCCCGGGCCATAGGGCATCATATGGTGATGGAGGCAATTAAATTCATCCTGGTACCCACGCAGAGCGAAACACTGACAGCAATGGGAGCGCCTTTGTACTGGAAACCATTTACCA
This sequence comes from Clostridium sp. 1001283B150225_161107_B6, assembly GCF_015556325.1. Lineage (NCBI taxonomy): Bacteria > Bacillati > Bacillota > Clostridia > Eubacteriales > Clostridiaceae > Clostridium > Clostridium sp. 1001283B150225_161107_B6. The sequence goes on along the minus strand of NZ_JADNMD010000006.1, from coordinate 302,976 downwards.
GCATCAGCATGCTGTCATGTTCGCTCAGCTCTAACAGCCCATATTCTTCCTGGCTGGGCGTATGGACCCGCATATACTGGGTCTGCTTTAACCCCTCCGGCATGGAGCGGACATAAAACAGTCCGGGGAAGGACTGCATGGACGAGCTGGTCTGGGCCGTATAAGTGATTCCCACGGGGATATCAGACAGGTATTCTATAAAACGGTTCATGCTGAGATGGGAGCTGTGGTCGGCATTCAGCATGTTGTTGCAGATATTGCGGATGGCATCCGGCATATATTCAGTGGATTTTACAGAAAATACATCCGGCTGCAGACAGGAATCTGCATAGGGAAAACAATAGGCAATAAGGGAACGGTCTGTTCTGGGCGGATTTACATAATAACCGTTTTCCGACCGGATAACTCCCTGGTCAAGCAGGCGCTGATATCCCTGGCGCACGCTGACGCGGGTGATATCCAGCTGGGCTGCCAGCTCGCGTTCCGTGGGCAGGCGGTCGCCGGGCTGCAGCCCCTGTTCGTGAATGTATCGTTCTATATATTCCGCAATGTCATAACTAAGAAGATTGAAAACTTTCGGCATACTGTTTTACCTTTCTGTTCGTAAATGCTGCTCTGGAGAGATATCCTTCTGGTATCGTAAAACCCATCATTGGTCTATAAGGATTGGGCGTATACATTGAGCTTGCTGTCCTGGATGACACCGTCTGAGTAGAATTTGCAGAACTCAGGAAGTACCAGTGCATTTGTGTACTCAATGATTCCGTTTCCCTCGCTGGAAGAGGTGATGGCAATGGATACCACGGGGGTCCCGTTTTCTGTGTTCAGGTATTTTGCTTCGGAATTACGCACCCGGGTGGTGGAAAAAACCTGCTGTATATCGGCAATGTGAAGGGAATTCATGGCAAATGCGTCATACAGGGAGTATATTTGGAAATCAATTCCCTCTATATCAGGAATCAGTTCATAGGGAACAAAGGTGTTTTCAATGGATACAGGCTGTCCGTTGCCAAGGCGCAGACGCATGATGCGGTATAAAACCGTGTCTTCATCCACCTGCAGCAGGCGGGAGAGCTTGTAACCGGCTGCTGTGGGACCGGTATATAAAATCCTGGAGGAAGGGATGTATCCATGGTTTTTTAGCAGCTCGCCCATGCCCCTGAAATGGGTATACGTATCATCCTGGGCATGGCGCATCACAAACGTCCCTTTGCCCTGGACCTTTTTCAATAATCCTTCCTCCACCAGAGTCTGGATGGCAGCCCTTACAGTTGAGCGGTTAAGTCCAAAATGTTCAGCCAGCTCGCGCTCGGCAGGAAGGGCGGTTCCATAGGGATAGATTCCTTCCTGGATACTGCTTTTCAGTGTTTGGGTAAATGCTTCTGATTTCGTCTGTTTCTGTATCTGTTTTCTCTGCATCCGTTTCCTCCGTGCCAGGCTTCTTTTTATTCTTTATCAGGTCTGAAAATGCACCCTGCCTCATTATATCATATTTTAGAAAAAAAGAAACAGTAAAATGCAATGTTGTATAAAATAAAATTGAATTGGTATGAAAAATGGTATTGACAAAGTGTAAGGATGTTGGTATAGTAAAAACACAATATGGTTTGTACAAACACTATCCAATAAAACACGTTAAATTCAGTTTATCAAAGTAAGAGGAGGATTATGATGTACGGTTTTCAGAATGAGGATTTCTTAAAAACATTGAATGGAGCAGTCGCTCAGATAGATGAGATAAATAGGATTGCAGATAGGGTGAGTGATTTGGGATATAAAAACATCTATTTGGTTGGGACGGGAGGCACCTATGCAATCATCAGTCCGCTGGCATACATGCTGAAGACAAATTCCGCACTGGTATGGTATCATGAAATTGCGGCGGAGCTGCTGGCTGCAAAGCCCAGGTCACTGACTAAGGATTCTCTTTTTATCACAGCCTCATTATCAGGAACTACCAAAGAAACCATTGCTGCGGCAGAGTATGCCAGAAGCGTGGGGGCCACGGTAATTTCGTTTGTGGGGGACAGGAATACACCCCTGGCGGATGCATCTGATTATGTGGTTGAGAATGCGGCCTGCAATGATAACCTGGTAGAGGAGCTGCATATCCAGTTTTTTGCCCTGGGAGCCAGGCTGATGCTGCGCAACGGGGAATTTCCGGAGTACCAGCGGTTCATGGAAACACTGGGGAAGATGCCGGAGGTGCTGTTAAGGGTACGGGAGCAGAATGATGAGAGAGCCCTTGCGTTTGCCAGAAAGCATAAGGACACAGGCTTCCATATGTGTGTGGGCGCCGGCAATACATGGGGGGAGACATACTGCTTTGCCATGTGCGTTCTGGAGGAAATGCTCTGGATTCCCACCAAATCCATCCACGCAGCAGAATTTTTCCACGGCACAATGGAGATGACGGATAAAAACATGAGCTTTATGCTCTTTAAGGGGGAGGACGAGACGCGTCCTCTGGTTGACAGGGTAGAGAATTTCGTCAGGAAGTATTCCGATGTGGTGCAGGTATGGGATACAAAGGATTATCCTCTGGAGGGGATTGACGCCGATATGAGGAAGTATGTCTCTCCCATGGTAATGTCCACCCAGCTGGAGCGTGTCAGCGCCCATTTTGAACATGTGAAGGACCACAGCCTGGATATACGCAGATATTACAGGACCGTAGAATATTAATAACCGGAATGATGAATCAGGTAAAGGAGAGTGCCCCATGAGAAAGATATTAATTGCAACCCACGGTGAGTTTGCCGGAGGACTAAAGCAGACCATGAATTTTGTCCTGGGCGAAAATGAGAAGGTAGGTGTCCTGAGCGCATATACCACCCCGGATTTTGATATGGACAGGGAAGCGGCCTCTGCCGTAGCGGAAATGGAAGACGGGGATGAGCTGATTGTCCTGACAGATGTGCTGGGCGGCAGTGTGGCCAATGCTTTCTCCGGGCAGCTCTCCCATCCGGGGGTTTACGTCCTGGCAGGTGTAAATGCCCCTATGCTGCTGGCCATGGTTCCCATGCTGGAAAGCGCCGTGGACACAGAAGAATTGATTCAGCAGGGTATACAGGCAGCCAGGGAAGGGTGTGTGTTCATCAATGACCTGATGAAGCAGGTATCAGAAGAAAGTGAGGAGGATTTCGCATGATTAAGATTACAAGAGTAGATGAGAGACTGGTACATGGCCAGGTGGCATTTGCCTGGACCAATTCATTGGGGGCTGACTGCATACTGGTTGTAAACGACGAGGCGGCGGCTGATAAGCTGCGGGCCACCACCCTTAAGCTGGCAGCGCCGGCGGGAATCAAGTTTTCCATAAAGTCTGTGCCGGATGCCATTGCCCTGTTAAATGGTACCAAGACGGATAAGTATAAGGTATTTGTCATTGTGGGCAACACGGATGATGCACTGAGGCTGGTGGAGAATGTCAAGGATGTGAACCACATTAATCTCGGCAATATGAAAAAGACCGGGGACCGCAGAATCATCACCCATTCATTGGCTGTAGATGACCATGATGTCCGGAATATCCTCGCCATGGCCCAGGCCGGGGCGGTTGTGGAATGCCGGGCAGTGCCTACGGATAAAGAGACGGACGCAATGACGCTGATATAGGGGACAGAAATACTGATATAACGCATATGTGAGAAAATCAATTAGATTAGAAGACAGTGAAGGGAGAAGGATTATGCTTCAGGCAATACTGGTGTCAATCGTGGCCTTTTTAGCTGCCATTGACGAATATACATTTGGGGCATCCATGATGGGACGTCCGCTGTTCACCGCGCCTATCGTGGGTTTGATTCTGGGGGATTTCCAGGCCGGAATTATGATAGGCGCCACGCTGGAACTGATGTTTATGGGCTCCATCATGGTAGGAAGTGCAACCCCGCCGGAGGTATACGCCTCCAGCGTACTGGGGACAGCCATTGCCATCCAAAGCGGGGAGGGCGTGGGGACAGCCGTTGCATTGGCTCTGCCTCTGTCCATATTCCTGCAGATGTGGAGAAACGGCTGTTATGCCATAGGCGCCAGCTGGGGAGGAAAACAGATTGAGAAGGCCCTGGCCCAGAGAAATTTAAGAAGAGCCAATATGTGGCATCTCATTACGCTGCCTCTGATGGTGGGGGTTCCGTCCATGCTTTTGGTGTTCTTTGCCATGTATTTTGGCGCGGGCAGCATCAATGCTGTCATTAAGCTGATTCCTCAGGTCGTGCTGGATGGATTTGATGTGGCGGCAGGCGTGCTGTCCTGTGTGGGACTTGCGCTTCTGATTAAGATGATGGGCAATAAAAAGCTGATGCCCTATCTGTTCCTGGGTTTCATAGCGGTCATGTACATTAAAATGGATGTGATTGGAGTTGCTGTGGCCGGATTGTGTATGGCGCTGATTGCCGTGGGAAATTTGAAGTTTGAAGAAGAGGAGGATTTTTAAATGCAGGAGACAAAAGAAACTTCCCTCATAACAAAGAAGGATTTGCGCAGTGTGTTCTGGAGAAGCTTTACCATGCAGTCCTCCTGGTCCTTTGATAAGATGATGGCCTACGGATTCATGTATTCCATGGAAAAGCCCCTGAGGAAGATTTATCCGGAGGACGATGATTATTTCGAGGCGCTGCACCGGCACACAGAGACATTTAATATCACGCCCCATGTATCGCCTTTTGTCATTGACCTTTCTGTTGCAATGGAGCAGGAATGTGCCAGGACGGAGAACTTTGACAAGGAGTCCATCAATAACCTGAAGGTAGGACTCATGGGACCCTTGTCCGGTATAGGCGACTCCTTTTTCTGGGGTACATTCCGTGTCATAACTGCCGGTATCGGCATTGCTTTTGCCCAGCAGGGCAGCATACTGGGAGCGCTTCTGTATTTCTTCCTGTATACGGCAATCCATTTTCTCACCAAGTACATTACCGGCAATGCCGGCTACAAGATGGGAACCAGATTCCTGGAACACTCAGCGGAAAACCATCTGATTGAAAAGCTATCCTACGGGGCCTCCATACTGGGACTTACGGTTATCGGAGCCATGATAGGAACCATGGTGACGCTGCAGACCTCCCTGACCTTTAATCTTTCCGGCACAGAGACTACCCTGCAGTCCATCTTTGACCAGATTTTTCCCGGACTCCTTCCTCTGGGAGCCACCTTCCTTTGTGTCTGGCTGTTTAACCGGAATGTAAAGACCATTGCCATTATACTGGGCATTTTTGTAATCTGCATTGCGGGGTGCTGGATTGGAATTTTCTAAAAGAGGGAGAAGTGGAAAAACAAGGGAAAAGACAAGACTGGTGGCATTTGATTTGGATGGGACGCTGAACATGACCCATACATACGCAGTAGCCGCTTATAAGGAGGCCCTTAAGGAGCTGGGGGCGGGCCATGTCCCGGAGCGGGTGATACGTTCCAGGTTTGGCGCCCCCTTCCGGGAGGACAGCATGTTTTTTCTGGGAGATGACAGCGAGGAAACCTTCAGACGCTTTTACCGGGCAGTGGAGAGGCATTGGATTCCTCTTATGCATGAGAGGGCGCAGACCTATCCCGGAGTGCCTGGGATGCTTGGGGAGCTGAAGAGACAGGGATATGTTGTGGCAATCTGTTCCAATGCAAAGGAAGACGAATTAGAGGATGTGCTGGGGACGCTTGCTATAAGGGAGTATTTTGATTATATACAGGGCCTTACCCATAAGGAGGATAAGGCAGACAGTCTGGGTGTACTGATGGACCGGACAGGCGCGGACTGGTGCTGCATGGTAGGTGACCGTTTCTATGACAGAGAGGCTGCAATGGCCAATCAGGCGGGATTCATCGGATGCAGGTATGGGTATGGAAACGAGGAGGAGTTTGGGGACGGAGACTTAATGGCAGAAGATTGCAGGGAGATACCTTTTTTGCTGGAGCGGCTGGCTGCTGGAAGCGTCTTTTGTAAATATAATTTATAAATTATTGTAAAATATTTTATAATATGTTACTATAAATTTATAAATCGGTAAAGAGGTGGGCAGAAATGGCAATAAGAGCAAAGGAACTGGCTGAGATGCTGGGAGTATCCCAGGCAACCATATCCCTGGTGCTGAACCGCAAAGCGGGATTGAGCGAGAAAACCAGAAAAGAACTGACGGATAAGATATGCGGGATGGGGCTGCAGTACATGTTTGCCCCCCCTGAGACTGGTGATGAGGCAGGTACGGCTGCAAAAATCCAGGAGTGGGAGGGGGCGGCGGAGAGCATAGGCTTTATTATTTATACCAGAGGAGGAGAGCTTATGGAGCAGTCCCCCTTTTTTCCTCTCATATTAAACGGATTAGAGTCCACGGCAAAACAGCGTGGTTACCGGCTGCTTGTCATTAACGTTAAACGAAAAACGAATATGGATGACCAGATTGAATATATCAAAGCTGCCGGGTGCAAGGGATATGTTATTTTTGCTACGGAGATGCTGGATGATGACGTAAATCCTTTCCTTGAGCTGGGGGTTCCCATTGTACTTCTTGATAATTATTATCTGGACAGGAACATTAATTCAGTCACTGTCAATAACGAGCAGGGGACATATGCACTTGTAAAATCACTGGTGGATAAGGGCCATAGAAAGATTGGATATCTGGGTAGCGGAGTTAATATCGTCAGCTTTTCAGAGCGGAGGGAATGTTATTTCCGGGCTTTGACAAAGTTTGGTATCACCGGCACTGAACGATATTGTTTTGATATCGGTTATCCTGAACAGCCGGCTTGTCTTGGAATGCAGAATGTATTAAACAGCCGGGTTGAGCTTCCCACAGCTTTTCTTACTGAAAATGACCTTGTGGCCTATGGCGCCATGAAGGCCATGCAGGCGGCGGGTATGCGTATACCACAGGATATATCCATTGTGGGATTTGACGACAGGCCAATTTGCATGCTGGCCGAACCTTCCATTACCACTGTCAGAATTCCCAGAACCAGGTTTGGCGGAGAGGCCATTGAGCTTTTGGTTAATAAGATAGACCAAATGGCCAACCACATTGAGTCTTATGTAAAAGTAGAGGTTTGTGTGGAATTGGTGGAGAGGGAATCCGTAGCTAACATTTTATAAATTTATTTTAGAAAAAGACCTATTTAGAGGCATGCCCCTCGTCATTGAGAACAAAAATATGTACAACAAATTGATATAAATGTAGAAAATAGCATACAATATTGACAAATACGACCTTCCTTAGTAAAATTAATTTATAAAGTTATAAATTATATTAAATTAATTTACGAAGGGAGGATTTTTATGTCTGAACGCGCACCATATTTCTGTAATTTCCCCTTTAGGCCTTCTGAAAAGAGGCCGATTCATCTGACGAGGGATAAACTCAAACTGTTCATTTATACAGAAGAGTTCCCGGAATCCAGTGATTTGAATTACCTGATTGCTAGTACAGAAGACATGACCGTAGGGGAATACAGGCTGGCACCAGGAAGTACTTTTAATCCGGTGGATGTCCACGCAGGAGATGAGATTTACTACATATTGGAGGGGTCTGTTACCATGTTTAACCCGGAACTGGGACAGGTTGTGGAAATCTCACAGGGGGAATCGGTTATTATGCCAAAGGGGGCACCCCATAAAGCCTATAATTTTACAAATACAGATGTTTTGATATTGTTTGTAATTGCCCCTAAGATTTGGGACGAGAATGGCCCGCCCCTCAGTTATGATAAGGAAATGAAGCGGTATAAATATAAGGAAAGAGCTGGGAGGTAGACTATGACAATCCATGAATTAGGCGCTTTTCCCGTGGATTGGGAAGAAGCAAGGCGGACCGGGGAATTTACAAAGGTTACGGACGACAGTTCATTGAAAGTGGTAAGCGGAGATAAGACCCCTGTTCTGTTAAGTTTCCGGGCCAGCAGCGATTGTGTGCATATGGGAGTATTACAGATTCCCGCCGGCGGTGTCGGGCCACGGCAGACGGAATATGACAGTCATGAAGGTGATGCGGTGTTTTATGTGGAGAAGGGATGTGTCACTTTCCTGCTTCCGGACGTTCATGACGTATATGAAGTACATGAGAAAGAGTATGTTTTTCTGCCGGAAAAAACACGGTATAAATGCATTAATTACACCGGGGATATGGTAAAGGTGGTTTTCATTGTGGCATTGGGGTTATAAAGTAATTGGTGAAAAATGGATGATTCAAAGGAATCCGGCTTCTGAATGAGGAGGAGAAGAATATGAAGAAACATATATCTGTAATATTGAGTATGGCTATATTTGCATCTGTTTTATCCGGATGTGCGGCAAAGCAGGTACAGGAAACAACCGGGGCATCGAAAGAGTCAGCAGCTCCTGCAGTCACAGAGGGAGATTCAAAGGAAGATGAGACAACAGAGAATGTATCGGAGACGGGACAGGCCAAGGGAAGCGGCTCTAACTTGATTTATGTAATAACTGCCTCTTATGCCACTCCCATGTTTGAGACCGAAGCCAGAGTAGCTCAGGAAACGGCTGAAAAACTTGGATACCAGGTAAAATGTGTCTCCCATGATGACGACCTGACAGTACAGTCTGAGATTATAGAAACAGCCATCGCTGATAAAGCGGCCGGTATTATTCTGGATAATGCCGGCGCGGAAGGTTCTGTGGAAGCTGTGAAAAAAGCCGGAGAGGCCGGTGTGCCCACCGTAATCATTGACAGGGAGCTGGCGGCAGATGGAGTGGCTATTGCCCAGCTTGTATCTAATAACTACCAGGGGGCCCAGGCTGTTGCAGAGGTATTTGTGGAGGCTATGGGAGAAGAAGGGAAGTACGCTGAACTTCTGGGCAAGGAAACAGAGACAGCATGTATCGTTCGTTCCCAGGGATTCCATGATGTAATAGACCAGTATGATGGGCTTGAAATGGTTGCTCAGGAGACTGCAAACTGGGAACAGACAACTGCTTATGAAAAGATGGAAACCATGCTTCAGGCGCATCCGGATATCTCAGGGGTGATATGCGGAAATGACCCTATGGCATTGGGGGCGGCAGCGGCCTGCAAAGCAGCCGGAAAAACAGATGCGGTTATTATTTCAGTAGATGGTTCTGATGAGGCCAGGGACGCCATTATGGCCGGGGATATGACTGCCACCGCTCTTCAGCAGGCTGCGCTTATGGCAGAACAGGCAGTCGGTATTTTGGACGATTATCTGAAGACAGGGAGCACAGGGCTGGATTCGGAAAAACAATTGATTGACTGCCGGGCTATAACAGCTGATAATGCAAAATACTTAAAGCAGTTTGTTTATTCAGAGGAGTAAAAGAGAACAGGAAGAATGGCAGAGGCGTATAATTGCGCCTCTGTCCTGAAATAGAGGAGGCAGGTGCCGCGGATATCGGCGGCGGAATGGAGATTGATATGAGACGTCTGTATATTTACTTCATACTATGTTCTTTCATGGTGGCAGCTACCGGATGCGTCAAGGTAGTTAAAATGGGGGAGGAGGACGCTCTTACAGGAAAGGTAGCGTTTGAAGAATCTCTGGATGTCCCGGGATTCTGGGATACGCAGGCAGTACCGGAAGTTAAGGAACAGGCAGTTGCACTGGCGGATTTCCTGAAACGTTCAGAAGGGGACTTAAAAAAGCTGGCAGGAGAATATGGCCGCTTTACTATGGGAGACAGCGGGGAATTGAATTATGCAGTTTATGGGACAGGAACGGTTGAGGAGGTCCATGATGAGGTGAAAGCCGGATACCTGGAGGTAAAGCTGGACGGATATGATGGTCAGGAACGTATATGTATCCAGATTGGGCCGGTATTTAAAAAGACAACCGTCCGGGATTACCTGAGCTTTCTGGATGTCAATCATTATGCTGACCAGATTGAGTTTGCCCGGGTGTCAAAAGAAATTAACAGATATATCCTGGAGCACGTGGTTCAGCCGGTTGATATAGAACATCTTAGGGGAAAGAAAATCGGGTTTTACGGATGTTTTACTTACGAAAAGGATGATACGCTGCTGATAACACCTGTTTTATTGGAGGAAGAATGACAGAGGAGGCGGTGGGCGTGGGGGACACAATCTTAAGCGCAAAAAATATAACAAAAGAATATCCGGGTACCAGGGCACTGGACAATGTTTCTTTTGACATAGAAAAAGGAAAAGTGAATGTACTGATTGGTGAAAATGGCGCTGGTAAGTCAACCCTGATGAAAATCATAGCAGGTATAGAAACACCTACAGCCGGCTCAATCATATTGGATGGAAAAGAAGTGAGGTTTAAGGATACCACGGATGCCAGAAGCCATGGCATTGCCATCATCCATCAGGAACTCAGCCTGTTTCCGAATCTGAACGTTTATCAAAACATTTTTATGAATAATGAACATACGAGAGCCAGAGTGGTATTGGACAACAGAAAGCACATGGACGAGGCGCAGAAGATTCTGGAGCAGTTAAAATATCCTATTAAGTCAGATACGCTGGTCCGGGATTTGCGCGTGGGTCAGCAGCAGATGATTGAAATAGCAAGGAACCTGGCACAGGAGAATCTGAGGATTCTCATTATGGATGAACCTACATCCTCTCTTAGTGCCCAGGAGGTGGAAGCTCTGTTTGACATTATGAGGGATTTGCTAAAAGCGGGCATTGCGATTGTGTATATTTCTCACCGTCTGGAAGAAATTATGCGCATTGGTGATAATGTGACTATTTTCAGAAATGGCAGACTGGTGGCTCACAAGGATTTAAATGAAATAGATATACCACAAATCATAAGGTATATGACGGGAAAGGAAAAAGGCTACCAGCGAAAGACGGGGCGGATGGACTATGACAATGCGCAGGACATATTGGAGGTGGAAGGGCTTACCCTGCCAAAGCAGGGAGGAGGTTATCTGCTAAAGGATATTACTTTCAAACTGAAAAAAGGAGAAGTTTTAGGTATATATGGCCTTTTAGGGTCTGGAAGGACTGAGATTTTTGAGTGTCTTATGGGACTCCGGCCTGAACATACAGGAACCATAAAAGTTGAGGGAAACATACTTAATATAAAAGATATTTCCTCCCAGATAAACAATGGTTTTGCGCTTGTGCCGGAGGACCGGCAGAGGGAAGGGCTTGTGCAGACATTGGACATTGGACGGAATATATCCCTGTCAGTTGTAAAGAGGCTGAGGAAATATGGTTTTATAGATTTGAAAAAAGAACAGGAGGCTGTACACCGGCAGATTCAGGATATCCGGATTAAGGTTTCAGACAGAAATTTGCCTATTCTCTCTCTTTCAGGAGGCAATCAGCAAAAGGTAGTGATAGGAAAGGGACTCCTGACAGAACCCAAAATATTCCTTTTAGATGAGCCCAGCAGAGGGATTGATATAGGCGCCAAGACAGAGGTGTTTGAAATTGTCCAGAGAATGGCTGAAAATGGTCTGTCCACTATCGTAATATCCTCTGAACTGAATGAAATAATTGCGATTGCCGACCGGATAATCGTTATTTCCAACGGAACTTTGACGGGAGAATTTACAGGCGATGAAATCACAAATGACAATCTGGTCCTGGCTTCTTATAGAGGACATCATTATTCTGGTTGAAAGGTACGGTGAATGTTATGAATAGGATGAATAAGAATAAACTGGTGATGAACCTGCTGAGGGGCCGGACCTTCTTTGTGCTTATTTTGCTGATATTATTTTTTGGCTTTAAATCACCGGCATTTCTGAGCGTCTCAAGCATCATCACAATTGTAAAACATGTGGCATTATACGGCATCATAGGGGTGGGGATGACCTATGTTATTATTACAGGCGGTATTGACCTGTCTGTGGGTGCCATTGTGGGGTTGGTTGGTATGATTGCAGGCGGCCTTATCGTTGACGGACTTCCTGTAAAAGCGCTGGGGGTGACTCTGTACTTTGATGTGCCGGCCATTATCTTTATTACAATGCTGTTGGGGGGATTTTTAGGGTGGATAAACGGAACTATCATAACAAAATTTAATGTGGCCCCATTTATTGCTACTCTTGGAATGATGAACATTGCCCGAGGACTGGCAATGCTGCGAACCAACGGCGCCACTTATTCCAATATAGCGGGCGAACAGGTGCTGGGGAATACAGGTTTCAATCGTCTTGGAAGTTCAGCAGGTGGAATTCCTGTTGTGGTGTTCCTGTTTTTTGCCATAGCTGCTGTTGCCATGCTCATTCTGAAGTTCACCCCCCTGGGCTGGCATATATTTTCCGTAGGAGGTAACCGCAGAGCTTCAGAACTCTCGGGAATCAAGGTAAACCGGGTAATGACCATGGTGTACATGTTTTCCGGCATATGTGCAGCGGTGGTAGGTCTTATAACGACTGCCCAACTGACCGCAGCCAATCCTTCCTCAGGAGACGGATGGGAGATGAATGCCATATCAGCAGTGGTTCTGGGAGGGACCTCCATGTCAGGAGGAATCGGGACCATAGGAGGAACCATCATAGGAGCATTCGTCATAGGTGTCATCAATGACGGAATGATTATGATTGGTGTATCAGAATTCTGGCAGAAGGTCATTAAGGGTGTGATTATCATACTTGCAGTTATCATTGACCAGTTCCAGACAAGACTTCATGCAAAGATGGCTTTGATGCAGGCTTCAGAAGCATGAGTGATACACAGATAAAGGGGCTGTGCTGCAGAACGGCTGATTCATCAGCTGTTTTGTCCAGCCCGTTTTTTGTTGTAAAAAAAGAAGTGCAGACGCATTGGCATCCTTATTTACCCAGCTCTTCCCTCAGCCGGTTCAAAAACACCTTCGCAGCAGGGGAAAAGGTCTGGTATTTTTTCGTTACAATGAACAGGTCCACGGTCAGGGGCGGTGAAAAGGGGCGGAAGGTCAGGTTGCGGTTTCCTTCTGTATTTACCAGATTTCCCAAACAGAACGCATACCCGATTCCCTGCTCTACCATGAAGGTTGCATTGTAAATCAGATTGTAGGTTGCCGCAATATTCAGGGAATCATAGTCAGCTCCAAACCATTCAAGCCGCTGGTGGCCGCTGTAGGTCTGTTCCGGAAAGATAAGGGGGATGTCCTGCAAATCATCCAATGAGACTGCCGGTTTTTCTGCAAGCGGGCAGTCCCGCGGTATCAGCAGGCCGAAGATATCACGTTTACCCAAGCTCATATAGTCATATTTCTCATGCTGCATGGGCCCTAACAGCAGCCCTATATCCAGCAGTCCCTTGTCTAACCGTTCCATCACTGCGTCGGCATCACCGCTGTGGATGTGAAAATGTATGTGCGGATAGTCGGTCTGGATTTTACGGAAGATTTGTGTAATGAATTCCATGGCAGGGGTTTCACCGCATCCCATATAGATGTCGCCGGTAACCAATTCTTCCTCTCCGTGAAAAGCGGATTCTGTTTTTTCCATCAGGTTCATCATTTCCTGGGCCTGGCCCCTTAGGTAGGCTCCGTCTTCCGTCAGGGTGACTTTTTTCTTTCCGCGTATTATAAGCTGCCTGCCAAGCTGAGCTTCTAATTCCATCATTTGTTTGGATAGGGTTGGCTGGGTGATATGCAGGGTTTCAGCCGCTTTTGTGATACTCTGTTCCCTTGCTATGGCCAGAAAGTAGTAAAGCAGTCGTGTTTCAATCATTGGATTACCTCTTTTGGGGAGTTGACGTTTCATTCCTTCCATCATAACAGGAAAGAGGCATTGCGGTCAATGCCGTACAGATAAAGTATGCGTTTAAACTATGATATTTCATTCTATATAACTATTTGCTATTTTAAAATAGCTGCTATAGTATATAAGCAGGAAGCAGAAAAGGGGTGAAAAAAATGATTGGATACCAGGTTTGTGCAGAAGAGACAGTACAATGTCTTAAGGACTGCGGGTGTGATGACAGGATGACAGAACTGTTTCTGGCTTATGGACAGGAGAGCCGTACCAGGGACCAGATAAGGCTTCTAAGCAGGCAGCGCCAGTCCCTGATGAATGATTTACATGAAACCCAGAAAAGGGTGGACTGCATTGACTATATTATCCGGAAATTGGAACAGAGGGAATTGCTTAAGAAAAAGGCAGGTGAAGTAAAATGAGAAAAACAGCACCATTTTTATGCACCCTTGTGCTGGTTTTATCCACATGGGGCTGCGGAAGCCGGGCTGAGGCTGCCGATGGTTTGTCAGACATGGGGGAAACAGCCGTGAGGGAAACTGTTCAGCCGGGGACAGATGCGCCGGTTAATCCGGGTGTGAAGGCGCATGGACCAGGTGAGACAGCCGGTACGGCGGACGAATATCGGGAAGAGACTGAAACGAAAGGTGAAATGGAAATGATGATTTACATATCTGCTGATGGGGATACAATTGTCTACCGGCTGAACGACAGCCAGGCAGCAAAGGATTTATATGCGCAGCTTCCTCTGACACTGGAAGTGGAAAATTTCAGCACCAATGAGAAGGTATTTTATCCTCCCCAAAAGCTTCATACGGCGAACACACCGCTGGCGGATGCTGAAAAGGGAACACTGGCCTACTATGAACCTTGGGGAGATGTTGTCATGTTCTATGACTATTTTGGCAGGGGCAGCAGTCTGTATGAACTGGGAGAGGCGGTTTCAGGAGAGGATTTAATTGAAAGTTTAAGCGGAACCATTGAGATTGCCGCGGAACCGCTGTGATTGGGACCGTTGTGACTGGGACCGCTATAATTGGAATAGCTGTGATTGGATTAGCCGAGATTGGATTCGCTGTATTGGAATAGGAGTAACCGGAATGACCATGGAGAGTAACGGATTTAGCAATAACAGGCGAGGTGCGAAGATGGAAAGAATACATTTGAATCATGGGGCGGAGATGCCCCGGCTGGGATTCGGCGTGTTTCAGATTACCAGCCAGGAGCAGTGCAGGGAAAGTGTGCTGAGTGCGCTGGAGACAGGATACCGTATGATTGATACGGCTGCCTGTTATGGAAATGAGAGGGCAGTGGGACAGGCGGTGGCGGACAGCGGCATTGCCAGGAATGAAGTGTTTCTTGTCTCAAAGGTATGGATTCAGGATGCCGGCTATGACAGAACCATGGCATCCTTTGAGAAAACATTGGAGAATCTGCAAACGGATTATCTGGATTTATATCTCATCCATATGCCTTACGGGGATTACCATGGAAGCTGGCGGGCAATGGAGGAACTTTACCGTGCGGGACGGGTTAAGGCAATCGGGGTCTGCAATTTCCAGGAGGACCGTCTGGCAGACCTGATTTTGAGCCATGACATGGTACCGGCTGTGAATCAGATGGAAATGCATCCGTTCTGTCAGCAAAAGGGACTCCGGAAGATGATGGAGAGATATGGTATAAGGACTATGGCCTGGGCTCCTTTTGCAGAGGGCAATCATAATATATTCAGGCATGAGGTTCTGTCTGATATCGGTACAGCCTATGGAAAGACACCGGCTCAGGTAGTACTGTGCTGGCTTATGCAGGAAGAAGTTATCGCAATACCAAAGTCTGTCCACAGGGAACGCATTGAACAGAATTACAGGATAAATGATTTCAGGCTGTCGGAAAAAGATATGGAGAAAATCAGGAATCTGGATACAGGTGAGAGCCTGATTCTCAAGATACGGAGTCTGGACGAGGTTTACCGGCTCCACGGTATCCGGTTTGAACAGTAAACCCAGCCTTATGCAGGAAAGACAGGCCGTGAAGGCCTGTCTTTTCGGCGTTGGGTGTGGAAGCGTGCTGGCCTAAACCAAAAGTTTATATCACGTTGGATATCAGCCCGGAGGGCATGAGAAAGGTATATGAGGCTCTGGGGCGTAACCTGACTGGAAAGATGGCTGACTTCCTGGGGGAACGGCCTCAGGATGAATTTCTGGAATCCATACCCTGGAACATGCGGAGAGTATGGGCGTGGGAAGCAGAAAATATGAACTGGTATCCGTGGATTGACGCAGGCAGTAAAAACAATATGCTACAGGCTGCCATAAAAGATTTCCTGGGCCTTGCTCAGAAAACAATCTGCAGCCCTGGAAAATAGCTGATACTTTTTCCACACCATATCCAGGTGGACCTCCATTTTGGGGGATAACGGACGAAAGCACAGACGGCTGTTTTCAGAGGTATTCACCAGTCTGTCAAGCGTCAGGACATAGCCCAGCCCTTCCTCTGCCATAAGGGCTGCATTAAATACCAGATTGTAGCTGGCAACGATGTTCAGCTTTTCAAAGTCCTTACCCAGCCAGCCGGAGAACTCATTGCTCACCATGGTCTGATTGGAGGTGATGATGGGAAGGTCCAAAACATCCGATGGCCGGATGACGGTGCGGGATGCCAGAGGGCAGTCCTTTGGCATCAGAAGCCCCCAGATATCGGTGGCGGGCAGGCGAATATAATCATATTTTTTCATGTCAGCCGGTTCAATGAGGATACCGAAGTCCAGAAGCCCCTTATCCAGCCGTTCTGTTACATCGTCTGCATTTCCGCTGTACAGGTGATAGCGGATATGGGGGAAGGACTTCTGTAAATCCGTGGCGATTCTGGCAATGAGACGCATGGCGTCGGTTTCACCGCCTCCAATGTAAATATCACCGCTGATGACTTCATCCGGCGCTGTAAGCTCCGCCTCCGTCTTATCTACCAAATCCACAATCTCCGTTGCCCGCTTGCGCAGGAGCATTCCCTCCTCGGTGAGGGAAATTCTGCGGTTTCCGCGTATTAACAGTTTTTTGCCTATTTCCTCCTCCAAATCCATCAGCTGCCGGGAAAGCGTGGGCTGTGTCATATGGAGAGCTTCCGCTGCTCCTGATATGCTTTCCTCTCTGGTAACAGCCAGAAAGTAACGTAAGACCCGAATGTCCAAGGTGGGACCTCCTTGCTATGGGCACATAGAGACCGTATTCCGGTCTCTTATGTGCGGTACATGTTATCCCCTTTATTATAGGTTTGTTTTCATATGCCTGTCAAGTATGGAAGATTGCACTATATAAGCATCTGATATGAGTAATACTGAAATTACGGATACTGCTACTATGGTTTCCGGCTGGTTGAAGTATTGGCGTGTGTTTGAAGATTGCTTCCCGTCAGATGTTTTCTTTAAAAAATTCCTCCAGCTTGTCAAAGGGGATTTTGGAGGTATCATCGTAGAGGTCTACATGGTTGGCGTCAGGAACCACATAAAATTCCTTTGCGTTTCCGGCTGCCTCAAAGACTGCTTCACTTAAAGGGCGCGTCATTGCTTTCTCACCCGCAATCAGCAAAACAGGACGCGGGGAAATCATATCAACATGATTTAGCAGCTGATAATTCATAAAAGCACCGGAACTGGTAGTGGTGAAATTAGCTCTTGCGCGCGGATGATGTCCCCGTTTCAATCCATAGAAACTGTAGAACTCTGCATCCATTCCCTCCATGCCCACGGGGATGGAATCAGCTGTTTCCTCCGGAAAAGTAGGAATATATTGGGGAACACCGCTGTCAACATCCGCCCACCGCTGCTGTGAATAGGAGTCTGCCATGGCGCTCCAGGAGGCTGTATCAAGTCCGGCGCCGGCACTGCTGATGTCTACCAGGCTGGCAGTGGCAACTGCTTTGATGCGGGTGTCGGTCTGGGCCGCACTCAGGGCAAAGCCGCCGCTGCCGCAGATGCCGACAGCACCGATTTTTTCACGGTTCACATAGGGAAGGGTACCCAGAAAGTCCACCCCGGCGCTGAAATCCTCCGTAAAGATATCGGGAGAGGATACATGCCTGGGTTCACCGCCGCTCTCGCCGTTGAAAGAGGGGTCAAAGGCCAACACAACAAATCCGCGTCCGGCAAGTTCATTTGCATATACACCGGGGGCTTGTTCTTTCACGCCGCCATAGGGCGGTCCGATTACAAGGGCCGGGTAGGATTGGGATGTATCTAAATCCCTGGCAGTGTACAAATCACCGGACAGTGTTATACCGTAACGGTTGGTATATGCGACAGCGGTTCTTGTAATTCCTTCATTTAAGTCAAAAATATAGTAATCTTCACGTTCATTCTGCGCGGCTGTGCCGGAGGCTGGGGGATTTGTTTTTGAAGTGCAGGCTGTACAGAAGGCAGCCATTGTAAAAGTCAATAAAACAGTAACGGATTTTTTCACTGCATCCATTTGTGTATTCCTCCTCATATGGTTTGGTTGATAGGAAGGTCATGACCGTTTCAAATGTATCCTATCGGATTTGAAGTAAAATAGCAAATAGTTATTTTGAATATGCAGACATAACTAAAAAGAATGATAATAAAGCGGATTATCCAAGCGGATTAAAAGGGTTAAAATGCTTGGTTATCCATGCCTTATAAGCATAAAATAATATTTAATATAGGCATTTGATATTCCATATGCTGTAACCTATAATGAATGTAAGAGAGGTGAGGTTATGGCAGATGACAAAGGCAAAATCAATACCCTGGTCCGGAATCTGAAGGATGCAGGATGTGATGGAACGACCGTGGAACAGTTCATGGAGCTGGAAGCGGCAGGAGAAAAGCAAAAACAGTTTAAACTGCTGGAAACACACAGAAAGTCCCTGCTGAATGAGGTTCATGAAAATGAGAAGAAAATCGACTGTCTGGACTATCTGGTTTACCACATGAAAAGACAGAGTAACAAGGAAAAAGACAGAGCAACAAGGACAGGAACCGGCTGTCTGGAATGTCAGCCGGTTCAGAATGGTATTGAAAGAAAGGAACGGTAAAATGAGGGTAATTACACAGAAATTTTTAACAGGGGAGAGAGCATTATTCCAGGGGAGCGATTTGAAAATTTACGATACAACCTTTGCAGATGGGGAATCCCCATTAAAAGAGAGCCGCAATATTGAATTGTACGGCAGCATGTTCAAATGGAAGTATCCGCTGTGGTACAGCCGTGACATTCAGATGGAGGACTGCGTGCTGTTTGAGATGGGACGCGCCGGAATCTGGTACACTGAAAATATTTCCATGAAAAATTGTACCATTGATGCTCCTAAAACATTCCGAAGGACTAACGGCATCAAGCTTTCCGGGGTAACCATGCCGAACGCAGGCGAGACCCTGTGGAACTGCGACCGGGTTGAAATGAACCATGTCATTGCGAAAGGTGATTATTATGCCATGAACAGCAGCAACATGGTGATTGACGGGTTCCGGCTGACAGGAAATTATTCCTTTGACGGGGTGAAAAATGTGGAAATCCACAATGCCAGAATGCTGTCCAAGGATGCATTCTGGAACAGCGAGAATGTAACGGTCTATGACTCCTTTATATCCGGTGAATATTTAGGCTGGAATGCAAAAAACCTCACCCTTATCAACTGCACCATTGAGAGCAATCAGGGCATGTGCTACATTGATAACCTGGTGATGAAGAACTGCCGTCTGCTGAATACCACGCTGGCCTTTGAATACTCCACTGTGGATGTCCAGGTGAGCAATACCATTGACAGTGTATTAAACCCCATGGGAGGAAAAATACAGGCCGGTAATATTAAGGAGCTGATAATGGAGGCTGATAAGGTGGATGTGACGAAAACCGTCATTCAGACTCAGACGCTTAAGGAGGCAGTGTAGGATGAACTATGATTTTGACAGAATGACAGACCGCCGCGGCAGCTATTCCCTGAAATGGGATGCTGCCGTGCATGAGCTGCCCATGTGGGTGGCTGATATGGATTTTGAGACAGCGCCGGAAATAACAGAGGCTCTTAAGCGGCGGGCAGAGCATGGAATTTTTGGATATACCATAGTGCCGGATGAATGGAGGACAGCCATAACCGGCTGGTGGAAAACCGGCTCCTGTATGAAAATGAGAGCTACAGGATAGACTGGGGGGACCTGGAAACAAAGCTTAAGGACCCTCAGACAACCATGATGATTCTCTGCAATCCACACAATCCCACGGGAACCATATGGACCAGGGAGGAACTGGGCCGTATCGGAGAACTATGCGCAGCAAACCATGTCACGGTGATTTCAGATGAAATCCACTGTGATTTGACAGAGCCGGGATACCAGTACATACCCTTTGCCTCAGTATCAGAGGAATGTGCCGGAAACAGTGTTACATGCATCGCCCCCACAAAGGCATTTAATCTGGCCGGATTGCAGACAGCGGCAGTGGTTGTGCCCGATGAAACCCTAAGGCATAAGATGGACAGGGCGCTGAATACAGATGAGGTGGCGGAGCCCAATGCCTTTGCCGTGGATGCCGCTATTGCTGCCTTTACCCGGGGAGAGGCATGGCTGGACGCGCTCAGATGCTATCTGGCAGAGAACCGGAAAATGGTCCTTGGATTTCTGGAACAGGAGTTGACCGATATAAGGCTGGTCCGGGCCCGGGCAACCTATCTTCTTTGGCTGGACTGCAGTAAAATCACGGGGGATACCACGGAATTATGTTATTTTCTGCGCAGAGAGGCAGGACTCTATCTGTCGGCAGGGGCTGCGTACGGAGGCCCTGGAAGCCAATTCCTCCGCATGAATATTGCCTGTCCCAGGGCTAGGGCGAAGGATGGAATGGAACGGCTGAAAAAGGGTATGGAGGCATACAGGCAGTATATGGCCCGGAGGTGCTGAACGGCCCGGAGCAGTAAAAGATGATTCGGGATGATGGGTGGCTGATTGATAAGGTTAATCGGTAAGACCAACCCTCTTTACATGTACGGAACCATTCCCATTGCCGCGTCATTTTCTAAAAGGATGATGCGGGAAGACTGGTGAAGAAATTTGTGTTTTTATTATTTTCTCAATTTTGGCATCAGCTGGTTTTGGTATGGCGGTTGATTTGGTGTACCGGGGGACCGGGAGGTGAGCTTAAAGTAAATACAGGGGGATTGTTGTAAGAAATACCGAGATAAGCTATATATCATTATTCCTTTGACCAACCAGTATATAATTCACCATTGTTTTATCAGAATGGATTTGTTATAATAAACTACATCTGAATGTTTTATCGGTTTAATCTGCTTTAGGCAGCAGGTCCGCTGCTGGGCGTATTCGCCATTTTTCCATGGTTTTAAAGCACAGCTGAAGATAAGACTGGCGCTAAACGCCGGGAACAGGGACGGATGCGGCCTTTTATACCGGAGCAGCAAAGAGGAGTTTGATTATGACGCAGTATGAGATATTAAAACAGTATTTTGGCTATGACACGTTCAGGGACGGGCAGGATGTGCTGATTCAAAGCATTCTGGAGGGAAGGGACGTATTGGGGGTTATGCCCACAGGGGCAGGAAAATCCCTGTGTTATCAAATCCCGGCCCTTATGATGGAGGGAATCACCCTGGTTATTTCACCGCTTATTTCCCTGATGAAGGACCAGGTAAGCAATTTAAACCAGGTGGGAATCCTGGCTGCCTATATTAACAGTTCACTGACCGCGGCGCAGTATTATAAGGTATTGGACCTGGCCAGGGCAGGCAGATATCCGATTATCTACGTTGCGCCTGAGCGTCTGATGTCTGAGGATTTCCTCCGGTTTGCCCTGAGCAGCCAGGTGAAGATATCCATGGTAGCTGTGGACGAGGCCCATTGTGTATCCCAGTGGGGCCAGGATTTCAGGCCCAGTTATCTGAAAATAGTGGATTTCATCAACCAGCTTCCGGTCAGGCCTGTTGTAAGCGCATTTACAGCCACCGCCACAGCGGAAGTGCGGGATGACATCATTGATATCCTCATGCTCAGGAATCCACAGGTTATGACCACTGGCTTTAACCGCCCCAATCTCTACTTTGGCGTACAGTCCCCTAAGGATAAATATGCAACCATGGTAAATTACCTGGAACGCCATAAGGGAGAAAGCGGCATCATATACTGCCTGACCAGAAAAGTGGTGGAGGAAATCTGCGGACAGCTGATAAGGGAGGGATTTTCCGTTACACGGTATCACGCGGGCTTAAGCGACAGTGAGCGCAGGCATAACCAGGAGGATTTTATCTATGACCGTGCCCAAATCATGGTTGCCACCAATGCCTTTGGCATGGGAATAGACAAGTCCAATGTCAGATTTGTGGTGCATTATAATATGCCGAAGAATATGGAATCATATTACCAGGAAGCAGGCAGGGCAGGAAGGGATGGCGAGCCGTCGGAGTGCATCCTTTTGTATGGCGGCCAGGATGTTGTGACCAATCAGTTCTTTATCGACCATAACCAGGACAACGAGGCACTAGACCCCATAACCCGGGAAATTGTTATGGAGCGGGACCGGGAACGCCTGCGGAAAATGACATTTTACTGTTTTACAAATGAATGCCTGCGGGATTACATACTGAGATATTTTGGGGAATATGGAAGCAATTACTGCGGGAACTGCTCCAACTGCCTGAGTCAGTTTGAGACAGTGGATGTGACGGATATCTCGCGGATACTGATGGGATGTGTGGAGAGCTGCAGGCAGAGATATGGTATTAATGTGATTATTGATACGGTCCACGGCGCCAATACAGTCAAGATACGCAATTACAGGATGGATGAGAACCCTCATTATGGAGAACTGTCAAAGGTACCCGCCTATAAGCTGCGCCAGGTCATGAACCATCTGATGCTGAGCGGATATCTGGCAGTGACAAACGATGAGTATGCGATTGTGAGATTGACCGGAAGGTCAAAGGGTGTTCTGGAAGACGGCGAGCCGGTTGCCATGAAGATGGCCAGGGAGGCAGAGCATCCTGCCAAAGTGGCTGATGGAAGTGCAGGAAAAGGAAGAAAGGGCAGGAAGGGGCTTTCTGCCGGAGCAGCGGGTCTGTCCGGACTGGGTGGAACAGAGTTTACGGAAGCAGACGAGACGCTGTTTGAAAAGCTGCGCGCTGTCCGTACAGAGATTGCAAAGGAAGAAAAGGTACCGCCATACATCGTATTCTCAGATAAGACATTGACGCATATGTGCATTGTGAAGCCGGCTACGAAAGCGGAAATGCTGGATGTTTCAGGCGTGGGAGAATTTAAGTATGAAAAGTATGGGGAGCGTTTTTTGGCCTGCGTGCAGGCGGAGATGGATAAAATAGGGGCTGGAAACAGTCATAAAGATAAGAAGCATGCCGAAAAGAGCAATCGTGCAAATCATATGGAAAACAACCATATAGAAGATGAGATGTTTTTTGAAGGCGATGATTTGTATTTTACCAGCGATGATGATGAATTTGATGACTGGTCATTGGAAACAGCACTGACCGCCTGGGAAAATGGGGGCCAGGAACATGAACGGACCAGGGAAACGCCGGCAGAGATAAATACGGTCAAGAAGAAAAGGACCGGTAAAAGCAAGGCGGATTTTACCATGACCGGGGAACTGGCAGCCCGGGTCCCGTACTCAGAACGGATATCCTTAAGTGATTTTATTTCTCAGATTAACAGTCTGAGGGATGGTGACTCAATGAAACGCCTGACCATAAAGTCGGTTGAACAGAAATTAATGGAAGACGGGGACTTTGAGGAATATTATGTGAACGGAATACCCCGCAAAAGACTGACGGACAGGGGCTGGGAATTCGGAATCGAGGCAGAGAAACGGCTGAGCGAGAAAGGAAATGAATACGAGGTGTTTTTTTATAGAGAGAATGCACAGCGTAAAATTGTAGAATGGTTATCGGGAAAAAAATGATTGTTACTGTAACGGATAAAATTGGAGGAAACAGAGCCGGCTGTTAAGCTGTTCTGTTTCCTTTTTTGTTGGAAGTACTTTGGTTGAAACAAGGGAAAATGGCAGGGAAAGCCGGGAAAAGCCGGAAAACCGGAAAGGAAAATGCCTTAAAAGCATGAGGCAAAATGCAATATAAGTATTGGATGCACATGGATTTTTGTTTTACAATCAATGTATCAAAGGCATAAGGTTTGCCCCGGTCTGATAAAAACAGACACGATTAAACAATAGAAGGAGGAGATAGATAATATGAACAGTTTACATAAAACAGACCCGGAATTCATGGAACGCCTGGAATATTTTATGGCAGAAGAAGTTGCAAGGGAACCCGGACAGCATCTGGATGAGCCGGTGCGGTATATGGCAATCCTGGCTGCCTTAATCGGGTGCCAGGCCGCGGAACTGTTTCGTGAAATCCTGCCAGAGGCTCTGGATAACGGACTGACACCGGTGAAGATAAAGGAAATTATATACCAGTCCGCGGATTATGTGGGAATCGGAAGGATGCGTCCCTTTCTGACCGCTGTGAATGAGGTGCTGGAAGGCAGGGGAGTAACGCTTCCCCTTCCCGGCCAGGCCACCACGACCCTGGAGGACCGTCTGGAAAAGGGGTCCCTGGTCCAGGTGGATATATTCGGCGGAGGAATGGCGGATTTCTGGAAAAAGGGCCATATCAACCGGTGGCTGGCTGCCAACTGTTTCGGGGACTATTACACCAGAAAGGGGCTGGACCTTGGGGAGCGGGAAATGATTACCTTCTGCTTTCTGGCAGCCCAGGGCGGATGTGAACCCCAGCTGACCAGCCATGCCGCGGGAAACATGGGCCTGGGAAATGACAGGGACTTTTTAATCAGGGTGGTATCCCAGTGTCTGCCCTATATAGGATATCCGCGCAGTTTGAACGCAATTGCATGTATCAATAAGGCCGCAGAAGCAGACAATGAAAAGGAGAAGCATACATTGAAACGTTCCGATGAAGCTGCGTTCAGCAAAGAGAATATCTTTGGAAAGGGGGAGGAAAACACTGGATTTGCCCAATATTTCATAGGAAAATCCTATCTGAATCCCCTGACAGTTCCGGGGGAGAGCGCTGTGTTCCTGGCAAATGTTACCTTTGAACCTGGATGCCGGAATAACTGGCATATCCACCATGCTTCCAAAGGCGGTGGCCAGCTGTTAATCTGCACAGCGGGAAGCGGATGGTACCAGGAGGAGGGAAAGGACGCAGTCAGCCTGGAACCAGGGATGGTAATTACGATTCCACCGGAGGTAAAGCATTGGCACGGAGCCAAATCCGACAGCTGGTTCAGCCATATTGCAGTGGAGGTCCCGGGAGAGGATACGGAAAATGAATGGTGCGGACCGGTGACGGACGAGGCATACAATCAACTTGATTTTGCTACGCCTGCTTCAAACAAGTCATAAAACGTTGCCATTGATAACTTCATGGATTTGGGGAATGTTAAATAGTAAAAATAAGACATTGAAACCCATTATTATATTATTCATGATTTTATCAGAAGGAAGGCGCAGCCATGAAATTCGACGCAGTTTATTATGAGCCGGCTATCTTAGACTACCCTCTGGGCCGGCAGCTCAGGGAGGACTACGGGGACCTTCCCTGGATTCCCATTGAGAGCCATAATTCCATCCGGGAAATGCAGGAAAAGCCCAATGACCAGTTCGGACACATGAAACGCAACCTCATTGCAGGCATACGCAAGACTCACAAATACGTGGAAAACCATAAGGTTTCCGACTACCTGGTCCCATACACCTCATCCGGCTGTACGGCCATGTGCCTGTACTGCTATCTGGTGTGCAATTATAATAAATGCGCCTATCTCAGGCTGTTTGTAAACAGGGAACAGATGCTGGACCGAATAATCAGGAAAGGGAAAAACAGTGATAAACCCCTTACCTTTGAGATTGGAAGCAACAGTGACCTGGTGCTGGAAAATACCATAACGGGAAACCTACTGTATACAATTGCGCGTTTTGCAGAGGAAGGCATGGGAAAACTTACATTTCCAACTAAGTTCCATATGGTGGAGCCTCTGTTGGACCTGGACCACCAAGGCAAGGTGATTTTCCGCATGAGTGTCAACCCCCAGCCCATTATCAGTAAAATAGAGCTTGGCACATCCGGTTTAAAACAGAGGATAGAAGCAGTTAACCGGATGTGTGAGGCAGGCTATCCCTGCGGACTTCTGATAGCTCCTGTCATATTAATGGAGGGCTGGAGGGAAATGTATACCGGACTTCTGGAAGAACTGAGGGACGGTCTTTCAGATAAAATGAAAAGCCGGATGTTTCTGGAGGTCATTTTAATGACCTATTCCTATATCCACCGGGCTATTAACAGCGAAGCGTTTCCCAATGCACCGGACCTGTATGACAGGGAGCAGATGACAGGCAGAGGCAGGGGAAGGTACTGCTACCGGGCGGAGTCCAGAACAGAGGCCGAAGTGTACCTGCGGGCGGAAATCCGGCGGATATTGGGGAATGTGCCAATCCTCTATATAAGCTGAAATGTTTATGTACTCTTTGGACGGCCTGATGGCAGGCATACGGTCGGAGCCCAGGCTGCCCTAATGTTATCCGGAGGCAGAAATGGATTGGGAGCAGGAACTTTTATGAGCAGCAGGGGTTATGGGAAGGAGCGCTTATGAGCAGGAATGCCTGTGGATTCCAACGCCTAACAGCGCAGAAACCAGTTCTGTTACAGGAAAAGCCAGCCAGACACCGGTCATGCCCCAAAGGCTGGACAGGACAAATGCCATGGGAATAATGAGTACCAGCCCTCTTAACAGGGAAATGATATGGGCAGGAACCGCCTGTTCCGTGGAAGTAAAGAAGATGGACAGGATGATATTGACGCCTGCGGCCAGTATTCCGGTAAAATACAGTCTTAGTCCATACTCAGCTATGACCTGCAGCTGGTGGTTTTGTTCGCTGTTAAATACAGCTGTTATGGGAGCTGCGCCGTAACAGATGACGGCATACAGCGTCAGGGAGACGGCAGCAGCCGTGGTGAGCCCATACCGCAGCATTACCCGGCTTCTGGCGGAATCACCGCAGCCGTAAGCACTGCTGATTAATGGCTGGATTCCCTGTGCAATGCCCGTGAAAATGGATATGACCACAAGAGACAGATTGGCAATGACGCCGTAAGCAGCCACACCCACATTTCCCTTAAGTCCCAGGATGATTATATTGAATGCGATAATGACAATGCCGGACGACACCTCCGTGATGAGGGAGGGGAATCCCAGCGACAGGATGAGAAGAGCCATCCTGCCCTGGATAGCTGTTTTGGCGAGATGGAATCCCTTATTCTTTTTCATCCAGTGGCAGGACATGATGGCAATGCTGATAAGGGGCGCCAGCCCGGTGGCCAATACAGCGCCGAATATGCCCATGCCCAGCGGAAATATAAAGACATAGTCCAACAGGATGTTGGCCATGCTGCCGCCCAGCATGGCAAGCATGGAAAGCTTTGGATTTCCGTCATTCCTTACGAAACAGACCAGGATATCACCCAGCATAAAGGCCGGGGCGAAGAGCAGTATCATTTTCAGATAGGTCTGAGTCATTTCTGCCACCTCTCCGTCCGCACCCAGGAGTACTGTAATCTGTGTGGACAGAAACAGGCCTGCCAGGAAGAAAAGGACAGCCAGAATCCCCGCAAAGAACAGGGTGTTTGTAAAAATCTGGTCCGAAAGTCCGGATTTCCGGCTGATTGAGAATTTGGTGGCGCCTCCGATTCCAAACATGAGTCCGCTTCCATGGATGAAGCTGTAGATGGGAATGGCCAGGTTCAGGGCTGCAAGACCGCTGGTCCCCAGTCCCTTGGCTATGAAAAAAGTGTCTGCCAGTATGTAGCAGGAAAGGCCTATCATTCCCAGCACGTTTAATGCTGTGTATTTGGTGAACTCTTTTAAGCACGATGTGTCCTGCATTGTGACCTCCTGAAATTTTCTGTAGATTTTAGGTGTTCCCATGAAAGACTGCCGGAATCTTACGGAACATAAAAAGCGCCAGTACTTTCTATCTTCTGGAGCGAATTGCGGAATTGGCTGCCTGGTTTTAAAACCTGGTTCTGATTCCTGATTCGTATTGCTCCTGGGCCTGACGATAGAAAGCCTGACGCTGATATTTTTACCCGGCGGCAAAAATCCAGCCTGTGTCCGGATAACGGATGGGTTGGAATTTGTATGGGGAGATTATAGCATGGGGGAGGGTGGGTGTCAATTGGAGAATGTTACTCCTGCTGGTCTTTCACAATCTTCTCCATCTGTGCAATTTCCTTCTCCTGCACATCAATGATATTCTGGGCCATGGTCCGTATCTCTTCGTAGTCCGTATATTCTAAAATATCCCTGGCCATATCCACAGCCATCTGATGATGCATAATCATGCCCTCTGCAAATGCCTGGTCCAGACTGTTCACGCCGGAGGCGTCCATGTGGTGGGACATGGAGTCATCGGCAAACATTTTGCTGTATTGCTCCAGATAAGCATCCTCCTTTGTCTGGTCCTTTTTTCCGTCTTTTTCATATGATTTAACCAGTTCGTTCATCTGCTTGAGTTCATCCTTCTGGGCGGTTATGATATCCTGGGCAATGGTTTTTAGCTCATCACTTTTTCCCTCATAGCTAAGATAACTCTCAGACATTTTAATGGCTGCCTCGTGGTGGGGAATCATGCCCCGAAGGAAGCTCAGGGAAGCATTTCCTGATTTTTCACGGATGACCATATCCTCCATCATATTCATCATGATGGAATCCTGTTCGGTCAGGTAACGGCTCAGGTCATCGCCGGATTGGTTCATATGTCCGTTGTGTCCGCTGTGGTCCGAAACATTGCCGGAGCCGGATGAGGTCTGTTCCTGGGAGCCGGTTCCCGCATCCGATTGTGATAACGCGGAATTTTCAATGCTTTCCGTCTGGTTCTCAGAGGATTGTCCGGTATCAGAGCCATTGCGGTTGTTGGAGGCAAATGCAGCTGCCACGGCCACGATGATGACCAGGGCCACGCAGATGCCAATGACCCAGGTTCGCATATTTTTGTTCATAATCTCGTTCTCCTTTTATACTTCAATCTGGTGGGTTCAATCTGACATGGATTAGTATCCGCTAAATTCTGGGAAATATTCTGGGGTTGTAATGATAGAGGTTAACAAAAGAATCAGTGTATAAATTATTTGATATTTTACTATCCGCGCAGGCGTATATTTTTGCTTTCTAAAAATGAGTACCGAAAGTCAGCAGTTGCAGGTTGTGTTTTATTTGACTTTAACTTATAATGAATCGTAAATGATTTTATTGGTGAAAGGAAACACGATGACATCAATCAATGCACAGCCATTTGTGAAATGGGCGGGCGGGAAAAGACAATTACTTGATCGGATAAAAGCAAGGCTGCCGAAACATTTTAATGGCTATATGGAACCATTTGTCGGTGGTGGTGCAGTATATTTTGGATTGCAGCCGGAAAAAGCCATTATAAATGATATAAATGAGTCATTGATTAACGCTTACCGCCAAATACAAATTTCACCAGAAGAATTTGTCAATGTTATTTCAGAGCATGACAGAAAAATAGCAGATGCGGGAAAAGAGTATTATTATAAGGTCAGAGAGCTCTATAATGATAAATTGATGAGAGCAGAGTATGATATGGAGCTGGCTGTTTTATTTGTATTTCTTAATAAACACTGTTTTAATGGGCTTTATAGAGTGAATGGAAGTGGCTTGTTTAACGTGCCATATAATAATAGTGTGAAAGAATCGTGCAGCAGAGAAAATATTTTGGCTGTATCAAGGAGCCTGCAGAAGGTCTGTATTAAGCGCGGTGATTTCCAGGATGCCTGTGAATTGGCAAAAAAGGATGATTTTATTTTTCTTGACAGCCCTTATGCTCCCTTGAATCCAATGTCCTTTGATTCTTACACTAAGGAAGGGTTTGATATAGAAAGTCACAAACGTGTGGCTGTAGTATTTAGAGAACTTACAGAACGGGGCTGTTATTGTATGCTTACAAATCATAATACAGAGCTTATTAATGAACTGTATGCGGATTTTAATAAAACAGTAGTTGATGTAAGACGTATGATAAATTCTGATGCAAAGAATCGCGTAGGTAAGGAGATTATCATAACAAATTATTAATATGTGTAAGTGATGCGTCACTAAACCGTACAAAAGATGGCCTGTAAGAGAGAAATCAGAATTCTGGAAAAGTGTGCAATTATATGATAAAATAAAAAAACAAAGATAAAAACACAACGCACCCACCGTCAGGCCGGTGCAGAGCCGGTAGGTAGTCCGGCCGTATTCCCGCATCCCTGTTTCAAAAACAGGGACCATGAGAATGTAAGTAACCCTCCCTCCTTGGGTCGTCCGTTCTTTGTTCATCACATTTCAAAGGAGGAATTGTCATGGACAAAGTATCGGTAGTACTGAGAGTATTTTTTGAGGACCCATTCTGGATTGGAGTGATGGAACGGGCGGACAGCGGGAAAATGGCTGTGTGCAAGATTACCTTTGGCCCGGAGCCAAAGGATTATGAGGTACACGAATTCCTTGCAAGAGAATACTACGGTCTGCGGTTTAGTCCGGCTGTGGCAGCTGCTGTAAAGGAGAGCCATGAAAACCCCAAGCGGATGAAACGCCGGGTCAGAAGGGAGCTTAAGGATTCAGGCATGGGAACCAAATCCCAGCAGGCCCTGAAACTGCAGCAGGAGCAGATGAAGACTGACAGGAAGGTTGTAAGCCGGGAGAAAAGGGAAGCAGAAGCCAGGCGTCAGTTTGAACTGAAACAGCAAAAGAAAAAAGAAAAGCACAGGGGCAGGTAACACTGCCTCTGTGTTTTTAAAACCATGAAAGTGAGGTTTGTCATCCATGAAAATAGACCGTCTCATCGGCATCCTGTCCATCCTTCTCCAGCGGGAAAAGGTAACAGCCCCCTATCTCGCGGAAAAGTTTGAGGTATCCCGCAGGACCATTAACCGGGACATAGAGGATATATGCAAGGCCGGAATCCCCCTTGTCACCAGCCGGGGGCCAGGAGGCGGAATTTCCATCATGGAGGGATACCGTATGGACCGTACCCTCATTACCTCGGGGGAAATGGAAGCAATCCTGGCAGGCCTCAGAAGCCTTGACAGCGTATCGGGCTCAGCCAGGTACCGTCTGCTGATGGACAAGCTGGCTCTTGGAAAGCAGGATATCATAAGCAATGACAGCAGTATCCTCATCAATCTCTCATCCTGGTACCGACAGTCCCTGGCGCCTAAGATACACCTGATTCAGAACTCCATAGAAGCATGCCGCCAAATACATTTTACCTACTATTCACCAACGGGGGAAACCAGCCGTACCATAGAGCCGTATCTGCTGGTATTCCAGTGGTCATCCTGGTATGTGTGGGGATTCTGCCTGCTGCGCCAGGATTACCGGCTGTTTAAGCTGAACCGTATGGTGGATTTGGAAGACGGTCAGGAAGTTTTTGAGAAACGTACCCTGCCGGCCTATGAAAATGAGGCGGACCGTCCCTTCCCGGTTCATTTTCTGGTAAAGGCCCGGTGCAAACCGTCCATTAAATGGAGGATTGTAGATGAATTTGGCCCGGAGACCCTGGAGGAACTGCCGGACGGCAATTATATGTTTACCGCCGGATACTCAGATAAGGAAAATCTGTTTGGCTGGATTTTAAGTCTTGGTGACCAGATTGAACTATTAGAACCCAGTGAATTCCGGTCAGAACTGGCAGAGTTAGGACGCCGGATTCATGGAATATATGCATAAACCGGAATAATGTCTAAACATGACAGGCAGATGTCCTGTTTCCTGCGGTACAATGAGTACATAAACATGCCATACATGGCACGTAAGCTGCTAAAAGACAGCAGCTAAGTGCTCATAACGAGTCCCTCCACTAGGTTCGTGAAGG
Source organism: Clostridium sp. 1001283B150225_161107_B6 (assembly GCF_015556325.1). Taxonomy (NCBI): domain Bacteria; kingdom Bacillati; phylum Bacillota; class Clostridia; order Eubacteriales; family Clostridiaceae; genus Clostridium; species Clostridium sp. 1001283B150225_161107_B6. The sequence goes on along the minus strand of NZ_JADNMD010000006.1, from coordinate 271,428 downwards.
ACCTCACCAAGTGGAGATGTCATGTATCGCACGTAAGCTGCTAAAAGACAGCAGCTAAGTGCTCATAACGAGGAGGAAGGAATATGGAGAGGATTGTGACATGCTGCGGATGTATCTGCAATGAATGTCCCTATTATCCAAAGGAATGCGAGGGATGCCCGGAGATTCAGGGAAAACCATTCTGGCTGAAATACACAGGGGAGGAAAGGTGCAGTATATATCAGTGCTGTGTAGTGGAAAGGAAACTGCCTCACTGCGGCAGGTGCAGTGAGCTTCCCTGTAATCGGTATAATCAGCAGGACCCAACCAGGACACCGGAGGAAAATGCAGAGGGATTAAAGAAGATGCTGGAGATACTCCGGTCCCTGGATTGACAGAGTACATATCATATAAGGAGGAACCAAGATGGCTTCCAGTCTGGAATATGTCCGGTATGTAGCCGCACAGTTAAGCGGTGCAGGTACCATTTCTTATAAAAAATTATTTGGCGAGTACGGACTCTGGTGTGATGGGAAGTTCTTTGGTACGGTGGAGGACAACCAGTTTTACGTAAAAATGACAGAGGCCGGCCATAGGCTTCTTCCTGAGGCAGAACCAATGGCGCCCCACGGCGGCCGTCCGGGAATGTATCTGGTGGAGGAGATGGATGACAGGGATTTTCTGTCCTCCCTGGTCCTGGAAACATGCAGTCAGCTGCCGGAACCATCCGCACCAAAACCAAAGAAAATAAAGCGCTCAGAATAAATTCGGTAATGGGAAAGTTATTTAAATAAGAGTATCTGAAGAAGACGGCAGCCCAGGTATCATTGCACGAAAGATGTGATGCCTGGGCTGCTGTTTTTATAACAGTATAATGAATGATTACCGCAGCATAGATTACCACAGCATACACAGCCGAACCATAAATTGCCCCAGCCAAAGACAGCCCAGCCGAATATACCCTATACCTGCAACACATATACCCTATACCTGTACCAAATATACCCGCAAAATAAACACTTCCCCAATCCTGTATTTTATACTATAATAAAATAGTATGACGAAAATTATAATATATAGGAGAAGATACATATGGAAAGAAAAGTAGGAACAATCTCGAGAGGAATCCGCTGCCCCATTATCCGTGAAGGGGATAATCTTGCCGAAATCGTGGTGAACAGCGTTTTGGAAGCAGCGGAAAGCGAAGGCTTTGAAATCAGGGACAGGGATGTTATTTCCGTGACAGAGTCTGTGGTTGCCAGAGCTCAGGGTAATTACGCTTCCATTGATGCCATTGCAGGGGATGTGAAGGCAAAACTGGGCGGAGAGACCATCGGCGTCATTTTTCCGATTCTGTCCAGAAACCGTTTTTCCATTTGCTTAAAGGGAATTGCCAGAGGAGCTAAGAAGGTTGTGCTGATGCTCAGCTATCCCAGCGATGAGGTGGGAAATTCCCTGGTATCCTTAGACCAGGTGGATGAGGCTGGTATTAATCCTTACAGCGATGTATTAGATTTAAAGCGCTACCGGGAACTCTTTGGAGAGAACAAGCATCCCTTTACCGGTGTGGACTACGTGTCCTATTACTGTCAGCTGATTGAAGAGCAGGGCGCAGAGGCAGAGGTGATATTTGCAAATAATCCAAGAGAAATCTTAAACCATACCAAGCGTGTTCTGACCTGTGATATCCATTCACGTATGCGTACCAAACGTATCTTAAAAGAGGCAGGCGCTGAGGTGGTATGCGGTATGGATGATATCCTGAATGCTCCGGTAGACGGAAGCGGCTGCAATGAAAAATACGGCCTCCTGGGCTCCAATAAGTCAACCGAGGATGCCATCAAGCTGTTCCCGCGGGATTGTATGGATTTGGTGACCGATATCCAGAAGAAGGTTCTGGACCGTACAGGAAAGCATGTGGAGGTCATGGTATACGGCGACGGCGCATTTAAAGACCCGGTTGGAAAAATCTGGGAACTGGCTGACCCGGTGGTATCGGTTGCCAATACAGAAGGACTGGAAGGCACTCCAAACGAAGTAAAACTAAAGTATCTGGCTGATAATGATTTTAAGGATTTGTCCGGAGAGGCATTAAAGAATGCTATTTCCCAGCGAATCAAGGAGAAGAAATCCGACCTGGTAGGCGACATGGCGTCCCAGGGAACAACGCCAAGAAGGCTGACCGACCTGATTGGCTCTCTCTGCGACCTTACCAGCGGTTCCGGTGATAAAGGAACACCGGTTATTCTGGTTCAGGGCTACTTTGACAACTATACAAACTAAGTATATATTCCGGTGAAAGCCGGCGACACGGATGCTGCAGGCAGAGGGCCGCGCCATCGGGGCCATGTCATCAGGCGGTATCCGTCCTGACCCGGAACCTATATGCATGGCTGGGCTTGGGTACAATCCAGACGTCAGTGATAAAGTTGAGGGCTGAAGGCATTTTAAGCATTCAGCCTTTGATTTTTATTCCAGATTCCCCTGTAAAATCTCCAATTGAAAAAACCTCCCCGCTGTGGGATAATAGACAGGATGCAGAACATAAATACACAGGCATACACGGCCTGTCAGATGGAGGTTATAATGGGAAAATTCAAACTGGGTATTCTGGGCAACGGCTATCTGGCTGATATTATTGTGGAAGCCAGCCTGAAAGGAATGCTGGACGAATACGAACTGGTGGGAGTCCTGGGCAGGACCAGGGAAAAGACAGAGCTGCTGGCGGGAAAATGCGGGTGTCAGGCATGCGGTACCATCGACGAGCTTCTGGCGCTGTCTCCCGACTATGTTGCGGAGGCTGCGTCTGTCCAGTCTGTAAAGGACTATGGGGTGAAGATTCTGGCTTCCGGGGCCAGCATGATTGTGCTGTCCATTGGAGCATTTGCAGATAATGCGTTTTATGAACTGGTGAAGACCACGGCTTCCAGTCACAAAACCAGGGTGTATATTGCATCCGGTGCAGTGGGCGGATTTGACGTGCTGCGGACCATATCCCTGATGGGGCAGGCAGAGGCTGGCATCAGGACCAAAAAAGGTCCGGCCTCTTTAAAGGGCACTCCCCTTTTCGAGGAGCGTCTGATGGAGGACGGGGAGGAAAGCCGGGTATTTCATGGCAATGCAAAGGAGGCCATTTCCCTGCTGCCCACCAAGGTAAATGTGGCGGTGGCGTCCTCTCTGGCAACCGTGGGTCCGGAGAACACCCGGGTGGATATATACAGTGTGCCGGGCATGGTTGGGGATGACCACAAAATCACATCCGAAATAGAAGGCGTGAAGGCAGTTGTGGATATTTATTCCAGTACCAGCGCCATTGCGGGCTGGAGCGTGGTGGCAGTTTTGCAGAACATTGTATCACCAATCGTATTTTAGGAGGAAACGGACATGTTTAAGAAATTAGTGGCAATTGAGCCTGTGAGTCTGGTGCCTCAGGCCCAGGAGGAGCTGCACCGGTATGCAGGGGAGATAACATTATATGAGGACGTGCCGGCTGGTGATGAGGAAATCATCCGGCGTATCGGGGATGCAGATGCAGTGCTGGTGAGCTACACATCCAAAATCAGCCGTTATGTGATTGAAAGCTGTCCCTCCATCCGCTACATTGGAATGTGCTGCAGCCTTTATTCTGAGGAAAGCGCCAATGTGGACATTTCCTGTGCCAGGGAACGGGGTATTACGGTTCTTGGAATCAGGGATTACGGGGACAGGGGAGTGGTGGAATATGTGCTCAGTGAACTGGTGCGTTTCCTTCACGGCTTTGACCGTCCCATGTTTCGTGACATGCCCCTTGAAATCACGGATTTGAAGGTGGGCATCATTGGAATGGGCGTATCAGGAGGAATGATAGCAGACGCAATGAAGTTCATGGGTGCAGATGTGTCCTACTACAGCCGTTCCAGGAAGCAGGACAGGGAAGAACAGGGCATGACTTACCGTCCGTTAGAGGAACTGCTGGCTGGCAGCGAAGTGGTTTTTGCCTGCCTGAATAAGAATGTGATTCTGCTTCATGAGAAGGAATTCAAACAGCTGGGACAGGGAAAAATCCTTTTTAATACATCCATTGGACCTGCATTTGAGATTCCGGCCCTAAAGGCATGGCTGAACCAGGGAAATAATTATTTTATCTGTGATACAGAAGGCGCACTGGGAGACAGCACCGGTGAGCTGATTCGCCATCCGGGCGTATTCTGTGCCCATATCTCTGCCGGAAGGACAAAACAGGCCTTTGATTTGCTCAGTGAAAAGGTGCTGGATAATATCCGTACATATTTGGCCCGGCAGTAAGATGGGGCAGCAGTAGAAAGAGACAGCAGTAAAAAGAGACAGCATTAGAATGGAGCAGCGGACAAAACCGCCCCGACGGAGTGTTTCCTATTCCGGCAGGGCGGTTTTTCCTTACGTTTCCTTTTCATCAAATTTAAAATCACACTGTTCCAGATTTTCACATATCTTTTCCATAACAGCGCAGAATGCTTCCATCTCATCCTGCTCCAATCCTTCCCAGATAACATCATCCACCATTTTAAGCACCTGCCGTACCTTCTGAGCTTCTGCGAACCCTTCTTTGGTGAGGCAAATCAGATAGGACCTGCGGCATCCCGGGTCCTTTTCCCTGACCAGGTAGCCGGATTCCTCCAGGCGGTCCAGGGAACGGGACATGGTGGTCACATCCATATGGCAAAGGTCTGACAGTTCCTTCTGGGTTATATGGTCCCGGGTCATAAGTACATCCAGGATGCGGGCATGGCCCTGGCCGAAGGTGAGGCCAATCCGGGTAAAATGGGGCTGCATCAGATGCTTCCTCGCTCTCTCCGCCCTCACCAGGAGGCGGCGTACCTGCTCGTGTTTTATCATGGTTCATACTTCCTTTCTCTATTCCAGTTCAAACTGGCCTGTGTAAAGCTGGTAATACCGCCCCTTCTGGTCTATCAGTTCCTCATGGTTTCCCCGTTCTATAATCTCTCCTTTTTCCAGTACCATGATGGCCTTGGAGTTGCGGACCGTGGACAGCCTGTGGGCAATGACAAAGACCGTACGCCCGTCCATCAGGGCGTCCATGCCCTTTTCGATGAGTTTTTCCGTCCGCGTGTCAATGGAGCTGGTGGCCTCATCCAGAATCAGCACAGGCGGACGGGAGATGGCAGCCCTTGCAATGGCCAGGAGCTGGCGCTGGCCCTGAGAAAGGTTGGCGCCATCGCTGTGAAGGGGGGTATCATAGCCCTGGGGCAGGCGCCGGATGAAGGAGTGGGCGTTGGCTACTTTGGCGGCCCTTACCACATCCTCGTCTGTGGCGTCCAGCCGCCCGTACCGTATATTGTCCGCTATGGTTCCTGTAAACAGATGTGTATCCTGGATAACCATGGAAAGGGAGCGGCGCAAGTCATCCTTTCTGATGGTCCTTATGTCAATGCCGTCATAGGTGATGCTGCCCTGCTGTATTTCGTAGAAACGGTTCACCAGATTGATGATGGTGGTCTTGCCTGCTCCGGTGGAACCTACAAATGCGATTTTCTGTCCCGGTTTGGCATAGAGACTGATGCCGTTCAGTATGGTTTTCTCCGGCGTGTATCCGAATACAACCTGGTTGAAACGCACATCCCCCTGCAATGGAATCAGACGGAAGCCGGACCCGGAGGCAGTGCGGAGCCCGGACGCCCCGGCAGGGACTTCGTCGGGTACCTTCCAGGCAAAGGAGTGGGTATATTCCCTGCACTCTTTCAAAATGCCGTTTTCATCCTTGCATACATTGCACAGGGTAACCGTACCTTGGTCCGGTTCCTGTGTCTCGTTCATCATATCAAATATTCTCTCAGCTCCCGACAGGGCCGCCAGAAGAAAGTTAATCTGCTGGGTGAACTGGTTCATGGGCATGGCGCTCTGGCGCACATACACCAGATAGGATGCCAGGGTCCCCAAATCCGTAAGGCCTGACAGGGCAAAAAGACCGCCCACGCAGGCTGACAGGGCGTAATTGACATAGGACAGGGCCACGATGGTGGGCACCGTCATGCCGGAATAGGTCAGGGCCTTGGTGGCAGCCACCCGGAATGCCTCGTTGCGGCGGCAGAATTCCTCGTAGTCCTGGGCCTCATGGTTAAATACCTTTTCTACCTTCTGGCCCGCCACCATTTCCTCCACAAAGCCGTTGATGCTGCCCAGATATTTCTGCTGCTGGGTAAAATACTTCCTGCTCCTTTTGCCGTTATAACGGATGAACAGAACCATGAGAGCCAGAAACACCATGACTATGAGGGAAAGGCGCCGGTCCAGCACCAGCAGCATGGTAATGGTCCCTGTGATGGTAATAAAGCTCTGTATCATCATTGCAAAGCTATTGTTAAGCGCCTCGCTGATGGTATCCACATCGTTGGTAAAACGGCTCATCAGTTCCCCGTGGGTATGGGCATCAAAGTAGGTCAGGGGAAGGCGCTGGGTGTGCCGGAACAGGTCGGACCGGATTTCGCTGACCACCTTCTGGGAAATGTGGACCATCATCTGATTATAAGCATAACAGGAGAGGGCGCCGCACAGGTACAGCGCACCCATGACCACAAGCATTTTTATAAGCCCCGGTATGTCTCCCGGAAGAATATATTGGTTGATGACCGGCTTCAGCAGGTATGTTCCCAATATGCTGGCCAGGGCGCTGATTGTCACCAGGAGGGCAATCAGCAGCATATACCATTTGTGCCGCCCCAGATAGCTGAGCATCTGTCTCAGGGTACGCCGGGTGTCCTTGGGACGGTTATAATTTGCTATTCTTGCCATTACAGATTCGCCCCTTCCTGTTGAGAATGATATATATCCTGATAAATCTGGTTGGAGGCCAGCAGGGTTTCATGGCTGCCCACTGCATTCACCTGTCCGTCCTCCAGGATGATAATCTGGTCTGCATGGACCACTGAGGATATGCGCTGTGCAATGATGATTTTCGTTGTATCCGGCATGCTCTTTGCCAGTCCGTCCCTGATTTTGGCCTCTGTGGCTGTATCCACCGCGCTGGTGGAATCGTCCAGAATCAGTACCTTGGGGGACTTGAGGATGGCCCTGGCAATGCAGAGCCGCTGCTTCTGCCCTCCTGACACATTGACCCCTCCCTGGCCCAGCTCTGTTTCATAACCGTGCTCCAGACGGTCAATGAATTCATCCACACACGCAATGCGGCATGCCTCCCCGATTTCCTGGTCCGTGGCCATTTCCTTGCCCCAGCGCAGGTTATCCTTTACCGTGCCGGAAAACAGGGTGTTTTTCTGGAGCACCATGGCGATGGAATCCCTCAGTCCTTTGAGGGAATATTCGCGGACCGGCCGGCCGTCTATATATACGGTGCCCTCTGTGGCTTCATAGAGCCTGGGAATCAGCTGGACCAGCGTGCTCTTGGCAGCGCCTGTCTGGCCGATGATTCCCACGGTCTGGCCTGCTTTAATATGAAAGGAAATGTCGGAGAGCACATACTCGGCAGCGTTTTGATTGTATTTAAAATATACATGTTCAAACCGGATATCCCCGTGCTCCACCATAAGCGAGCTGGAGGCATCCTCCTTTATGTCGATTTCCTCATCCATGACCTCTGAGATGCGCTTCCAGGAAGCAAGGGCCCTGGTAGTCATGAGAAATACATTGGAGAACATCATCAGGGAATTTAAAACCTGCAGCACATAGCTGAGAAATCCGGTCAGCTCACCCACCTTCACACCGCCTATGGTGACCAGTCTGCCGCCGAACCACAGGATGCAAAGGATGGTGGAGTACATAACCAGCTGCATGGCCGGCATGTTCAGGACTGCCAGGCGGAAGGCTTTTTCCGCAGTAAACTGCAGATTGTAATTGACCTCCTCGAATTTCTGGATTTCATGGTCGCCCCTGACATAGGATTTCACCACCCGGATGGCGGTGAGGTTTTCCTGGATGATGCGGTTTACCATGTCAATGGCGCCCTGCATCACGCTGTACAGGGGGCGTACATGGCTGATAATAAAAAACAGCAGCACACCCAGTGCCGGGGCAGCCACCAGAAACACCATGGCCAGCTGGGGATTGATGTAAAAGGAAGCAGCCATGGCGGTCAGCATCATGACCGGGGAGCGGAAAGCTGGACGCATGCCTGTGGCAACGGAGTTCTGGATGGTGGTCACGTCGCTGGTAAGGCGGGTCACCAGGGAAGAACTGCTGAAATGGTCTGTGTTGGCAAAGGAAAACTGCTGCAGCTTTGCAAACTCCGCCCTGCGGATTTCAGCACCCAGACCCTGGCCGCACCGGGCCGCAAACATGGCTGAACCCTGACCCAGTACAAGGGAGATAAGGGCAAAGAGGACCATTTGCAGTCCCTTCATCATAATGTAATGCCGGTCCCCGGTGGCTACGCCCACATCCACAATGGAAGCCATGACCAGTGGGATGATTAACTCAAACACGGTCTCGGCCTCAATGCAGAAAACAGCCATGACCGCATCCCTTTTGTAGGGTTTCAGGTAAGATAAAAATTCCTTCATTCCGGAATCCTCCTTCGTTGAACTGTGACGATTATTCCCTGTGTTTGGCCTATAAGAATGCAATTTCAGTTCTTTGGCCCAAGAAAATTGCATTCACAATAGTTGCACATACAACTATTGTATGTTCATGTGTTGAAAATGTCAATCGTGTTGTGATATACTTTTAAATATGCATAAGAATGTAATTGGGAATGTAATACAGACCTAAGCTAAAAGAGGAGAAAAACATGAGAAGGATGATTTCCGCGCCGTTCATACTGGCGGCCGTGACTGCGCTGTCTTTCCTGCCGGTTCAGGACTGCCTGGCCTATGGGCCGGGAGACAGCTGGTATTATGACCATTACCGCAGGGGCGGTCCGGGGGTGGAATATGATTACGGGACTTCGCCGTCAGGGACCTATGATTACGGCGGTCCCTCAGCGCCTCAGGGCAATGCCCAGGTTACTACAGATAATACGGTCAGGGCTTACCCTGGCTTTAACACCAATGTGCCGGATACGTCCACGGCCCAGTTTGACCCCGGATATTGGTGGGACCCCAATGACGATTACTGGGATGATTGGGACGACTGGGATGAGGATGACTGGTGGTATTACAATGGAGGGCCTGGAGTCCAGTACGGCCAGGGCTGGAGATACAGCCCGGGGGGCTGGTGGTTCCAGCTCTATGGCGGCAGCTGGCTGTCCGGGGGCTGGCAGCTGATTCATAACCGCTGGTACCGCTTTGACCAGAATGGATATATGCTGACAGGATGGTTTACGGACAGCGACGGGAACCGGTATTATCTGAATCCCCTGGATGACGGCACCCTGGGGATGATGCGCACGGGCTGGCAGATGATAGATGGGAAGCTTTATTATTTTAATACCCAGTCAGACGGGACCATGGGGCGGCTGTTTATGAACACCACCACCCCGGACGGCTATGTGGTGGGAGCGGACGGCGCTTTGGTCCGGTAGCGGAAACCGTGGCTGGAACAGCATTCTGGCCGCTGTCTGGGCCATGAGGGATGCATGGATTTCCACGGTGGTAATCTTGGGCATGGAGTATTTTGCCTGATCTGAGTTGTCGTATCCGATGACGCTGATGTCGTCCGGAACCTTAAAGCCGGCTTGGTGGATGGCCTGGATGGCGCCCAGGGCCAGGCGGTCGTTAAAGGCCACCAGGGCAGTGGGATAGGCTGTATTTTTCGGGGAGGCGTTCCATGACGATGTGGAGAAAGTGGCTCTTTCGGAGGAAGAATATCAGGAGATGGCAAAAGCGTTGAGGGAAGAGATATGTAAGCATGTATAATCCGACGTGAAAACCGGAAAACCCCGGCGCCTGTGGCAAGCAGGCGCCGGGGTTTTCTGTTTTTTGTCGTATGGTAACTTTAAGACCAGAAGCAATTTTTTCCTTTGTATCCTTATTTATATGGTAACTGTATGGTAATCCGTTTCTTTCGTATCTTGGTTCAATGCCTGGGAGCCGTTCCATCCGGTATGTGTGTGTGATGGAGTGTAATGCAATGTTGGAATTTCGCGCGGCTTTTTGCCGCCCTTTTGGTTTATGATTGTATGTTCCGGAATCCCGTCCCCTGGGGCCTGCACGGCTGCCCGCTTCTGCCCCGGCATCTTTCTTTCATCCGTTCATAATGTTAATGCAGGGCGGGGCTTTTTTATTGCAAAAAAAAATTGCCGCTTATTGCCAGTGCACATAATATGTGATAATATAAAGGTTGTTTTACGGAAAAGAGGATACAATCATGTTACAATATCTTATTGTGTGCCCGTTGGTATTTTTGGCCGGACTGGTGGATTCCATTGCAGGCGGCGGCGGGCTTATTGCCTTGCCTGCATATCTCATTGCAGGGGTGCCCGCCCATGTGGCCCTGGGTACCAATAAGCTCAGTTCAGCCATGGGAACCGCTGTTTCCACGGCCCGCCTGGCAAAACATGGTTTCCTGAATGGAAAAGTGTTTATGGCGGTCTGTTCCTCTGCAGCAGCCCTTGCAGGCTCGGCCCTTGGGGCTCATCTGGCTCTCATGGTGCCGGAATCAGTCATCAAGCACATGATGATTGTGGTGCTGCCTGTTGTGGCCTTTTATGTGCTCAGGAACAAGGATATGGGAGCCGGAGACAGGACAGATGCCATTTCCGGAAAAAAGGTGTTTGCCATATGCATGGGGGCGGCTTTTTTTGTGGGAGGATATGACGGCTTTTACGGGCCGGGCACAGGAACCTTCCTGATTCTCATTCTCACAGGGGCAGCGGGGCTGGATACACGCAGCGCATCCGCACAGACAAAGGTAATCAACCTTTCCTCTAATATTGCGGCGCTTGTGACCTTTATTGCAACCGGAAATGTTTACTACCCGCTGGGGCTTACGGCCGGTGTTTGTTCCATAGCAGGACACTATATCGGGGCCGGTATGGTGGCCCACGACGGACAAAAGGTGGTCCGCCCCGTGGTGCTGATGGTGCTTGGGGTATTGTTCATTAAAATAGTAAGCGGCACATAGGAAATAGGAGTGAATCATATGAAATGGAAAAAATTTACGTTAACCACCACCACTGAGGCGGTGGACCTGATTAGCAGCATGTTTGACGACATTGGTATAGAGGGAATCGAAATCGAGGACAATGTGCCTCTGACAGAGAAGGAGACAAAGGGGATGTTTATCGACATTCTCCCTGAGCTTCCTCCGGATGAAGGGGTTGCCAGGATAAGCTTTTACCTGGATGAAGACGCGGATGTGGCGGATTATCTCAGACGGGTGGAGGAAGGGCTGGATGAGCTGGCTCCATTTACGGACCTGGGCGCCAGGACCATCACTGCATCGGAAACAGAGGACAAGGACTGGATTAACAACTGGAAACAGTATTTCAAGCCCTTTACAGTGGATGATATCCTGATTAAGCCTACCTGGGAGTCTGTCCCTGAGGAGCACAAGGACAAGCTTCTGGTGCAGATTGACCCGGGCACTGCCTTTGGAACCGGTATGCATGAGACTACCCAGCTGTGCATCCGCCAGCTTAAAAAGTACGTGAACCGGGACACCACGGTGCTGGACGTGGGGACGGGCAGCGGCATCCTGGGAATCACGGCCCTGAAGCTGGGGGCGGACCAGGTGTGGGGAACGGACCTGGATGAAAATGCCATTAACGCCGTGAGGGAGAACCTGGAAGCCAACCATATTCCGGAGGACAGGTTCCATGTGCTCCAGGGAAATATCATAGATGATACTTCCGTAAAGGAGTGGGCCGGATACGGCAAATACGATGTGGCGGTGGCCAACATACTGGCGGATGTCATCATCCTGCTGGTGGACGAGATACCTGCCCATCTGAAAAAAGGCGGTATCTTCATCACCTCCGGCATCATTGATATGAAGGAAGAGGCAGTGAAGGAGGCATTTGCGCGCTGCCGGGACCTGGAGGTGGTGGAAATCACATACCAGGGCGAATGGGTGAGCGTGACTGCCAGAAGAAAATAGGTTATATTAAGGAAGGACCTGAGGGAAAACCATGCATCATTTTTTTGTAAATCCTGAGCAGGTGGAGGACGGACTGGTAAGGATAACCGGTCCTGACGTGAACCACATAAAGAATGTCCTGCGCATAAGACCGGGGGAGGAAATCCTGGTCAGCGACGGCACTGGCAGGGATTACCTCTGCGGGGCGGAAGACATCGCCGGCCAGGAGGTTACGGCCCGGATTAGACAAATCCAGGAGGAAGGACGGGAGCTGCCTTCCAGAATCTGGCTCTTTCAGGGACTGCCCAAATCTGATAAGATGGAGTTTATCATCCAAAAGGCCGTGGAGCTGGGGGCGGCAGGTATTATTCCTGTGTCCACCAGAAACACGGTGGTTAAACTGGAGCCGAAAAAGGAAGAGGCCAAGCGCAAGCGGTGGCAGGCCATAGCGGAAAGTGCCGCCAAGCAGTCCAAACGGAGCCTGGTTCCCGGGGTATCCGGCCTCATGACTTTAAAAGAAGCCTTTGACTTTGTGGAGAGCCGGGGATTTTCCGTGCGTCTCATTCCTTATGAACATGAGGCGGGGATGGAGGGCACAAAGGCGGAGCTGGATGCCGTCGGACCGGGACAGGACATTGCTGTGTTCATTGGTCCGGAGGGAGGCTTTGACGAAAGGGAGATAGAGCTGGCCCTTTCAAAAGGCGTGCGGCCCGTCAGTCTGGGACGCAGGATACTGAGGACAGAGACAGCAGGCCTGGCCGTGCTGTCGGTACTGATGATGCGGCTGGAAGGGGCGCTGTAAAGGAGTTTATATAATGGAAGCATATTTTGACAATTCAGCCACCACCCGCGTGTTTGACAGTGTGAGGGATATTGTGGTGAAAACCATGACCGAGGATTACGGCAATCCCTCCGCCAAACACAGAAAGGGTATGGAGGCGGAGCAGTATGTGCGCCGGGCAGCGGCGGATATTGCAAAGACATTAAAGGTCAGGGACAAGGAAATCCTGTTTACCTCCGGCGGTACGGAATCCAACAACATGGCGCTCATCGGCACTGCCATGGCAAACCGGAGGGCCGGAAAGCACATCATCAGCACCAGGATTGAACATGCCTCAGTGTACAATCCTTTGGCATATCTGGAGCAGCAGGGGTTTGAAGTCACATATCTGTCTGTGGACAGCCAGGGCCATATATCCCTGGAGGAGCTGGAGGAATCCATGCGTCCGGATACCATTCTGGTATCTGTTATGTATGTGAATAACGAGGTGGGAGCCATTGAACCGGTGGAGCAGATTGCATCCCTTGTCCATGGCAGGAATCCTGCCGCTCTTTTTCATGTGGATGCCATCCAGGCCTACGGCAAGCTTGTGATTCGTCCGAAGAAACAGGGAATCGACCTGTTGTCTGTCAGCGCCCACAAGATTCACGGTCCCAAGGGGGTGGGATTCCTATACATCGATGAGAGGGTGAAAATTTGTCCCCTTCTCTACGGAGGCGGCCAGCAGAAGGACATGCGTTCAGGCACGGAAAATGTTCCGGGCATTGCGGGCATGGGCCAGGCGGCCAGGGAAATGTACACGGACCATCAGCAGAAGACAGAGTACATTACGGGCCTGAAGGATTATATGACAGACCGCATGGCTGCCCTGCCGGGTGTTGTTGTCAACAGCCGGAAGGGAGCAGAGAGCGCGCCCCAGATTGTCAGCGCAAGCTTTCAGGGAGTGAGAAGCGAGGTCCTTCTCCATGCTCTGGAGGACAAGGGAATCTATGTTTCCTCCGGCTCGGCCTGCTCCTCCAACCACCCTGCAATCAGCGGCACCTTAAAGGCCATTGGCGTCAGAAAGGAACTGCTGGATTCCACACTGAGGTTCAGCTTCGGCATGTTCAACACAAAGGAAGAAATAGATTACTGTATGGAGGTCCTGGAAGAGCTTCTGCCGGTGCTGAGACGGTACCACCGGGGATGATGCACGGAAATGATGCACGGAAATGATACGCTGCCGCAAGACAGTGAAGCGGACGATTGAACAATAGAAAGAGGTAAGAGATGCAGTACCAGTCATTTTTGATTAAATACGCAGAGATTGGCACCAAGGGCAAGAACCGGTATATGTTTGAGGATGCCCTGATAAAGCAGATTCGCTATGCGCTAAAGAGCGTGGAGGGGGAGTTTGACGTCACCAAGGAGTCGGGGCGCATCTATGTGAAGGCGGAGACGGACTATGATTACGATGATGCCGTGGAAGCCCTTAAGCGGGTATTCGGCATTGCGGATATCTGTCCCATGGTGCAGATTGAGGATAAGGATTACGGAAACCTGAAAAAACATGTGGTGGAATACATGAATCAGGTGTATCCGGATAAGAACATCACCTTCAAGGTAAACGCCCGCAGGGGGGACAAGCAGTATCCCGTGACCTCGGAGCAGATTAACCGGGACATGGGAGAGGCGATTCTGGAGGCATTTCCCCTGATGCGGGTAGATGTCCACCATCCCGATGTGGTTCTCCATGTGGAAGTACGCCAGAAAATCAACCTGTTTTCCCTGGTGATTCCCGGTCCGGGAGGCATGCCCATAGGAACAAACGGCAGGGCCATGCTGCTGCTGTCCGGCGGCATCGACAGCCCGGTGGCAGGCTATATGATTGCCAAAAGAGGCGTGAAGGTGGACGCGGTATATTTCCATGCGCCGCCCTATACCAGTGAACGCGCAAAGCAGAAGGTGGTGGACCTGGCAAACCTGGTGGCCAGATACGCAGGCCCCATCAATCTCCATGTGGTGAATTTTACGGATATCCAGCTCTACATCTATGACAAATGTCCTCATGAGGAGCTGACCATCATCATGCGCCGCTATATGATGCGGATTGCCCAGACCATAGCGGAGCGCACTGGCTCCATCGGCCTGATTACAGGTGAGAGCATTGGGCAGGTGGCCTCCCAGACACTGCAGTCCCTGGCAGCTACCAATGAGGTGTGCACCATGCCTGTGTTCCGTCCGGTCATTGGCTTTGACAAGCAGGAAATTGTGGATGTATCTGAGCGAATCGGCACCTATGAGACATCCATACAGCCTTACGAGGACTGCTGCACCATCTTTGTGGCCAAGCATCCGGTGACAAAGCCCAACATCAATGTGATTCACAGCTCTGAGCGCCGTCTGGAAGAAAAGATTGACCAGCTGGTGGAGACAGCCCTGGAGACAACGGAACAGATTCTCTGCCAGGGATAAAGGGCGCAGAGGTACGGCAGGCAATACAAACCGGAAACAAACATAAAAAGAGTCTGCCTCGGCAGACTCTGATGGTTTCTGATGATTTGACGTATGTGCCTTGTCCCGCGGCAGGCGGGAAATGAATCAGCAGATTAAGCGATGATGTATGGTGCTAAAATGGCCAGAATGTCATCAACGCCGCTCTCAGCGTGGATGTTCAGGTCGATTGGCTTGGATAAATCCAGGCTGAAGATACCCATGATAGACTTAGCATCAATAACATATCTGCCGGAAACCAAATCAAAATCAACATCAAACTTAGATAAATCATTTACAAATGACTTAACCTTGTCAATGGAATTTAACGAAATGCGAACTGTTTTCATGAGAAAAACCCTCCTTGTGGTATGTGTGTTTGAATTATGACTGCAGTGAATTCTGCTTTGCTTTAATACTACAGACAGGGGGACTAAAAGTCAATAGTGAGATTGCATGAAAAACGCAGGAACAATATGGTAATTTGGTTATAGTTCCATAGGGCGGATGCCCTGTATAATTGGTCGCAGCAGACCGTGAACAGGAGGTTTTACAATGCCAAAAGCAGCCCTGCACAACCTGGGATGCAAAGTTAATGCTTATGAGACAGAGGCCATGCAGCAGCAGCTGGAGGAGCGCGGTTATGAAATCGTGCCCTTTGACCGGAAGGCGGATGTCTATATCATCAATACATGCTCCGTGACCAATATCGCGGACCGCAAATCACGCCAGATGCTTCACCGCGCAAAGAAGCTGAACCCGGAGGCCGTGGTGGTGGCAGCGGGCTGTTATGTCCAGGTGGCTGCCGGCACCCTGAAGGAAGACAGCAGCGTGGATATCATTATCGGCAACAACAATAAGGCCCGTCTGGCGGACATTCTGGAAGAGTACATGCGGGACCGGCGGACCGGCAGGGACGGCTATGTGCTGGACATTGCCAGCGCCGGGGAGTACGAGGAGCTTCATGTAAGCCGTCTGGGGGAACATACCAGGGCGTTCATCAAGGTTCAGGACGGCTGCAATCAGTTTTGCAGCTACTGCATCATCCCCTACGCCAGGGGCAGAGTCAGAAGCAGGAAGCCTGAGGATGTGGTGGCTGAGGTGGAAGGCCTGGTGGCCCGGGGATACAGGGAAGTGGTGCTTACAGGCATCCATTTAAGCTCCTATGGAACGGAACACATGGACGGAAGCCCTGTAAAGGGCGGAGACTGGGACAGCGGCCCTCTGTGGGATTTGATAGAACGGATTCACCGGGTGGAAGGGCTGGAGCGCATCCGCCTGGGCTCCCTGGAACCCAGAATCATTACCAGGGAATTTGCGGCAAAGCTGGCCGGCCTGCCGAAGTTCTGTCCTCATTTCCATCTTTCCCTTCAAAGCGGCTGTGATGACACGCTGAAACGGATGAACCGCCACTATACAACGGAGGATTATCTCAGGCGCTGCAGCATACTCAGGGAGACCTTTGACCATCCGGCCGTCACAACGGATGTGATTGCAGGATTTCCGGGAGAGACAGAGGAAGAGTTCGGGATAACCAGGGATTTTCTGGAGACAGTGCAATTTTATGAGATGCATGTGTTTAAATATTCCAGACGCCAGGGCACCAGGGCAGCGGTTATGGCGGATCAGGTGCCGGAGCAGGTAAAGGCCCGGCGCAGCGATGTGCTGCTGGAGCTGGAAAAGACTATGTCCCGCCGGTACAGGGAGCGGTTTGCGGGAAAACGGGTATCGGTTCTGTTTGAGGAAGCGGCTGAGATGGAAGGAAAGTGGTATATGACGGGCTATACGCCCCAGTATGTCAAGGCAGCCCTTCTGCTGGAGGACGGGATGGACCGGAAGCAGCTTGCGGGGCGCATTATGGAACTTTCTGCTTCAGGACTCCTGAATGATGAGGTATTAAAGGTAGAATTTTCTTAAAAAAAGGAACATATTTCCGAAAAGACGGAAAGATTGTGCGACATTTTACAGAAACATGACAATAATTAGAAAAAATTAAGAAAATAATCTATTGCCGAATAGCAAAATATAATGTAGAATAGAGAAGAATACTTAAAGGACGTGATGACATGGGCAATATAAAAGATACACAATATTTTCAAGCTGTTCAGGACAAAAAGATAGAAGTAAGCGACGTACTGGAGCAGGTCTATATTGCCTTGACTGAAAAGGGGTATAATCCCGTGAACCAGATAGTGGGTTATATCATGTCTGGGGACCCGACTTATATTACCAGCCATAAGGGCGCCAGAAGTCTTATTATGAAGGTTGAACGTGATGAGATTCTGGAGGAACTGATGGCTGTGTATATTGATGCCCGTCTGAAATAGGAACGGTTCAGACAGGTTCCGGGGCAACCTGCAGAAGGCGCTCCAGGGGCAACCGGCCCGCTGACAGCGGGCGGGCAAGGATATGCGGCGTGAATAACAGAAGGCCTGGGGACAGGCCTTCGCAGTAATGTACGGATGGATATGAGTGGGATGCATTCAGTTGGCGATGAGCCAGCTGCTTTTATGGTGCATTCCGATTTTTTATGTTTACCGGAGGAATTGAATATGAGGATAATGGGTCTGGATTTTGGCTCAAAAACAGTTGGGGTGGCGGTCTGCGACCCTTTAGGTATTACTGCCCAGACAGTGGAAACAATCACCAGGGCCAGCGAGAATAAATTACGACAGACCCTTGCGCGGATTGAGCAATTAATTGGTGAATACGAGATTGAACGTATTGTTCTTGGTTATCCTAAGAATATGAACAATACAGTGGGCGAGCGGGGGGAAAAGACCCAGGAGTTTAAAGCTGCCCTGGAAAGGCGCACCGGCCTTGAGGTTATTCTCTGGGACGAACGCCTCACCACAGTGGCGGCGCAGCGTGTGCTGATTGAAAGCGGCGTCCGCAGGGAAAACAGGAAGAAAAGCGTGGACCAGATTGCGGCGGCCTTGATTTTGCAGGGATATCTGGACAGCCTGCAGCATGTTTAGGCTGCGGCGGAACAGTCAGAAGCCAGGAGAGAAGAGATGGAAGAAAAGACGAGAGAAGATATGATTACCATGGTGACGGATTCCGGTGAATCCGTGGATTTTTATGTGTTAGAGGAAACAAGGATAAATGCAAGGAGTTATCTGCTTGTAACAGACGCGCCGGAAGGCGAGGACGGAGAGTGCTATATCCTTAAGGATATGTCAGGACAGCAGGACGCTGAGGCCGTGTATGAGTTTGTGGAAGACGACAGCGAACTGGACGCACTGATGAAAGTGTTTGAAGAGCTGTTAAGCGATGCAGATGTGGACCTTGAGAAATAGATAGAAACAGAGATTGGAGGAATCAATTTGAATTTAGAAGAAAAAGAGAATACGGCAGAGGTGGCGCCGGAGGCAGCCGCAGAGGTAAGAATCCAGGCCGTACAGGAAAACAGTGTCCGGGAGTCCGGCGTCCAGGAGTCCGGCGTTCAGGAAACCAATGTTCAGGAGGCAGCCGCCGCACAGGAGCAGCCTGCCAGGAAACCGCAGAACAGAAGACCGGCCCAGAAAAAGACTGCGTCCAAGGAACCGGCGGGGAATGGGGAAACCCAGAAAAAGAAAAGCCAGGGTTCCCCACGGGGACAGGCCAAGAGCAGAAACGGACAAAAGGGTGAGGCCCAGACAGTCTCTGCCGCCAAGGAGTCCAAGGACAGCGGCGGTGCAAGGACCTCCAGGGGAACCGGAAACACAAAGGCATCCGGCGAGTCAAAAGCTTCCAGAAATACCGGAGAAGCCAAATCGTCCAGGAGCACAGGGGAAGCCAAAGCGTCCAGGAATGCAGGAGAGGCCAAATCATCCAGGAATGCAGGAGAATCCAGGAATTCCAGGAATACAGGGGACTCTAAGACGGCCAGAAATTCCGGCGAATCAAAAGCACTTCCCGCACCTGCCAGACAAAAGGCACGGGACGGAAAAAAGGACGGAAAGGGCAAGCTGAAAATCATTCCGTTAGGCGGTCTTGAGCAGATTGGTATGAACATCACTGCTTTTGAATATGAGGACAGCATCATTGTAGTGGACTGCGGACTGGCCTTCCCGGGGGACGACATGCTGGGCATTGACCTGGTAATACCGGATGTGACCTACTTAAAGCAGAACATTGACAAGGTGAAGGGCTTTGTTATCACCCATGGCCATGAGGACCATATCGGCGCCCTGCCTTATATCCTGCAGCAGGTCAATGTGCCTGTATACGGCACAAAGCTGACCATTGCCCTGATTGAGCATAAGCTGGAGGAGCACCGCCTCTTAAAGAACACCAAGAGAAAGGTGATGAAGCACGGACAGTCCGTGAACCTGGGATGTTTCAGGGTGGAATTCGTAAAGACAAACCACAGCATCCAGGATGCATCCGCCCTGGCCATATTTACGCCGGTGGGAACCGTGCTGCACACAGGAGACTTTAAGATTGACTACACGCCGGTATTTGGGGACCCCATTGATTTGCAGCGCTTTGCGGAGCTGGGAAAAAAGGGCGTGCTGGCCCTTATGGCAGACAGCACCAACGCCATCCGTCCCGGATTCACCATGTCTGAGCGCACCGTGGGTAAGACATTTGACGCCATATTTGCAGAACACAAGAACCAGCGTATTTTTGTGGCTACCTTTGCCTCCAATGTGGACAGGGTGCAGCAGGTGGTGAACACGGCATACAAATACGGCCGCAAGGTTGTGGTGGAAGGCCGCAGCATGGTGACTATCATGGATATTGCCAGCAAGCTGGGGTATATCAATGTGCCGGAGGGAACTCTGATTGACATTGAACACCTGAAGAATTACCCGCCGGAATCCACTGTGCTCATCACAACGGGAAGCCAGGGCGAGTCCATGGCTGCTCTTTCCAGGATGGCTGCCAGCATTCACAAGAAGGTATCCATTTTGCCGGGAGACGTGGTGGTGCTGAGCTCCACCCCTATACCGGGCAACGAGAAGGCCGTGGCCAATGTGGTGAACGAGCTGTCCATGAAGGGCGCAGAGGTAATCTGCCAGGATACCCATGTTTCAGGACATGCCTGCCAGGAGGACTTAAAGCTGATTTATTCCCTGGTGCATCCCAAGTTTTCCATCCCCATCCATGGCGAGTACCGTCATCGTATGGCCCAGAGAGAGCTGGCCCAGTTTATGGGAGTGCAGAAGGAAAACGCGGTTATGGTCAATTCCGGCGATGTGGTTGCCCTGGACGAGGACAGCTGCGAGGTTATAGACCATGTGACCTGCGGAGGCATCTTTGTGGATGGCCTGGGCGTGGGCGATGTGGGCAATATCGTATTACGGGATAGACAAAACCTTGCACAAAATGGTATTATTGTAGTAGTGCTGACCTTAGAGAAACACAGCAACCAGCTGCTGGCAGGCCCGGACATTGTGTCCAGAGGCTTCGTGTATGTGCGGGAATCCGAGGATTTACTGGAGGAAGCCCACACCATTGTATATGACGCGGTACAGGACTGCCTGGACCGTCATGTCAGCGACTGGGGTAAGATAAAGAACATCATCAAAGACAGTTTAAGTGACTTTTTGTGGAAGCGCATGAAGCGCAATCCCGTGATTCTGCCAATTATCATGGAGGTATAAGATTCAGGACCCGCGTGCTGCCGTACAGGCAGCGCGCCCGGTCCGGGAATACCGCGGACATGAAGACGCCGGGCAGGATAAGAGGAATGGATTATGAGCAATAGGACAAGGGAAATCAACAAAATCACAACCACTATAATCAGCATATCCGTGAAACTCATGGTATATGCCCTGATTATTCTGCTGCTGTACGAGGCGGTTGCCAGGGGCTATGCCTTTGGCCATGAGATATTTTTTGCCGAGGCAGTGGACGAGGCGCCGGGACAGGATATGGTAGTCCGGATTGATTCGGAGGAATCCGTGTCTGAGGCTGCGGAGTTTCTTGCCCATAAGGGGCTTATTAAAAGTGAGTTTGCCTTTATTTTCCAGAGCAAGTTCTATGACTACGAGACAATCTATCCTGGCACCTATAACCTTAATACGTCCATGACATCCAAGGAAATCCTCCAGCTGCTCAATGAGAAGCCGGAAACCGAAGACAGCGCAAAACCGGCCCAGTCCGGCGGAGCCAAGGCGTCCGGAGCCAGGACATCTGAATCCGGCGCATCAGAGGGGACCAAAGGGGATGGAGCTGCTTCCGGACGGGGGGCATCCGCGGAACCGGCAGCCGCATCCCAGGACGGGGCTGTTCCGGCAGCGGAAACAGACCAGGGAATACCGGCTGACGGCACCCCGGCTTCCCAGGCAGGGGCGGATGCCCTGGACTCCCAGGAGGTCCAGGCCAATGAGCAGACCTATGAAGGCGAGGACCAGGAGATGGAAGACGGATGGATTGAGGATGCTGCAGAGGATGGAACCCAATGATAGTAAATAACAGGATTACGGACTATATACATTCCCTGGAATCCAGCCAGGGCAGTCTGCTGGATTCCATAGAACAGGAAGCTGTCAGGGACCGGGTGCCTATTATACGCAGGGAGACAGCAGCCCTTCTAAAGACCCTGGTGGCAGCCCTGCGGCCGGAACATATACTGGAGATAGGGACGGCTGTGGGATACTCATCCCTTCTTATGTGCAGTGTGATGCCGGAAAACTGCCGCATCACCACCATTGAGAAGTATGAGAAGCGAATCCCTGCGGCCATGGATAATTTTAAAAAGGCCGGTGAGGAGGGACGCATTACCCTTCTGGCAGGAGATGCAGACGACCTGCTGGCCGGACTGAAGGGACAGATCTTTGACCTGGTGTTCATGGATGCCGCAAAGGGCCAGTATCTGCACTGGCTGCCTATGATTCTGGAACTGATGCCAGACGGGGGAATGCTCATATCGGACAATGTTCTCCAGGACGGGGACATTGTGGAATCCCGCTTTGCGGTGGAGCGCAGGAACAGGACCATCCACAGCAGGATGCGGCGGTATCTGTACGAACTGAAGCACAGGAAGGGACTGGAGACAGCCATCATCCCCATAGGGGACGGGGTTGCTGTCAGCACCAAGTATACGGAGAGAGTGGAATGAGAAAGACAGAATTGCTGATACCGGCTGGAAGCCTGGACGTGCTGAAAACAGCCGTTGTTTACGGGGCGGATGCCGTATATATCGGAGGCGAGGCATTTGGCCTGCGGGCCAAGGCCCATAATTTTTCCAATGAAGAGATGAAACAAGGAATTGCCTTTGCCCATGCGCGCGGGGTTAAAGTCTACGTGACAGCCAACATACTGGCTCACAACGGGGACCTGCCGGGGGTGGAGGCTTATTTTGAAGAGATGAGGGATGTGGCTCCGGATGCGCTTATCATATCGGATCCGGGCGTGTTTGCAATTGCCAGAAGGGTCCTTCCTGACATGGAAATACACATAAGCACCCAGGCCAACAATACCAATTACGGAACCTACCTGTTCTGGCACGGACTGGGAGCAAGGCGCGTGGTGTCTGCAAGGGAGCTGTCTCTGGCGGAAATCCGGGAAATCCGGGACCGCATTCCTGAGGATATGCAGATAGAGAGTTTTATCCACGGCGCCATGTGCATATCCTATTCCGGCAGATGCCTTCTGAGCAATTATTTTGTGGGAAGGGACGCCAACCAGGGCGCCTGCACCCATCCCTGCCGCTGGAAATACTCTCTGGTGGAGGAGACCAGACCGGGGGAGTACATGCCTGTATATGAAAATGACCGGGGCACCTATATCTTCAATTCCAAGGACCTGTGCATGGTGGAGTATATTCCTGAGATGATAGATGCCGGAATTGACAGCTTTAAGATAGAGGGAAGGATGAAGACCGCCCTTTACGTGGCTACGGTCACCAGGGCCTACCGCAGGGCCATTGACGATTATCTGAAGGACCCGGCGGTTTACAGGGAAAATCTGGAGTGGTACAGGGAAGAAATAGGAAAATGCACCAACCGCAGGTTCACCACCGGTTTCTACTTTGGGAAACCCACGGCGGATGACCACATATATGACAGCAGCACCTATGTGAAAAGCTACACATATCTGGGAACCGTGGAGGACACGGACAGCCGGGGCCGGTGCAGGATTGAGCAGAAAAATAAGTTTTCCGTGGGTGAAACCATTGAGGTCATGAAGCCCGGAGGACAAAATCTGGAAGTGACAGTGGAGTCCATCACAGATAATGAGGGCAATGAGCAGGAGAGCGCGCCCCATTCAAAACAGATTCTGTGGGTCGGACTGCCGGCGGAGGTATCTGTTTATGATATCCTGCGGAGAAAAGAAGAGACTGAGGAATAGACTGTCCGGAACCGTATTCGGGAGGAAGAAGCTGCGCCTGGGCCGGGAGGGCTCTGGCAGACAGGAGGTGCCTTGGGATGTTAGATGGAGTACTTATGGGGCTGGCAGTGCTTTGCGTTGCTTATTTTATAATCATTGTGGTGTATGCGGGCATAAGCACCTCCTTTGCCTTCATATGGCTGTTTTTTGCGGCCCTGCTTGTTTTCCTGGTATATGGAAGATGGTATTATGCCAGGAACATGGAACGGATTCCCCGCTGGGTGCCGGTGTCGGTGGTGACCACCTGTATTGCCGGTGTGGCTGTGCTGGGAATTCTCTGTGTCCTGGTGTTTCTGGGAGCTGCCACGCCGGGCAAGGCTAACCTGGATTATGTTATTGTGCTGGGAGCCAGGGTCAAGGAACATACGGTCAGTAATTCCCTGAGAAAACGGCTGGACAGGGCCATTGTCTATGCGGAGGAGAATCCGGACACCATTCTGGTGCTCTCAGGGGGCCGGGGGCCGGGGGAGACGGAAAGCGAGGCCAGGGTCATGTATGATTACCTGGTGTACAACGGAGTCAGCCCCGGGCAGCTGCTGATGGAGGAGTATTCCGCCAGCACGGTTGAGAACATTGCCTACAGTAAAATTGTCATAGAGCAGGACCGGATGAAGGACAAGAGGGAAATTATCCCCATGCCCGGCAAGACCGGTTCGGTTCCCTATGCCATTGCACCGGATAAGCCCCTGGAAATAGGAGTCCTCACCAGCAATTTCCATATTTACCGTGCCAGACTTACAGCGGAAAAATGGGGATTTGACAATGTATACGGCATATCGGCCGACTCTGACCCGGTTCTGTTCATCCATCTGTGCGTGAGGGAATGCGCTTCCATTGTGAAGGACAGGCTCATGGGGAATATGTGACGGTATGGATGGGATACATGGGATACATGCCGGGAGGGGACAGCCGGAATAAATGGCTGGAATATAGGAAAGGGCCATACGGCAGGGTTCTGTAAGAGGCCGGGTGTATGGGCCGTGGAAATAGTGGCAGAATAGTAATTATCATGATATGACTGAATGAACGATAGAATGGAGAGAGTGAATCAATGGCAGATGGAAGGAATCTGGAACAGGTAAAAGAGCTGGCCGCTTACCGCGTGTCAGAAGAGATGTACGTGGAGGAAATGGACTCCCGGGCCATGGTGCTGGAACACATAAAAAGCGGCGCCAGGATTTTCCTGATGTCCAATGAGGATGAGAACAAGGTGTTCTATATCGGTTTCCGTACACCGCCCGATGACAGTACGGGACTGCCCCATATACTGGAGCACAGTGTGCTGGAAGGGTCGGATAAGTTTCCGGTCAAGGACCCCTTTGTGGAACTGGTCAAGGGTTCCCTGAACACGTTCCTGAATGCCATGACCTATCCGGATAAGACCGTATATCCTGTGGCCAGCTGCAATGACAAGGATTTCCAGAATCTGATGGACGTATATCTGGACGGCGTGCTCCACCCTGCTATCTACAGGGAGCCCAGGATATTCCTTCAGGAGGGCTGGCATTATGAACTGGAGTCTCCAGAGGATGAGCTGACCATCAACGGCGTTGTGTATAATGAGATGAAGGGAGCCTTTTCATCGCCGGAAAGTGTTTTGGACCGTTTTACCAGAAATGTGCTCTTCCCGGACACCACCTACTCCAATGAGTCAGGGGGCGACCCTGCTGTGATACCGGAACTGACCTATGAGAAGTTCATTGCATTTCACCGGAATTACTATCATCCGGCCAACAGCTATATCTATCTCTACGGAGATATGGATATGGTGCAGAAGCTGACATGGCTGGACCAGGAGTACCTGGGACATTATGACAGGAAGGACTGCCATGCAGACTCTGCCATCACCCTGCAGCAGCCCTTTGAACGTCCGGTCCAGCGGGAAATCACCTACTCGGTCACGGAGGAGGAGGGGACAAAGGACAGGTCCTATATTTCCATCAACACTGTGGTGGGGACGGATTTGGACCCTGTACTTTATGTTGCTTTCCAGATTCTGGAATATACTTTGATTAACGCACCGGGCGCGCCCTTAAAGCAGGCATTGATTGATGCAGGCATTGGGCAGGACATTCTGGGCGGTTATGACTGCGGGATTCTGCAGCCCTATTTCTCCGTCGTTGCAAAGAACGCCAATCCGGAGCAGAAGGGGGAATTCCTGGCGGTTGTAAAGGGAACCCTGCGAAAGCTGGCTGACCAGGGAATTGACAGGAAGAGCCTTCTGGCCGGACTGAATCTCTATGAATTCCGTTACCGCGAAGCGGACTATGGTTCCGCGCCAAAGGGACTTATGTACGGTCTGTGGTCACTGGACAGCTGGCTGTACGGCGGAAAGCCTACCCTCCACCTGGAATACCAGAAGACCTTTGATTACCTGAAACAAGCAGTGGAGGAAGGGTATTTTGAACAGCTGATACAACGCTGGCTTCTGGATAACCCCCATGAGGCGGTTGTCCTGGTGCGCCCCAGGGTAAACCAGACAGCTGAGGAGGACCGCAGGCTGGCTGAAAGGCTGAAGGCTTATAAGGATTCCCTTGGCAGGGAAGAGCTGGAGGCTCTGACCGTCCGGACCAGACAGCTAAAGGAATACCAGGAGAAACCATCCAGACAGGAGGACCTGGAGAAGATTCCCATGCTGCAGCGGGAGGATATTGAACGGGAAGGCGGACGTTTTTCCTACGAGGTAAAGGTGGAGGACGGAGTAAGGGTAATCCACAGCAGCCTGTTCACATCCGGAATCGGATATCTGAAGGTGCTGTTTGACACCAGCCGGGTGCCGGCTGAGGACCTGCCCTATGTGGGACTTCTGAAGGCAGTGCTGGGATATGTGGATACGGAGCATTACAGCTATGGGGACCTGACCAGCGAGATTTATCTTAATAGCGGCGGTGTGAGCTTTGCAGTGTCATCTTATCCGGATACGGCGCATCCCGGACAATTTACAGGGGCGTTTGTTGCCAGTGCAAAGGTGCTTTATGATAAACTGGACTTTGCCTTCTCCATACTGGCAGAGATTCTGACCCGTTCCAAACTGGATGATGAAAAGCGTCTGGGAGAGATTCTGGACGAAACCAGGTCCAGGGCCAGGATGAAGATGGAGGACGCATCCCACGGAGCAGCGGTTGGCAGGGCTTCATCCTATTACTCTGCTGCTGCAGCGTTCAACGATATCACCGGAGGAATTGGATATTATCAATTTTTGGAGGATGTCAGCCGCAGGTTTGGGGAGGACCATTCCTATAGGGGACAATTGATTGCAAGACTTAAGGATGTATGTTCCCGCCTGTTCATCCCGGATAACCTGCTGGTATCCTATACGGCTGATGCAGAAGGCTACAGCAGGCTGCCGGTGGAGCTTAAGACCTTCCGGTCGGCCCTTGTACAGGGAGAAGGAAAGAAATATGAATTTGTGTTCCGGCCGGACAACCGCAACGAGGGCTTTAAAACAGCATCCCAGGTGAATTATGTGGCCAGGTGCGGTTCCTTTGCGGGAAAGGAAGCCGGCGGAAGAAAACTGGAGTACACAGGCGCCCTGAGAGTCTTAAAGGTTATCATGAACTATGAATACCTGTGGATGAACCTGCGTGTCAAGGGCGGGGCTTACGGATGCATGAGCAGCTTCAGCCGCACGGGGGACGGATGCCTGGTATCCTACAGGGATCCCAACCTGGAAGCGACCAATCAGGTGTACGAAGGAATTCCGGACTATCTGAGGAATTTCTCCATTGACGAGAGGGACATGACAAAGTATGTTATTGGTACCATGAGCGATGTGGATACGCCTCTTACCCCATCCATGAAGGGAGCCAGGAACCTGTCTGCATACCTTTCCGGCGTGACGGATGAAATGGTGCAGAAGGAGAGGGAGCAGATTCTGGATGTGACCCAGGAAGATATAAAGGCCCTGGCTGACATTGTACAGGCCGTTCTGGACACCGGGGCGCTGTGCGTGATTGGAAATGATGAACAGATTCGGGCCCAGGAGGGCATGTTTGGTGAGATAAAGAATCTTTACCACTAATTTTAAGGAAGAGAGAGCTAAATGGAAGAGAATATACAGAAGAAATCGGGCTTTGTTACGCTGATTGGACGTCCCAATGTGGGCAAGTCCACTCTGATGAACCACTTGATTGGCCAGAAGATTGCAATTACCTCGGATAAGCCCCAGACAACCAGAAACAGGATACAGACCGTGTACACAGATGACAGGGGGCAGATTATCTTCTTAGACACTCCCGGTATCCATAAGGCCAAGAATAAGCTGGGAGAATACATGGTAAATGTGGCGGAGCACACACTGAAGGAAGTGGATGTGATTCTCTGGCTGGTGGAGCCAACCACCTTTATCGGCGCAGGGGAGCGCCATATTGCGGAGCAGCTTAAAAATGTGAACACCCCGGTTATTCTGGTAATCAATAAGATTGATACGGTGAAGAACCAGGATGAAATCCTCACCTTTATTGCGGCCTACAAGGATGTGTGCGAGTTTGCGGAAATCGTGCCGCTCTCTGCATTAAAGGATAAGAACACGGACCTGCTGACAGAGCTGGTTTTTAAATACCTGCCTTACGGACCCCAGTTTTATGATGAGGATACAGTGACAGACCAGCCCATGCGCCAGATAGCTTCCGAGCTTATACGGGAAAAGGCCCTGCGCCTGCTGGATGATGAGATACCCCATGGCATTGCCGTGACCATTGAAACGATGAAGGAACGTCCAAACGGCCTGATTGACATAGAGGCCAGCATTGTATGTGAGAGGGAATCTCACAAGGGAATCATCATTGGAAAGGGCGGAAGCATGCTGAAACGCATCGGCATAGAGGCCAGGAAAGAGATTGAAAACATGATGGATACCCGGGTTAACCTGCAGCTGTGGGTCAAAGTCAGAAAGGAATGGCGGGACAGCGAGCTGTATATGAAGAATTACGGCTACAATCAAAAAGAAATCTGAGAAAAAATCTCGTCTATAAATGTGGTTAACGGTTGGTTTTACAACGCTGACGGTGGAAAAACCACAGGGATTTGGCAGAGGGTCTGATGGAAATGCTGAGAGGAGGGGAAAACTGGAAATGAGAGAGACAGTAACATTGACTGGGATGGTTCTCCTTTCGGCTCCCTCCGGGGATTATGACCGGCGTCTGGTGCTGCTTACAAGGGAGAGGGGAAAGATTACCGCATTTTCCCATGGCGCCAGGAAGCCGGGCAATCTCCTGATGGCAGCCAGCAGGCCTTTTTGTTTTGGAAATTTTAACCTTTATGAGGGGAAGAATGCCTACAATCTGCAGTCAGCCCAGATTACCAATTATTTTGACGAGCTGTCCGCGGACATGGAGGCAGCCTGCTACGGCTCCTATTTTCTGGAAACAGCGGCTTATTTTGCCCAGGAAAACCTGGACGGGACAGAGCTGTTAAAGCTTCTCTACCAGTCCCTCAGGGCCCTGCTGCGTCCGGCCCTTCCAAACCAGCTGGTGCGCAGGATTTTTGAGCTTAAGAGCATGGTAATCAATGGGGAATACACACAGGACCCTCCGGTTCCTGTTTCAGAATCCTGCCAATACGCCTGGGAGTATGTCATCTGTTCGCCGGCCGAGTCCCTTTATAAGTTTGTGCTGAAGGAAGAGGTGCTGAAGGAATTTGAGTCTGTTGTGGAAAAAAGCAGACGGTATTTTGTGCGTCATGAGTTCCGTTCCCTGGAAATTCTGGAAACCCTGACAGCATAAAATCCATTATAAGTCTTGAAATTATGGCATTCAGAGGATATAATATGTCCATATGCCCGGTACCGCGGCAAAGAAGCATGAGGAAGGAACAGATATGAAGAAGATTGTGATGGGTATCCTGCTGCTGGCAGCAGCGGCTGTGGCGCTTGCGGGATGCTCCAGGATAGGCATGGGGGGAGCCGCAGAACCCACGGAGAACAGCGTCTATGTGGCAGGCGACGGCAGCGTCAGGTGGGCGTCGGTAGAGACTTACCAGCAGGGGGACTATACAGAGGATGAGCTGAAAACCTCAGCCGGACAGAAAATCAGTAATTTTAACAGCGGGCTGGGCAAGGCTGCTTCCTATGAAAATACAGAAGGTTCTGAGAAACTTCCGGTGGCCATGGTTTCGGCCAGGATTGAGAAGGGAACAGCCACACTGGTTACGGAATACGACACTCCGGGGCGCCTCATTGAATTTGCCCAGGAGATTGGGGATTATAATGTGCCCTTTACCCAGCTGGATACAGGAAGGGTGGCTGCCATGTCCGGTGAACTTACGGATGTATCCTTTAAGGATGAGAAGGGGAAGGCAGCGGACCAGGGGACAGCCCTCAAGGAAGGGCAGAGCATGGTGGTCAAGGCGGCAGGACAGGGCGTCATTGTGACAGAGAAAAAGATTCAATATGTAAGTGACGGCTGTGTGCTGAAGGATTCCAACCGGGTGCAGACGTCCGGGGAGGGAACCAGCTACATCATATTAAAGTAATTTTTATGATTTAATCTATATTAAATCTATAATAATTAAAAGAGAGGATGCAGATATGGAAAAGACAATGGAGAAAATCGTGGCATTGGCCAAGAACAGGGGTTTTGTATATCCGGGTTCTGAGATTTACGGCGGCCTGGCCAATACCTGGGATTATGGAAACCTGGGTGTGGAACTGAAAAATAATGTAAAGAGAGCCTGGTGGCAGAAGTTTATCATGGAGAGTCCTTACAACGTAGGCGTTGACTGTGCCATTCTGATGAACTCCCAGACATGGGTTGCCAGCGGACATCTGGGCGGCTTCTCCGACCCTCTGATGGACTGTAAGCAGTGCAAGGAGAGATTCCGTGCAGACAAACTGATTGAGGATTACAATGACGCCCATGGAATCCAGATGGAAGGCTCTGTTGACGGCTGGTCACAGGAGCAGATGAAGCAGTACATCGATGACAACAATATCTGCTGTCCAAGCTGCGGCGCCCATGACTTTACGGATATCCGCCAGTTCAATCTGATGTTCAAGACCTTCCAGGGCGTAACAGAGGATGCCAAGAGCACGGTTTATCTGCGTCCGGAGACTGCCCAGGGTATTTTTGTAAACTTTAAGAATGTTCAGAGAACATCCAGAAAGAAAGTGCCTTTCGGCATTGGACAGATTGGCAAGTCCTTCCGCAACGAGATTACGCCTGGTAACTTTACTTTCCGTACCAGGGAATTTGAGCAGATGGAGCTGGAATTCTTCTGCAAGCCTGACACTGACCTGGAGTGGTTTGCTTATTGGAAGGAATTCTGCATTAACTGGTTAAGGTCCTTAGGCATTAAGGACGACGAGCTGAGGGACAGGGACCATTCTCCTGAGGAGCTGAGCTTCTACAGCAAGGCAACCACAGACCTGGAGTATCTGTTCCCATTTGGCTGGGGCGAGCTTTGGGGCATTGCCGACAGGACTGACTATGACTTAAGCCAGCACCAGAAGGTATCCGGACAGGATATGTCCTACTTTGACGATGAGACAAAGGAGAGATACATTCCTTATGTAATTGAGCCTTCACTGGGAGCTGACCGTGTAACCCTGGCATTCCTGTGCGCTGCCTATGACGAGGAGGAGATTGGGGAAGGCGATGTAAGAACCGTTCTTCATTTCCACCCGGCCATTGCTCCTGTAAAGGTGGGCGTGCTTCCGCTGTCCAAGAAACTGAACGAAGGCGCTGAAAAGATTTACACAGAGCTTTCCAAATATTATAACTGCGAGTTTGACGACAGAGGCAATATTGGTAAGAGATACAGGAGACAGGATGAAATCGGCACTCCGTTCTGCATTACCTATGACTTTGACTCAGAAGAAGACCATGCGGTAACGGTCCGCGACAGGGACACCATGGAGCAGGTAAGGGTTCCCATTGCAGAGCTGAAGGATTACTTTGCTGAGAAGTTTATGTTTTAAAGGCGTTGACAGACTGATATTATAATATGAATAAGAATCCCCCACTTTTTCCGGAATAGTGGGGGATTTGTATTTCTGAATTTTAAATTGGATTCAATAGGGGTCCATTAGTTTTTTTCCATTACCTGTCCAATGGCTTCGCCCATCCGCACCCTGGTTTCCACATCCAGGGCCGTGTTGCGCATGATGTCCTTATCAATGGAGACAGCGCCGGGCTGGAACAGCAGCAGGATGGAGGAACCGCCAAAGGAAAAATAGCCTTTTTCCTGGCCGCGGAACACGTCAATGCTGGTATAGGCTTTGTGATGATTTACAATTTTCCCCACCATAAGGGCTCCTATTTCCATCATCAGCACCGTGCCAAAGGCGTGGGAACGCAGCAGGGAATATTCCCTGGAATTCTCCTTGTAGACAGGCAGCCGGCAGGCTGCCGCCGGATTGACTGTGTGGAGAACGCCGGGAATCCTGCGGTATGAGGAGCGCCGGCCGCGGTCCACATAGGCGTAGCGGTGGTAATCAGATACAGTGAGCCTTAAAAGCAGGGCTGTGCCGCCGGCGTAGCGGGCAGCCAGTCCGGAGTCCTTTAAAAGCTGGTCCAGTGTATATTCCGTGTGCTTAATGGTCAGGCGCATGTTTTTACGTATGGGATAGACACTTGCAAATCCATCGCAGGGACTGCACAGGATATGGTCTCTGGTGTCAAAGGGTCTTGCCTCCGGCAGCAAACGGCGGGTAAAGAAGGCGTTAAAAGAACGGTATTTTCCGCCGGCCGGTGTTTCGCAGCCTTCCATGGAGATTCCGGCGGATTTCCTGAATCCGGGTATGAAGGGCGCTGACAGCGGAGAGTCCAGAAACGCGCCGCAGATTCCGGAAACAGCCGGGTGGGTCAGGGGTTTTATGAGCATACGGCCCAGAAAACAGGCATATAAATTCTCCAGGAAACGGTCCTGGAGGGTGCTGCCGCCCAGAGAGCGGCCGGTTCTGTCTGCATATTGCATGGAATCACACCTTTCTTTATTATCAGAAGAAATATATCTTAATCAGTGCACAGGATACAAGGGCGACCAGAAGGGTCAGCATTTTCCAGCCGGGCTTGCGCAGGGGAAAGTTAATGATGAACAGCAGCCCCACTGTGAGGATGCAGATGTGAAGCTCTGACAGGAACCTGTGGCCCAGCAAAGGGCGCAGGGTGCAGAACAGGGGCAGAATAATGGCTATAGAGGTAATGGGAAGTCCCTGGTAGTACTTGCGGGCTTCGTCTGTCTCGTCCTGCCGTCTTTCTTCCATCACATTAAAAAATGCCAGGCGGATAACGCCTGCAATAAGGTAGAATACAAGGATGGAAATACCTGCCGGTCCCCGCATGCCGATGGAATAGCACAGTGTCATTGGAAATGCACCGAAACAAACCACATCGCAGAGAGAGTCAATCTGGATGCCGAAGCGCTTTTCGTCTTCGGTGCGGTTCTTTTTCATGCGGGCCACCTTGCCGTCGAACATGTCGCACAGGCCTGAGAACGCAAGACAGAACAATGCATATTTTGCAAAACCCTGGATGGTGAGAATCATGCCCATGGCAGCGGAAGCCAGTCCAAGGTATGTCAATACAACCGTGTAGCTGTAAAATCCTATCATAAAATATAACCCCAATCATTCGTCCTTTTGGTCCTTGCTTTGTAAGGACAATAGTATTATTATATCAGAAATCCAGGAGGAAACAAGGAAAAACAGGACTTTTATTCATAAAATTTAGAAACCTTTTATAAACGAATATTAGTAATTGTGATATACTAGCAATAACGGATGACAGACTGTCTTTGTTTTCAGACAGAAGCAGGTACTGCATTGTATATGCATGAAACTTATACGATGCAGTACTAGTAATGTCAGACCGTAACACGACAAAGGAGGATGGGACTTATGAAACTGAGGACCCGTCTTGCGGTGGCATTTTTAACCATAACCATCGTTCCCATGCTGCTGTTTTATCTGCTGGTCCTTGCACTCAGCAATTATCAGACCAGGTCTTTTACCAAGGAATACGGACTTACGGAGCAGGTGGACCTGTTCTCCGGCAATTCCATGCAGATATTTAACCGTATTACCAAGCGTTCCCAGGAGGACATCAGGAAGACACTTAACAATGACCCGGGTCTCTATGATGATTTATCATATCTGGATAAGGTCAATGCGGAACTGAAAAGCCACTATGCATATCTGATTGTGCGAAAAGGAGATACTATCCTATACTGCGGCGACAGCAACGAAGTGGCCGGGGAGGCCATATGCGCCCAGCTGCCCCAGTTTGATATGATGAAGGGGGATTTGGAGGGCGGTATTTATCTGGACGGCGAGAGCCAGCACCTGATTAAGCAGATGGATTTCACGTTCCCGGACGGCGAGGAAGGAAGCGCCTTCATTATTTCAAATGTAGATGACCTGATTCCGGAAGTAAAATCCATGATTAAGGAAATGCTTGTACTGGGCATTACGATTCTGGTGTTTGCAGGCATCGTGCTGACATTCTGGGTATACCGGTCCATTCTCAGCCCCCTGAATAAACTTCAGGAGGCCACGAAGAAGATTCGAGACGGAAACCTGGATTTCACATTGGATGTGGATGCGGATGATGAGATAGGACAGCTTTGCCAGGATTTTGAGGAGATGCGTATCCGGCTGAAGGAGAATGCAGAAGATAAGATACAGTATGATAAGGATAATAAGGAACTAATCAGCAACATATCCCATGATTTGAAAACACCGATTACGGCTATTAAGGGATACGTGGAGGGTATACTGGACGGCGTGGCGTCTTCGCCGGAAAAGCTGGACAAATACATCCGTACCATATACAATAAGTCTAATGATATGGACAGGCTTATTGACGAACTGACCTTTTACTCCAAAATCGATACCAATAAGATTCCCTACACCTTCAGCAAAATCAACGTGGCCCAGTATTTCAGGGACTGTGTGGAGGAGGTTGGCCTGGATATGGAGGCCAGAGGAATTGAACTGGGATATTTCAATTACGTGGATGAGGACGTGGTCATCATTGCCGATGCAGAGCAGATGAAACGCGTTATCAATAATATCATCAGCAATTCCGTGAAATATCTGGATAAGAAAAAGGGCATTATCAATATCAGGATAAAGGACGTAGGTGATTTTATTCAGGTAGAGATAGAGGATAACGGCAAAGGCATAGCAGCAAAGGACCTGCCCAATATTTTTGACCGGTTCTACCGCACGGATTCCTCGCGCAATTCAGCTCAGGGAGGAAGCGGTATAGGTTTATCCATCGTGCGCAAAATTGTGGAGGACCACGGGGGACGTATATGGGCCACCAGCAAGGAAGGAATCGGAACGGAGATTCATTTTGTTCTAAGAAAATATCAGGAGGTTTTACAGGATGAGCAAAATTCTAATCGTGGAAGATGAGGAGAGCATAGCAGAGTTAGAGAAGGATTATCTGGAGTTGTCCGGTTTTGAAGTGGAGATTGAAAATGACGGAAGTTCCGGTCTGGATAAGGCGCTGAAGGAAGACTATGACCTTCTGATTCTGGACCTGATGCTGCCCGGCACCGATGGATTTGAGATATGCAAAAGAGTGCGGGAAGTAAAGAACACGCCCATCATCATGGTTTCAGCTAAAAAAGAGGATATTGACAAAATAAGGGGACTGGGGCTGGGGGCCGATGACTATATCACCAAGCCCTTCAGCCCAAGCGAAATGGTGGCAAGGGTGAAGGCGCACATGGCGCGTTATGAGCGCCTTATTGGCAGCGGACAGCCGGCCAATGAACTGATTGAAATACGCGGCCTGAAGATTGATAAGACAGCCCGCCGTGTGTGGGTCAATGGAGAGGAAAAAACCTTTACCACAAAGGAATTTGACCTTCTGACCTTTCTGGCCCAGAACCCTAACCATGTATTTACAAAGGAAGAGCTGTTCAGCAAGATATGGGATATGGAGTCCATTGGGGACATTGCCACGGTAACGGTGCACATCAAGAAGATTCGGGAGAAGATTGAGTTTAACACGGCCAAACCGCAGTATATCGAGACGATATGGGGGGTTGGGTATCGCTTTAAGGTGTAAACTTGACATTGCGTGGGATTTGATGTAAAACGAATATAGCTAAGAAAGCAGTTAAGACCATGTGGTCACAAAGCGAAATCCCGTGTATGCCAGTACACGGGATTTCTTTTTGGGTGGTTACCTGCCTTTGTACGTTCTGTCTGACTTTTAAAAGTTGTAAGAGCTTACATGTATGAAAAGGAAGGGGATTCGGTTCGACTTTTGGTCGGATGCAGGGATATCCGCAAAGTTCAGTGCATATACCATTGAAAATTCGTATATGCGACCGTGCAACGGATATGTGAAAATGACAGAAAATGAAAGTGCTTACAGCGTTTTTACCTTAAAATTTAACAAATTTTCACGGAAAAACTCTTTACTCGCGAAATCTTTGTGATATAATGAACGAGGTGGACGGACAAGACATTTATATTTGTTCCGTTCAGAAAGAAAGGCATAAAATAGAGCGTAGAATGCCAGTCTACAAGAACATGAGGAGGAAATAACTTATGGCAAAATGGGTTTATAAGTTCCACGAAGGCAGTGCGGCAATGAGAAACCTTCTTGGCGGCAAGGGCTGCAACTTAGCAGAGATGACAAACCTGGGAATGCCCATTCCACAGGGATTTACTGTTACAACAGAGGCTTGTACCGAATATTATAACTGTGGCAAGCAGATTTCACAGGAAATTCAGGACCAGATTTTTGAGGCAATTACCTGGCTGGAAGGTATCAATGGCAAGAAGTTCGGCGATACAGAGGACCCGTTACTGGTTTCTGTCCGTTCCGGCGCACGCGCATCCATGCCTGGTATGATGGATACAATCCTGAACCTGGGGTTAAATGACGTTGCAGTTGAGGGATTTGCAAAGAAGACCGGCAACCCAAGATTTGCTTACGATTCCTACCGCAGATTCATCCAGATGTATTCTGACGTTGTTATGGAAGTTCCGAAGTCCTACTTCGAGAAAATCATCGATGAGATGAAAGAAGCAAAGGGCGTACATTTTGATACAGAGCTGACAGCAGATGATTTAAAAGAGCTGGCAGCAAAATTCAAGGCTGTTTATAAGGAAGCCATGAATGGCGAGGACTTCCCGCAGAATCCTACCGAACAGCTGATGGGCGCTGTTAAGGCTGTTTTCCGTTCCTGGGACAACCCACGTGCCATCGTATACCGCCGTATGAACGATATCCCCGGCGACTGGGGTACTGCTGTTAACGTTCAGACCATGGTATTCGGAAATAAGGGCGAGACCTCCGGTACAGGTGTTGCATTTACACGTAACCCATCCACCGGTGCAAAGGGAATCTACGGCGAGTACCTGATTAATGCACAGGGTGAGGACGTGGTTGCAGGTGTCCGTACACCACAGCCAATCTCCAAACTGGCAGAAGACCTTCCTGAGTGCTACAAGGAATTTATGGACCTGGCCATGAAGCTGGAGAACCATTTCCGCGATATGCAGGATATGGAGTTCACCATTGAGGAAGGCAAGCTGTATTTCTTACAGACACGTAACGGCAAGAGGACTGCTCCTGCAGCCATCCAGATTGCCTGCGATTTAGTAGACGAAGGCATGATTACTCCGGAAGAGGCTGTATGCAGAATCGAGGCTAAGTCCTTAGACCAGTTACTGCATCCTACCTTTGTTCCGGAAGCACTGAAGGCCGGCGAAGTAATCGGAAGCGCACTTCCTGCATCTCCTGGTGCTGCAGCTGGTAAGGTATACTTTACAGCTGATGAGGCTAAGGATGCCGGCAAGGGCGGCAGAGGCGAGAGAGTTATCCTGGTTCGTCTGGAGACATCCCCAGAGGATATTGAGGGTATGCACGCAGCACAGGGTATCCTGACTGTACGCGGCGGTATGACCAGCCATGCAGCAGTTGTTGCACGCGGTATGGGAACCTGCTGTGTATCCGGATGCGGCGAGATTAAGATTGACGAAGAGGCTAAGGTATTTGAACTTGGCGGACATACATTCCATGAGGGAGATTATATTTCCCTGGATGGTTCTACCGGAAAGATTTACAAGGGCGATATCGCTACACAGGAAGCAACTGTAAGCGGAAACTTTGAGCGTATCATGGAGTGGGCTGACCAGTTCAGGACCCTGCGCGTACGCACCAACGCAGATACCCCTGCAGATACCCTGAACGCAGTTAAGCTGGGCGCTGAGGGCATTGGTCTCTGCCGTACAGAGCATATGTTCTTTGACGCAGAGAGAATTCCAAAGATTCGTAAGATGATTCTGTCTGAGACAGTTGAGCAGAGAGAAGAGGCTTTAAATGAGCTGATTCCGTTCCAGAAGGGCGACTTCAAGGCCATGTTCAAGGCTCTGGAGGGAAGACCCATGACCGTTCGTTATCTGGATCCGCCTCTGCATGAGTTTGTTCCTACCGACCCAGAGGACATCAAGGCTCTGGCTGATGATATGGGAATGACGGTTGAGGATGTTAAGGCTAAGTGTGCTGAACTCCATGAGTTCAACCCAATGATGGGCCACCGTGGATGCCGTCTGGCTGTTACCTATCCGGAAATCGCCAAGATGCAGACAAGAGCTGTCATGGAAGCTGCAATCGAAGTTAAGGAAGAGTGCGGATACGACATTATTCCTGAGATTATGATTCCGTTAGTAGGCGAGAAGAAAGAGCTTAAGTATGTTAAGGACGTAGTGGTTGAGATTGCCGAGCTGGTTAAGAAGGAGAAGAATTCCGACATCCAGTATCACATCGGTACCATGATTGAGATTCCAAGAGCAGCCCTTACAGCTGACAAGATTGCAGAAGAGGCAGAATTCTTCTCATTCGGAACCAATGACCTTACACAGATGACCTTCGGTTTCTCCCGTGATGATGCCGGCAAGTTCTTGGATTCCTACTACAAGGCTAAGATTTACGAGTCTGACCCATTTGCAAGACTGGACCAGGAAGGCGTTGGGCAGCTGGTTAAGATGGCTGTTGAAAAGGGACGCGCTACGAGAACAGACCTTAAGTGCGGTATCTGCGGCGAGCATGGCGGTGACCCGTCATCTGTTGAGTTCTGCCACAAGATTGGTCTGAACTATGTATCCTGCTCACCATTCCGTGTTCCGATTGCACGTCTGGCAGCAGCCCAGGCAGCTCTGAATAATAAATAGCGGCCGTTTGTTCGGTGAAAAACTATGCTTAATTTTGTAAGCAGTGTCTGATATAATAAAATCAGGCAAAAGAAAGAAATCAGATGTCCATGTGGGCACAAAACGAAAACCCCAGAGCAGCCACTCTGGGGTTTTCATTTCGGCTGATTGTCGCGGTTATCTCTGTCTGGCCATTTGCAAATGTGGTAGGCTGCTACACCTGCTGTAACAGAGAGTAAGAAAGAAATCATTAAATCCGGGTAAGCCCCCTCTTCCTGCTGCCGGAAGAAGAGGCTATTTGTCCCTTCTGTATTCCCTGGGAGTACATTTGAAAAACCGGCCAAACATCTGGGAAAAGTTACTGGGACTGTTAAATCCGCACATGCCTGCTATGGTGGAGATGCTGCTGCCGGGACTGCGAAGGAGCATGGAGGCTCCCTGGGTTACCCTGTACTTCAGAAGATACTGCATGGGAGAGGTCTGAATGGCGCGTTTGAAACACCGCAGACACTCACGCTCACCAATATCCGCTGCTCTGGCAATCTGGGCCAGGTCCAGGTTTTCATTAAAATGCTCATGGATAAAGCTTATCATTTTCTGGATACGTATATTATCCGTATCCGGAACCGGCTCTCCGGAGTCTATTGCATGGGCATAGTGACAGTACAGGGAACAGCAGATACGGGATAGCTCATCCCGGACCACAAATTCGTATCCCATTGGCTCCCTGTAAAATGCATCAAAGGCAGCGGTGAAACTACCGGCAGGACCCTCCTCGCCGGGGGAATCCTCCAGAAGGTCCAGGGGACAACAGTCAAAAATCCTGCACTGGAGAAGGGGAGTTACATATTTTTTGGAAAATACGGAATCTTTTCCCCCGGCAACCAGAAGGGGATGAAAGACCAGGGAATGAAGCTGGCAAAAAGGCTCTGCTGCAGCAAAGTGCAGTATATTGGAATTGACCACAGCGCCTTCTCCCTGCTTCAGATGAAAGGCTTTGCCCGGAACCTGCAGACGCAGACAGCCGGATGCAACGTATAGGATTTCCAAATCCTCATGCCAGTGCCAGGGAACCACATCTCCGGCACTGTCTGTGTATTCAGAAGAGTATCCGGCACAGGGAAAGTCCGGCGTTCCATGGGGCTGAAGCTCCCTGCCGGCACGGTTTAAATTCAGGGCACAATCCTGTAATGCCATGGCAATCCTCCAATTGGTCGTTTTTCTTATATTATAAGTCGATAATCGGGTTGAATCAAGATGAAAAAGACGATATTCTTTTGGTGTATATTTATATAATGTTTAGCACCCAGGAGGCCGGAGCAGGGGCTTCTGGTGCTGATAAGCAGGAGGATAAGATGTTTCAGTTATTACTTGTAATTATTTATCTGGCATTCATCAGTCTGGGACTGCCGGACGCACTTTTGGGCTCTGCATGGCCATCCATGTACCGGGAGCTGGGGGCGTCTGTGTCCTATGCGGGAATCATCAGTATGATTATAGCAGGCGGCACCATTATTTCCAGCCTTTTCAGCGACAGGCTTATCAGGGCTTTTGGAACCGGAAAAGTGACTGTCGTAAGTGTTGCCATGACAGCAGCGGCACTGTTTGGGTTTTCCTTTTCCCACTCATTTATGCAGCTGTGTGTCTGGGCTGTTCCCTATGGACTGGGAGCGGGAAGCGTGGATGCGGGACTGAATAACTTTGTTGCCCTTCACTATAAATCCCGCCATATGAGCTGGCTTCACTGCTTCTGGGGAATCGGCGCAACAGCCGGACCTTATATCATGGGATTATGCCTGACCCGAGGCCTTAAGTGGAATTCCGGCTACATGGTGGTGGGAGGGATTCAGATAGGGCTGGCTGTCTTCCTGGTGCTGTCGCTTCCGCTGTGGAAGATAAAGAGAGATGGGAACAGCGGCCGGGAGGATACCCATAAGCAGATTAGCCTGAGAGAGGGGCTGCGGCTTCCGGGAGCAAAAGCAGTGCTCACAGCATTTTTCTGTTATTGCGCCCTTGAAGCCACAGCCGGCCTGTGGGCCAGCAGTTATATGGTACTGCACAAAGGGATTGCACCTCAGACAGCGGCTAAATGGGCTTCCTTTTTTTACCTGGGTATTACCCTGGGAAGACTGGCCAGCGGTTTTGTCACGGACCGTCTGGGTGACAGGAGCATGGTGCGGTGCGGACAGCTGACTGCCTTTGCAGGGACTGTGCTGCTGCTTCTTCCTGCTGGCCGCGGAGCTGTGCTGGCTGGACTTGTCATGGTGGGGCTGGGCTGTGCGCCAATCTATCCCAGCCTGCTCCACGAAACACCGGATAACTTTGGGGTGCAGTATTCCCAGTCCATGATGGGGATGCAGATGGCCTGCGCATATGTGGGGTCCACATTTATGCCTCCGCTGTTTGGGCTGGCGGCGGAACGTATCAGCGTGACCCTGTATCCGGCGTGCCTGGTTGTATTTGTTGTATTGATGATAGGCATGACAGAAAGGATGGGGAAGGTTCAGGATGGAAAAGTTAATGGACTTACACATGCACAGCTATTACAGTGATGACGGTGAATTCAGCCCACAGGAGCTGGTGAGGCGATGCGGCATGAACGGCATCTGTGTGATGGCTATTGCGGACCACAACAGTGTGCGGGCAAATGAGGCGGGCAGCCAGGCTGCCCGGAGGGCGGGAATCAGGTATGTTCCGGGGATTGAGATTGACTGTACATTTGAGGGAGTGAACCTCCATGTATTGGGGTATGGAATTGACTATAAAAGCGATGATTTTGCATATATAGAGGAGAACATAGGAAACCAGGCAGCGGCTGCATCTCGGCATATGCTTCAGGCAACCAGGAAAATGGGGTTTGATGTCACGGAGGAAGACATGGCAGAACTGGCCCGTGATTATTACTGGAAGGACCGGTGGACCGGGGAAATGTTCGCGGAGGTGCTCCTGGGGAAGGAAGAATACAGGAACCATGCCCTGCTTCTTCCCTATAGGGAAGGGGGAGAGAGGGGAGATAACCCTTTTGTTAATTTTTACTGGGATTTTTACTCCCAGGGAAAATGCTGCTATGTAAAAATAGATTATCCGGAACTGGAGCAGGTGGTGGATATCATACACAGAAACGGAGGTTATGCGGTGCTGGCGCATCCGGGGGTTAATTTGAGGAATCATGCAGAATTGCTGGACCCCATACTTGAGACAGGGTTGGATGGAATTGAGGCATTCAGCAGCTACCATTCAGAGGAGCAGGCTGCATTTTATCATAAGGCGGCATGTGACAGGCGGAAGATGTTTACCTGCGGAAGTGATTATCATGGAAAGACAAAGCCGTCCATTTTGGTTGGGGGCCATGGATGCTGGGTTCCTTATGAGAAAATGGTGCAGCAGCTGGGGCCTGTCATTGGGGAGAGTGAATAGAATACAGCTGGAAATAGTTAAAGAGGCTGGAGATAACTAAATACGGTTTATATACGGCAGTCACTGGCAATCCGTTCCCGGAAAGGGGCGGTTGCCGGTGGCTGCTGTCTTATGTTTGGGGAAATAGCTGCCTGCCGGATTAGAATATGCGGATAATACGGTGCAGAATCAGATATCAGTGACAAATGTCACTGGTGTAATGACGGACAACATCTATGACTGGCCGGATTTGTTCTCTATAATGAAAGCATGAAAAGGAAATCCACATAGGCGCTATCGGAAAAAGGAACTTGCAGAAAGGGGAATGGGTATGGGGTGGTTTGTAATTTTGTTGATTTGGCTGGTGGCTCCATTTGCCGAGCTGGCTGTTATAATTGTTCTGGCTGTGGTGAACAGCCGGTATAAAAGGAAGATAGAGGAACTTAACCGTGTTTTGGGTAAAATGGATGAAACAGCGCAGCTTAAAGGAAATGCGGTCCTAAAGGACACCCTGGTAAGCAGGTCTGACTGGAAGGCGCCGGAGAAAAACGGGTGCATAACAAAAGAGGCCGGACCTGCCGCAGCAAAAACAGGCATCACCGCGTATCCGCATTTACCCAGAAAGCATACTGCCGCAGTACGGATACCGAAAAATGGCGCAGGATTCTATCAGGGTACGGCAGCCTTAATCATCGGAGTTATATTTGTGGTGCTGGCCGGTCTGATTTTTGCGACCACGGCATGGCATGTGCTGCCCAGCTTTTCCAAGGTAGTTATGGTTCTGGGGTTTTCCGGTTTGTTTTTCGGGGCAAGCCGGGCAGCTGAACGATTTTTTAAGATAGAGCGGACCGGACAGGCGTTTTATATACTGGGCAGTGTGTTTTTGTTTCTGACTGTTCTGGCGGCGGGATATTTTGAACTGCTGGGGCCGGAATTTATTTTAAAGGGAGAGAACCGTTTCCGCGTACTGCTGGCAGGCAGTGTGGCCACGGAAATTGCTCTTTTTTCTAAAATCAGAAGATTTCATAATAAGGTTTACACCCAGGCATGTCTGTGGGGAATAACGATCAGCATGTTGTTTTTGATGGGAGCGCTGAAGTGCAAAGGGACTGACTGCGTTAACGGCATGATGTATTATTCCTTCCTTCTGTTGGGAGGAAGTGAGATTTACAGGAGAAAACAAAGGTTCCAGGACTCTGCGGGTACCCCGGCAGGCGGATTTGCAAGTGAATTGATGGGGGAATTGGGCTTCTTCGCAATGCTTCATTTCTGGATGGTAAGCGGAATCATGGCCTATGAAGCCATTGCAGGATGGATAGAATTCATGACGGGA
Source organism: Clostridium sp. 1001283B150225_161107_B6 (assembly GCF_015556325.1). Lineage (NCBI taxonomy): Bacteria > Bacillati > Bacillota > Clostridia > Eubacteriales > Clostridiaceae > Clostridium > Clostridium sp. 1001283B150225_161107_B6. Next base: position 228,084 of record NZ_JADNMD010000006.1, on the reverse strand, counting down.
ATTATGGTGCCGGGAATACAGGAAATCACAATCTGGAATACCCTGGCATTTGGGATGATGGCAGCCGGGACAGCTATTGCGGCTCTGCGCCGCATGAGCCCGGAAATGAAGACACTTCACAGTCTCGCCGTAATGATATTCTTCCAATATGCAGGTTTCTGTATTCCCGTTGACTATACATATCAATTATTTTTGGCAGCAGTTATGACAGGCGTATGGTTCCTGGGTGAGAGAAGACTTGGAAGTCCTCTTGGCAATCTGCCGGGCGGATGTATTTTTACCGCGGTTCTGGCCATTGACACGGCAATCCTTATGCTGGACGCCATGTTTATCTGGGATAATATAGGAAAGCAGCTGACTGCATCCGCGGGGGTGATTCTCCTGGCGGCAGTCATGGCAGAGTGGGGCAGGCAATACCCGGTTCTGCGCGCCGGTATCCCGGCAGTGCTCTTTGCCCTGACTGCCACTGGCTGGCCGGTTTTAAACCGGATACTGGGCATGGACATTGGGTATGATGCAATTGTATGGGGATATGTGCTGGCTGTGGCTGCGTGGGACTGGGTAAAAAAAGACCGGTTCTGTATTCCGGTTCTGGCTATTGGTACGGCTGCCCAGGTAATCCTGCGGCTGGGAAACCGGGAGCCCCTTCCGTTTTTCCTTCTGCTGGCCGTATACCTGCTGGTGAAATCCCTTGGCAGGGAACATGCGGAGCAGGAGCGGTTTATCAAAGGCAGCTGTCTGTACTCCATGGCAGGCGTATATATCATAGCGGAAAGCATGACGGCAAATGGTGTGCTCCGGATGGTGCTGGTGGCGGCTGTTTACGGCCTGGAACATGCGGCGCTTATGCGCTGCGGCCGGAGCAAACTCAGGGAAGTGTTCTGGAATGTGACGGGCTTGGCGGTGTTTCTGCTGATGATGGCTGCATTTTACAGTGATGCATCCCTGGCGCTCTGGAATATGGTACTCTGTGGGGCTGCATTTGCCGGTTTTTATGTACTTCTCTACAAAGGCGGATGTAGTTGGCTTCATCTGGCAGCGTCAGCGGCTGTCCTTCCCCTTCCGCTGACAGCAGCTGCAAGATATGGCCTGACGGAAAACCAGGTGTACGGCGCCACGGCAGCGCTGCTCATTCTTTCGGGAATCCTGTTCCGGCGGTACCGTCCTGTCATAGTATGCCGGGAAGGAGAAAAGAGGGGATGGGATGTGGACTGGTTCCACATTCTGGTCATACTTGTCCTGCTCCCCATGACCTGGGAGGCGGGCCGGGAATGGCAGTGTGTATATATCCTTTTGACGGCCTTGTACGTACTTCAGTTTGCTGCTCTCAAAGAGTGGAGAAGGATGGCATTAACCCTGGCAGCGGCCCTGGCAGTGACGGCATTCTGGCTGCAGCCGTTTATCCGGTGGCCTGAGATACTCAGTCTGGAGATACAGCTGGTCCCTGCGGCAGGGTTCGCCTGGGGGCTGGGCCGCATATGGGGAAACGGGAAGGAGATAACAAATATCCGGACCGGCCTTTACTGCCTGTGCCTGGGAATTATGGCTCTGGATGCAGTATCCACAGGAGCGGTGTGGGATGCTCTGATACTGGAGGCTGTCAGTCTGGCGGTATTCCTGGGAGCGCATATGAGAAAATGCATGAGATGGATTCGGATTTCCGGCATTATCATCATTTCCGTGGCCCTTTACATGACAAAGGATTTCTGGCTCAGCCTGTCATGGTGGGTGTATCTTCTGGCGGCAGGACTGGGACTCATTGTATTCGCAGCGGTGAATGAAATGAAAAAGCGCTGAGAGGACGCAGCCACAATTCTTTTGACACACAGCGGCTCAGAGGCTATAATCAAGGGTACAGGCCATGCCTGTGCCCTGTTTTGCCTTATAGGTGAAATGTACGGCAATCTGCCCGGAGGAGGTTTGGTATATGCTTGATATCATGCTTAAAATTGCCTATCTTTCCGCCATCGGCCTGTCTCTGTATACATCGGGCTGGCTGCTGATGAAGGCAGATAAAAACAGGACCACAGGAGCATTGGCAGTCTGCCAGCTCCTTATCATTATATGGTGTATACCGCAGCTGTTTTCGGCTCTCCCTATGACGAAGGGAATGAAGTACCTGGCATACGGCATTTCTTACATAGGAATCAGTTTCATCGGACCGGCATGGCTGGAGTTTGCATTCCTTTACAGCCGGAGAAAACCGGGCCATGCAGCGGAACTGCTGTTGTTTGGAATATCGGCTGTTAACTATTCAGTCCTTCTGACCAATGAATACCATCATTTGTTTTATGTCCGTTTTGAGGTGGCGCAGGTGGTGTACGGACCGGTGTTCTATATTCACATGGCCTATACATATATCTGTGTGCTGGCCGGCATGGCGGTGGTGCTGATGGCTTTCAAAAAGAACCGTGTCGCCCTGGCGCATATTGTTGTCATTTTGTTGGCGGCGGCAGTGCCGCTGGCCTTTAACCTGCTTTACATGACAGGGCTGGTGAGAACCGGATTTGACCTGACTCCCCCTGCCTTTGCCCTGTCCAGTATTCTCATGCTGCTGGCTGTGTTCCGGTATGATTTCCTGGATGTCAATACCATGGCCTTTGATAAGATATTTGATTCCATTGCAGAGGGAGTGGTGGTATATAACAGGCGCGGCAGGATTACCTACTGCAACGGAGCCGCCGGACAGTGGCTGGGGCTGCGGACCGGGGATGAGATGGAATTGCTCAGGAATATGCTGGAGGAAAGGGGCGCTGCCATGGATTCTGCGGATTCCCATGCGCCTGTATTTTCGCTGGAAGATGGTGATGAAACACGGAAGCTGGAAGTAAGGCAGTATATCCATAAGGATAAAAAGGGGGATATGATTGCAGGAACCGTCATGCTTACGGATGTGGGCCGATATTATCAGCTTTTGGAGCAGGGACGGGAACTGGCTGTTTCCAACCAGAGCCTTGCCATTGAAAAGGAACGAAACCGCATTGCCCAGGAGGTGCATGACACCGCGGGCCATACGCTGACCATGATTAATTCCCTGCTCAGGCTGATACGTATTGCATATAAGGGGGAAAACGGTCCGGGCCAGGACCGCGGACAGGACGGAAGCATAGAAGAATACCTGACCCAGGCCCAGGAACTGGCAGGCAGCGGGATTCGGGAGCTGCGCTGTTCCATCAATAATCTCAGGCAGTCTGCCTCCTGCGGCCTCATCACCCAGGGGATATACCAGCTGGCAGGCAGTGTAAAGGAATTTGAGGTGGAGGTGGAAATACAGGGGGAAGACAGGCAGGCGTATTCCCATTTGTCCCCTGTTGTGTATGATTGTCTCAGGGAGGCCATTACCAACTGTCTTAAATATGCCCATGCAACGCATATGGATGTGATACTTAAATTCGGCGCAGCCAGCCTGAATCTGTATATCTTTGATAATGGGGACGGGTGCAGCCACATAGAAGACGGAAATGGAATCCGCGGTATACGCCATAGGACGGAACAGGCCGGGGGAACCGTCAGGTTCATATCCGGAGACGGGGAAGGATTTCAGATATATATAAGTCTGCCCTATGGAGCTGCAGGGCGCAATGACGGTGCGGTGTAAAGACTGGTGCGGCAGAAAGACCGGTGCGGCAAAAACAAGCCGCATACCAGGATTCTTCAATCAGTGTACAATCGGGAAAAAGGAGCGGGACCATATGATAAAAGCAGTGATTGCCGATGATATCCAGATATTGAGGCAGGGGCTCAGGGCGATTCTGGAGCAGGACAAGGACATCCGGGTGGTGGGGCTGGCCGCCGACGGTCAGGAGGCGTGGCAGCTATGCAGAAAGCACAGGCCGGATGTGGTACTTATGGATATGCGTATGCCGGAATACGACGGCAGTTACGGAATAACCAGAATCAAGGCGGATTATCCGGATATAAAGGTGCTGGTCCTCACAACCTTTGATGACAGGGAGACGGTGGACGCCGCTGTGGGAAGCGGGGCTGACGGGTATATCTTAAAGGAGATGGAGGATGATAAGGTCATTCAGTCCGTCAAGGCGGTCTGCGCCGGAATCCGGGTTTTCGGCGGAAGCGTCTTTGAGGGGATGCGCCGCCAGATGATGCCCGGAGGGGCAAAGGCAGACCTGACAACGGATTTGACGCCCAGAGAACGGGACATCATGCGGCTGGTTGCCCGGGGAATGGACAACAGGGAGATTGCAGGGGCGCTTTTCCTGGCAGAGGGGACCGTGCGCAACAACATCTCCCGTCTGCTGGAAAAGCTTAAACTAAAGGACCGGACCCAGCTGGCTGTATTTACAGTGAAACATAATCTGGATGAATGAAAACAGGCCGTTATCCACGTCCGGCAGCTGCATTGACCTGGGTTTTAAAGGATTCCACAGGTATATAATGTTTGCCGGACACCAGCACCCGGTGGTTTTCCCCGTACAGTGTTTCCTGGACCAGGATGAAGGAGGCGTGCTGGGACAGCATGTACTTGACGGCTGTAAAATTGCCTGTGGTGGTATATGAGAGCTGGCAGGTACTGCTGCAGGCGTCCTCATATACACCATGCTCCAGATATTGGAATAAATCTTCCTTCTCCCGTAAATCTATCTGTTTTTCGGAAATGACCTCGATGGGGATGAAACTGAGACTGTAGGCACATGCCTTACCTGCGCGTTTATACCAGCGGTCTGCAATTACCACCACAGCTGTCTTTCGCTTCAGGTTCTGATTGATGGACTCTGTGGGAGGTTCTATGCGGAATTCCATCTCCGTCTCGTCAATGGCGCCGGACAGCGTACAGCGGACCGGGTGCTGGGTGACCTCCAGGCCCGGCAGTTCTGCATCGGGATTGTGTTCGCTGATGAAATTTCCTTTTCCGCGTATATTAATGACCAGGTTGTCCTCCTGCAGCAGTGCCAGAGCCCTGCGCAGGGTCATGCGGCTTACATCCATCTGAAGGGCCAGCTCAGGTTCAGAGGGAAGCTGGCTGCCGGGAGGATACACACCATCCTGTATCATGGAATACAGGCGGTTATATACTTTTACATGCTTTAATTTCTTTACTTTCTCAGATAATACATCTACTTCCATAAGTTCACCTTTCCTGTCTGGCTGTATCACAAAAAATATACAAGTTCTTATTCAACATCATAATTCCCCGGGGCTGTTTTGTCAATAAAATAGACATGTCTAGTTGTATAATACGGTAAAATCAGTAAAAAGCCATAAAAAACCCATGATATATTGTTATTATATACAAAAATCCTCTGTAATAATTGTAGATTATTCCATCTAGTAATTATACAAGTTAAATGATATTATACAAGTGCGCGATAAACAGACAAGAAAACAAACAAAAGAAAACGTATAAGAGGCGGCGGGTATGTACGTAAAAGGGCTGCCAGACAGACATGCAAACAAAAAAGCAAGAGCAATTAAGAAAGAGAGGGCAATTATCATGCAGAATTATTCAGGAGAAGAAGGGTTACAGTATCATTTACAGATAAGAAAGGGAGATGTGGGGCGGTATGTCATCATGCCGGGAGACCCAAAGCGCTGCGAAAAGATTGCAAGGCATTTTGACAATGCGGAGTTAGTGGCGGACAGCAGGGAATATGTTACATACACCGGTTATCTGGACGGGGAAAAGGTAAGCGTGACATCCACGGGCATCGGCGGTCCCTCTGCATCCATTGCAATGGAGGAGCTGGTGCTGTGCGGGGCTGACACCTTCATCCGCGTGGGGACCTGCGGCGGGATGGACATGGACGTGAAGGGCGGGGATATCGTGGTCGCCACAGGCGCCATCCGCATGGAGGGCACCAGCAGGGAATACGCTCCCATCGAGTTCCCGGCCGTGGCCGACCTGGATGTGACCAATGCCCTGGTTTCTTCTGCAAAGGCCCTGGGATATACCTACCACGCGGGGGTGGTGCAGTGCAAGGACGCTTTTTACGGCCAGCATGAGCCGAAACGCATGCCGGTGAGCTATGAGCTTCTGAACAAGTGGGAGGCCTGGAAACGTCTGGGCTGCAAGGCATCTGAGATGGAATCCGCGGCCCTGTTCATTGCTGCCAGCCACTTAAGAGTTCGCTGCGGTTCTGATTTTCTGGTGGTGGGCAACCAGGAACGCCAGGAGGCCGGACTGGATAACCCCATTGTCCACGATACGGAGGCAGCCATAAAGGTGGCTGTGGAAGCAGTCCGCAGACTGATTCGGGCAGATAAGCAGGCGTAAGGAGAAAGGTAAGGGGTGGGAACAAATGAAGATAGTATTAAACCTTACAGGTATCCTTCTGGTGCTGCTTATCATGTATCTGATTTCCTGGAAGAAGAAAAACATATCCGTCAGGATGCTGGTCAAGGCAGTCATTGCCCAGTTCCTGATTGCAGTCATACTGGTAAAGATTCCGGCTGGACGGTACGTGGTGTCCAGGGTGTCGGACGCAGTGACCAGTGTCATTAACTGCGGGCAGGACGGTTTAAGCTTTGTGTTCGGCTCGCTGGCGGACAGCACGGCTGTTACGGGGTCTGTATTTGCCATACAGGTCCTGGGCAATATTGTATTCCTGTCCGCCCTGGTAAGTCTTCTTTACTATATCGGAATTCTGGGATTTGTGGTAAAATGGATTGGTAAAGCAGTGGGTAAGCTTATGGGCACCTCCGAGGTGGAAAGCTTTGTGGCGGTTGCCAATATGTTCCTGGGGCAGACAGACAGCCCGATTCTGGTGAGCAAGTACCTGGGCCAGATGACGGACAGCGAGGTCATGGTGGTCCTGGTTTCCGGCATGGGCAGCATGTCCGTGTCCATATTGGGCGGATACACGGCCCTGGGCATTCCCATGGAGTACCTTTTGATTGCCAGCACCCTGGTGCCGGTGGGCAGTATTATGGTGGCAAAGATGCTTCTGCCCCAGACTGAGAAAGTCAGGGAAGTGGGAAGCGTTAAGATGGATAATAAGGGGAATAATACCAACGTTATAGAGGCGGTTGCAGAGGGAGCTGTCACCGGTATGCAGATGGCTCTGTCCATCGGTGCGTCGTTGGTGGCCATGGTGGCTCTGGTGGCGGCAGTGAATAAGCTGTTGGGCGTCTGCGGCATCAGTCTGCAGCAGGTATTTTCCTATGTATTTGCTCCCTTTGGCTTTTTCATGGGCCTGGACCCGTCGGAAATCCTGATGGAAGGAAATCTCCTGGGAAGCAAGCTGGTTCTCAATGAATTCGTTGCGTTCCAGCAGCTGGGCAGCATGATATCTTCCATGGATTACAGGACAGGGATGATATGCGCCATTTCCCTGTGCGGGTTTGCCAATTTCTCCAGTCTGGGAATCTGCGTGTCGGGAATTGCGGTCCTGTGCCCTGAAAAGAAAAGCACCCTTGCCCGCCTTGTGTTTAAGGCAATGTTAGGCGGTGTGGCAGTCAGCCTGATCAGCGCCATGGTAGTGGGCCTGGTCACATTATTTTAAGGAGGTCGTAAGATGGGAAAATATAAACGTATTTTTGTAGTGGTCCTGGATTCCCTGGGAATCGGGGCAGTGGAGGACTCGCCGGAATATGGCGATGTGGGCGTGGACACCCTGGGGCATATTGTCCGGGAGGTTCCTGGGCTTAAGATTCCCAACCTGAGAAAGCTGGGCATGGCCAATCTGCATCCGCTGGAAGGAATGGAGCCCGAGGAACATCCTCTGGGGCGTTACATGCGCCTGAAAGAGAGAAGCCGGGGCAAGGACACCATGACAGGACATTGGGAGATGATGGGGCTTCTGGTCACCACGCCTTTCCAGACATTTACCAGCAACGGCTTTCCGAAGGAGCTGATTGACGAGCTGGAGAAGCGGACCGGACGGAAAATCATCGGCAACAAGAGTGCCAGCGGAACGGAAATCCTGGATGAACTGGCAGAGGAGGAGATTCGGGAAGGCCATCTGATAGTGTATACTTCCGCTGACTCCGTGCTTCAGATATGCGGCAACGAGGAAACCATGGGACTTGACAACCTGTACCGCTACTGCGAGATTGCCAGGGAACTGACCCTGCGGGATGAGTGGAAGGTGGGGCGTGTCATTGCCAGACCCTATACCGGCATGAAGAAGGGGGAATTCAGACGTACCTCCAACCGTCATGATTATGCCCTTAAGCCATATGGAAGGACTGCCTTAAATGCCCTTAAGGATGCTGGCTATGATGTGGTGTCCATTGGCAAGATATATGATATTTTTGACGGGGAGGGACTGACGCAGTCCAACCATTCCAATTCATCTGTCCACGGCATGGAGCAGACCATCCAGTATGCGCAAAGGGATTTTAAGGGGCTTTGTTTTGTGAATCTGGTGGATTTTGACGCCCTGTGGGGGCACCGCCGCAATCCGGAAGGATACGGCAGGGAGCTGGAGCGCTTTGATGAGAAGCTGGGCTGTCTGCTTCCGCTTCTGCGCCAGGACGACCTTTTGATTCTCACCGCGGACCACGGCAATGACCCCACCTATTCAGGCACGGACCACACCAGGGAGCAGGTGCCCTTCATCGCCTATTCCCCGTCCATGGAGGGCGGAAAGGACCTGGGCGAGGCGGATACATTTGCAGTCATCGGGGCAACGGTTGCTGATAACTTCGGAGTGAAGATGCCGGAAGGCACCATAGGGACATCGGTTCTGGAGGAACTATAGAAAGGATTAAAAATCATGGATAAGAAGGATATTTTACGCAAGGTGGACCACACGCTGTTAAAGCAGACAGCTACCTGGGAACAGATAGAGAAGCTGTGCAGGGAGGGCATGGAATACGGAACTGCCTCTGTGTGCATTCCGCCCTGTTATGTGAAGCAGGCAAAGGAATTTGTGGGGGATAATCTGGCTGTCTGTACGGTTATCGGATTCCCCAACGGCAACATGACCACCGCTGTGAAGGTGTTTGAGACAGAGGATGCTGTGAAAAACGGTGCGGATGAAATTGATATGGTTATCAATATCGGGCTGGTAAAGGCGGGACATTACGGCCAGGTCCTGGATGAAATCAGACAGATTAAGGCTGCCTGCAGCGGCAGATGCCTGAAGGTCATTATTGAAACCTGCCTTCTGACGGAGGAAGAGAAGAAGGAAATGTGCCGGGTGGTAACAGAGTCGGGCGCTGACTTCATAAAGACCTCCACCGGATTCTCAACAGCCGGCGCAACGCCGGAGGACGTGGCTCTTATGAGGAAATATTCAGGCCCTCAGGTAAAGGTAAAAGCAGCGGGCGGAATTGCCTCCATCGAAGATGCAGAGCGTTTCATAGAGCTGGGCGCAGACCGCCTGGGAACCAGCAGGCTGATTCCATAGGCCGGGAGACGGCCAATCACATAAGCGAGGATACTTAAGATGAAGTTGATGGAAAAACATCCATTGGTCATGATAATCATAGGAATAGCCGGTATTTCATTATCGGCTATTTTTGTTAAATATTCCCAGGCCCCTGCTGTGGTCACGGCCCTTTACCGCCTGCTTTGGACCGTGGCTCTGATGACGCCGGTGGTTCTGGGTCGGAAGGACTGCAGGCGGGAGCTGATGGACACGGACAGGAGGACGGTTTTTCTGTGCGGGGCCAGCGGAGTGTTCCTGGCGCTGCATTTTACTGCATGGTTTGAATCGCTGAACCAGACCTCGGTGGCCAGTTCCACTGCCATTGTCTGTACGGAGGTCATATGGGTGGCGCTGGGGTACTGCCTGTTTATGAAGGGAAAGATAACCGGGGCTGCTGTCCTGAGCATTCTTGTAACCGTGGGAGGAAGCCTGCTGATTGCATTTTCCGACTACTCAGCCGGCGGAAACCATCTGTACGGGGACGTGCTGGCCCTTGCTGCCGCCGTATTCTGTGCTGTATACACATTGATTGGGCGGCAGGCCAGGGGATATATGTCCACGACGATTTACACTTACATAGTCTATGTGTTCTGCGCCCTGGCCCTGGGGCTTGCAACGGCTTTAAGCGGGCTTGCCTTTACCGGCTACGGGATGCGTTCCGTGGTGGTGGGACTGCTCCTCAGTGTGTGTTCCACTCTTTTAGGGCACAGTATCTTCAGCTGGTGCCTGAAATTCTTTTCCCCCTCCTTTGTATCTGCCTCCAAGCTGTGCGAGCCTGTGGCTGCAGCCGTGTTTGCCCTGTTCCTGTTCGGGGAGGTGCCCGCCCCTCTCCAGATAGCAGGGGGTGTGGTGATAATCGGGGGCGTTCTCCTTTATTCTAAGGTGGAAAAGAAAGAAAATGACGTTTTAAAAGGAAAATAGTAAGATAAAACTGACAAAAATGGTGGAAATTATCTGGAAAAAATTATATAATAGTGATAATAAGATACAGTTGTAACCTCCCAGGGGGGATTTTCTGGGTTGGACTGGAAGGAGGTATCACTATGAATGAAAAAATAGCTCAGTTGAGAAAGATTCTGGATGAAAGTACCTATACTGTGGCTCTCTGCGGTTCCGGTATGATGGAAGAGGGCGGTTTTATCGGTATCAAGAAACAGGATAAGGCTTATGACATCGAGAACCGGTATGGCTACGGCGTTGAGGAGATGTACACCAGTGCATTTTACAATACCCGCCCGGAGCAGTTTTTTGAGTTCTACAAAAAAGAGATGCTTCACAATGCGCCAAGGGACACTGCTTCCGGCCCGGCCCTGGCTGCCATGGAACGGGCCGGAAAGCTTCAGTGCATCATTGACAGCAACATCTACGACAAGGCCCGCAGGGGCGGCTGCCGTCATGTTATAAACCTTCACGGAAGCATTTACCAGAACCAGTGTCCCAGATGCAAGAAAAAATATCCCATTGAATACATGGCAGGCGCAAAGCGGGTTCCAATCTGCAGGGACTGTAATGTTCCCATACGGCCCATGATATCCCTGATTGGCGAGATGGTGGACAGCCAGAACATGACCAGGACCACGGAGGAGATAACAAAGGCAGATACCCTGCTGCTGTTGGGCACGACCCTGGCTTCCGAGGTGTTCTGCCAGTACATACAATATTTTGCCGGGCGGAACATGGTAATCATCCATAGGCAGGAGCACTATCTGGATAAGGATGCAGACCTGGTGATACTGGACCATCCCATGAATGTACTGCCCCGGCTGGGGTATGGGGAAGAGAAAACAGAAGAATAAACAGGGATAATGACAGGCCGGAAAGCATGCAGCTTTCCGGCCTGTTTTATGCCCTGATTTGTGCATATAGCATAAGAATTATGACAGGACCAAAAATCAATGCCCGCACACTTCACACGGAGAGCTGCGGGCATTTTTATGGCCGGAACAGGATTCTTAATGATTTTTAAGATAAAGCCTTTCTGTATTTAAGATTCCCCGGCTACTGCCAGGTCACCGTGGAGCCGGGAGAGAGCATTGACGTGGTTATTACGGATTACGGCATTGCCATCAATCCCCTCAGACAGGAAACAGGCTCCGGAATGTATATCCGACAGGGATATGCATGTCCGGGGCCTGAATTATTTTCTTTATATTTTCCTTTCGATTTTATTACATCGGTTTAGAATTTGGGATTATATGGTATACTAAACCAAATATGTAAATAAGAGTAAGGAGATGGAACAGGATGAGATTCAGAAAATGTGCTGCTGCCGGAGTCCTGGCACTGTCCCTGGCGGCAATCAGTCCCCTGGGCGCCATGGCCGGGCAGACAGCGGGACCGGGGGCAGCGTATCAGTCCTCTGTCAACGGGGTGAACATTTATGTGAGCAAAATGGGAAACACACTGACTTTGAAACAGTATTCCCAGACCATAGGGACCTGGCCCGTTAAGCTGGGACGGCGGTCTGAGACAGGGGACAAGGTGCAGGAGGGGGATGAAATTACGCCCTCCGGCTCATTCTATGTGTGTACGAGAAATGACCAGAGTATATGCTATCTGGCACTGGGGCTTTCCTATCCCAATGCCGAGGACGCAGAGCGGGGCCTCAGGGACGGCCTGATTAATGAGGAGCAGTATAATGCCATTGTGGAGGCGAATAAGGCGGGCAGGCAGCCGCCCTGGAACACCCCTTTAGGCGGGGCCATCGAGATACACGGGGACCAGGGAGGCGGAACCTCCGGCTGCATTGCGGTTACAAATGACGTGATGGATATCCTGTGGGAATACTGCCCTCTGGGTGTTCCGGTGACAGTGGGACCATAGAGCCGGTATCTCCTTCAGCCCTCCTGTGTGCACATCCATGACAAAGCCCCGTATCTCCACGTCCGCCGGCATGAGAGGATGATTCCTTAGAATATCCAGGGAGCGTACCACGGAGTCCTCCGGAGACAGGAAACCATCAAACCAGTTTTCCAGGGAACCGACTGCTGCCCCAAATGCTTCCATGGACTCCCGGCTGATACCTCTCTGTATCAGGTGTTCACGGATGGTACTGGTTTCCATTCCCCTGACGCCGCAGTCCGTATGGGCGATTACCATGATTTCGTCTATCATGGCTGTATGCCTCCGTGGATGTTTTTTCTCTATTATAGGGTTGGTTCCTTACAGCAGGTACAGGAAAATCCTTAATGATTGTTTAGAAATAGAAAATGAGAAAATGGAAAACAGAGGGCTGGTTCTGGCCAATGCGCCTGCTTTCTGGTATAATACAGGAAAAAGAATGGTTTGGAGGGAGAGGAACATGTGCAGGAATAAGAAGAAAAACAACAATGTCTGGCTCCATGCAAGGCCGGTAAGCTCAGCGGCGCCTGCATGGAGTAATAGCGGCCGCTGAGATGAGTGCTGGCTTTGCTTCCTTGGGATTGATGAGTATAAGGAGTGAGCCAACATGAAATATGTTAATGCGAAAGCAGTCCTGCCCCGTCATCTGGTGGAGGAACTGCAGGAATACATACAGGCCGGATATATTTACATTCCGGCCAGGGAAGACCAGCGCAAGGCGTGGGGAGAGCAAAGCGGCTGCCGCAGGGAACTGGCAGAGCGCAACGCCGGAATCGTGGATGCTTACCGGCGCGGGGCATCCCTGGAGGAACTGGGTGATGCGTATTGTCTTTCCGTCCATGCCATTCGCAAGATTGTATACCAAAAGTAAAGGTCAGGGGACTGCGGCTGCGCGGTCCCCTGTTTTTGCGCAGTTCAGGGGAGGATACGGAATAGCTGCGGAAACCATTGTACCAAACCATGCAGAAGAGAACAGTAGATTGCATATCTGCGTCCGCTGAGATAGGATGGAATTATCAGAAGCAGAAAAGAGGTGTCTTAAGATGCAGACTTATGACAGGATACGGGCCGGTTATGGAGAGGCGGATATAACGCCGGTCAGTCCGGTTGAAATGGTGGGATTTTACCGTCCGGACAACCGGTCTCAGGGTGTGAGGGATGCGCTGAGGCTTCAGGCCCTGGTATGGGAGAACGCCGGCGTGAGGGGAGGCCTTATTACCATTGACAGCCTGGGCTTTACAGTGGAGCTGTCCAATGTTCTAAGAGACAGGGCTGCGGAGGCGCTTCGCACGGAACGGGAGCAAATCATGGTGTGTTTTTCCCATACCCACAGCGCGCCTAACGGGGCGGCGGAGCCGGATTATTTTAAAATGGTATGCAAGAAAGCGGCGGAGGCTGTCCGGGAGGCAGAAGGAAATATGAGGCCCATGGAGGCGGCCTGGGGAATCGGGGAGAACACTGTTGGGGTGAACCGGAGGAACGAGCCGGACCAGACGGACGGACGGCTGGGAATCCTGAGGCTGGCAGCAGGGGAAGGGCCGGGCCGGGAGGTCCTTCTTGTCCGCGTGACAGCCCATGCAAATGTGCTGACCGGGGATAATTATTTTATTTCCGCAGATTATATTGGGGCTGCAAGGAAACGGCTGGAGGAAACATACGGCTGCCGTGTCATGATGGTGCAAGGGGCCTCCGGGGATATCCGCCCCAGATATCATCAGGATAACCTGGAATACACGGAGATTCACTGTTACGAGATGGCCCGGAACGGATTTTCACAGGAATACAGGAAGAAATATGAATCCCAGAGCCGGCGGGCCCTCAAACAGATGGCAGAGGATATCTGCCGCAGCGTGGCGTCTGTGTATGGTTCACTAGAAATGCAGCCCTTAGAACGGCTGGAACTCCGCTCTTCCTTTTGCCGGTTTGCAGCGGATGTGCCTGATATGGAACGGGCAGCGTATATTGCAGAGGAAGCAAAGCGGGAGGCGGGCATTGACGCAGGGATGTGGCTGGAGGAGGTAAAGAGGCTCAATGAAAAGGGAATCCTGCGCCAGTACGCAGACATTGAGATACAGTACCTTTTTGTCAACCAGGGCTGTCTCTGCGGCGTTCCCAATGAGGTCATGTGCCGGATTGCCATTGATATCCGGAAGGGGGCAGAGGAGCAGCTTCTGTTTTTTAACGGCTATACAAACGGATGCAGCAGCTATCTGCCCACAGAGGAAGAGTATGATAAAGGGGGATATGAGGTGCTCTGGTCCAACCTGATATATTTCCCCTACCACGGCCGGGTTATGCCTCTGAACCGTGATACAGCCGGGAAAATGGCGGACAGGGTAGTGCGGGATTGGAAAAAACGGAAGTAATATAATATGGGAATCAATCATAAAACACAGGGACTGCTGCATCCGTCCATACGCCGGAAGCAGCAGTCCCTGTCATGGGTTTATATGCCCTTTGGTTTGTATTACATCGTGAATCTGTTTCTAGTCGTCTTCCTCAGGTACCAGCTCCGTGGTTTCTTCCTTAGGCGGCATGGCCAGCGAGAAAATGATGAAGCAGACAAAGGCAGCCACCAGACCCGGAATAATGGGCTGGCTGAACTTTATGCCGAACAGCATCCCCTTGGAAATATGCTCCAGGTATACCACCACGATGGTACCGGAAATCAGGGATGCAATGGTGCCTGCTGTGGACGCCTTTTTCCAGTAATGGCCCATGACATACGGGAAGAAGGACCCGGCTGCCCTTAAGGTGAAGCAGAACATCAGGATGGATACAATGCTCTGGGTGTTGAAGAGGGCGATAAACATGGAGGCCACGCCAACCAGGCACATAACGATTTTGGTCACCTTCATAACGGACTGGCTGGATGCATCCGGCTTCAGAACTGCCTTGTAAATGTCATTGGCAAAGATAGAGCCTGCGCCAAGGAGGTCGGAGTCAGAGCTGGACATGGTGGCTGAGATGATGCCTGCAAACAGAAGTCCGCATATAAGGGCCGGCATGGTGTTGATGGCCAGAACCGGCAGGGCGTAACGGGCGCCCACGGACTCAAACTGTGCGGAGCTGAACTTGCCCATATTGATTAAGGCCAGCGTGATGATGCCCAGGATGGTAGGAATGAAGGCATAGATGAAATTGACCAGGGCTGCCAGCCATGCGCCGCCCTTGGCTGCCTTTTCATCCCTGGCAGCGTAGAAACGCGACACTGCCTCCTGTCCCACGGAGAAGGTGGCTGTGTACATGATTACAAGGGAGATGATTCCAAACAGGTCATAGCCCTGGAACAGGCTCAAGGTGCCCTCCGGTATATTGGACGCCACATTTCCCCAGCCCCCGGCGTAATTCATGGCAAAGGGAACTGCGATAATCATGCCGATTACAATCAGGAATACCTGGACAAAGTCTGTCAGCGTAACACTCCAGAGGCCGCCCATGATGGAGTAAACCGTAACCACCACGGCAACGATGATGACAGCCACCTGGTAGTCAATGTTCAGCATGGTGGACAGGATGACCGCAGATGCAATAAACTGTCCGGCAGTAAGGCCCACCAGGGGAAGGAGCATGATGACGGCTGTTATGATGCCGCAGGATTTGCCGTAGCGCCTGCGGAAGTATTCAGGAACTGTCTTGACCGTGGCTGCCCTGAATTTGGGTGCAATAAAGCTGAGGATGATGAATGCGATGCCCATGGTGGTTATGTACCAGGACGCACTGAGTCCAAAGCCTGACATACCGTTCTGGACCACGCCCAGGGAACTGCCGCCGCCGATTTCCGTGGCTGCCAGGGTGCCGGCCATGAGAAGCGGTCCCAGGCGGCGTCCGGCCACCATGAAGTCGGTGTTGGTGGAAATTTTAGTGGATGAGTACCAGCCAATCCACAGCATCAAAAGCAGGTAGATGATTACAATGATTGTTACAATTACATTTGAACCCATAAAACCCCTCCTGTTGAAATGTTTTTCTTACCATTATTTTACCATAGCAGGAACAGGGGAATAAGGGCCATTTCTGCAGAAATTATACCGAATATGATACTTTGCAGGGGAACTTGACTTATGGCATCAATGCCAATAAAATATAGGATAGGCTGTGGGACGTGCAGCAGTTTTATGGGAGAGGGGGCACTGGGTATGTATGAGGTGGCTATCTGTGACGATACAGAGCAGGAGCGCATTCAGGCAGCGGAATATGCCGGGCGCTTTTTTGACAGGGAAGGCCTGGAGGTTCACATAGATACATATGCTGCCGGAAGGGAGCTTCTGGAGTCAGGAAGGGCGTATGATTTGTATCTTCTGGATGTGCTTATGCCCGGTATGAGCGGTATTGATACGGCGGAAGCACTGGCAGGGGAAGACGGGCAGGGCCATCCTGTGGTGGTGTTTATTACATCCTCCCTGGAATCCGCAGTGGAGGGATACCGGGTGGAGGCGGCAGGATTCATCCTTAAGCCGGTGGAGGAAGAGAATTTCCGGTCCACCATGGAACGGGTGATGAGGCGCAGGCTGGGAGTGAAAAAGGCGGTCCTGTCCGTGGTGCACAACCGGGTGAATGTAGAGCTTCCCCTGGAGCGTCTGGCCTGGTTTGAGAACCGTCTGCACCGAGTCTTTGTGAGACTGACAGATGGGGAAGTACTGGCCATTAACCAAAAGCTGTCCGAGCTGCAGCAGGCTCTTGAATGCCATTCCCAGTTTCTGCGCTGCCACCAAAGCTACCTGGTGAATCTGGATTATGTGGATAAGCTGGAGGATTCCTGCTTTTACATGAGGGATGGGCAGATGATTCCCATATCCAGGAATTTTTATAAACAGAGCAAGAATGCCTATTACCATTACCGGCTGAAGTGAGGTGCCTATGAACGACGCGGCATGTACTGTCTTTATGAACCTGATTAACCTGGCTGTGCGTATGATGCCCATTTTCGTGTGTCTGGAGCCAAAACACAGCTACAGGGAGAACATAGCAGCTATTTCCGCCTACCTGTGGGTTATCATGATATCCATGGAATCTGTATTCCATATCAGCCCCCAGGTCTTTTTTGTGTTCCGGGGCGTATTTTCCTGCCTTTATTTCCTGGTGCTCCTTATCTTTTTTAAGGGCACCCTTCTTAAGAAAGGCTTCCTGTACATATCCGCATGGCTGTTCGCGGTCCTGTCCACATCGCTGAATGAGTTTGCAGCCTGGATGTTAAAGGGGCATGTTTCCCTGACATACGGACAAATCTGTGTGGCGGTATCCCTGCTGTGGGCCTGCGGTTTTTATGTGTTTGTACGGTTCTGGCTGAGGGATAAGGTGGACCGGCTGTTTGACCAGTTATCCAGGCGCTCCTGCTCACTGCTGCTGACGTACCCATCGGTTTCCCTGTTCATTCTTTTTATCGGAAACAACACCATATTTTCATCCCTTTCCCTGGCTGTGCGCGGGCTGGAGGACGTGCTGTTCTACCTGGCACTGTGCATCATGATACTGGTGCTCTATGTGCTGATTTTAAGCAGCACCCTGGAAATCATGTGCAGGCGCAGGACAGAGGAGGAGCTGCAGTTTGCCAGACAGCTTATCAGCCAGCAGAGGGAGCATTACAACCAGACCCTGGATTACATTGAACAGGTGCGCATCATCAAACATGATTTCCGCCATCACATCCATGCCCTTCTGAATATGGACAGGGGAGAACGGACCAATTATCTGATGAACCTGAAACGGGAACTGGACATGACGGCGGAGATGGTGTTCTGCCAGAACCAGGCCGTGAACGGACTTCTCCAGGAGTATGCTGCCAGGGCAAGGCAGGATGGGGTGGAGTTCACTGCCAGGGTGGATTTGTCCGCCCATGTGCCGGTGGATGATTTGACCCTGTGCATTGTCATCGGCAATCTGCTGGAAAATGCCCTGGAAGCATGCCGCCGCCTGTCAGGGCAGCGCTTCATCCTGGTCCAGGCCAGATGGCTGGATGACCACCTGATGATGCTGGTGGAAAACTCCTACAACGGACAGATTAAGAAGAACGGCAGCAGGATTCTGTCCAGCAAAAGGGACGGAGGGCTGGGCATACTGAGCATAAAGCGAATCCTGAACCAGCCGGGGGACGAGTTCGACGTGGATTACAACGACACCACCTTTACGGCCATGGTGAAAATTGTGGACCGGGCTCTGGGATAGAATGGGCAGATAT
Source organism: Clostridium sp. 1001283B150225_161107_B6 (assembly GCF_015556325.1). Lineage (NCBI taxonomy): Bacteria > Bacillati > Bacillota > Clostridia > Eubacteriales > Clostridiaceae > Clostridium > Clostridium sp. 1001283B150225_161107_B6. The sequence continues at coordinate 209,733 of NZ_JADNMD010000006.1, read as the reverse complement.
GCTATTGCTTGCTGTCTTTATGAGACTGTAATTTGGACTGGGCATCCATCTTGGACTGGGTATCCAGCAGGTCCCTGGCCGCCTTAATCAGATAATCCTGCAAAGCCGGAGAGAGTTCATCGAAAATATCCAGGAACTCTTTCCACTTTTTTTTATTTTCAAGGAACATGGGTCCGGAACCCGTGCGGAGCCAGGTTTCATTGACACTGAATTGGGAGCAGATGGTCTTAATATTCTGCTCCGTAACAGTGGAACCGCTTTTTTCCATATAGCTTATGGCATTTTGTTTCAACCCGATTTTTTCTGCAAATTCTTTCTGGCTCAGGCCAAGTGTTTTTCTCAATTCCCGTATACGACTATTCATTCAAAATACCTCCAGAATCATGATATCAATTATTGATAATAAAGTCAAGAAGGCTAGGAAATCATTGCCCGTGAGATTCCGGCGGTAAAGCCCTCGGTACTGACCATCGGCCATGTGGAGGCGGGCTTTGCCTACAATGTAATCCCCTCCGAGGTGCTGATTGAGGGCACCATCCGTGCTCTGGAGGAGGATGTGCGCCAGGAACTGGACAGGAGAATCGGTGAGATTGCCAGGGCGACCGCTGAAACATTCCGTGGTGAGGCAGAGTACGAGATGATATGGGGCGCTCCTCCTGTTATCAATGATGCGGACATGGCTGCCCTGGCAGCGGAATGCGCCAGGGATGTGGAGGGGGACAGGGGCATCACCATAGGAGGTGTGGCAGGACGGGTGGTCAGGAAGGAAGAAGGCTACCTTACGCTGGTCATTGATGAGGAAAAGAACGTGACCATGAAAATCGTGCTGTATGCAGTCAATCAGAAGATAAAAGGATTGCAATCTCCTTAAAACCATGTATAATGGTAGATGTAAATAAACGGGGAGCTCACTTAAGTGGGCTGAGAGTAAGCTGTTCATGCTTAGACCCATTACCTGATTTGGATAATGCCAACGTAGGGACCATAACGGACGATTGCCGGCGGAGCACCTGTTTTGGTGTTCCGCCTTTTTTATGCGCGGGGCGGTTTTGTATGGCATCAGGCATGGGCGCCGGAGCTTCCCGGCGGCGGATTGGGGGCACCACCTTCTGCCGCTTTATAAAATTAATGCGAAAAGGAGAAAGATTATGAAAACAGCATTAACAATCGCTGGAAGCGATTCCAGCGGAGGCGCCGGCATCCAGGCAGATATCAAGACCATGACCGCTCACGGGGTTTACGCCATGAGCGCCATAACGGCATTGACTGCCCAGAATACAACCGGCGTGACAGGAATTATGGAGGTGACTCCATCTTTTTTAAGGGAACAGTTGGACGATATATTTACGGATATTGTTCCGGATGCAGTTAAAATCGGTATGGTTTCCTCCGGGGGCCTGATAGAGGCCATCGGGGACAGGCTGGCATTTTACAGGGCTGCCAATGTGGTGGTGGACCCGGTCATGGTATCCACCAGCGGTTCCAGGCTGATTAGCGGGGAGGCCATCGGGGCGTTAAAGGAAATCCTGCTGCCCATGGCCAGCCTGCTGACTCCCAATATACCGGAGGCAGAGGTGCTGTCAGGAATGACGATACATAATCCCGGCGACATGGAGCTGGCGGCAAGGAATATCGGGGAAGGCTATGGCTGCGCCGTGCTTCTTAAGGGAGGCCACCAGCTGAATGACGCCAACGACCTGCTGTACCGCGGCGGAAACCTTAAGTGGTTCAAGGGCAGGCGGATTGACAACCCCAATACCCACGGGACAGGCTGTACCCTGTCCAGCGCCATTGCCTCCAACCTGGCCAAGGGCATGGATATGGACCTGGCGGTGGAGCGCGCCAAAGCATACCTCTCAGGTGCGCTGGAAGCCCGGCTGGACTTGGGAAAGGGAAGCGGACCAATGAACCATGCATTTGCCATCCGGGGCGAATATTAAGGAGGAATGGGTATGAAGGAAAAGGGAACTTCCGTATTTGCCAACAGCCTCATATGGTTTGGGGCAGGTGTATCCATTGCTGAGATACTGACAGGCACCTATCTGGCGCCTTTGGGATTTGGAAAGGGCCTGGCAGCCATTTTGCTGGGCCATGTGATTGGCTGCGCCCTGCTGTTCATGGCAGGACTAATTGGCGGGTACACCAGGCGCAGTTCCATGGAAACAGTGAAGATGAGCTTTGGACAGAAGGGAAGCCTGCTGTTTTGCGGGCTCAACGTCCTGCAGCTGGTGGGCTGGACCTCCATCATGATTTATGACGGCGGACTGGCTGCCAACGGTATTTTTAACGCGGGCCTGTGGGTCTGGTGCCTTGTAATTGGAGGTCTGATTCTGGTATGGCTTTTGATTGGAATCAGGAATCTGGGAAAAATCAATACAGCGGCAATGGCAGCCCTGTTCGTACTGACACTTCTTCTGTGTCGGGTCATATTTACAGGCAGCGGAGCGCCGGTCCCGGAGACAGACGGTTCCCTGAGCTTCGGGGCGGCTGTGGAGCTGTCCGTGGCCATGCCGCTGTCCTGGCTGCCGCTAATCAGCGATTATACAAGAGAGGCCGAAAAGCCCTTTGGGGCAACGGCAGCCAGCGCCCTTGTATACGGCCTGGTAAGCTGCTTCATGTACGTCATTGGAATGGGCGCAGCCATCTATACGGGTGAATATGATATTTCAGTCATCATGGTCAAGGCAGGACTGGGAATAGCCGGACTTCTTATCATCGTGCTGTCCACCGTGACCACCACATTCCTGGACGCATACTCCGCCGGTGTGTCCAGTGTGTCCATTACAGGCAGGATAAAGGAAAAATGGGCGGCAGTTGCAGTAACCATTGTGGGTACTGCGGCAGCCATGGTATACCCCATGGACAATATTACGGATTTCCTTTATCTCATCGGCTCCGTGTTCGCACCCATGATTGCCATCCAGATTGCGGATTATTTCATTATCAGGCAGGACCATGAGGCGGAGACAGCCAATATAGTGAACCTGGTTATTTGGCTTGCTGGTTTTGTGATGTACCGCATACTGATGCATGTGGATACCCCTGTGGGAAGCACCCTTCCTGACATGGCTGCCACTGTGGCGCTGTGCGTGGTCTGCCGCCGTGTGGCGGCTGCCGGCCGTGCAGCGGCCAGCCGGGTCTGAGAGGCAGCGGACTGGTATGAGAAACAGCGGCCAGCCGGGTCTGAGAGGCAGCGGACTGGTATGAGAAACAGCGGCCGGACAGGTCTGAGAGGCAGCGGCCGGCCGGCAGATTTCCCGGTTCACGCTGGCGGAAATTGTGACAAAAGTATGATATTTCTATAAAGTCCTTTACGGGAAGGCATTGCAGGTGTTACAATATGCTCTGGCAGTCCGGGTGACATAACGCCCAGGCGCCTATTACGGGAAAATGGCCGGACATAGGGACGGCGGACTGGTTTTTCCATAAGAAGAGGAGCATAATTTATGAAAAAATGGATGAGTATATGTGCAGCGGCGGTACTGGCAGTTTCAGCCCTGGCCGGATGTAGCACCAGCGCAGGGACCGCAACCACGGCAGCGCAGACCGAGGCAGCCAAGGAAGATGCAGCCAAGGCAGAGACTGCTGAGAAAGAGACAATTAAGACAGCAGAGGCTTCAGAGGGAGCCCGGGATACAGCTTCTGAGGAAATTAAGACAGCAGCAGGAAAACACCATGTAAAGATTAATGTAAAGGATTACGGCACCATTTCCGTGGAGCTATACGGGGATGAGGCCCCCATTACGGTGGCTAATTTCCTGGAGCTGGCAAAGGACGGCTTCTATGACGGGCTTACCTTTCACCGCATCATAAGCGGTTTCATGATTCAGGGCGGCGACCCGCTGGGAACAGGCATGGGCGGTTCCGACCAGGAAATCAAGGGCGAGTTTTCCAGCAACGGAGTGGAAAATCCATTGTCCCACACCAGGGGCGCCATTTCCATGGCACGTTCCCAGATAAAGGACAGCGCCAGCTCGCAGTTTTTCATTGTACATGAGGACAGTACGTTCCTGGACGGGGATTATGCTTGCTTCGGGTATGTGACAGAGGGCATGGAGGTAGTGGATGCCATCTGTGAGGATACAAAGGTGGAGGACAACAATGGTTCCGTGGCAAAGGCCAACCAGCCTGTTATTGAGAGCATTGAGGTAGTGGACTGATAATGGTCCTGACATACGAAAGAATCCGGGATTCCCTGTTTTTGGGACCCCGGATTTTATATTTTTATGAAGAATTCTTACATTTTTGGTTTTTATATTGAAAATATGCAAAAGGGCTGTTATGTTAAGAAGGCGTCCTGCCATATTCAGGCAGGGGCAGAAAATAATGCAGTTAATATCAATAAAAGGCAGGGCAGGATTATTTATGCAGAAATTAAGGAAGAGGACATGGATGGGAAGGCTGGCAGCAGCGCTGGCGGCAGCGGCTGTGCTTGTGCTGGCAGGGGCTTTTGTGTCCCTGGCAGATGAAGGCGGAGACACAGCCCGCTTTGTATCCGGTACAAAAGTCAACGGCGTGGGCGTGGGCGGACTGACCGTGGATGAGGCCAAGGACAGAATCGAAGGCTTTTATGCCGGTGAATACAATCTCACCATCAAGGAGAGAGGCGGACGCCAGGAAACCATAACAGGCACGGATATCGGTTACAAGGTAGCGGTTCCGGAGGGACTTAAGGCCATACTGGATGCACAGGACGCGTCCGGGCGTGTCTCAGGACCGGATGCGGATAACTCCCATACCATGACCATGACGGTGACCTACAGCCAGGAGGCCCTGGGGGCAAAGATTAAGGCTCTGAACCTCATAAGCGGCTCCGGCATCACGGTCACTTCCGATGCCCATATATCCTCCTATGAGGAGGGACAGCCTTTTTCCATTATACCGGCTGTCCAGGGGAATAATGTGGACGAGGCCAGGACCACAGAGGTGATTACGGCAGCCGTAAAAGCAGGCCAGAGCTCAGTGGACGTGGACAGCGCGGGCTGTTACTACCAGGTAAATGTATGGGAGACAGATGAGAATCTTATGGCCCTGTGTACACGTATGAACCAGTACCGCGATATGAGTATCAGCTATGTATTCGGCGAGGAGCGGGAGACTCTGGGCGGGGATACCATAGCCACCTGGGTCACAGGAAGCCAGGACGGGGTTGTGACGGTTGACATGGAGAAAATTACGGCCTTTGTGACAGAGATGGCCGCCAGAAGGGATACAGCAGGAACTGCCCGTATATTCCATACAGCCACTGGCAAGGATGTGGAGCTGACAGGCCCCTATGGCTGGAAAATAGATGTGGCAGGCGAGGTGCAGGCCCTGGCTGCCCTGATTCAGGCAGGCCCCGCAGCTGCTCCGGCGGACAGGGAGCCTGTATATGCACTGACGGCAGCCAACCGTACTGCTCCTGACTGGGGCGCCACCTATGCGGAGGTGGACCTGACGGGCCAGCATGTATATATGTTCCAGGAGGGAAACCTGGTGTGGGACGCGCCCTGCGTCACGGGAAATATATCCAAGAATTACGACACGCCCGCAGGCATCTACAGTCTGACCTACAAGGAAAAGGACAGGATACTGAGGGGCGCCAAGAAGGCGGACGGCACCTATGAGTACGAGAGCCATGTGGATTACTGGATGCCTTTTAACGGAGGCATTGGTTTCCATGATGCCACATGGAGAAGCAAATTCGGAGGCACTATTTTCCAGACCAGCGGAAGCCATGGCTGTATAAACCTTCCCCCGGAAAAAGCCAGCATACTCTATGACCTGATTTATAAGGGCATGCCTGTGCTCTGCTACCAATAACAGAGGGCAGCGCAATGGCCAATCCCTGTCCGGCATAAATTCAAACCAGCTATATAATAAAATCAGTGATATGCGGATGGCCCTGCCATCCGCATATTGTTATTTGCCTGACCTTTTTCAATATTTTCTATATAAAGCGCCGCCATTGTATGTTTTGGAGCTTTGCCCGGATTTTTATTGCAGCTGTCCCACAAACTCTTTTACCTGATTCACGTCCCTGCCGCCAATCACTATATAACGTACATTCTCATAGATAAAACAGGCAAATACCCCGCCGCCGGATGATGTGATAAGAGCCACAGGTATGTCCAGCGCCGGGTGGCAGAAGGTTTCCATTTCCATTTCCGTTTCCTTCCCCACAACCCCAAAGGCTCCCAGATACCCATCAGAACCGGTCAGGAAATCCATATCGTAAGACATATAAACCGGCCTGCCACCCGCATCATTATATGCAACAGAAACAGATATGGAGGCAGATTCATTATAATCAAAATACTGCAGGGAGATGGGCCGGGGGCCGCTGCCCAGTGCCAGCCGGTACGGTTCACTATATTCCAGCAAATCCAGCCCTAAGTCATCCTCAAGCGCTTGAAAGGATGTGTAATATTTGCACAGGTTTTCGTCCAGACCCTGGACTCTGCCTGTGTTGAGGGAACGGGCAGCACCCAAATCAACAGAGTCATCGGGGGTCTTTACTATACCGCTAAGATAGCTGTTGATTTTTGACGCCAGGGAGGTTATCTCTCCTGGGAAAGCAAAGGCGGCTATCATGACGGCCAGGGCTGCGGCTGCAATCATCCTTCCTTTTTTACCTGAAAACAGAGGGGAAATCCGTTTACTGTCCAGGAACTGCTGGTTCTCAGAGGCGGAAAATATCATGGCCTCTTCTATGAGTTTTTGGTCTATACTGCCAATTTCCTTAAACAACTCCGTTGATTTCATAGATGTGCTCCTTCCTGTTCAAGATACATTTTCAGCGATTTCCGCATACGAAAAAGCAGGGATTTCACATGGCTTTCACTCATACCGGTCACAGCTGCAATGGAACGAATCGTATCCCCATACCAATAGCGGCGGATAAAGAGAACCCGCTTCTGCTGCTCCTGCTCCCACAGAAATCGGCTGATTAATCTGGCTGTCTCCCCTTTTTCATACTGTACTTCCGCACTGTCCGCCCACACGGCGCACTCATCCAGTTCAGACAGCAGACGGTTCAGATTCTTATTCCTCATTTTCGCATGGTTATAATCATAACGGTCCAGGGCAATGTTGCGTGTGATGCGCCCCAGATAAACCGACAGCCTATCAGGCCTGTCCGGAGGAATGCGGTTCCAGGCGGCAAGCCAGGTATCATTGAGGCATTCCTCCACATCCTCCCTGTTCTTTAGAAGGTTCCAGGCAATCCTCCTGCAATATGAACCGAATTTTTCCGACGCCTCAATGACAGCCCGTTCAGAGCGCTGCCAGAACAAATCTATCATATCCTGCTCGTTCATATCTCACCTCCTGATATATAAGTGCAGGGCTCGCTTTGGATAATCTGCCATGTACACGGCCGGCAGTAAATACAGGAATTCCCCCCTTTACTAATAGAGTAGGAAACAGGCATGGATTGGTTGCACATGAACGGCATTTTATTTTTTTTTGCCTTCCTTCTTTGTAAAATACCGACCGCACAGAATTCTGAAGAAACCCTATTGTATATTATGTATGTACGGTTCACGGATTCCGGTGTTATTTTCTACTTGCAAATTGCAGGTTAAGAGAGTACATTATTGGGATGAAATTCATGGAAACAGAGAGGAATACATACATGGCCGCAAATGTGACAAAGGATATGACTGAAGGCTCCCCGGTAAAACTGATACTGGGATTTTTCATCCCCATGCTGTGCGGGCTGCTGTTCCAGCAGCTGTATAATATGGCGGACACCATCATCGTGGGCAAGTGCCTGGGCGTCAGGGCCCTGGCAGCGGTGGGCTCCACCGGCTCCATCAACTTTATGATAATCGGTTTCTGCCTGGGAGTGTGCAGCGGCTTTGCCATTCCGGTGGCCCAGAAATTCGGTGAAAAAAACGAAAAGGCCCTCAGGCGGTTCGTGGCCAACAGCGCATGGCTGGCAATCCTGTTTTCCGTGGTCATGACCGTGGCCGTATGTCTGTTATGCCGAAACATCCTGGAGCTGATGCAGACGCCGGAGGATATCATCGACGGGGCTTACAGCTATATCTTTGTGATTTTCCTGGGGATTCCGGCCACCTATCTCTATAACCTGCTGTCCTGTACCATACGTTCCCTGGGAGACAGCACCACCCCTCTGATTTTCCTGGTGTTCTCCTCCGTGGTGAATGTGGCCCTGGACTTTTTTACGATTCTGGTCCTTAAGATGGGGGTGTCGGGAGCTGCCTGGGCAACCATTACGGCCCAGGCAGTGTCGGGAATTCTGTGTCTGCTGTATATGAGAAAAAAATTTACCATCCTTAAGATGAATGATGACGAGTGGAGACCGGATGCCCATTACATGAAGATTTTATGCAACATGGGAATTCCCATGGGACTGCAGTATTCCATCACCGCCATAGGAAGCGTAATCCTGCAGACCGCAGTTAATTCCCTTGGCTCCATGGCAGTGGCCGCAGTCACCGCAGGCAGCAAAATCAGCATGTTTTTCTGCTGTCCCTTTGATGCCCTGGGCTCCACCATGGCCACCTACGGTGGACAGAATGTGGGAGCCAGAAAGCTGGACCGTATTGACCGGGGCTTGAAGGCAGGGGCTGTTATGGGCTGTGTCTATGCAGTGATAGCCTTTGCCGTGCTCTGTTTCTTCGGCGAATGGATTGCCCTGATGTTTGTGGACAAGGGAGAAGGGGAAATACTGAGGAACACACGCCTGTTTCTCATGGGCAACAGCCTGTTCTATATCCCTCTGGTGTTTGTCAATGCGGTCCGCTTCATGATTCAGGGACTGGGATATTCCAGGCTGGCCATCATTGCCGGTGTATGCGAGATGGCGGCGCGTTCCTTTGTGGGCTTCTGTCTGGTGCCTGTGTTTGGCTACATAGCTGTGTGCATCGCCAGCCCGGTGGCCTGGATAGCCGCAGACCTGTTTCTCATACCGGCTTACCGCCATGTGATGAAGAGCCTGAACAAGCTGTTTTACGGCAGGAGCCGGGCAGCGGGCTGGACAGAATAATTTGCGGCAGGGCCGCAGGTGGAACCGGAGTAGTCCGGATGTTATCAAAGAAAGCTGCAGGAGAAAATCCCATGGAGGATAATCCTGCAGCTTTTTCATTTATGAATGTGAAATTGTTATACATCCTTTACTCCCGGATACCTGCCGGGGTTCGCTCCCAGGGAAGTACGGGCTGAAGCTTGTAATCCACAACCAGGTCCTTGCGGCTGTAGAGCCTGCGGAAATTGCCCAGTATCCGCTTCATGACCATCTCTCCCTTTTCCATGGTCACAGTAGGAAGGAGGATAATGTACTGGCTGATGCTGTAGCGGGTGTACACGTCGCTGCACCGCAGGGAATCGCGGATGGCACTGTTCAGATGCTCCATGGCCTTGCTGAGGACCGTTGTTTTGGGGACCCGTCCATCCAGGTCGCCGATGGTGAGCAGACACAAATAGATGGAATCACCTGTGCGCTCAATGGCCCTGCGTTCCAGCTGGAACAGGTCATGGAATACGGGATATTCACAGTAAAATGCACCTCCGGAGGCTTCCTCCTTAAGGGTTTCCTGTATGGAATCCAGATTGGTGTTGATGCCCTGTTCTTTGCTGCGGATAGCCTTATACAAATCCTTAAAATGGTCTGACGGCGAGATGGAGAATTCATTATAAAACAGGTCCAGGGTATGGTTGTATTCTTCAATGGCCTGGCTGGTGTGGCCGTCCCTGTAGAGGGAGTAAACCAGGTGATAGTGGAATTCTTCATCAAAGGGTTCAATTCCCACAGCTGTCTGGCAGATGGAGGTTATCCTGGAGAAATCTTCCTTCTTAGTAAGCAGCTCCACTGTCTTATAGACCAGCTTCTGGTACAGGGAATGGTAGTATGTACTGATGGGGATGACCCAGGATTCATATTCGGATTTGGGAAGGAAATCCCCCTTGTACAGTTCCAGCCCTTCAAGGCACAGCTCCAGGGCTTCATCTTCTCCCATATCCTGATTCAGCACCCGGGTGCAGATGGACTCAAACTGGTCAATGTCCAGGACAGATGGATAATCCTGTGTCCAGCAATAGGAGCCCCGCTGCTGGACCAGCAGCTTCTGGGGAGGAATCCCCAGGGGTTCAAGCAGCTTGCGGCTGCGGAACATCAGGGTCTTCAGGGCGCCGCCCGGGTTGACGCCGGGGTCGTCGGCCCACACGATGTTGATAAGTTCGCCGGGACTGATGGATTTCTTCTGGAATACAACCAGATATTCCAGGAGACACCATGGCTTTTTTGACTGGTTGCTGTTGTCGGTTATCTCTTTATCGCCAACCCTGAGGGAAAATCCGCCCAGGGTTTTTATATAAATTGTTGGTCTGTCTTCCATAACGGATGCATTCATGTCTGCTCTCCTTTGCAAAAGCGGGGTCACTCTAAGATAAGTATACTAACCAGAACCATAATTGTCCAGAAAAAAAATACATAAAAAAGTAGTACCCTGTACTTTTGTAACCGGATTGTAACCGGCGGCTGTTATAATGATAACAGGTTTAATGGGATTACTATGTCAATTTATTAGAGAAAAGCAGGTGAATATATGTCGATTGCAAAAACAGGGGCCCTACCGGATTCATACAAATATGTAAATGTAGCCATTGACAGTTTTGATGGCCGCCTGTTACAGGGGAGGCTTTATCATGACAGCCTGGAGGAGGCAATGCCCTTTGGCTGTATCTCAGAGATGGCCATCTGCCTGGAGAACCTGTACGATGAACTCCGCTATCCCATGAAGAGTGTGGACCAGAGGTCCTTTGTGGGGATGAACCACGCCGGGGTATCCTTACGTTGCGGGGATGAGTCCGGAAAAAAACGGATACAGGGAAAACTGGCCGAGTTCAGTCTTCATGTGAAATACAGGTTTCATTCCACATGGCAGGGTGATATAATGGATTTGAGAAACGGCAGCACCTATTCCTTTCAGAGCTTTTTGGAGCTGATGGATTATCTGGACCGTTCTCTCGGATGCGGAAGTGATATCATCCACGGCCTGGGCAAGCGGATGTGTGAGGTGGCTGTGCGGAATTTCAGTCATTTCGTCATGGGCGGGGACGTATCCCATCCGGCGGTGCCGGACCGGCGGGAATTTGCCAGTGAGTTTGAGCTCAGGGATGAAGTGGAACGCCTCCTTCTGCCTCTTCCGGAAGGAGAGGAGAAGGGCAGCATCATCATTCCCAGAAGCGTCATGGTCAATGCAGAAGGCTTTGGTCCCATGACCTTTGTCATAAGGGTCATGTTCAGACGGAACGCCACCTGGCAGGGAACCATCTGCTGGAAGGAGAAGCGCAGGCAGATTAGTTTCCGCAGCTTTTTGGAGATGCTGCTTCTGATACAGGAGGCAGTGGCTGACAGCGAAGGATGGAATGGGGAGCTTAAAGCGGCCTCCGGCCATATGGGATGACAGCAGGAAAGGACATATAATCATCTATGAATCAGAAAAAAGGAAATAGCAGGATACGGGGCGTCATCATCCTTGTATTGCTGGCCATCATGCTGGTAAGCGGCGCCATGAGCGTCCACAGCTGGCTGGAGGACAAGAGGACCAGGGAGGAATATGAACGGCTGGCCGAACTGGCCAGGGAGACAACCCCGCAGCCGTCCACAGAGGCAGTGACAGAGCCCGGCCCTGCGGAGCCGGAGACAGAACCCTATGTATCCCCAATTAACTTTGAGGAACTGATGAAGGAGAATCCGGATACCATTGGGTGGATTCGTGTGCCGGATACCAACATCGATTATCCCATTGTACAGGGAGAGGATAACGATTTCTACCTGAATCATGACTTTTACGGCAAGGAGAATATTGCAGGCGCCATTTACCTGGACTTCGAGAGCCAGGGCGATTTTGTGGGACGCAACAATGTGCTGTACGGCCATAATATGAAGAACGGAAGCATGTTCAAGGATGTAAACCGTTATAAGGACGAGGCGTATTTTAAAGAGCACCAGTTTTTCAGCATCTATACGCCTGACCGGGAAATCAGGTTAAAGGCAGTGGCTGCCTATTACGGGGAGGCCCAGCCCATTGTGCGCAAGACCAGGTTCAAATCCCAGGAATCCTTTGACGCCTTTGTGCATGAGATGGTGAAGCCCTGCGGCTACAGCCAGGAGATTACATATCCGGCCAGGACACTGTATACTCTGGTTACATGCAGCTACGAAATCAACGATGCCAGGACGTTCCTGTTTGCCGTGGAGGTGGATGAGGACGGAAATCAAATCCAGCCCGATGATGCATTCTTACAGCGCATGGATGAACTGATGGGGGACAAGGCCGGGGAAGGGACCCAGGAAACCGGCCAGGAAACAGCAGCCGGAACAAAGGAAAATAAATAGCAGAAAGTGATTATATATGACAGCCATGAATTCCCAGTTAAAGGATTTATGGCTGTTTTTACAAGTATTTATACCTTTTTCCTGCATAAAAAAACGTATTTGGGTATTGGAAAACAGGACGAGTTATGTTATACTTAGCACGTTAGGCGCATGTATGCTTAAGAAATGAAAGTGCGCCGTGTTTAATAGGGCAAGGTTTTAGCTGTTTAGGGATTGCCGGTCATCAGATGACAGTGGAGTCATACCTGTGTGGATGGGTGTGGCTTTTTTCTTAGACAGTAAAGCCGGGAATATTTTTAAGAGGAGAGATTATTATGAAAATGAGTGCAAAGAAAGTTTTAGGCCTGATTCTGGCCGGCGTCCTAGCTGCCGGTTCCCTGACAGCCTGCGGCGGAGGCAGTACAGCAGCAACAGCAGCAGACACAAAGGCAGAGACAGCAGCTGCAGCCGGCGATGCCAAGGCAGAGGGCGACGCCGCAGCCGATACCACGGCAGCCGCAGACAGCGGGGAGAAGAAGACGCTGCGCGTGGCCATGGAATGTGCATACGCGCCTTACAACTGGACGCAGCCGGATGATTCCAACGGTGCAGTGGCTATTGCTGACAGCAATGAGTTTGCTTATGGATATGATGTTATGATGGCAAAAAAGATTTGTGAGGAACTGGGATATGACCTGGAAATCGTACGTCTGGACTGGGATTCCCTGATTCCGGCTGTCACCACAGGACAGGTTGACTGTGTTATCGCAGGACAGTCCATTACCTCCGAGCGCCTTCAGGCAGTGGATTTCACTGAGCCATATTACTATGCAACCATCGTTACCCTGGTAAAGGAAGGCAGCAAGTATGCAGATGCCAAGAGCGTTGCAGACCTGGCGGGTGCCACCTGTACGTCCCAGCAGAGCACCATCTGGTACAACACCTGTCTGCCTCAGATTCAGGATGCCAATGTACTGGCTGCAACTGCCAGCGCTCCTGACATGCTGATGTCCTTAAACGCCGACAAGTGCGACCTGGTTGTTACTGACCAGCCTACAGGCAAGGGCGCTCTCATCGCTTATCCTAACTTCAAGATGATTGAGTTTGGAGGCGGCGATGCTGACTTCCAGGTAACGGATGAAGATATCAATATCGGTATTTCCTTAAAGAAGGGCAATACGGAGTTAAAGGATGCCATTAACAGCGTCCTCACAAAGATGACAAAGGATGACTTCTCCAAGATGATGGACGAAGCTATCTCTGTTCAGCCTCTGGCAAATTAATACGCAGGTTCATCTGCAGAGGATAAGCAACTGATTTGCAGAAGGATGGCATTGCCGGCAGGCGAAAGTACGTTAAAGAGTAAGGAGAAGGGATATGCCAACAGACTTTTTCGGCCGTGTTATGGTCGTATTCAACCGATACGGTATGTCAATGCTCCAGGGCGCAGGCGTCAGCCTTAAGATTGCCCTGGTAGGTACCCTGGTGGGCTGTATCATAGGCTTTGCCGTGGGTATAGTCCAGACCATACCGAATGAACGGGGAGACAACCCGGTAAAGAGGGCTGTACTCTGGGTCGTGAAACTGATTCTGAACGCCTATGTGGAGTTCTTCCGCGGAACACCCATGATGGCCCAGGCCATGTTTATTTATTACGGGCTTCTGCCCATGTTAGGAATCAATATGTCCATGTGGGGCGCTGCTTATTTTATTCTTTCCATCAATACAGGCGCTTACATGGCTGAGACGGTCCGCGGCGGAATTCTTTCCATTGACCCGGGACAGACAGAGGGAGCAAAGGCCATCGGCATGACCCATGTACAGACCATGCTCTATGTGATTCTGCCCCAGGCTCTGAGGAACATCATGCCCCAGATTGGCAACAACCTGATTATCAATATCAAGGACAGCTGCGTGCTCTCTGTTATCGGCGTCACGGAGCTGCTGTATAAGACCAAGGCAGCAGCAGGAGCCCTGTACATGAATTTCGAGGCATATACCATCACCATGATTGTATATTTCATCATGACATTCACCTGTTCCAGAATCCTGCGCTGGTGGGAAAACCGGATGGACGGCGCGGACAACTACGACCTGGCCACCACCGATACCCTGGCCCATACCAGCGGTATGTACCGGTTCCCGGATGAGAAGGATAAGAAGAAGGAGGATGCGCGATGAAAGGAGACAGAATATTAGAAATCCGTCATTTGAGCAAAACCTTCGGTACCAATCCCGTGCTCAAGGATATTGACTTTTCAGTCAGCAGCGGAGATGTGACCTGCATCATCGGAGCTTCAGGTTCCGGAAAATCCACCCTGCTCCGATGTCTGAATCTTTTGGAGACGCCTACCACAGGTGAAATCATGTACCATGGAACGGATATTGCCGATAAAAAGGTTAATGCGCCCCAGTACCGCTCCAAGGTGGGCATGGTGTTCCAGAGTTTTAATCTGTTCAACAACATGACTGTGCTGGAGAACTGTATCATCGGACAGGTAAAGGTTCTTAAGAAGAACAAGACAGATGCCCATAAGAATGCCATGTACTACCTGGAGAAGGTGGGGATGGCTCCCTATATCAATGCAAAGCCCAGACAGCTTTCCGGCGGACAGAAACAGAGGGTGGCCATAGCAAGGGCATTGGCCATGGAACCTGAGGTGCTGCTTTTTGACGAGCCCACATCTGCACTGGACCCGCAGATGGTGGGCGAGGTGCTGGAGGTCATGCGCAAGCTGGCCGGAGAGGGCCTTACCATGATTATCGTCACACACGAAATGGCTTTTGCCAGGGATGTATCCAGCCATGTGGCATTTATGGCCGGCGGCGTGATTGTGGAGGAGGGAGAGCCCTCCCAGATATTCGGTTCGCCTAAACAGCTTCAGACCCAGGAGTTTTTGAGCAGGTTTATGCACGGGTGATTGCGGTTGGCGGATGCAGATACAGATTATAAGATTGCAGTTGGCAGATGCAGACTGCAATAGCAGTATAATAGTATGACAGATGAGATGGAAACGGAGCGGAGGCAGATGTCCCGGCTCCGTTTTTATTTGTGCCGGGCTGCTGCTTTATTCCTTGTCTGATGAGACAGCCTTGGTTACATAGGGATAGAGATCCTCATAGGCTTCCTTTTCCGCCTCGTCCTGAGGCAGGGAAGGTATCAGGCCTGTACAGTCCATGGTGGAGCAGGCTTGTATGTCAACGTCAAAATCGTCTTTTTCCTTGTGTTCCAATTGGATTTCACCTCCTTGTGGTGTGTTTTTGATTGATTCTCAAATATAGTTTGCGCCAAGGCAGAGGACTCATACTGGTAAATTGAAAGCAGAGCAGCCATTTCTTTCAAAATAGCTGTCCTGCTCAGGGGGATTTTGAGATATCATGTTATTTCTGGTTTTTTTCCTTTAGAGCAGCCTCAATAAATCCTTTAAATAAGGGATGGGGCCGGTTGGGCCTGGATTTGAGCTCGGGATGGGCCTGGGTGGCGATAAACCAGGGATGGTCCGGAAGCTCTATCATTTCCACAATCCGTCCGTCAGGGGACAGGCCGGAGAGCATCATGCCGCATTTTGCAAGCGCTGTCCGGTAGTCGTTATTGACCTCGTAGCGGTGTCTGTGGCGCTCATGGATGGTGGACTCATTGTACAGTCCATAGGCTTTGGAGGTCTTGTCCAGGACACAGGGATAGGAGCCCAGCCGCAGGGTGCCGCCGATGTCCTCCACTCCGTTCTGCTCCGGCATGAGATGGATAACGGGATGGGTGGTGGCGGGATTCAGCTCCACGCTGTGGGCGTCTGCGTACCCGGCCACATTTCTGGCAAATTCCACAATGGACAGCTGCATTCCCAGGCAAAGTCCCAGGAATGGTATGCTGTGTTCCCGGGCATACTGGATGGCGTAAATCTTTCCGTCGATGCCGCGGTCGCCAAAGCCGCCGGGAACCAGGATGCCATGGATGTCTTTGAAGATTTCAGAGGCATTTTCCGGGGTGACTGTCTCGGAGTCCACCCATTTGATATGGACAGAGGCACGGTTGGCAACGCCTCCGTGCTTCAGGGCCTCCACCACGGAAATGTAGGCGTCGTGAAGCTGGATGTATTTGCCTACCAGAGCAATAGTCACATCCTGTTCCGGATGCTTCCATGCGTCTATCATGGCCTTCCAGTCTGTCAGGTCCGGTTCAGGGCAGGGCAGGTCCAGGCATTCACAGGCAGACTGGGCCAGATGCTCTTCCTCCATTACAAGGGGGACTTCATAGAGCACGTCCACATCCAGGTTCTGGAGTACGTGATGTTTGGGAACATTGCAGAATTGGGCGATTTTCGTCTTGATGCCGTCGTCCAGGGGGAGTTCGGAGCGGCAGACAAGGATATCGGGCTGGATGCCCATTCCCTGAAGGTCTTTTACGCTGGCCTGAGTCGGCTTGGTCTTAAGCTCTTCTGAGGCTTTCAGATAAGGGATAAGAGTTACATGGATGATGCATGTGTTGCCGGGGCCTGCCTCATGCTGGAACTGGCGGATGGCCTCCAGAAAGGGCTGGCTTTCGATGTCGCCTACCGTGCCGCCGACCTCGATGATGGCGATTTCCGTCTCCTTTTCCATGTAGTTGCGGTGAAAACGGCTTTTGATTTCGTTGGTAATATGGGGGATTACCTGTACGGTTCCGCCGCCGAAGTCTCCGCGGCGTTCCTTTTGCAGGACCGTCCAGTAGACCTTGCCTGTGGTGACGTTGGAGTTTCTGGTAAGGCTCTCGTCGATGAAACGCTCATAGTGTCCTAAGTCCAGGTCTGTCTCAGCGCCATCGTCCGTCACAAAGACTTCTCCGTGCTGCACCGGGTTCATGGTGCCGGGGTCGATGTTGATGTAGGGGTCGAACTTCTGCATGGTCACTTTGTAGCCTCTGGCCTTTAACAGACGGCCAAGGGATGCTGCGGTGATGCCTTTTCCCAGGCCGGATACTACGCCGCCGGTTACGAATACGTATTTGACTGGCATGATTGGGGATACCTCCTTTTCTTGTTGTGGGTGTCGTGTGACTTGTTTGATATAGTATCAAAAAAATAACTGAAACATTATACATCCTCATTGAGAATAAATCCAGGACTTTTTGTAAAAATTTAAGAAAATTAATTGTTCTTTTCTTGATTTATGGGGAGACTGACACTATAATGGTAGAGAATGGGTTTTTGTTGGGAATTGATAGATGGCCCATTCAGAGGGAGAATTTGTACAATATGGATAATAATAACAAACAGGACCCGAATATGAAGAGTAACTGGCAGACCATAACCATGCTGGTGGTGGCGGCCATACTCACATTTATCGTGGTCAGCAGTATGAACAACTATCTGAATTCCAAGAAACGTCAGGAGTTGTCCTATAATGAGTTCGTCCAGATGGTGGAAGCGGGCGAGGTGGATTCCATCAAGGTGGGCAGTACGGAAATCACGGTTATCCCTAAGAAGGGTAATACTAAGTATTCCCAGAATCTGGATTATTATGTGGTGAGACTGGAAGGCGATTATGATTTTGTCAGCAGGATACTGGATAATAACGTGGTCACCAACCGCGAGAAGAGCGACAGCAGCACCCTTCTTCTGGTCCTGCTGAATTATGCGGTCCCATTCCTGTTCCTGCTGTTCCTCATGAACTTCACCATGAAGCGCATGGGCGGTGGCGGAATCATGGGGGTGGGCAAGTCCAATGCCAAGATGTACGTCCAGCGGGAGACCGGCATCACCTTCAAGGACGTGGCCGGTGAGGACGAGGCCAAGGAGTCGCTGACTGAAATCGTGGATTTCCTCCACAATCCGGGCAAGTACACCAAGATTGGCGCCAAGCTGCCTAAGGGAGCTCTTCTGGTGGGCCCTCCCGGAACAGGTAAGACCCTGCTTGCCAAGGCAGTGGCAGGAGAGGCCCATGTGCCCTTCTATTCCCTTTCCGGTTCTGACTTTGTGGAGATGTTCGTGGGTGTGGGTGCGTCCCGTGTCCGTGATTTGTTTAAGAATGCCACTGAGAATGCGCCCTGTATCATCTTCATTGATGAGATTGATGCCATTGGACGCAGCCGCGACAGCCGTATGGGCGGCAACGACGAGCGTGAACAGACCCTGAACCAGCTGCTCTCCGAGATGGATGGTTTTGATTCCACCAAGGGACTTCTGGTACTGGGCGCCACCAACCGTCCGGAGGTTCTGGACCCGGCCCTTCTCCGTCCGGGACGTTTTGACCGCCGCGTGGTGGTGGATAAGCCGGACCTTAACGGCCGTATCAACATACTTAAGGTGCATTCCAAGGATGTGCTCCTGGATGAATCCGTAGACTTTAAGGAGATAGCTCTGGCCACCTCGGGCGCTGTGGGCGCGGACCTGGCCAACATGATGAACGAGGCAGCCATCAATGCGGTTAAGCACGGGCGCAATGCCGTGTCGCAGAAGGATTTGTTTGAGGCAGTGGAAGTGGTGCTGGTGGGCAAGGAAAAGAAGGACCGTATCATGAGCAAGGAAGAACGCCGCATCGTGTCCTATCATGAGGTTGGCCACGCCCTTGTGAGCGCGCTGCAGAAGCATTCCGAGCCAGTGCAGAAGATTACGATTGTGCCGAGGACCATGGGCGCTCTTGGATATGTCATGAATGTGCCTGAGGAGGAGAAATACCTCAACACCAAGAAGGAGCTGGAGGCAAGGCTGGTAGAGCTGATGGCAGGCCGCGCTGCGGAGGAAATCGTATTTGAGACCGTTACCACGGGAGCAGCCAATGATATCCAGCAGGCCACCAACCTGGCCAGGGCCATGGTGACTCAGTATGGTATGTCTGAAAAATTCGGACTCATGGGACTTGAGTCCCAGGAGAACCAGTATCTGACAGGCCGTGCCGTATTGAACTGCGGCGATGCTACGGCAGCCGAGATTGACCGGGAGGTCATGAAGATACTGAAGGATTCCTACGATGAGGCAATACGCCTTTTAAGCGATAACAAGGATGCCATGGACCAGATAGCGGCATTCCTCATTGACAAGGAGACAATCACAGGTAAGGAATTCATGCAGATATTCCGCAGGGTAAAAGGCATTCCGGAGCCGGAAGAAACCAAAGAGGCTGAGGATAAAGCGTTATCCGGTGAGAAGAAGGATGCTTTGGAAACGGACCAGGAACCGCAGGCAGTCCAGGACAGGCAGATGGGCCAGGAGGCGCAGCCGGACCAGGACAGGCAGATGGGCCAGGAGGCGCAGCCGGACCAGGAAGCGCGTATGAACCCGGACACACAGCCGAATCCGGGAACCCGGCCAGGGCCGGAGGATTCAGACAGGTTTAATGATTCAGAAAAGAAGCCGGAGGATACAATGTGGAGCCATCCCGGCAATGACAGGAATCAGTAGAATCTGCCAATCCATAGGACAGCAATATCAGACGGAAATGATAAAGAAAAACAGGCGCCAATGCTGCTGGGAAGCAGTGCTGGCGCCTGTTTTGCACGGCGGGCAGTCTGGTTTGTACATTGCCGTATGTCTGTAATTTTTAGCAGAAAATGGTAAGACAGCCGGATTGCCCTTGTACCGGGGAGGATTATTTAGTATAATAATACATATAGCAACCAATGTCCGTACCATTGTAAAAGGGGGCGTTTTTATGGATAATAAGTATGTTAAGATACATACCACCGGCTGTAATGCACCGCTTAAGATTACACCGGGTCACTTTGCCACCAACCATGCCCATATCAATTATTATCTGGATATGACAACCTTAAAGACCAGGCTCAGCGAGGCTCAGGAGATTGCCAGAAGCCTGTCCGGACTGTTCCTCTATGACACGGTAGTGGACACCATTGTGTGTCTCGAGGGAACCCAGGTCATAGGCAGTTTCCTGGCAGAGGAACTGACCAGTGCAGGAGTTCTCTCCATGAATGCCCATAAGACCATCTACATCGTGACTCCGGAGTTCAACAGCAACAGCCAGATGATATTTAAGGAGAACATACTTCCCATGATTCGGGATAAGAATGTCGTTATCCTGACAGCGTCCGTGACCACGGGTCTGGCACTGAACAAAGGAATTGAATCCATCCGGTATTATGGAGGCAATCTGAGGGCCATTACCGCTATCTTCAGCACATTGGAGGAGCTCAACGGATACAGGATTACATCTATTTTCGGAAAGAAGGATTTGCCTGATTATACGTATTATGACTACAGGGACTGCCCGCTGTGCAAGCAGGGCAAGAAGCTGGATGCCCTGGTGAATGCTTATGGGTATACCAGTTTGTAGTGGAGCTGGATGATATAAATAATAGGGATGCAGGTTGAAAGGCCGGAGAGCGAATGTGCTCTCCGGCCTTTCCTGTGAGATGGTTTTTTCTGGTTAATTGAGGCCTTTCTGGGTTGATTCTGATAATACAACGTATTTTCACTCTAAAATGCTGAAAATAGTCTTGATTTTTAGAAAATGTTGTGCTATATTGACAATACAAGCACTAATCATCAATGATGAGTAGTGAGGGGGTTTATTCATTTAATTCAATATGATTTGAAAGAGAGGAGCGAAAAGATGAAATTAGAGGGGAAGGTTACTGTCATAACAGGTGCTGGTTATGGTTATGGGATGAGCCGTGGATTTCCCGAAGCATTTGCCAGAGAAGGTTCTCATCTCTCACTGAATTATTATGGCTGTGATGACAAAAGAATGATGCTATGGGCGCAGGAAATGGAAAGATTTGGTATACGGGTAGTTTTGACGCCCGGAGATATATCACAGGAGGAAACAGCCAAAAGGCTGATTCAGCGTACTGAAGAAGAATTTGGACATATAGATGTTCTGGTCAATAATGCTGGAATTACAGGCCCTAAGTCCATAGTTGATATGACGGTTGAAGAATGGGACAGGATGATAGCAGTCAACTTAAGAAGTTTTTTTCTGACATGTAAGTATGCAGTACCAATTATGATGAAACAAAAAAGCGGCCGCATTATTAATATTGCTTCTCAGATTGCCCAGAAGGGGGGAACAGACCATTGTCATTATGCAGCGGCTAAGGCAGGAGTCATAGGCATGACAAAATCGCTGGCGTGGGATTTGGGCCAATATGGTATTACTGTTAATTGCATTGCACCGGGACCAATTAATACACAGATGATGGAGAGCGTATCAGAAGAATGGAGAAAAGAGAAAATGAGGGATTTAGCCATACCACGTTTTGGGGAGATAGAAGAGGTGGTACCTTCCGCTATATTTTTAGCCAGTTCACCTGATGGAGATTTGTATACAGGGCAGACCTTGGGTCCAAACTGCGGAGACGTGATGCTTTAAATGCTGCTGCCATGGCTGGAGAAAGGGATAATTATGAATGATGTCTTGTTGGAGATGAAAGGAATCAATAAGTCTTATTCAGGAGTTCAGGTACTACATGATGTCAGCCTCAAAGTTCGAAAAGGAGAAATTCACGCACTTATGGGGGAAAATGGTGCCGGAAAGTCCACACTTATCAAAATTATTACAGGAATTGTTCAGTCGGATTCCGGTGAAAAGGTATTTAAAGGAGAGCCATTAAATATCAGCCATCCTTCCCAAATATACCATTATGGCATTGGTATCGTTCATCAGGAATTTAACCTGCTACCGGATTTAAATGTCGCCCAAAATATTTTTATTGCCAGGGAACCAATGAATCAGTTTGGTTTTGTAGATGAAAGAAAATTGAATCAGGATGCTCAAAAATTATTAGACAGGCTTCAGCTTAAGATTGATATACATAAAAAAGTCATTCAGTTGAGTGTGGCAGAGCAGCAGCTGGTGGAAATTGCAAAGTCACTTTCTTACGATTGTGAGCTGCTTATTTTGGACGAGCCTACATCAGCGTTAGCAGATTCAGAGGCAGAGGTTTTATTTGATATTCTGGAACATCTCAGGGAACAGGGAGTTGCAATCATATATGTTTCTCACAGGATGAGTGATATAAAACGGATTGTTGACAGGGTAACGGTTTTGCGTGATGGATATTTCATAGCGGAGCATTTGCTGACAGATATAACAGAGGAACAATTGATAAGTGAAATTGTGGGAAGGAAACTTGAAGCATATTTCCCAAAGAAGCCAGATTACAGTAGGGGAGAGCAGACGCTGGAGGTTAAAGGGCTTTCTGTAAAGGGTTTACTGGAGAATATTAGTTTTGAAGCTTATAAGGGAGAAATATTGGGGATTGCTGGTCTTATGGGAGCAGGAAGGACAGAATTGGCACATGCAATATTTGGTAAACTGCACCCTACCTCTGGAGAAATAATTGTTCATGGAAGAAAAAGAAAATTTGATTCGCCTCAGAAGGCTATTCGGGCAGGAATAGGATATACGACGGAAGACCGGAAGCGGGATGGGCTGATGCTTAACCAGGATATAAAGAGTAATATTCTTATTTCATCATATGACCAGCTTGTCAATTTTTGTGGACTTGTGAGAGAAGGAATGGCTAACAGGAAGACGGATGAATATATTGAAAAAATGAATATAAAGACAACGGGCCGGAATCAAAATATCAATTCTCTGAGCGGAGGAAATCAGCAGAAAGCAGTATTAGCAAAATGGTTAAGTGCCAATGTAGATATTTTTCTTTTTGATGAACCTACAAGGGGAATAGACGTGGGGGCCAAGATGGAGATTTACCAGCTAATGTATACGTTGGTAAAAAGCGGAGTGACTGTAATCATGATATCGTCAGAGTTACCTGAGATACTGGGAATGAGTGACCGGATATTGGTAATGAGCCATGGAAAGCTGGCAGCAGATTTAGATATTAGTGAAGCAACCC
The DNA here is from genome assembly GCF_015556325.1 of Clostridium sp. 1001283B150225_161107_B6. Classification (NCBI taxonomy): domain Bacteria; kingdom Bacillati; phylum Bacillota; class Clostridia; order Eubacteriales; family Clostridiaceae; genus Clostridium; species Clostridium sp. 1001283B150225_161107_B6. The sequence goes on along the minus strand of NZ_JADNMD010000006.1, from coordinate 186,610 downwards.
AGGAAAAAATTTATTACTATGCTTCACAAGAATAGGAGGGGATACGAATGAAAGAAAAGACGCAGCAATTATCGGTTACCCATATGGGGGTTACAAGATTAAAAACAATCCTGGGAAAAGCAAGTATTTTGTTAGGGCTGCTGCTGTTATGCACCTTCTTCTCTTTTACGGCCAGGAATTTCCTTACACAGAAAAACCTGCTGAACATAGCATTGCAGACTTCCATTATCGCAATTGTTGCCATTGGACAGACTTATACGATTACAGGGGGAGGCATAGACCTTTCAGTGGGCTCTGTGGTAGGACTTTCAAGTATTGTGGTATCCATGCTGCTTGTACATGATGTAAGTATTCCCATAGCAATTCTGATGGCCATTGCAGCCGGCTTGACTTGCGGGGCAATCAATGGTTTCATCATCGCATATGGAGGAATTGCTCCCTTTATCGCAACATTGGGTATGTTGAGTATTGCCAGAGGTATTGTATATGTGGCTTGTGATGGAGTGCCCATTACAGGACTGCCATCAAGCTTCAGCGTTTTTGGAGCAGGCAGAATATTTGGGACCATTCCTGTTCCAATCATAATTCTGTCGGTACTGGCAGTCGTTATGGGAGTTATATTTCACAAATCCAAGTTTGGCAGACATATCTTTGCCTTGGGGAGTAATGAGAATACAGCATACCTCTCCGGTGTGAATACGAAGAAAGTGAAGTTTATGATGTATCTATGCTGCAGTCTCATGGCGGCAATTGCCGGTATTATCCTGACATCCAGGGTGATTTCAGGCCAGCCGAATTCAGGAGAGGCATATGAAACTGACGCGATTGCAGCAGCTGTTATCGGTGGAGCGAGCATGTCAGGAGGTCAGGGCAGCATAGTAGGAACATTGATAGGCGCATTGATGATGGGGGTTTTAAACAATGGACTTAACCTGTTGGGGCTATCTTATTTTTATCAGAAGATTGCCATCGGCATGGTAATTATCGCAGCGGTATACATTGATATGCTGAGGAGCAGGAAAAAGTAGTAGAAAGGAGGAAAGAGAAAGTACAGAAATCTGATATTGATGTGACTGTAGCAACGTGGATAAGGTAAAGGACAATGTGTAAAGGAGAGTAGCAAATGAAAAAAGTATGGAGTTTTACATTAGCAGCCGCACTGGTCATTAGTATGCTTACAGGATGCGGAGCGCAGAAACAAACGGAGGAAAAAAAGGATACGGCAGCACAGACACAGGAACAGACAGAAAATACTGCACAAACGGAACCTGCTGTACAATCAGAGGAAAAAAATGAACAAGAAGAATCGGGAAAGGTGATAGCAGTCATTCCGAAATCCCTTTTGTTTGACTATTGGCAGTATGTAAGGATTGGGGCCCAGAGCGCAGGTCTGGATGAAGGGTATACAATTGACTTCCAAGGGACCAGGACGGATACTGATTTGGAAGGACAGGTAAAACTGGTTGAGGATTTCATACAGAGAGGTGTATCAGCAATTGTTATTTCTCCGGTGAATCCCGATGGTATGGTACCGGTTTTGCAGCAGGCTGAAGATGCGGGTATTCCGGTCATCATTATGGACGGAAAGCTGAATGCCGATTTTCCACGTTCAACGGTAAGTACAAATGATGAAGCAGCAGGAAAATTTGCAGCAGGGAAATTAAAAGAACTGGCAGGAGATGCAGGCGGAACGTTTGCAATTGTATCTGCAGTACCTGGCGCTGTACAGGAGGGCGGCCGGGAGAAGGGATTTTCCGACGAACTGGGAACCTATCCAAATTACAAAATTATAGGAACGTACTATGGTAAGGGCGATAGGAATCAGACTTATAATATTACTCAGGATATACTGACGTCCAATCCTGATATTACCGGGTTTTATACTGTAAATGAAGGTTCGTCCGCTGGTGTTACCCTTGGAGTACGTGAAGGGGATTTAAAAGAAAAAATATTTGTTGCATTTGACCCTTCCACAGAAGTTCTCGACGCCATACGTGATGGTTATGTGGATGGTGCAGTGGCCCAAAATCCGTACCTGATTGGAAGAACTGCAGTACTCAATGCCATCAAGGTATTGAATGGTGAAACAGTTGAGAAAAAAATTGATGTACCGGTGACGTGGGTTACCATTGAGAATCTGGATGACCCAGAGATTCAGAATGTATTGAAACCGGAAGAAGTCATTAAATAGAGGAGTATGAATATGAGCAGAAAAGTCATTGATTTAACATTAGAGATTACCAGCAACATGCCGGCACAGGATGCATTTCCAGGTAATATTTATGTACAGTTGGTGTCACATGAGGAATCCAGAAAGACCGAATCCGGCACGCCGGAGGACCCGTTTACCTCTACATGGAATTATATTGGCATGGTGGAACATATAGGGACGCATGTGGATGCATTTTTCCATATGAATCCTAATGGACTGAGTGTAGACAGGATGCCTCTGGACATGTTCTTTGGCAAGGCGGTCTGCTTTGACATGACACATATACCGGAACGCGGGGCGATTACAGCAGAGGACATGGAGAAGGCACAGGAGGCATCAGGAGTAAGAGTAGACGGACACATTGTCCTCCTGGCTACAGGAATTCACAATAAGTATTTCCCGGATAAAAAGATATTGTCCGTGAATCCGGAAATTACCCCAGAGGCAGTTAAATGGCTTGCAGACCATAATTCAAGATTGCATGGCGTAGAGGGGCCGTCAACAGATATCATGGATTTGAATCTGTTCCCAAGCCATCGGGCGTGCAGAAACCTGGGAATTACACATTATGAGTGGCTGATAAATCTTACAGAGCTTATAGGGATGGGAGAGTTCATGTTCTATGGCGCTCCTCTTAAGTTAAAAGATGGTTCAGGGTCTCCGGTACGCGCGTATGCAGTTATAGAGGAATAGAAGGAAGGTAGCAGGATGAAGTTTTTTTTGACCGGAGGTACAGGGTTTGTAGGAATTAACCTTGCCCATCATTTAGCCGGACTAGGTGATGATGTGGTTATTTATGCCAATCAGCCTCTTATACAGCAGGCAGAAGATATATTTGGGAATTGTCCTGGGAAAGTCAGCTGCGTTTGCGGGGATGTACTGGACAAGGCGCATATGGAATCGGAACTGCTGACCAGCAATGCAGATGTGTTTATCCATGCTGCTGTGATAACACCGGGAAGGGAACGTGAAACAAAACAGTTCGAGCATATTTTTAGAGTTAACACTTTCGGTACAATCAATGCATTGGAAGCAGCAAAAAAATGCAAGACAGCCAGATTTATTTATGTAAGCTCAGTAGCGGTATACGGGTCTTCATCACAGGAATATAATCCCGTACTGGAAACGGTACCTTTAAGGCCTTCTAATGTATATGAAATCAGTAAGTTTTCATCTGAGCATATTGCCCTTCGTTACAGGGAATTATACAATATGGAAGTCAGGGCCATTCGGTTAGGAGATGTCTTTGGAGCATGGGAATTTGACACGGGGGTAAGGGATACGATGAGTGCTCCATGTCAGACCTTGAAGGCAGCACTGGAACACCGCCATGCAATCCTGCCGAAAGAGGGGATGACAGGCTGGGTATATGTGAAGGACATCGCAGCATCAATAGCAGCATTGGCTAAGACGGCACCTGAACATTTAAACCATATGGTATATAACAGCAGTTCCATCTACCGGTGGTCCATAGCACAGTGGTGTAATATGTTAGCACAACGGTATCTCGGATTTACATATGAGATTGGAGAACCATCAGAGGCAAATATCAGGTTTCATGCATTGAAAGATAATGGTATGTTTGATGTCTCCAGATTGCGGGAAGATACTGGATTTATTCCGCAATATGATTGTAAAAAAGCATTCGATGATTATACCAAATGGGCAGACAGCTATCCTGATTTAATGAAACAATAAGAGGAGGAACTAGAATATGGCAGACTACTTCGTAGGTCCTGAGAGAGTAAACTTACACGGCCATTTGTCCAATAAGATACCTCCAGCCTTAAAGATATGTTCTGGCGATACCGTAACCTTTTCAACCCTGGAAGGAGATTGGAGAGTGGAGCGCCCTGCCAAGCCGGAATCTTCCAGCGGTCTGTTTTTTCCGAGAACGTTTCCGGAAGACAGTGGTCACGCGCTTTGCGGACCGATTTACATTGAAGGAGCCAGACCGGGAATGACCCTTGCAGTCCATTTGGAAAAGATTGTTCCCTCTGATTGGGGGTGGAGCCGTGTTGGGGATGGGGATTTGGACCATCTGAAACGGATTGAATGCCAGGAAGGAGAATACTTTCTCATATGGGATTTGGATAAGAAAAGAGGAACATGCAGAAGTCACATAGGGCATCAGGTCTCAATGAATCCGTTTATGGGAGTTTTGACGGTTGCGCCAGACAGTGCAGAACCAGTTTCCACGCATCCTCCAGGATTACATGGGGCTAATCTGGATTGCAGAGAGCTGGTAGCTGGCAGTACCTTATATCTGCCTATATTTACGGACGGAGCGCTGTTTTCGGTTGGTGATGGACATGCGGCCCAGGGAGATGGTGAGTCAGGCTGTACAGCTATTGAATGTCCTATGAATGAAGTCAGAATTAGATTGGAAATTCAAGATGGGAATTTCGGCTCCCCAGTGGCCGACACACCTGGAGGATGGGTGACATTTGGATTTTCAGAGAGTCTGACAGATGCATCCTATATGGCGCTTGGTAATATGGCATGTTTGATGGAACGATTATATGGGTATGAGTACAGAGAGGCATTATCACTGTGTAGCATAGCAGTAAATCTCCGTATTACGCAGATTGTCAATGGGATACGAGGGGTACACGCAATACTGCCCAAAGGCAGCATTTTCCAGTAAACATATAGGAATATTGATTTTTACTGATTTTCCATTTATAATGATGGTATTATGTAAAATGGTAAACAACAATAGAACGGGAAATGGGTAGACAAAATGAGTAATGTATTGTTTATGCACGATATGAAGAAAATTGAGAAATGCTTTTCTGCTCGCGGGGATTTACTTGAGTATATTATCATGGACATCATACTGCAGTATAATGATGTGGTTGGTTCCTGGACTTTGAAAAATGAGCTTGATATACTTGAAATCCATGTTGGGACAGCAACCATTGGCAGAGTGCTTAAAATACTGGACAATAAAGGATTTACGGTTCCGGTGTCCAATAAAGGAAGGGCTTTGACAAAGCAAGGCATTGATGAAGTTCTGAAGACCCGAAGCCGTATTCAGAAAAGTGTACTGAGCAATGATATTGTGGATTCGGTAGAGATTACCCATTTCGATGATTTGATTGAAGTGCTGTCAACCAGACTTATTATTGAAAGAGAGGCTACAAGGCTGGCCGTTCAAAATGCTACCCAAGAGGATTTTAAGCAAATGAGTGATGCTTTGGAGCAGCACAGAATGCTTCTCAGTAATGAGTTAGATGATTCCAGAGCTGGTCTGGATTTCCATATTTACATTGTAGATGCAGCTAAAAATAAGTTTATGAGTGCGGTTGCTCGTTTGTTAGCTTATGAAGAGCACCAGATTGAAGCCAAAGTACCGTCTTTGAGCGCTAAGAAACATGCTATGGAATATGTGAATGTGCATCAGGAGCTGCTGGAAGCGATACAGGACAGGGATGAAGAGAGAGCTACCCGGTTAATGGAGGAGCATTTGAATCAGATAATTGGTCTGGTCAAGAAGGACAGAGAAATTACTTTATAGTTATACAAATTATGATAACCTAAAAATGATGCCGGAACTGCCGCTTTGTATAGTATACATAGGGTGGCAGTCCCGGCATTTAAATTTATTTCTTTTTCTTCCCCAGATAAGCCGCCTTCACAGACTCGTCTGCCAGCAGCTCCCTGCCGGTTCCGGAGAGGGAAATCCGGCCTGTTTCCAGTACATAACCCTGGTCTGCAATGCGCAGGGCCATGTTGGCGTTCTGTTCAATCAGCAGGATGGTTACGCCCTGTTTGTTGATTTCCTTTATGATATTGAATATATCCCGCACAATAAGGGGGGCCAGGCCAAGAGACGGCTCATCCATCATCATGAGCTTTGGATGGCTCATGAGGGCCCTGGCAACGGCCAGCATCTGCTGTTCGCCTCCGGAAAGCGTGCCGGCTAACTGCCAGCTGCGCTCCTTTAACCTGGGAAACAGGCTGTACACCCACTCAATATCCTGGTCCAGGGAATCGGTTCTTAGGTAAGCTCCGATTTTAATGTTCTCAATGACCGTCATGTCCGGAAACACCCGTCTGCCTTCAGGCACCAGGGTGATGCCTTTGGATACAATATCAGGTGTATCCATGCCTAAAAGCTCTGCGCCGTCAAACTGGATGGAGCCGGCCGAGGCCTTTACCAGTCCTGCAATGGCCCGCAGGGTGGTGCTCTTGCCAGCGCCATTGGCCCCTATGAGGGTGACAATGGATTTCTCAGGCACCTCAAAGCTGATACCCTTTACAGCCTCGATACCGCCGTAATTCACTCTTAAATCATTAATCTTCAGCATCGTCGCTCACCCCCAGATATGCTTCTATTACTTTTGGATTGTTCTGGACTTCATCGGGCGTGCCATGGGCTATGAGCTTGCCGAAGTCCAGCACATAGATGCGGTCGGATATCTGCATGACCAGGTCCATATGGTGCTCTATCATGAAGATGGTCAGGTGGTAATCGTCCCGGATTTTGTGGATAAAGTCAGTCAGGTCCTGTGTCTCCTGTGGATTCATGCCGGCGGCCGGCTCATCCAGAAGAAGCAGGCTGGGGCTGGTGGCCAGGGCCCGGGCAATCTCCAGGCGGCGCTGCAGCCCGTAGGGCAGGGAGGATGCTATCTCATTTTTTAAATGGGCCAGCCCCTGCATTTCCAGAAGCTCCATGGATTCATCGCGCATGCGTTTTTCTTCAGCATGGTTGAGGCGCAGCGTGGCTGAAAAGACATTCTGTTTTGCCCGCATATGCTTGGCAATCAGCACATTTTCAAACACAGTCAGAGCGCCGAAGAGACGGATGTTCTGGAAGGTCCTGGCAATGCCCAGCTTGGTAATCTGGTCCGGGGTTTTGCGCACAGGAGCCAGGTCCGCGGGAGGCACATCGCCCTCATAGAGGCGGCGCATCTTGCCCTGGGGTGTATCGGCCAGTATTACCTCCCCGTTAAAGGATACGGAACCAAAGGTGGGCTGGTAAATACCTGTGACACAGTTAAAAGCAGTGGTCTTGCCTGCACCGTTGGGTCCGATAAGGGCCACGATTTCGTGCTCATTTACATCCAGTGTCAGTCCGTTCACTGCCACTACGCCGCCGAACTGCATAGTGATGCTTTCCATATGCAATACATTTTTTACGTTGTTTTCCATGTTATTCATCAGCGTATACCTCCCTTCTCAGCGGAAGAGGGCTTTTTGCCTTTGCCCTTAAGCCTGCCGGGAATGCCCCGTATGAGCCGGAACAGTCCATCCCAGGAGAATTCGTGGTTCCCCATGATGCCGCGCCGGTAGAAGAGGACCACCATCATCAGCAGGATGGAGAAAATAACCATACGGAATCCGGAACGGAACAGGGGAACGCTTACCCCTGCAATGGTCAGGGGGTCATCGAAGAAACGCAGCAGTTCCCTGCCTGCGGTAACCAGGAATGCGCCCACAACGCTGCCTGTGACGCTGCCGATGCCGCCCAAGACCACAATCAGCAGGATGTCATATGTAAGGGCCACCTGGAAGGTCTTGGAATCAATGGAGCGCATAAACATGGCCAGCATTCCGCCTCCCACCCCGGTGAAGAAGGAGGAAATCACAAAGGAAAGCTCCTTGTAATGGAACAGGTTAATGCCCATGGACTGGGCAGCCACTTCATCCTCCCGGATGGACTTAAAGGCCCTGCCGTAGGAGGAGTTAATGAGAAGAAGCATCAGGGCAATGCACAGGGCGGCCAGTCCGAATACCGCAAAGATATTGGGAAAGCCCGGTATGCTCTTTAGTCCGTAGGAACCATTGGTAATGGTGTCGAACATGGGGGCAGCTATGAATGCGCGGATGATTTCCGAAAAGCCCAGTGTGGCAATGGCCAGATAATCGCTCTTTAAGCGCAGCACAGGAATTCCGATAAGGGCTGCCAGAGCTGCTGCCGCCAGTCCGCCAAGGAGCAGGGCCACGGGGATGGGCAGCTGGATATTGGCAATCACCGGCGAAATGCCGCTTACATAGTACACGCTGGCCCTGGAACCCACCGGAATGGTGAAGATGGCCACCACGTAGGCGCCAATGGCCATAAACCCTGCCTGGCCCAGTGAGAACAGGCCCGTAAAGCCGGTCAGCAGGTTCATGGATACAGCCACCACTGCGTAGATGGCGCTTCTCTCCAGAATGGAAATCTGGTAGCTGTATTCGGCTGTGTCAGACTGCAGGAATGCCAGGAAGCCGATGATTACCACCAGGGCAATGAGGGTATATAGTTTGTTTTTGTTCTTTGTCATATTCTTCATGTCCGCCACCTCACACTTTATCGGTCGTCTTCTCACCAAAGAGTCCTGTGGGACGGATGAGAAGCATGACAATCAACAGGATAAATGTAAACGCATCGCTGAAGGTGGACTGTCCCATGGCCACCAGGGCTGTCTCTCCCAGTCCCAGGATAAAGCCTCCGATGACGGCTCCGGGAATGCTGCCGATTCCGCCGAACACGGCGGCAACAAAGCATTTAAGTCCGGGAAGGGCGCCGGAGAAGGGAAATACGGTCATACGGTCCGTAAAATACAGAATAGAGCCAATGCCGGCCAGCAAAGAACCAACTGCAAAGGTAAAGGTAATGGTTTTATTGATTTTAATACCCATAAGGGAAGCTGTTTCGTAATCCTTGGAAACCGCCCTCATGGCCATGCCTATCTTGGTATGGTTAATCAGCGCGATGAGAAGGTAGACTAACACCAGGGTCAGGACAGGGGTAAGGAAGGTGACAAAGGAGGCGGACAGTCCGCCTATACGGAAGATTTTCTTTAAGAAAGGAATCTCCGGGTAACCTTTTGGCAGGGCGGTAAAGAGGTAAGTGGCCAGATTCTGCAAAAGGTAGGAAACGCCGATGGCTGAAATCATGACAGACATTCTGGGTGCGGAGCGCAAGGGGCGGTAGGCCACCCGCTCTATGGTGACGCCCAGAAGAATGGTCACAATCAGGGTGACGGGAATGGCAATGAACCAGGGCAGGCTTGCCATGGCAAATATCATAAAGTATCCGGCCATCATGAAGATATCGCCGTGAGCGAAATTGATGAGGCGGAGGATGCCGTAGACCAGTGTGTAGCCAATGGCAATGAGCGCATAGGCCCCGCCAAGGGAGATGCCGGTCAGGCATTGCTGAAGAAATGTTGTTAAACTCATATGAGTCTGCCTCCTGTGTTTTTATAGTTGGGTCCGTATCCAGAAATCCGTTGAAACATACAACCAGCCCTGGAACGTCCAAGGCTGGTTAAGACCGAAGGCAGCAGCGGATGCCGCCTGCAGCCCTGTATCCATATGTAATTAGTCAGATACCTTATTCCACGGTGGTAGTGGTCAGGAACTGGAACTTGCCGTCCTTAATGGTCTTGATGAATGCAATATCCTTGTTGGCATCGCCTGTCTCGTTAAAGGTGATGTTTCCTGTTACACCGTCAATCTCTACGTTCTTCAGTGCGTCGCGGATGGCAGTGGTGTCGGTGGAGCCTGCATCCTCAATGGCCTTGATGGCAGCCAGGTAGGAATCGTAGCCCAGTGCGGAGACAGCCGGGATAATGTCTTCCTGTTTTTCCTTAACAAGGTATTCCTTGAAGCCCTTAATGAAGGCAGCAGCCTCGTCGTTGGCCGGTTCAGCCTCGTCAAAGAAGGTGGAGAGCACTACGCCCTCAGAGTCAGCCCCTGCATTTTCAATGATGGTGGAGTTCTCCCATGTATCGCCGGCAGCAATGGTGGCCGTGATTCCCAGCTCCCTGGCCTGCTTGATGATTAACGGGGCAGTGGTGATGGAGGACGGGGCAAAGATGATGTCAGGGTTGGCTGCCTTTATGTTGGTCAGGATGGCCTTGAAATCAGTCTGGTTTGTCTGGAACTGCTCCTCGCTGACAATGTCGCCGCCTAACTTGGCAAAGGCTTCCTTAAAGAAGGAGCCGAGTCCTGAGGAGTAGTCATCTCCTAACTGGGTGATGACAGCAGCACTCTTGGCGCCGTTCTGGTATGCATAGTTAGCCATGACCGTGCCCTGGAACGGGTCGATGAAGCATACGCGGAAATAGTAATCATTGCCCTCTGTTACCTGCGGATTGGTACAGGAACAGCCAATGGCCGGAATTTTGGCGTCCGCAAAAATCTGTCCGGCGGCAATGGACACACCGGAACCATAGCTGCCCAGCACCACGCTGACCTTCTCGCTTACCAGCTTCTGTGCTGCATTGACAGCTTCGGTCTTGTCGGATTTGTTATCTACCTCCACCAGTTTGACGGAATATTCCTCGCCGCCTATGTTGACTGTGGGGTGTATCTGGTTGGCGTAGCGGATACCCAGCACTTCCTGGAAGCCGCCGCCTCCGTTCTCACCGGTGGTTGGCTCGAATACGCCGATTTTGATGACTTTCTCCTCGGATTTTTTGCTGCCGCACCCTGCCAGGGCGCCGATGGCCAGACATGCTGCCATGGTCACTGCTAATACTTTTCTGATTCTCATAATACATTCCTCCTGTTTCATTGAATTTATCCCGGTCCAGTTTATTTGGCGTGTTCACGCTGCAAAGACAACTGTCCTCAATAGGAAAACAATGAGTATATTATAACAGAAATCAGAAAAAATTCAAGAAATTTTGAGAAATACTTTATATTTTAGCGCCTGGATTCCGTTTGGGAAGCTGGTGAAAGTGATTTTTATAGGCCCGGAGAAAGGTGGAATAATGGCTGAAGCCGGAACGGAAGCAGGCATCCGTGGCATTAAACCCTTCACTGAGCAGGTCCCTGGCGTAGAGCAGGCGTTTTTCGGTGATGTATTTTCCTATGGTGCAGCCGGTTTCTTCTTTGAAAATACGCATCATATGGTAGGGGCTGATGCAGCTTAAGGAGGACAGGGTCCCGATGCTCAGGTCCTCGTCCAGATGTTCATTAATATAGGATATAAGGCCGGAGACCCGGTAGTTTAAGACACCGGTGGGAAGGTACTGGGCCTTGTCGTCCATGGAGGCCCTGTTCAGTCCCACCAGAAATTCCAAACACAAAAGGCGGCTCATAAGGGTTCCTGCAAATTCTTCCTGCTGCCAGTTCTGGGAGCGCTCCAGCCGCTTTAGCAGGGAGAGCATATTTATCCGGACATCCTCCTTCAGCCGCAGTACATTGGAATGACGGTAGGCAGCCGTGGCAAAACACTGGTCCAGGGAATCCCTGCCGTCCCTGCAGCGGTCCAGGAAATCCTGGGACAGGTATAGTATCTGCCGTTCATAGGGCTGCCCCGGGTCCACCTCGGGGCGGTGAATCTGTCCGCGGCCTACCAGTACGATATCAAAGGGATGGAGGGTATAGGAGCGTCCTTCTATGACATAGTTTACCTTTCCCTCCAGAAGCACCATTATTTTCAGAAAATCGTGATAGTGGAATTCATAGCTGGGACTAACCTTATCCTTTAAATGGAACAGCCTGAAGTCCTCCTTCAGGAATCCCTGGCGTTCAAAGGCAGGCGCATCATCTGTAATGGGCATGGAACCGTTACCTCCTTCGTTCATCTATTTGGGTATGTACCGGGGTGATGATTGCAGTATATTATAAATAGAGCATTATTTGCAATATATAATAGCAATATATCTATATTTTTATCAAAAAATGCTTGTTAAAATAATGATAAAGGTGACTATAGCTTATGCTACGCAGCCAGGAGCAGGGCTGTTTAATCAGACAGCAGATATGGAGGATATCTATATGAGAATCGTAGTAGAAAAATATCATGGACTGGGAAATGATTATCTGGTATATGACCCCAATAAAAACAAACTGAAGCTGACCCCTTCCAATGTACAGCTTATGTGCAACCGCAATTTCGGCGTTGGCGCCGACGGTATTTTGGAGGGACCCATTCTGGATGGGGAGCAGATTTCCATGGTGGTATGGAATCCGGACGGCAGTGTTGCGCAAAAGAGCGGAAACGGCGTCCGCATTTTTGCAAAATATTTAAAGGACGCAGGATATGTACAGAAAAAGGACTTTACCATTTTCTCCCAGGGCGGCGAGGCGTCCATCCATTATCTCAACGAGGAGGGCACCCGGTTAAAGGCGTCCATGGGAAAGGTATCCTTCTGGAGCGACGATGTGCCGGTGGAGGGACCGCGCAGGGAAATCATCAATGAGACCATGGTATTTGGCCGGATTCCCTATCCCGTGACCTGCCTGTCCATCGGCAATCCCCACTGCGTTATCCTTATGGATGAGATTTCAAAGGATTTGGTGTGCAGGATTGGACGGTATTCTGAGAGCGCCAGGCAGTTCCCTGAGAAAATCAACACCCAGATTATGAAGGTGCTGGACCGGACCCATATCCAGACCGAAGTGTATGAGAGGGGAGCCGGCTATACCCTTGCATCAGGCAGCGGCTGCTGTGCAGCTGCAGCTGCAGCCTACCGCCTGGGGCTTACGGACCCCAAGATGTTTGTTCAGATGCCGGGCGGCATCCTGGAGCTGGAGATTGACCAGGAGGGTGTGGTCCACATGACCGGCGATGTGGGGTATGTGGGCACCATTAAACTGGGAAGCCATTTCACAGAGCAGCTTCGCGCGTTAAAGTGATATCAGAAAAAATAAAAAACAGAGAAATTTCATTGACAAATGATTTTTCTGCTGATATATTTTTTATATCAAAAAACAGGGGTAAGGGAAGGCAGACGAGGGCGTCTTAAGGGATGCCCTGTCCCTGCCCGGTGATTTTGCAGGAGGCGGGAGCATGGTAAAAGGTTCCCGCCTCTGCGTGTTTGACGGTATCACAGTTTGCAAGAGAAGGAGACTAATATGAGCAAATACAGTAAACAGGACATCATGCGTATGGTGGAAGAGGAGGATGTGGAGTTTATCCGCCTCCAGTTCACGGATATCTTCGGAATGCTTAAGAATGTGGCCATCACCTCCAGCCAGCTTGAAAAGGCATTGGATAACCGCTGCATGTTTGACGGCTCTGCCATTGAAGGGTTTGTGAGGATTGACGAGTCCGACATGTACCTGTATCCGGACCTGGATACCTTTGAGGTGTTTCCCTGGAGACCCCAGCAGGGAAAGGTGGCCAGGTTTATCTGCGACGTGTATAACCCGGACGGGACCCCTTTTTCCGGCGACCCAAGGTATGTGCTTAAGAGGGCTGTGAAACGGGCCGAGGACATGGGATATGTGCTCAATGTTGGGCCGGAATGCGAATTCTTCCTTTTTCATACGGACGAGGAGGGACGGCCAACCACCAGCACACATGAGATGGCGGGATATTTTGATGTGTCCCCCATTGACCTGGCGGAAAATGTGCGCAGGGACATTGTGCTGAATCTGGAGGAGATGGGCTTTGAGGTGGAGGCCAGCCATCATGAGATTGCCCCTGCCCAGCATGAGATTGACTTCCAGTATACGGATGCGCTTAGGGCCGCGGACAATATCATGACCTTTAAGATGGCTGCCAAGACCATAGCAAAGCGCCACGGGCTTCACGCCACCTTCATGCCAAAGCCCAGGGAGGGTATGAACGGGTCCGGCATGCATATCAATATGTCCCTGTCAGACAAGGAGGGCAGAAACCTGTTTGCAGACGACCAGGATGGGTTGAGACTGAGCCGGGACGCCTACTATTTTATGGCAGGCATTCTTCAGCACATGAAGGCCATGACCATCCTTACCAATCCCCTTGTGAATTCCTACAAGAGGCTGATTCCCGGATTCGACGCGCCGATTTATATTGCCTGGTCCCCGACCTCCAACCGCAGCTCCCTGATACGCATACCGTCCCCCAGGGGGGAGAGCACGCGGATTGAACTGCGATGCCCGGATTCTGCCATGAACCCGTATCTGGCGCTGGCAGCCTGCCTGTCAGCCGGTCTGGACGGGATTGAGAAGAAAACAGGGCTTCCCGCCTGTGTGGAAGGAAATATGTTTACCATGGAACCGGAGGAGCTGAGGGGAAGGAATGTGGAGCGGATTCCGGAAACCCTGGGTGACGCCATTGAGGCGTACAGCGGGGATGCCTTCATGAAGGAGGTGCTTGGAGAGCACATTTACACCAAGTATCTGGAGGCCAAGGAGCAGGAATGGAGGGATTTCCGGGCTCAGGTCACGGATTGGGAAGTAAGCCAGTATCTGTATAAATATTGATGGCGCCGGCGGTTGTGAATAAGGTGCTGCCTGGAGGTGGGACATGTGACTAACATCATCGTAGCGTTCTCCAAACCGGAGGACGGGAAGAACATAAAGAGCATACTGGTCCGAAACGGATTCCAGGTAGTCGCAGTCTGCACCTCGGGAGGTCAGGTCCTGTCGGCCGCAGACAGCCTGAACGGCGGAATCGTGGTAGGCGGTTACCGGTTTGAGGACATGATGTATGACGAGCTGCGCCAGTGTCTGCCGGGGGATTTTGATTTGCTGTTGATTTCATCTCCTGCCAGGTGGGGCGGACAGACCCCGGACCGGGTTATCTGCCTGCCCATGCCCCTTAAGGTCCACGACCTTCTGAATACCCTGGAGATGATGGTGCAGGCCCAGGAGAGAATCCGCAGGAAGAGAAGGAGCAGGCCCAGGGAACGCAGCAAGGAGGAGCAGGACATCATAACAGAGGCAAAGACACTGCTGATGGAGCGGAACAATATGACAGAGTCCGAGGCTCACAGATATATACAGAAATGCAGTATGGACAGCGGCACCAATCTGGTGGAGACAGCCCAGATGGTTATCAGCCTGATACACGTGTAATTGGGGCGTCAGAGGAGATACCGGCGGACGTGACAGGATGGATAAGAGAATATCTATGGATAAAGCAGAATGGAGACGGATATGGAATTTACAAAAATGCAGGGAACAGGGAATGATTATGTGTATGTGGACTGCTTTAAGGAGCCGGTAAGGGAACCGGCAAAGACAGCGGTTTACGTCAGCGACCGCCATTTTGGAATCGGGTCGGACGGACTGATTCTCATATGTCCCTCCCAGGCAGCTGACTGCAGGATGGAGATGTACAATGCGGACGGCTCCCAGGGAATTATGTGCGGCAACGGCGTGCGCTGCGTGGGCAAATACGTCTATGACCACGGTCTGGTGGATAAGGATAAGAAAACCATTACGGTGGAGACACTGGCGGGAATTAAGACGCTGGAGCTGGAGACAGAGAATGGCAGGGCAGTGTCCATAACCGTGGACATGGGGGAAGGGGTCCTCACATCCCGGCTGCCGGAGGATATCACGGTAGATGGTAAGGAATACCGGTTTGTGGGCATCAGCGTGGGAAATCCCCATGCAATCTATTATGTGGATGAGGTGGACAGCCTGGATTTGGAACGGATTGGTCCGGCTTTTGAGAACCATGCTCGGTTTGCGCCTGAACGGGTCAATACGGAGTTCATCCATGTGGTGGACCGGAAACACCTGAAGATGCGGGTATGGGAGAGGGGCAGCGGCGAAACCTGGGCCTGCGGCACAGGGGCCACGGCCAGCGTTATGGCTTCCATCCTTATGGGATATACGGATGATGAGGCGGAGGTGGCCCTCCGCGGGGGAAAGCTGGTAATCCGGTATGACAGGGAATCGGGCCATCTGTTTATGACAGGGCCTGCCGTGGAGGTGTTCAGGGGCACTATTGACATACCAGAAGAAATATATTATGATTGATAAGGTGAATTTCACCAGTTAGTACTTTAAAGCGAAGAATTATCAATATACACTCTCAGGAACCAGACGCACGACGGCGTGCGTCCTGGTACACCTTTTTGCAATAGGGGGCGGACATGGAAAAACATGGCGTCTGTCCTGCTGCGGCAAAGGCGTATCCGGTTTTTGGGAGTGTTTTCATTTGTTGGAGGACGCAGATATGTTTAAAATCAATGAAAATTATTTGAAGCTGCCGGGCAGCTATCTCTTTTCAACCATTGCGAAAAAGGTGGCTGCATATGAACAGGCCAACCCGGACAAGCAGGTTATACGGCTGGGAATCGGGGATGTGACCCTTCCCATTGCACCGGCCATTGTGGAGGCTGTCCACAGGGCAGCGGATGAGATGGGACGTGCTGAAACATTTCACGGATATGCCCCGGATTTGGGCTATGCCTTCCTGCGGGAGGCCATTGTGGAAAAGGACTACAAGTCATGGGGATGCCATGTGGAGGCGGACGAGATATTCGTATCGGACGGCGCCAAAAGCGACTGCGGTAATATCCAGGAGATATTCAGTGAGGACAGCCGCATCGCGGTGTGCGACCCGGTATATCCTGTGTATGTGGATTCCAATGTCATGGCGGGCCGGACCGGCAGCTACGACCCTGCCACGGGTATGTGGAGCAATGTGATTTATATGCCCTGCACGGCGGAGAACCACTTTGTTCCGGAACTGCCGAAGGAAACGCCGGACCTGATTTACCTGTGCGTACCCAATAATCCCACGGGAACCACGCTGACCAGGGAACAGTTAAAGGTGTGGGTGGACTATGCAAACAAGGCGGGGGCTGTGATTCTCTACGATGCTGCTTACGAGGCATATATATCCGAGGAGGATGTGCCTCACAGCATATTTGAGATTCCGGGTGCCAGGACCTGCGCCGTTGAATTCCGTTCCTTTTCCAAAAAAGCCGGGTTCACAGGCGTGCGTCTGGGGTTCACTGTGGTTCCCAGGGACATAAAATGCGGGGATGTGATGCTTCACTCGCTTTGGGCCAGACGCCACGGCACCAAGTTTAACGGAGCCCCCTACATCGAGCAGAGGGCCGGGGAAGCCGTGTATTCGGAGGAAGGCAGCCGGCAGGTCATGGAGCAGGTGGCGTATTATAAGAGGAACGCCAGGGTTATTTATGACGGGTTAAAAGAGGCGGGCTATACTGTATTTGGCGGAATTAATTCCCCCTATATCTGGCTTAAGGTGGAGGACGGAATGGACAGCTGGGAGTTTTTTGACTATCTTCTGGAGCAGGCCGGCGTGGTGGGAACGCCCGGAAGCGGTTTCGGGCCCAGCGGCCAGGGATATTTCCGCCTGACGGCCTTTGGCACCTATGAAAATACGGCGGAGGCCGTAAAAAGGATGAAGGCTCTCAGGCAGTAACAGCGCAGGAGGGCGTGCGGCTATGGGAGGCATGCTGCGGACATGCCCCGGGCAGGAGAGCAGGGAGGCAGGAAGTTATATGGACGAAATTTAGTTCCAGGTTCAGTCAACATTTGTCTCACTTTCACATATGGTATAATGTAGAGTCATATATGAAGGAGAATCTGGTATGACAGATGTTAAGAGAGTCATCATTGATGCCGGCCATGGCGGCGAAGAGCCGGGCGCTATTTACGACGGGCGCCGGGAAAAAGACGATACCCTGCGGCTGGCTCTTGCAATAGGACAGATATTAGAAAATAACGGGGTGGATGTGGTATACACCAGGACCACGGATGTATATGATACGCCTCTTGAAAAGGCCCAGATAGCGAACCAGTCAGGGGCTGATTATTTTGTATCCATCCATAGGAATGCATTTCCGGTACCGGGGACGGCAAGCGGCGCAATGACCCTGGTGTACCAGGACGCCGGGGTGCCGGCCATGCTGGCGGATAATATCCAGCGCAATCTGGTGGAAACAGGATTCAGGGACCTGGGAGTACAGGAGCGCCCCGGTCTTATCGTGCTGCGTAAAACAGAGATGCCGGCCGTGCTGGTGGAGGTGGGGTTCATTGACAATCCGGATGACAACCGGTTTTTTGATGAGAACTTTGATGCCATTGCCCAGGCCATAGCAGACGGTATACTGGAGACCATACGCCAGCAGGAAGCCCAGCGGCCTGAATATTATCAGGTCCAGGTAGGAGCCTTCCGCACCAGAATGCCGGCGGACCGGCTGGTGAATGAGCTTCAGGCCAGCGGCCTCCCTGCTTTTCTGGTTTATGACGACGGATTATATAAGGTCAGGGTCGGCGCTTTCCTCAATATGGATTATGCGGTGCAGATGGAGAGAAACCTGAGAAACATGGGATATCCAACTGTGCTGGTGAGGGAACGGGCCATATATTGATTGACGCAGAGTGCCCCAGGTCAAATGTTTCAGGATTTGACCCGGGGCACTTTTGCGTGTTCCGGCTGCGGGCAGCAGCTGCCGGTTCCGGTTACCAGTTCCAGCGCCCGTAGCGCAGTGTAACCGAGGCAATGGTCTTTACCAGCTGGTCCGACATCTGTCCCGGAAGAAGGCGCCATTTCCAGTTAGAGCCAACCGTGGAGGGAGTGTTGATGCGGCAGTCATTGTCCAGGCCCATGTAATCCTGAAGAGGGATGACGCACATTCTGGCCTGGCTGCGCATAATCAGGCTGATAAAGGACATATGCAGACGGTTTGCGGGGGTGCAGCTGTCACAGAGGTAGTCCCTGGCCAGCTTCCGTTCCTGGGCCGTGATGGAGGCGTACCATCCCCGGATGGTTTCATTGTCATGGGTGCCTGTGTAGGCCACGCAGTTTTCCGGGTAGTTGTGGGGAAGGTAGTCGCTGGCACAGCCGGAATCCCTGGAATCAAACGCAAATTCCAGCACTTTCATGCCTGGGAAACCGCTGTCCCTCACAAGCTGTCTGACAGAGTCTGTCACATAACCCAGGTCCTCTGCAATGATTTCCTTTTCTCCCAGGGCGCTGCGCACCGTGTGGAAGAAACCGATTCCCGGTCCCTGCTCCCAATGGCCTCCTATGGCTGTGTCAGAACCGGCCGGGATGGAATAGTACTGGTCAAATCCCCGGAAGTGGTCAATCCTTACCACATCGTACAGCTTGTAACAGTAGGACAGGCGGGACAGCCACCACTCATAGCCGGTGCTTCGGTGGTAATCCCAGCGGTACAGGGGATTGCCCCAGAGCTGCCCGGTGGCGGAGAAGCCGTCGGGAGGGCAGCCGGCAACTGCGGTGGGTACATTGTCACGGTCCAGCTCAAAGAGTTCGGGATGGGCCCATGTGTCGGCGCTGTCCATGGCCACATAAATGGGAATGTCCCCGATGATGCGGATTCCTTTGGCATTGGCATAGGATTTCAGTTTTTTCCACTGCTGGATGAATTTGAACTGAAGATATTGGTGGAATTCGATATCGTAATACAGCTCCCTGCGGTAGTAGTCCAGGGCATTCTGCCAGCGCAGGCGGATGTCCTGTGCCCACTGGGGCCAGGCAATCCCGCCAAACCGGGCCTTCACCGCCATGAAGAGGGAGTAATCCTCCAGCCACCACCTGTTTTCCTCCGTGAATTTCCTGAACTGGGGGTCAAGGCTTATGCTGCTGCGTTCATAGGCTTTTCGGAGCAGGGGAAACCGTTCTTCGTATACCTTTGCATAGTCCACGGATTCGGGACTGCTTCCAAAGCAGGCCTGGCTGCATTCCTCCTCTGTGAGAACACCCTCCTGTATAAGGTCCTCCAGGCTTATGAAATAGGGGTTGCCTGCAAAGGTGGAAAAGGACTGGTAGGGAGAATCGCCGTAACTGGTGGGCCCCAGGGGAAGAATCTGCCAGTAGGACTGGCCGGCTTCCTTTAACCGGTCCACGAATTCGTAGGCCTCCTTTGAAAAGCAGCCGATTCCGTAAGGGGAGGGAAGGCTGGTGATGGACAGTAAGATTCCGCTTTCTCGTTTCATGTCTGTATGCTCCTTTTAGCAGGCATTGCCCTGTTTAATATTCTGTGATGATTCCAAAATGGTCTGATACAATGGGATAGGATGCGCCGTTAAATATGGTCCGGGAGGAAATGACCGGCACCCTGCGGCTGGTCCAGATGTAGTCGATGCGCATTCCGGATATTTCTCCCTGTTCCCGCCAGCCGTCAATGGCATGTTCCACGGTGATTCCCCCATCCCTGGAGGCAGCCAGGTCATAGCTGTCAAACCAGCCTGAGGCCAGAACCAGGTCATGTCCCTGGCCGGCCACATGGGCCGGGGAATTAAAATCCCCCATGAGCCACACCTGTTCCCCGGATAAGGGGGCCAGGCCTCTGCAGATGCGTTTCCATTGTCCCTCAAAGGGTTCTTCGCTGTCATTCCACCAGCCCATGTGGACACTGTAAAAATATTCGGTTCCGTGCTCTGTACGGGTGCTGATGCCAAGTATTTTCCGGGTCTTCCAGTTCCCATAATCCCGGCTGCCGGTGATGTAAAACTGGTGGGTTCCAAGTATGGGGGAACGGCTGAGGACAGCCAGGCCCTCGTCATATTTTCCATATCCTATCTTGGCCGGAATCCAGGTCCATTCATAGGAAAGGCCGGACTGGGCCAGGAGCAGCGCCAGGTTAAAGGCGTGGTTGTCTGTGCGGATGACTGTCCGGGGCCCGGAGGGGGAGCCCTGGCCTATATCCCCTGTGCTGCAGGGGACATAGCCCCAGTCCGGCAGCCGGTCAGGGGCTGCCGGGGAAGCATTCCTGGACTGGCTGACCTCCTGGAGGGCTATGATATCCGGCTGGATTTGGACAAGGGAACCCGCAAAGGCGGTGAGCTTGGATTCATAATCCGGTTCCGCCAGGCTGTGTGTGTTAAGGGTCATTATTTTCATATTATCTGTCTCCGGTGTTTTTTGCAGCAGCAGTCTGGTGCTGCGGGGCAATGGCAGCGCCCTTGTTACAGTATATCATTGATATCGGATTTAAGCACATCGGCTTTTGGTCCGTAGATGGCCTGGATGCCGCCGTCCTTTTTAATCAGTCCCATGGCGCCTTCCGCCTTCCATTCAGGCAGTTCGGCTACCTTGTCCACGTCCTTCACCGTGACGCGCAGACGGGTCATGCAGGCGTCCACCAGGACTATGTTGTCCCTTCCTCCCAGGAGGGAGATAATGCGCTCCGCCTGGCCGCTGCCCGGTGCTTTGGAGCCGGTCTGGTTCTGGCTGTCCTCTGAGGCAGAGTCATCGTTATAGTTGCCCAGTCTGCCGGGGGTGGCAAAATGGAACCTTCCTATCATGAAGTAGGCGATTAAATATCCCGCAGCAAAGAATACAGCCACACAGAGAATGAAGTTAATCAGGTCACCGCCGAGTCCTGCGCGGAGGGACATGGGCACACGGGTCAGGAATTCCAGGTTGCCGAAGGAATGGAGCCTGAGGTGGATGATGCCGGCCATGGCAAATGCGCATCCCTGCAGGACTGCGTATACCAGATACAGCGGAAGCGCACAGAACATGAACATGAATTCCAGAGGCTCTGTGACGCCTGTAAGGAATACGGCCAGCACGGTGGAAATAAACATGGAACGGTAATTACGGCGCTTATCCGGGTCCACACGGCGGTACATGGCCAGGGCAATGCCCAGCAGCAGGCCGGTG
Source organism: Clostridium sp. 1001283B150225_161107_B6 (assembly GCF_015556325.1). Classification (NCBI taxonomy): domain Bacteria; kingdom Bacillati; phylum Bacillota; class Clostridia; order Eubacteriales; family Clostridiaceae; genus Clostridium; species Clostridium sp. 1001283B150225_161107_B6. Next base: position 165,116 of record NZ_JADNMD010000006.1, on the reverse strand, counting down.
GCGCCAATCATCTGTCCCACCTTGAAGCGGGCCGGGGTGATGGCGGCCAGCAGGCTCTGGTAACCGGCCATGTCGCCGGCGTCCTTAAGGTTGATAAGGTCTGTGGCCCAGGCCAGCCACAGCGGGTCCTGGCCAAAGACCTGGGAACCTGCGTTGACGCCGGTCAGAATGGTGTAGGTGCCTCCGAAGGAGGTATAGTTCATAGGTATGGTCAGCATATGGTGCAGGCCGAAGGGGAGAAGAAGCCTCTCCAGGGTTCCGTATATAAAGGGGGCCAGCACAGGGGAGGTGGAGGAGGAATTGGCAATCCACACGCCGAAGGTGTTGATGCCTGTCTGGACCACCGGCCATACAATGGCCAGCACCAGGGAGATAACAACGGACCAGAGGATGACCACCATGGGTACAAAGCGCTTGCCGTTAAAGAAGGCCAGGGCATCCGGAAGCTTCCTGTAATTATAATATTTATTGTAAATAACTCCGCCTGCAAAGCCTGATATGATTCCCACAAACACGCCCATATTAAGCGCAGGAGCGCCCAGGACCGAGGTGAAATAGCCGTTTACCAGGATTTCCTGGCCCAACAGGGTGCGGGTGACGGCGGCAGGGTCATTCAGGTCAGCGCTGCTGACGCCGAAGAGGGCGCCTGTTATGACATTGATGAGGATGAAGGCAATGACGGCTGCAAATGCTCCGCCGGCCCGTTCCTTTGCCCAGGAACCGCCGATGGCAACAGCAAACAGGATGTGCAGGTTGTTGATTACGGCCCAGCCCATGGTTTCCATGGTGCTTCCGATTGTAAGGACAGCGTTCATGTCTGCGCCGGCCATCTGTATGAGCTTTCCTACGCTAATCATCAGTCCGGCTGCAGGCATGACCGCAATGACGGTCATCAGCACCTTGCCCAGCTTCTGGAGGAAATCGAAATTTATCAGGGATTTTTTTGCTTTTCCGGCTTTTCTGCCCGCGGTATCTGTATGGGAAGCTGCGTCTGTTTTTACGCCGCCATCTGCATGGGAAGATGCGTCTGTTTTTACGCCATCATCTGTATGTGCTGAACCGGTTATCCCGGGTTCTCCTGCCCCGTCGGGCGGACAGTGGTCCAATATTGTTATCACGGCATCTGTCCCGGCTTTTACAGGACCTGTGAAGGCATTCATGGAACGGCCTTCCATTCCTCCGCAGATAAGGACAGGCGTGATGGTGTTGACCTGCTTTTCAGCAAGGGCCTTTAAATCAGCCTTTGCCAAAAGGTCCCCGGCCTTTACCTTATCTCCGGCCTTTACGCAGCACTGGAAGGATTCTCCCTTTAAGGCCACTGTCTCCAGGCCAAAGTGGACCATGACTTCTATGCCGTCTTCGGAGCGGAGACCATAGGCGTGAAGGGTTTCTGCCACGGAAACCACCTCTCCGTCAATGGGGCTGACCAGATTGCCGTCCTGGGGCAGGATGGCGATGCCGTCTCCAATGATTTTCTGCGAGAATACAGGGTCCGGAACTTCCTCCAGCGGGACCGCTGTTCCGGTTAAGGGGGAGAGAATCCTGATTCCAATACAGCCGTCAGTGTTCTTGTTCATATGTAACCTCCTGAATTTGATTGTTGCACTGTTTGCGCAACCGCTTGCATTAAATATAATCCGGTTGCATGAAGAATGCAATAGATACTTTTAGAAAACCCATGTTTTCTACGTTTTAGACAAAAACAGGCAGTTGTATTTGTGCAACTTTCTTAGGGAGCAGTGCAAATGAGCAGGGAAGAATTGCGCAAATGAAGCGCAAACAAGTTGACAAAAGTTGCATTAGACCTTACAATAAAGAAAGAGCGTATATGGATTCATATACATCTGCATGTCCATGAAAATGAAATGTATATTTAAGGAGGCTGTGTATGCCTGTTACAATCAAAGACGTGGCCGCCCTTGCGGGGGTGTCGCCATCGACCGTAAGCCGTACGTGCAAGGACCATCCCTCCATCAGCCGCCAGACCAAGGAGAAGGTCCGCCAGGCCATGGCAAAGCTGGGGTATGAACCGAATTTCCAGGCCAGCAGTCTGGCCACCCAGAATTCCCGTACCATCGGAATCATACTGCCCCCGTCGGAGCGGGAGGCGTATCAGAATCCATTTTATCTGGAGATGATACGGGGAATCAGCCAGTATTGCAACCAGAAGCAGTATATCAATACAGTGATTACAGGCCAGAATGAGGAAGAGGTCCTTCAGGCCATAAAAACCATGGCAAGAACCGGCCTGGCAGAGGGCTTTATCGTGCTCTATTCCAAAGAACAGGACCCGGTCCTGGATTATCTCTATGAGGAGGGACTGCTGTATGTGCTTATAGGAAAGGCATACCGGAATGTGAACCAGACCATTTACGTGGACAACGACAATGTGCTTGCCGGCAAAGAGGCAGCGGAGTACCTGCTGAATCTGGGCCATGTAAGGATTGCCTGTCTGTCCGGGGACCATTCCCTTCTATATAACCACGACCGGAAAATGGGGTACATGCTGGCCCTGACAGAACGGGGGATACCCTTTGAAAATGAGCTGTGCGTGGAGGTTCCTTCTGTGCCGGAGGAGCAGGACCAGGCGCTGGCTTCCCTGTTCGGAAAGGAGGACAGACCCACGGCCGTGCTGGTCAGCGACGACATACTGGCAGTGGCTCTGGAGAAGACCTGCATCGGCCTGGGACTTTCCATTCCGGGAGATGTATCCATCCTGTCCTTTAACAACTCCCTGCTATCCAGGCTTACATTTCCGCCCCTGACATCCGTGGATGTAAACGCCTGCCAGCTGGGAATCGAGGCAGCTGCCCAGATGATAAGCCATGTGGAGAACCCGGAGCTGGTGGCCACGAAAATCATTGTTCCCCATCATCTGGTGGAGCGTGACAGCTGTGCAGGGAGAGAATAGCAGCATGTGGCTCTGCTGTGATTGAGATACTGAAGCAGTATAACACATCTCCGGTGGGGCATTATCTGGAATAGGATGGAAAAGGGCGCCGTACAGCCATTGTGTCTCAGCGGCGCCTTTTTGCTGTCAGACTTATTGCCGGGTTCAGCCGGGATTTCAGCCAATTGCCCTATTTTTCTGAAATACATCTTATCGTATACTTCCTCTTGAAAAACACAACATTTAGTGTTAAAATCTTATACTGTTGCACAAGCAACAGATTTTTCCAATATTTTGTGATAAGATGCCTTTAAACCGTTTACCTGAAGACAGGCAGCGTGGGAGAGCATTTGGATAAAAGGAGTGTAGTGACGATGAAAATTATTAAGAGGAATGGCGCAGAAGAGGACTTTGACAACAATAAGATAGTGGTGGCCGTGGCAAAGGCCAATGCGGCTGCCGGAAAGAGCAAGCTGAGCCTGGAGCAGATTAAGGACATTGCGGATTACGTGGAGTACAAATGTGAGAAGCTGAACAGGGCTGTGTCCGTGGAGGAAATCCAGGATATGGTGGAGAACCAGATTATGTCCACCGGCGCCTTTGAGCTTGCAAAGGACTACGTGAGATACCGTTATCAGCGCTCCCTTATACGCAAGGCCAATACAACGGACAACCGCATCCTGTCCCTGATTGAGTGTAATAATGAGGATGTGAAGCAGGAAAATTCCAACAAGAATCCAACGGTCAACAGTGTGCAGAGGGATTACATGGCCGGGGAGGTCAGCAAGGACCTGACCAAGAGAATGCTCCTGCCCCAGGACATTGTGGAGGCGGACAAGGAGGGTATCATCCATTTCCATGATTCCGATTATTTTGCCCAGCACATGCACAACTGCGACCTGGTGAACCTGGAGGATATGCTGCAGAACGGCACGGTTATCAGCGAAACCAGGATTGAGAAGCCCCACAGCTTTTCCACGGCCTGCAACATTGCCACCCAGATAATTGCCCAGGTAGCCAGCAACCAGTATGGCGGGCAGAGCATCAGCCTGGCCCACCTGGCTCCTTTTGTGGATGTATCCAGGAAGAAAATATACGCGGAGGTACAGGAGGAGGTAAAGACCTTTGGCTGCGCGCCTTCTGAGGAAGCCATCCATCAGGTGGTGGAAAACAGGCTCCGCAAGGAGGTTACAAAGGGGGTCCAGACCATCCAGTATCAGGTCATCACACTGATGACAACCAACGGACAGGCTCCCTTCCTGACCGTGTTCATGTACCTGAATGAAGCTAAGAATGAACGGGAGAAAAAGGACCTGGCCATGATTATCGAGGAGACTCTGAAGCAGCGCTACCAGGGAGTGAAAAATGAGTCAGGCGTATGGATTACACCGGCATTCCCCAAGCTGATTTACGTGCTGGAGGAGGATAATATCAACGAGGGAACCGAGTACTATTACCTCACTGAGATGGCTGCGAAATGTACGGCCAAGCGCCTTGTCCCCGACTATATTTCCGAGAAGAAGATGATGGAGTTAAAGGAAGGCAACTGCTTCCCTGTCATGGGCTGCCGCAGCGCCTTAAGCCCCTGGAAGGACCAGGAGGGCAATTATAAATTCTACGGCCGTTTCAACCAGGGCGTGGTGACCATTAACCTGGTGGACGTGGCCCTGTCCTCGGGGGGCGATATGGATGCCTTCTGGAAGATATTTGACGAGAGGCTGGACCTGTGCTACCGTGCCCTGATGTGCCGCCACAACCGTCTGAAGGGCACCCTGTCGGATGCGGCTCCGATTCTCTGGCAGAACGGCGCCCTGGCAAGGCTTAAGAAGGGGGAGACCATTGACCGGCTCCTTTACGGCGGTTATTCCACCATTTCCCTGGGATATGCAGGACTCTATGAGTGTGTCAGGTATATGACTGGAAAGTCCCATACAGACCAGGCGGCCACTCCTTTTGCCCTGGAGGTCATGGAGTATATGAATCAGGCCTGCAACCGCTGGAAGGACGAGACAAACATCGGATTCAGCATCTATGGTTCGCCCATAGAGAGCACCACCTATAAGTTTGCCAAATGCCTTCAGAAGCGCTTTGGCATCATCGAGGGCGTGACGGACAGAAGCTATATCACCAACAGCTACCATGTGAATGTTTCCGAGGAAATTGATGCCTTCTCAAAGCTTAAATTTGAGTCCCAGTTCCAGGCCCTTTCCACCGGAGGAGCCATCAGCTACGTGGAAGTGCCCAACATGCAGAACAATATTCCGGCTGTGCTGGGAATCATACGGTATATCTACGACAATATCATGTATGCGGAACTGAACACCAAAAGCGATTTCTGCCAGGAATGCGGGTTTGACGGCGAGATTCAGATTGTGACGGATGAGAGCGGCAAGCTGGTATGGGAATGCCCCAAGTGCGGCAACCGGGATGAGAACAAGCTGAATGTGGCCAGAAGGACATGCGGTTACATCGGAACCCAGTTCTGGAACCAGGGCAGGACCCAGGAAATCAAGGAAAGGGTGCTCCATTTATAAGATGAATTACGGTACAATTAAAAAAAATGATATCGCCAACGGCTCAGGCGTGAGGGTATCCCTGTTCGTATCAGGGTGTACCCATCACTGCCCCGGCTGCTTTAATGAGGAGGCGTGGGATTTTTGTTTCGGGAACCCTTTTACAGAAAAGACCGCGGGGGAAATCCTGGACGCACTGTCTCCGGATTATATAGACGGCCTCACCCTTCTGGGGGGAGAGCCTTTTGAACCGGAAAACCAGATGGCGCTGGTGCCTTTCCTGGAAAAGGTAAGGGAGCGTTATCCGCAGAAAACCCTTTGGTGCTACACGGGGTACACCCTGGAAACAGACCTTCTAAGGGACAGCCGGGCCAGGTGCGGGTATACGGACCGGATGCTGTCCATGATAGACGTGCTGGTGGACGGGCGTTTCGTGGAAGCCCTTAAGGATATCAGCCTTCCCTTCAGGGGGTCATCCAACCAGCGCATCATAGACCTTAAGGCCACCCTGGAATGCGGGAGCGTGAAACTGCTGGAAATGGGAAACGGAAGAATCTGAGATACAATGGGGGATGCCTTTTACTATTGCAATTTAGTTAATAATTTAGTAAAATCAACTTAACTGCAAGGCAAAGGGGGGTCCGGAAATGGCGCTGAGAGCAAAAGACATAGCGGAAATGCTGGGGGTGTCCACGGCTACGGTTTCGCTTGTTTTAAATAACAAGCCGGGCGTGGGCGAGAAACGCCGTCAGGAAATCATACAGAAGATAAAGGAAATGGACTGCGGATACATGTTAAAGGAGCAGAGAATTAATAATGGCTCCATCGGTTTCGTAGTCTATAAACGGGAGGGGAGCATCGTGGATGAGTCCCCTTTTTTCACATATATCCTGGAGGGAATCAATAACCGCATCAACCACTACGGATATACCCTTAACTTCCTCTACATCAACAAAACCATGCCTAGGACGGAGCAGGAGCACCAGATAAAATCAGGAGGGTATAAGGGGCTCATCATTTTCGCAGTGGAAATGTACTATGACGACCTTCAGCTTTTTAAGGATTCCCAGATTCCCTTTGCCATCCTGGACAATTCTTTTCAGGAAAACGATGTGGATGCCGTGTCCATCAATAATGTGCAGGGCACCAGCAAGGCCGTGGCATATCTGTGCTCCATGGGGCACCGGGAGATAGGGTATATCCGGAGCAAGGTCAGAATCAACAGTTTTGACGAGCGTTACAGTGCCTTTAAGCATAAGCTCAGAAGTCTGGGAGGCATCTTCAACAAGGAGTATGTCATTGATGTGGGGTACTCGGAGGAGGGTGTGAAACAGGATGTAAAGAAGTACCTGGAGGGCCGCAAACACCTTCCCACGGCATTCTTTGCGGAAAATGACCTGATTGGGTGCAGCGCAATCAGGGCCATGCAGGAGTGCGGATACCGGATTCCGGAGGACATATCCGTGGTGGGGTTTGACAACCGGCCCATCAGCACCCTGGTGGAGCCTCAGCTGACCACCATCAATGTGCCCAAGGACATATTCGGACCGGCTGCCGTGGACCTGCTGATTTCCCGGCTGGACCAGGGCAGGGAACAGTCCCTGAAGGTGGAGATAGGCACCAGTCTGGTGAAACGGGAAAGTGTGAAAAAAATAACAGATTAAAACAAAGCAAAAACAGAAGACGGACAGAGCATGTACGGCATTTAATGCTGTATATGCTCTTTTTTTGTCAGAAGTCACAATATACTAAATATTATTAAGTAAAAATTGTTAAAATTTTGTTTTTAATTTAATTAAATTAATTAAAATTTAGTCAAATACTATTGACACCAAGGGAATAACCTGTTATATTACGTGTAACAAGCACAATGAAACCTGTAAACACAGAGAATAAATGGTTATAATGCACAAATACATGACTTAATAAAATTTAGTTAAATCATAAAGCATAGGTGCATAAACTGTTTTCTCACATCAAAAAGGAGGAACAAAATGAAAAAAAGGTTATTCAGCATCCTGTTGACCGGTATGGCGGCACTGAGCCTGGCAGCCTGTACGTCCAATGGACTGGAGGCAGCATCCACCACCAATGACAATGCCAGGGAGGCGGAAGCAGGAACTGAGAAAAAGGAAGGCATCAGCGTTTACTGGGTGGGAAAGACACTGAACAACCCGTGGTGGATTTCCGTATCTGATTTTGCACAGCAGACAGCGGATAACCTGGGTGTGGACCTGACCATTGCCATTCCCCAGGAGGAGGTGGACCTGGAAAAGCAGGTGTCCATGATTGAGGCGGCCATTGAAAAGAAGGCGGATGCCATCGTGGTCTCGGCGGCCAGCTCAGACGGCGTGATTCCGGCCATCAGGAAGGCCAGGGAAGCGGGAATTAAAATCGTGAACTTTGATACGCGAATCAGCGATACAAGCGTTATAGATGCCTTTGTGGGCGGCGACGATGTGGCCGGGGCATACAAGGCAGGCAAGTACATATGCGAGCAGCTGGGCGGAGAAGGCGAGGTTGCCATTATCACAGGGCTTATGGAACAGTCCACAGGCGTTGACCGCCATGCAGGATTCATGGAGGCATGTGCCGAATACCCGGGAATCAAGGTGGTTGCGGAACAGGGAGCAGAGTGGTCCAGCGACAAGGCGGCTGACGTCACAACCAACATCCTTACGGCAAACCCCAATGTGAAAGCCATATTTGCCTGCAACGACCAGATGGCAGTAGGAATGGTCAATGCGGCCAAGGCAGCGGGCAAAAAAGCCGATGATTTAATTCTGGTGGGCTATGACGGAATCCTGGATGCAGTGAACATGACCATGGACGGCGACCTGGATGCGTTTGTGTCTCTTCCAAACCTGGACGAGGGCGCCATGGGAGTAAAGCTGGCCACGGCCCTGGTCATGAACAGCGATTACCACTATGACAGGGAAATTCTCTATGACTGTACACTGGTTACAGGCCAGTTTGTGGACGGGCTCACGGACCAGACCATTTATGAGTACGCGGCAGAACGGTTCCCGCTCAGAGGACTTACCGAGAAGGGATATTAAAATCAGGGAACAGCCGGGAAAAGGAAGGCAGGCAGAAAGCCGGGAGAAGAAAGCCGGGCGGAACAGTCAGGCAGAAAGCCAGGAAGAACAGCCCCGGAAACGGGCGGATTGGAGAAGTAAGATATGGAACATTCCAAACCTATATTGGAGTTTAAGCATATTGTGAAGGAATTTCCGGGTGTCAGGGCCCTGGACGATGTTTCCATGGACTTCTATGAGGGCGAGGTCGTCGCCCTCATGGGAGAGAACGGAGCAGGCAAATCCACGCTGATGAAAATCTTGAGCGGCGCCTATACACGGGACAGCGGGGATATTATCCTGGACGGCCGGTCCCTTCCCAAACAGTATTCCACCCTGGAGGCCAGGGGCTTTGGCGTGGCAATTATCTATCAGGAGTTAAGCCTTATGTCGGAGATGAATGTCATGGAAAATGTATATGTGTCCCATGAGCCCAGGCGGGTGGGAAACCTGATTGATTTCGGGAAGATGTACAGGGATACCAGGGAGCAGCTGGTAAAGCTGAACGCGGGACATATTGACCCAAGGCGCCGGGTGGGGGATTTGTCCCTGCCGGAAAAGCAGATGGTGGAGATAGCCAAGGCACTGGCCGTGGACTGCAAGGTACTCATCATGGACGAACCCACCACCTCCCTGACCCATGAGGAGTCGGAGCAGCTATTTGAAATCATTGCAGCCTTAAAGGCCAGGGGAATCACCACCATCTACATATCCCACCGCCTGGACGAGATATTCCGGATATGCGACAAGGCAATCGTCATGAGGGACGGGAAGCTGGTGGGCTCCTCCGATGTAAAGACCAGCACGCCGGACGATGTAATTATGATGATGAGCGGCAAGGTGCTGGGCCGGCCCATGGGAGGCGGACGCACCAGACGGGATAAGGCGGGAAGCATTCCCCTTCTGGAGCTGGAGCATATAACAGACGGCGGTTTTATTCAGGACCTGAACCTGACGGTCTATGAGGGTGAGGTGCTGGGAATCGGAGGACTGGTGGGGTCCAAGCGGACGGAGCTGGCCAGGATGGTATGCGGGGCAGACCCGTTAAAGGGCGGTGTGATTAAAGTCTCCGGAAAGGTCCGGCGGATTGCGAATACCAGACAGGCCATTGACGCGGGGCTGGGGTACCTGAGTGAGAACCGCAAGGAGGACGGCCTGTCCCTGGGACTGAAAATAGAGGAAAATACCATCCACTGCGATATGAGGGCGGTCAGCGCCCGCGGATTCATGAACTGGAAAAAAGTCCGGCAGGTATCGGACCGTTATATAAAGATGCTTAAGACCAAGGGCACATCCGCCACCCAGGTGGTAAATTTAAGCGGGGGAAACCAGCAGAAGGTGGCCATTGCCAAATGGCTCCACGCGGGCTGCAACCTTCTCATCTTTGATGAGCCCACAAGGGGCATTGACGTGGCCGCTAAGGCGGAGATACACCAGCTAATCAGGGATTTTGCGGCCCAGAAGGGGAAAGCGGCCATTGTCATTTCCTCTGAGGTCAATGAGCTGGTGTCGGTCAGCGACCGTATCATCGTCATGTCCAAGGGCCAGATAACCGGTGAATTGGAAGCGGAAGAGATAGAACAGAACAATGTGCTCAGGCACATTACGACGAAGGGAAGGTAAATGCAGTGGATAAAGCTAAGAATATTTCATTGAAAAAACTTTTGACAGGAAGCCTGGGAACCGTTCTGGGGCTTGTCATCCTGGTAGTGGTGTTTACCGCTCTCAGCAACATATTCCTTACCCCCAGCAATATCAGGAACATACTGATTCAGAGCGGCACCAATGCCATTATTGCGGTGGGCATGACCTATGTAATCATTTCCGGAAACATTGACATTTCCGTGGGCGCCTCCCTTGCGTTGTCCTCCTGTGTGGGCGCCACCCTTATGGTAAAGACAGGCAATGTGGGACTGGGAATCACGGCGGTGCTGCTGACCGGTATCCTGCTGGGACTGTTCAACGGCAGCCTGGTGGCTTATCTGGGATTTCCTCCCTTCATCGTGACCCTTTCCACCATGTGGCTGTTCAGGGGAATGGCGTACCTGTATACGGGAGGCCAGGCAGTGGTGGGCCTTCCCCAGGGCATGACCAGCTTTGCCATGGGAAGCATACTCTACATACCCAATATTGTCTGGCTCATTGCCATTGTCTATATTATAGGGCACGTGGCCCTGCAGAAGACCACGGCGGGCCGCAAGGTTTGTGCGGTGGGCGATAATTCAGAGTCTGCAAGGCTCTCCGGCATCAACGTGAAACGGGTTACATTGGCAGCCTTTGTGCTGTCGGGCTTCTGCGCCGCGCTCAGCGGCATCGTGTACATGGGACGTCTGAATTCAGGCCAGCCCATTGCAGGCCAGTCCTATGAGATGTATGCAATTGCCGCCGCTGTCATTGGAGGCGCCAGCCTGACAAAGGGCGGAATCGGAAGCATGGTGGGAACCCTGATTGGAGCCATTTTCATCTCCGTACTCCAGAATGGGCTTACCATCCTGAATGTAAACACATACTGGCAGCAGGTCTGCATGGGCGTGGTCCTTTTGCTGGCAGTGGGTCTTGACCGGTTCAGGAAGTCGGTAAAATAAAGGGGGAAAAGGAATGAACGAACTTAAGGTCCTTTCATATGACTTGAGGAAACATGTACTGGATATGATTGTCGCGGGAAAGGGAGGACATATCGGAGGCGATATGAGTGTCATGGAGATACTGGTGGAGCTGTATATGAAACAGATGAACATAAGCCCTGAGAACCAGGACCATGACACCCGCGACCGTTTTGTGCTCAGCAAGGGGCATTCCGTGGAAAGCTACTATGCGGTATTGGCAGAAAAAGGATTCTTTCCTATAGAAGAGGTTATCGCCACCTTCAGCAGGTTCGGCTCCGAATTCATAGGACATCCCAACAACAAGCTGCCTGGAATTGAGATGAACTCAGGCTCCCTGGGCCATGGCCTGCCTGTGTGCGTGGGAATGGCCATGGCGGGAAAGATGGACCGGAAGGACTACCGCGTCTATGTGGTCATGGGGGACGGGGAACTGGCAGAGGGCTCTGTGTGGGAGGGAGCCATGGCAGCCAGCCATTATCATCTGGATAACCTGTGCGCCGTGGTGGACAGAAACCGGCTGCAGATTTCAGGGTGTACGGAGGATGTTATGGGCCACGATGATTTGCATGAGCGGTTTTGCAGCTTTGGGTGGCACGTGATTGACGTGGCGGACGGAAACGACATTGACCAGCTGGACGCTGCCTTTGAGGAAGCAAAGACTGTAAAGGGAAAACCGGCTGTACTCATTGCAAACACGGTAAAGGGCTGCGGCTCTCCTGTGATGGAGAATAAGGCCGGTTGGCATCACAAGGTTCCAACGCCGGAGGAATATAATGAAATCATCCGCGATTTTGAAAAAAGGAAGGAGGCCCTGCTTCATGAATAAGATACCCAACAGAAAGGCCATCTGCGATACGCTGATGGAGGCTGCGAAGGAGGACCGGGATATTGTGGTGCTGTGCAGTGATTCCAGGGGGTCAGCATCCCTGACGCCTTTTGCGGATGCCTATCCGGACCAGTTTGTGGAGATGGGAATTGCAGAGCAGAACCTGGTCAGCGTGTCCGCCGGACTTGCAAAATGCGGCAAGAAGCCCTTTGCTGCTTCCCCGGCCTGTTTCCTCAGTACCAGAAGCTACGAACAGATTAAGGTGGATGCAGCTTATTCCAACACCAATGTAAAGCTTATCGGCATCAGCGGAGGCATCAGCTATGGAGCGCTGGGCATGAGCCATCATTCGGCCCAGGACATAGCGGCCCTGTCGGCCATCCCCAATATGAGGGTATATCTGCCCAGCGACCGTTTCCAGACAGCCTGTCTGGTGAAGGCGCTGCTAAAGGATGATAAGCCTGCCTATATCCGTGTGGGCAGGAATGCGGTGGAGGATATCTATGAGGAGGCAAATGTACCCTTTGTCATGGATAAGGCCACAGTGCTTTCCAGGGGAAGTGATGTGGCAATCATTGCCTGCGGCGAGATGGTGAAGCCTGCGTTGGACGCCGGGAGGCTCCTTGGGAAATCCGGAATCAGCGCCGGCGTGATGGATATGTACTGCGTGAAGCCCCTGGACGGGGAAGCGGTCAGAGAGGCTGCCTGGGGCGCCAGGCTGGTGGTGACCGTGGAAGAACACGCTCCCTTCGGCGGGCTGGGTTCCAGGGTAAGCCAGGTGGTATCCGCATGCTGTCCCAGGATGGTGGTAAATCTCAGCCTTCCGGACGAACCTGTAATCACCGGCACATCGGACCAGGTGTTTGAACACTACGGCCTTACGGGCCAGGGGATTGCCGGTACGGTGCAGGAGCTTCTGGGGCGGCTTTAAGCGGAGGACCGGGCGGAAGGGAGAAAAAATGGATAAACAGTATCTTTTATCGGTTGACCAGAGTACCCAGGGAACCAAGGCCCTGCTGTTTGACAGGGGAGGAAACCTGATATGCCGCGGGGACCTGCCCCACCGGCAGATTATCAACGAGGCAGGCTGGGTTTCCCATGATTTAAATGAAATCTATGCCAACACCCTTAAGGTGGTGAGGGATGTGATTGAAAAGGCCGGGATTCACAAGAGCCAGGTGGCCGGACTGGGAATCAGCAACCAGAGGGAGACTTCGGCTGTCTGGGACAGGACAAAGGGCCGTCCCCTGGCGGACGCCATTGTATGGCAGTGCTCCAGGGCAAAGGATATCTGCGCCCGGGTGGAGGAATCGGGAAAAGCGGAATGGGTGCGCCGGACAACAGGAATCAACCTATCCCCCTATTTCCCTGCCTCCAAGCTGGCGTGGTTTATGGAACATGTGAAGGAAGCGCCCCAAAAAGCGGCCGAGGGCCAATTGTGCCTGGGAACCGTGGACAGCTACCTGGTCTACCGGCTGACAGGGGGAACATCGTTCCTGACGGATTACTCCAATGCCTCCAGGACCCAGCTGTTCAATATTCACAGCCTGAAATGGGATGAGGGGCTGTGCAGCCTGTTTGGAATTCCCATGGACGCCCTGCCCAGGGTATGCGATTCCAATGCGTGGTTCGGGGACACGGACTTTGAGGGATATTTCGACGAGCCCATTCCCATCCACGGCGTGCTGGGGGATTCCCACGGCGCCCTGTTCGGCCAGGGCTGTCTTGAAAAAGGAATGATTAAGACCACATACGGCACAGGTTCCTCCATCATGATGAATATTGGCAGCAAGCCTGTCATAAGCACCCATGGCGTGGTTACCTCCCTGGCCTGGGGCATGGACGGCAGGGTGAACTATGTGCTGGAGGGAAATATCAACTATACAGGGGCTGTGATTACCTGGCTGAAGGATGATTTAAAGCTCATATCCTCTGCCTCTGAGACAGAGGAGCTTGCCGGGCAGGCCAGCGGGGAGGATACCACCTATCTGGTGCCTGCGTTTACTGGCATGGGGGCTCCCTACTGGGACAGCGAGGCAAAGGCCGCTATTGTGGGAATTACCCGCAAAACCAGAAGAGCGGAGCTGGTGAAGGCCGGTCTGGAGTGTATTGCCTATCAGATTGCAGATGTGGTGGGCGCCATGAGCCGGGATGCGGGGATTCAGATTGAAGAGCTCCGGGTGGACGGAGGCCCCACCAGGAACCGCTGCCTGATGCAGTTCCAGAGCGATATACTGGATATCCGGGTCCTTGTGCCGGATGCAGAGGAACTGTCGGGCATCGGGGCAGCCTATGCAGCCGGTCTGGCACTGGGATTCTTTGACAAAAGCATTTTCGGGAAAATGAAGCGCAGCGTGTTTGAGCCGGGGATGGACCGTGCTGTCATGCAGAGAAAGCATGAAGGCTGGAAACATGCGGTGGAAAGCGTACTGACCAGAAAATAATCATAATGAAAGAAGGGCTAAGAGATGGAAGGAACAATGAAAGTAGCAGTTATGACAGGTAAAAAGAAAATGGAGTGGAGGGAACGGGAGATTCCCCAGCCAGGCCCGGGGGAGCTTCAGATTAAACTGGAGTATGTGGGCGTGTGCGGCTCCGACCTGCATTTTTACTCAGAGGGCCGCCTGGCCAACTGGGTGCCGGAGGGCCCCCTGGTCCTGGGCCATGAGCCGGGCGGAGTGGTGAGCGCAATCGGTGAAGGCGTGACTGGTTTTGAGATTGGGGACCGGGTGGCCCTGGAGCCGGGGGTTCCCTGCGGTCACTGTGAGGACTGCCTTAAGGGGCACTACAACCTCTGCAGGTCCGTACGGTTTATGGCTATTCCCGGCGAGAAGGACGGGGTGTTTTCCGAGTACTGCACCCATGCGGCCAGCATGACCTTCAAGCTTCCGGACAATGTATCCACCATGGAGGGCGGCCTGATGGAACCCCTGGCAGTGGGAATGCACGCGTGCGAACTGTCGGGTGCAAAGCTGGGCGAGACAGCAGTGGTACTGGGGGCGGGGTGTATCGGACTGGTCACCCTCATGTCCCTAAAGGCAAGGGGAGTCAGCGAGGTATATGTGGCGGATGTGCTGGATAAGCGTCTGGAAAAAGCCATGGAGCTGGGGGCTGCCAGGGTATTTAACAGCAGGAATGAAAACATAGAGGAGTTTGTGAAAACCCTTCCGGGCGGCGGCGTGGACCAGGTCTATGAGTGCGCCGGAAACCGCGCCACCACCCTTCAGACATGCCGCCTGATTAAGAGGGCAGGTAAGATTACCCTTGTGGGTGTTTCCCCTGAGCCGGTTCTGGAACTGGATATAGCCACGCTGAATGCCATGGAGGGAACTGTTTACTCGGTGTACCGTTACCGCAACCTGTACCCCTCTGCCATCAGCGCTGTCAGCAAGGGGCTTATCCCTCTTAAGAAAATCGTATCCCATACCTTTGATTTTAAGGATGTCATCGAGGGCGTGGATTACAGCCTGAACCACAAGGACGAGGTAATCAAGGCAGTCATCAAGATGTAACGGATGCAGCAGGAGAGGAATGATAAAACAGAATATATGGTGCAGGATACATATAACCGGATGTTTCCGCTGGGGATGCCCTCCTGGCGGAAGCATCTTTTTGTTTATTTTATATATCTGGCATAAGGCCCCGGTATCCGGGTTCGCCGTATTGCGTTTGGCGCCCGCCGTACCGCATCCGCCTTTTGCCAATCCCGGCCGCCGGGTCATTGACGGAGGGTGGGGATGATGATAGAATACATATGATACAGTTCAGAACGAAAGAGACGGCAGTGCACACGGCCGCCGGGAGGGAATGAATATGAATCATGTGGTAGTGGACCCGGTGAAAATGGAGCAATATGCATTTGTCCTGGAGGATGCCTATGATGAATTCTTTGAGGTGGATGGGGCGGAAGGGACTCTTAAGCCTATTTTTCTGACTCCGGGAAAGGGTGCTGCGGTTTCCGAAACAGGAGATATGGAGGTCCGGGCAGCGGCGGAGGCATTTGTCCATGAGGAGGACAGGGCCGGTTTCCTGGCATTGTTCAGCCCCCAGAGCCTGGATGAGGTTTGCAGCCATAAAATCAGGAAACAGGCGGAATTCCGGAGAAAGCAGCCGGACGGACGGGAAAGCTGGGTCAGAGGCATTCTTTTTTCCAATGACGCCTGCGGCAGGGATAAGGCGCTGTTTTACACCGTGGATATTGAAAGCCGCAATGCCGCCAGACTTATGCAGCTGAACCGTGATTTGTTCGGTGTGTTCCTGGATGCCTATATCGGGATTGCGCAACTGGACCTGGACCAGGGAATCGGGACAATCATCCAGTGCATCCCCATGCCGGATTTGGCGCTGCGCTCCTTTAAGTGGGGACGGATGATAGGATATTTGTGCAGTACGGTTATTTACCCAGGGGACAGGGATATATTTGCAGGTACCTTTTCCCTTAAGCATATGCGGGAGGTGTGGGGATACGGGCATAAGAACATGTCCCTGGAGGTCCGGTATTCCCAGGATGGAGAGAACTTCCGGTGGGCGGAGGTCAACGCCATGCTGTTCAGGCAGGAGGACATGCCGGACAAGGTATACCTGGCCATGCGGGATACCAGCGAACAGCATCTGCTGAAGGGAATCGTGGAGCGGTATGTCTACAGCCACTGCGACTATTTTATCTATCTCAATGCCAGGAACAACAGCTATGTCATGTTCAGCAGCAAGGGAGACGGCACGCCTCTTCCGCCTGAACACTGCGATGATTATGAGAAGGCCATTGAAATATATGTAAGGAAGTACATAGCCCCGGAGGACCAGGAGCTGGCAATCCGGGAGATGCGCATCAGCCGCGTACTGGAGGAGCTGGACCGGACAGGGGAACACAACTTTTACTGCGGCGTCATGGACGCTGAACGCGGATATACCCGCAAGAGGCTGCAGTATCTTTACTATGATAAAGAGAGCCAGATGGTGCTGATGACAAGGACCGATGTCACAGACATTTATCTGGAACAGAGGCGGCAGAACAAACTGCTGCAAAGGGCTCTCATGCAGGCGCAGACCGACCCTCTTACGGGCCTCTACAACCAGGCGGTAAAGGAGATGATTTCAGAACGTCTGGAAGGGGAGGATGGGACAGCTGCGATTCTGTTTATGGATTTAGACAATTTTAAGGTGATTAACGACACCCTGGGCCATATCAAGGGGGATTTGATGCTTCAGGAGGTGGCCGGGGTCCTTAAAAAGACACTGAGGGCCTCTGATTTAAGCGGGCGCGTGGGAGGGGACGAGTTCATTGCCCTGCTCCATCCGGTCAGCTCGCCTGCCGGTGTGCGCCAGTGTGTCCAGAGAATATGCACCTCTGTCCGCAGCGTGATGGACAGGGATTTCCAGGATTTTTCCGTCACATGCAGCATCGGCATAGCTATGTATCCGGCTGATGGGATAAATGTTGCCTCCCTGGTGGAAAAAGCGGATAAGGCGGCATATGCGGTGAAGCGCAAGGGCAAGAATGGATTTGCATTTTATTCGGATTTGTTATAGGATGGGGCGGTGTTTTTAGTAATCCTCATGCGGGGCTGCAGCCGGTCCTGGATGCCGGTTGCTACAGATTAAGGGAGGATTTAAATGAAAAAATGGTCGGCAGAAGAAGTAAGGGAGTTTGCCAGAAGCATTCTTTCTTCGTATTTCTGTGAGAGCGATGTGGAGCTTCTGATATCCACATTTGCGGATGATATCATATGGCTGGGCGGCGGAAAGATGCAGAAGGCAGAGGGGCGTGACGCCGTGGCAGCCTGGTTCCGGGAGGGGAAGGATGAACTGTCGCCCTGTGATATGTTTGATGAGCAGTACGAGGTTATGGAGATGGGGGACGGCCTGTGGCTCTGTGAGGGCGTCAGCGAGCTTGAATCAAAGGAAGGCACGGGAGTCTACCTCAGGATACAGCAGAGGATTACCTTTGTTTTCAGGGAAAAGGGGGACGGACTGGAAACAATCCATATCCATAACTCCATACCGTTCAGTGAACTGAAAGAGGATGAACTGTTTCCGGCGGAATCAGGAAAGCGCACCTATCTGGAGCTGGAGGGGGAGCTGCGCCGCCGTGAGCAGGAATACGTGCAGCAGGCCCGGTTCTTAAGCCAGCTGTACAATTCAGTGCCCTGCGGCATCATACAGTTTGAACGGGGAGAAGGCCACCGGATTGTCAATGTGAACCGGATGGGATGGGAGCTTTACGGATACAGCTCCGAGGAGGAATACAGGCGTGAGGTGAAGAATCCCTTCCAGATGGTTCAGGATGAGGATAAGGACTGGATTGAAGGCATCATAGCCGGACTGGCGCTCAATGGGGATACGGCATCCTATATACGCCATACCTTTCTGCGGGACGGAAAACAGATATGGGTCAGCGTTATCATGGGCCGGATTGTCAATGCGGACGGCCAGGAGGTTATACAGGCTGTATTCACGGATGTGACGGATATAAAGCAGCTGGAGCTGGAACAGGAAAGGCAGCAGCTCATAGAGAACCGTTCCCTCAGGGCGGCCATCTGTACGGCCTATCCCCTGATTATGAGCCTGAATCTTACAAAGGATACCTATAATTGTTTTATTGAGGACCAGGATTCCCTGCTGTCCAAACGTCACGGCGGCTATACGGAGATGATAAATGGGAGCCTGCCCAATGTATACCCGTCCTATCAGGAGGATTTTGCAGCGTCCTTTGCCAGGGAGAACATCCTGGCCAGATTTGCTGCGGGAGAACGGGATGTTTACATGGAGCTGCAGGAAATGGGGAGTGACGGTGAGTATCACTGGCTGTCCGTTCAGATTATTTATGTGGAGAATCCCTTTAACGATGATGTGCTGGCCATTGGCCTGGTAAAAGTGCTGGACAGCCAGAGGGCGGAGCAGGCGCGGCAGGAGCAGCTTCTCCGGGATGCCCTGGCATCGGCCAAGGCTGCAAACCAGGCTAAATCAGATTTTCTGTCCAGAATGAGCCATGACATCCGCACACCCATGAATGCCATAGTGGGCATGAGCACCATCGGCCAGCTGAAGCTGGATGACAGACGGAGTGTCCAGGATTGTTTCTGCAAGATTGACGCCTCGTCCAGGTACCTGCTCTCCCTGATTAACGACATCCTGGATATGTCCAAGATAGAGACAGGTAAAATGGAACTGGCCCACGAATACTTTGATTTTACGGAGCTTATGGGCGAGGTGGACCAGATTATATATCCCCAGGCCGAGGAACGCCGGATTGATTATGTGATTTACCACAAAGAGCCGTTGGAGCAATTTTATATCGGGGACCCGCTGCGCCTGAAGCAGATTCTCATGAACCTGCTGTCCAATTCCCTTAAATTCACTCGGGCCGGAGGGAAAATACAGATTCAGATAGAGGAAACGAAGAGGACCAACGGATTTTCATACCTGATGTTCCAGGTGAAGGATACCGGCATCGGGATGTCCAGGGAATTCCGCAAGCGCCTGTTCATGCCCTTTGAACAGGAAGCGTCGGAGACAGCCCGCAACAACATTGGCAGTGGTCTGGGCCTTTCCATTGTATACAATCTGGTCCAGCTCATGGGAGGCAGCATTGAGGTTGAGAGTGAGAAGGAGAAGGGCTCCATGTTCACGGTCACTCTTCCCTTTAAGCTGGCTGAGGATGACCAGGAGATGGAGCGCCAGAGAAAGAAGCGTGAACTGCTGAAGGGACTGGCTGTGCTGGTGGTGGATGATGACCCGCTGGTGGGGAGCCAGGCCACGTCCATCCTTGAAAAGGCCGGAGCCCATTCCCTGTGGGTGGATTCCGGGTTCAGGGCAGTGGAGGAGGTGCAGCGCCTGCTGGCGGAGAACAGGCATTATGACATTGCCATGATTGACTGGAAGATGCCGGATATGGACGGCGTGGAGACAGCCAGGCGCATCCGGGCCATGGTCGGGCCGGATACCACCATCATCATGATTTCCGCCTACGACTGGAGCCGGATTGAGGATGAGGCCAGAAGCGCAGGGGTCAACTGTTTTATCTCAAAGCCCCTGTTTGGAAGCACCATATACGATGCCTTTGCCCAGGCAGTGGACCGGGGTCAGGAGGAGACAGCGCAAAAGGAACGGGAGGACTTTGCAGGCTGCAGGGTGCTGCTGGCGGATGACAATGAGCTGAACCGGGAAATCGCCAGGACCCTCCTGGAGATGCGGGGCATGGAAGTGGAAACAGCAGAGGACGGACAGGAGGCAGTGAACCTGTATCGGTCCAGGGGGGCCGGGTATTTTTCCGCGGTGCTCATGGATATCCGCATGCCCCTGATGGATGGACTGGAGGCCACCAGGACTATCCGGGCCATGGAGGGTGACGGTATGGGCAGCATCCCCATACTTGCCATGACGGCCAATGCCTTTGAGGAGGATAAGGCCAGGGCATTTGAGGCAGGGATGAATGGATATCTGGTAAAGCCTCTGGATATGGAGGCAGTGCTGGATGAGCTGAAAAAGCATTTATAAAAGTGGGATTATGGGCGGTTAGGTCCATCCTGAACAGGAGAGGTGCCGGACAGGCTGCTGCCGGCCGTCTCCCCGTCAATTTCATGTATCAGATTCACCATCTCAATGGCTCCCGCAGCGCAGTCATAGCCCTTGTTGCCTGCTTTTGTCCCGGCCCGTTCAATGGCCTGCTCAATGTTCTCCGTGGTCAGCACACCGAACATGACCGGGACTCCTGTGGCAAGGGAGGTCTGGGCAATGCCCTTGGAAACCTCACTGCACACATAGTCGTAATGGCTGGTGCTGCCCCGGATGACGGCGCCCAGACATATGACGGCGTCGCAGCGCCCGCTGGCAGCCATACGGGAGGCAATGAGCGGAATCTCAAAGGCGCCCGGAACCCAGGCAACTGTGATATTGTCCTCCGGCACCTCATGGCGGGTCAGACAGTCCAGGGCCCCGGACAGGAGCTTTGAGGTGATGAATTCGTTGAAACGGGAGGCAACAATGCCTACCCTTATTTTTTTTGGAACAAGCTTTCCTTCTAATATATACATTGCGGATTCTCCTTTTCTGTGTCTGTGATAACTGGCTGTTTAAACGGTGGTGCATCATAGTGATACACTTTTATTTTATATTTTAATAATGCATGAAATGCCCCATGCGCTGTTCCTTTGTCTTCAAATAGAATAGGTCGTGGTCCGTGGGGGCCATCCGGATGGGAACACGTTCTCTGATATCCAGGCCAAAGCCGGAGAGCTGGTATACCTTATCCGGGTTGTTGGTCAGCAGCCGCAGTGTTCTGGCACCCAGGTCCCTTAATATCTGGGCGCCTATGAAATATTCCCGCAAATCCCCCGGAAATCCCAGAGCCAGGTTGGCGTCCAGGGTATCCATGCCCTGGTCCTGGAGTTCATAGGCCCGGAGTTTATTGAGAAGGCCGATGCCCCTTCCCTCCTGGCGCATGTAGAGAAGCACGCCCCTGCCTTCCTGTTCAATCCGGGACATGGCGGCTGCAAACTGCTGTCCGCAGTCGCAGCGCAGGGAGCCAAAGGCATCGCCGGTCAGGCATTCCGAGTGGACACGGCACAACAGGTCCTGTCCGTCCCCAATCTCTCCTTTTACTAAGGCCACATGATGTTCACCATTCAGCAGATTCCGGTAGCCGTAAGCCTTAAAGGTGCCGTAACGGGTGGGCATACGGGTCACGGCCGCGCATTCCACCAGCTTGTCGTGCTGCTTGCGGTAGTCCTGCAATGCCTTGATGGTGGTGATTTTCATATTCCATTGCACGGCGCATTGAAGGAGCTGGGGCATGCGCATCATGGTTCCGTCCTCCTTCATGATTTCACAGCAAAGCCCGCATTCCCTGAGACCGGCCAGGCGCATCAGGTCAACGGTGGCTTCGGTATGGCCGTTCCGTTCCAGCACACCGTTTTTGCGGGCTGTCAGAGGAAACATGTGGCCCGGCCGCCGGAAATCTTCAGGGCGGGCCTGGGCACTGGCGCACTGCCTGGCTGTCACGCCCCGTTCGGCTGCGGAAATGCCGGTGGTGGTGCTGACATGGTCAATGGACACGGTAAAGGCTGTTTCATGGTTATCGGAATTGTGGGATACCATCTGGGGGAATTTAAGCTCTCTGCACAGCTCCATGCTCATGGGCATACAGATAAGGCCCCTGCCGTGTACGGCCATGAAATTCACGTTTTCCGTGGTGGCGTACTGGGCGGCGCAGATAAAGTCGCCTTCGTTTTCCCTGTCTTCATCGTCTGTTACCAGTACGATTTTACCCTGGCGCAGGTCCTCCAGCACTTCTTCTATGGTGTTGAATCCTTTTATGGCATTGAGTTCTTCCATGGTTGTTAGTTCTCCTCTTGTTTTTAACAGGGACAATCCGGTTGTCCTGCGTTCTGTTTTCCTGTTCCGGTACTTCTTAAAAGCCGTATTGTTTCAGTAATTCCGGTGTGATTTTGGCGCCTGTATTCCTGTGTGCAGTGTCCGGTTCTGCCGTGTTTTGGGAAGGGGGAGGCATTTTTATCAGGGTTTCAATGTATTTCCCCACGCAGTCATTTTCCAGGTTGACCCTGCAGCCGGGTTTCAGGGAGCCAAGGGTGGTGCGGGAGGCTGTATGCGGAATCAGGGATACGCTGAAATCCCGTTCCCGTACCCGGGCAACCGTAAGGCTGACGCCGTCTATGGCGATGGAGCCCTTTTCAATGATAAGACGCAGGATAGACGGGGCGCAGCAGATGGTATACCAAAGGGCATTGCCGTCGCGCCTAATACTGGTAATGGTCCCGGTGCCGTCAATATGGCCGGTTACAATATGTCCGCCGAACCTGCCGCCGGCCATCATGGCCCTCTCCAGGTTAAGGAGGCTTTTAAGGGGCAGCTGTCCCAGGCTGGAACGATTCAGGGTTTCGGGCATCACATCCGCGGAAAAACAGCCGGAGTCAAAGGAAGAGGCCGTAAGGCAGACGCCGTTGACAGCAATGCTGTCCCCTTTTTTTATATCCTCCAGAATCCTGCCGGCCTTGATGACCAGGCGGGAACCGGATGCACCCCCCTGAACAGACAGCAGAATTCCGGTTTCTTCTATGATTCCTGTGAACATGGCCTAACCTCCCCTTCTATGAGAATATCTTCATCCAAAGCCGTGATTCTGGTCTTTCCCAGGGTGAAGCCCTGGTATGGAAATTGTACGCCGCTGCCGCCCACCGGTGTTTTGGCGGATGCGCCCCCAAAGAGTTTTGGGGAAATGTAGGCCTGGACCCTGTTTACAATTCCCTGGGAAAGGGCGGACCAGCTGAGGGAGGCCCCGCCTTCCAACAATATGCTGTCAATGCCCATCCGCCCCAGATGTTCTGTCAGCGCATTCAGGTCCGTGTGCCCCTCCCTGGACGGAAGGAGGAGGATTTCACAGCCCTTTTCCTCATAGGGAAGCCATGCCTTCCTGTCAGCACAGCAGGTAGCCAGTATGGTCCTGGCCTGGGAACAGGTAGCGGCAACCTGGGAGTCCGGCGGCGTGCGAAGCCGTGAATCACAGATAATCCGGACCGGATTCCTGGTATCCGGGAGGCGGCAGGTAAGGAGGGAATCATCGGCCAGTATGGTTCCCACCCCGCACATGACAGCGGAATACCTGTTTCTGTCCTCATGGACCCTGCGGCGTGAGCGCTCTCCGGTAATCCACCGGGAATGTCCGGCGCAGGTGGCTGTCTTGCCGTCCAGCGTCATGGCATATTTCATGACCACAAAAGGGCGTCCGGTCTTTATATAGTGGAAGAATACATGATTGATTTCCCTGCACGCCTCTTCCAGCACGCCTTCTGTTACCTCTATGCCATGGCTTATTAAAATTTCTGCGCCCTTGCCGGATACCATGGGATTGGGGTCCTTTGTACCAATCACAACCCGCCGGATGCCGCTTTTCACGATGGCGTCCGTGCAGGGAGGGGTCTTGCCGTGGTGACAGCAGGGCTCTAAGGTTACATACAGGGTGGCTCCCCTGGGAGATTCGGTCAGGGATGCCAGGGCGTTCCGTTCAGCGTGGGGACCGCCGAAAAAAAGATGGCAGCCCTGCCCGATGATGCGGCCCTCCTTCACAATGACAGCCCCTGCCATTGGATTGGGGCTGACTCCTGCGCGGCCCTTTTCCGCCAGTTTCAGTGCCATGGACATGTAATCAGTATCGTTCAATACAGCGCCTCCTTTACATAATACGGGACCTGCATGGGGCTGCCATGGTCCGTCCCTGGTTGATTGCCGTGAATCCTGCAATAAAAAATGCCTTGAACCGTATCGTTCAAGGCAGAACATGTGAAGCCGCCGGCACAGGATTATGTGCCTGCAAAAAAGATATAGGGAACATGGGAGACACACAAAAGCCCTGGAATGATAGTCATTCCAGGGCACTGTCGGTCAGCCATGGGAAGCGGGTAAACGCATCCATGCCATTCTTTTATCTTCTTTCATCCAGACTGTACTGTCGGCTTCGGAGTTTCACCGAATCATGCCTTGCGGCTCGTGGGCTGTACCACCGGTAGGGAATTGCACCCTGCCCTGAAGATATGATTCAATTGAGTGTTATTATAAACACTGTATGGCGGTATGTCAAGAAGGATTTTCGTCATGGATGCATGGATTTGGAGTTTTCCGGAAAATGATGGAGGGCAAACTTGGGAAAAACCAGGAATAACTGTTAAATGTTAGAACGCATTGTGATATAATAAAACCATGAAAGCAAACCATGGAAGCAGGCGTGAGCCTGCGCTGTCAGAACAGGAGGATGGGCGTATGAAGGAAGGAAAGAAACTCATTGTGACCATTGGCAGACAGTACGGCAGCGGCGGCAGTGAAATCGGCTCCAGGCTGGCCAAGGAACTGGGAATCCATTTCTATGACAAGAATATCCTGCGTATGAATTCAGACCAGAGCGGCATCAAGGAGAGCTATTATTATCTGGCAGATGAGAAGGCAGGTAACAAGCTCCTGTATAAGATTGTCAAGAGCCTGACTCCGGAAAAGGGGAGCCCTTCCTTTGGTTCCGACCTGGTGTCGGCGGACAATCTGTTCCGGTTCCAGTCTGAAGTCATACGCAAGCTGGCAGCGGAGGAGAGCTGCGTCATCATGGGACGCTGCGCTGATTATGTGCTGGAGGGCACGGAAGGGCTGGTAAGGGTATTCCTGTATGCGGACATGGAATACCGGGAAAAGCGAATCAGTGAATTGGGGTATTATGAGCCTAAGGATATCAGGAAGAACATCAAGCGCATTGACAGGGAACGAAGGGATTACCACCGGTACTATACGGGCCGGGACTGGGAGAATGTGGAGAATTATGACCTGATGCTGAATACGGCATCCCTGGGAACAGAGGGGGCCATGGAGGCTATACGGGCTTATTTGCGGATTAAGGAGTATGAACTGTAATGAGCTGTAAGGGAGCAGGCTGATGCCTGCTCTCTTTCTGTGCGTTTCCGGTTTAGAGCATGATTGAAAATGTATGCATATAATAGGATGGTCAGTATTATATTTAGGTAATGAAAAGAAATTGCGAGGTATTACATGGCAACCAATCCAGAACGGACATCCAGTGGACTGCTGCAGATTAACGTAATCAACATACAGAACAATTTTCCCATACAGAACGCCAGGGTCACCATCAGCTATAAAGGAGAACCGGACCGCACAGTGGAGCAGCTGACTACCAACAGCTCCGGTCAGACAGAACAGGTACAGCTTCCGGCTCCCCCTGTGGAATACAGCCTGGAACCGAGTATTATCCAGCCCTATTCGGAATACAATGTGATGGTGGAGGCAGAGGGCTTTGAGCCTCTGGCCATATCCGGCACCGAGATACTGGCAGACGCAACGGCCATCCAGCCAGCCGGCATGACGCCGGCTGGCGGGGAAACGCCTCCCGAAGACCCGGTGGTAATACCGGACCATACCCTGTATGGGAATTATCCTCCAAAGATAGCGGAAGCAGAGATAAAGCCAGTGAACGAAAGCGGGGAAATCGTACTCAGCCGGGTGGTGGTGCCTCAGACTGTGGTGGTCCACGACGGGGTTCCCACGGACAGCACGGCCAAGGATTATTATGTGCCCTACAGGGACTACATAAAGAATGTGGCTTCCAGCGAAATCTATTCCACCTGGCCCAGGGCTACCATAACAGCCAATGTGCTGGCAATCATGTCCTTTACCCTGAACCGTGTATACACGGAGTGGTACAGGAACCAGGGCTATGATTTTACCATTACATCCTCCACTGCCTTTGACCACAAGTGGATATACGGGAGAAATATATTTGAGAGCATCAACCTGATAGTGGATGAGATATTTGACAACTACCTGTCCCGTCCCGGGGTGAGACAGCCTATCCTGACCCAGTACTGTGACGGACGCCAGGTCCAGTGCCCCAACTGGATGACACAGTGGGGCTCCTGTTCCCTTGGAGAGCAGGGGTACAGTCCCATTGAGATTCTCCGTCATTTTTACGGGGACAGCATCTATGTGAATACGGCGGAGCAGATATCCGGGATTCCGGCCTCCTGGCCGGGAAATGACCTGACCATAGGAAGTTCCGGGGATAAGGTGCGGCAGATGCAGGAACAGCTGGATGAAATCGCAACGGTTTACACAGCCATTCCCAGGGTGACGCCTGACGGGATATACGGCACCAGGACAGCCAATGCGGTGCGGGAATTCCAGTCCATTTTCGGACTGCCCCAGACAGGGGTGGTGGACTTTGCCACATGGTATAAAATATCGCATATCTATGTGGGAATTACCCGGATTGCGGAGCTGGTGTAATGAATATGACAGGGTAATATGGTGAAATCGGTTTAGGAGCAGAGAACTTTTGCCGGCGCCGGAGAGGAAGGATGGGAGGCGGAAATTCCCTATAAAGAGCAACGGCCTGCGTATAAAAGGTAGCCAATAACGCTTCAAAGACAGTCATGAAAGACGGTTGTCAAAGACATGGGCAGGACACTGATTTATGGGTCCTGCCCTTGCTGTATCCTGCCTTTTTGTACTAAAAAAATATTTGATTAATACAAAAAAATTTAGCATTCAAAGTCATTGCAAATTCATATGAAATACAGTATAATCTTTACAATTTGGGCTGAGGTCACCAGGCCCATAACCAAACACATGAGAAAGGACAGGTACCCCCCATATGAAAGCATACCTCATACTGGAAGATGGAACTGTATTCACCGGGACAAGTATTGGTTCCCAGCGAGAAGTCATCAGTGAAATCGTGTTTAACACATCAATGACCGGTTATCTGGAAGTGCTGACCGACCCGTCTTACGCAGGACAGGCCGTTGTCATGACATATCCCCTTATTGGCAATTATGGAATCTGCCATGAGGACATGGAGTCAGCAAAGCCCTGGCCGGATGGCTATATTGTAAGAGAATTATCAAGAATCCCCAGCAATTTCAGAAGCGAGGATACCATTCAGAACTTCTTAAAAGAACACGACATTCCCGGTATCTGCGGTATCGATACAAGAGCCCTTACCAAAATATTAAGAGAAAAAGGCACCATGAACGGTATGATTACTACAAAGGAATATACCGATTTCAGCGAGCCCATAAAACGCATGAAGGAGTATATTGTGACCGGCGTAGTGCTTAAAACCACCACAAAGGAAAAATATGTCCTTCCCGGAACCGGTAAGAAGGTTGCCCTCATGGATTACGGCGCCAAGAGAAACATTGCCCGCTCCCTGAATCAGAGGGGATGCGAAGTAACTGTATATCCGGCTGATACCCCCGCAGAGGAAGTACTGGCAGGAAACCCTGACGGCATCATGCTCAGCAACGGCCCCGGGGACCCGAAGGAAAACACAGCTATTATCAGAGAAGTGAAAAAACTGTATGAGTCAGATGTTCCTATTTTTGCCATCTGCCTGGGACACCAGCTCATGGCCCTTGCCAACGGCATGGATACCCATAAATTAAAATATGGACACAGAGGCGGAAACCATCCGGTAAAGGATTTGGAGACCGGAAGGGTTTATATTTCCTCCCAGAACCACGGCTATGTGGTGGATACGGACAACCTGGACCCATCAGTGGCCGTACCGGCATTTGTCAATGTAAATGACAGCACCAACGAGGGCTTAAAGTACGTTGGCAAGAATATCTTCACGGTGCAGTACCACCCGGAAGCATGCCCGGGACCCCTGGATTCCGGTTACCTCTTTGACCGTTTTCTTAAAATGATGGAGGTGAATGACTAATGCCAAAGAATCCTGATATCAAAAAAGTACTGGTGCTTGGCTCCGGCCCCATTGTCATCGGACAGGCAGCAGAATTCGACTATGCAGGCACCCAGGCCTGCCGTTCCCTGAAGGAAGAGGGAATTGAGGTGGTTCTCCTCAACTCCAACCCTGCCACCATTATGACAGACAAGGACATTGCGGACCGGGTCTACATTGAGCCTCTTACCGTGGAAGTGGTGGAACAGCTTATATTAAAAGAAAAACCGGACAGCGTACTGCCCACCCTGGGCGGACAGGCAGGGCTTAACCTTGCCATGGAACTGGAGGATGCAGGCTTCTTAAAAGAACACAATGTGCGCCTGATTGGCACCACGGCCCTGACCATCAAGAAGGCAGAGGACCGCGAGATGTTCAAGGAAACCATGGAAAAGATTGGGGAACCAGTTGCTCCCTCTGATATTGTGGAGGATGTAAAGCATGGTCTGGAGGTTGCCGAGCGAATCGGTTATCCGGTTGTGCTTCGTCCGGCATACACCCTGGGAGGTTCCGGCGGCGGTATTGCAGACAACCGGTCGCAGTGCGCCGAAATCCTGGAAAACGGACTTCGCCTTTCCCGTGTGGGACAGGTGCTGGTGGAGCGCTGCATCGCAGGGTGGAAGGAAATTGAGTACGAGGTAATGCGCGACGGCGCGGGCAATGTAATCACTGTTTGTAATATGGAGAATATTGACCCTGTGGGCGTTCATACAGGCGACAGTATTGTGGTGGCCCCCTCCCAGACGCTGGGGGACAAGGAGTACCAGATGCTCCGCACCTCTGCCCTTAACATCATCAGCGAGCTGGGAATCACCGGCGGCTGCAATGTGCAGTATGCCCTGAATCCGGACAGCTTCGAGTACTGCGTTATCGAGGTAAATCCCCGGGTTAGCCGTTCCTCCGCCCTGGCAAGCAAGGCAACGGGATATCCCATCGCCAAGGTGGCTGCCAAGATTGCCCTGGGATATACCCTGGACGAAATCAGGAATGCGGTTACAAAAAAGACATATGCAAGCTTTGAACCCATGCTGGATTACTGCGTGGTCAAGATGCCAAGGCTGCCCTTTGATAAATTTATCAGCGCCAAGCGTACCCTGGGCACCCAGATGAAGGCCACAGGTGAGGTCATGAGTATCTGCACCAATTTTGAAGGTGCGCTGATGAAGGCCATCCGTTCCCTGGAACAGCATGTGGACTGCCTGCTGTCCTATGATTTTACAGACCTTTCCGATGAAGAGCTGACAGAGGAATTATCCAGGGTGGATGATATGCGCATCTGGAGAATTGCAGAGGCACTGCGCCGCGGATTCACCTATGAGCATATCCATGACATCACCAGGATTGATTTCTGGTTCATTGACAAGCTGGCCATCCTGGTGGAGATGGAAGATGCCCTGAAGGCAGTGGGAGCCGGAGAAAAGCAGCTGACCGTGGAACTTCTGACTGAGGCCAAGAGAATTGAGTATCCTGACAATGTCATAGCAAGGCTTACAGGCATTTCCCAGGAAGAAATCAAAAAGCTGCGCTACCACAATGATATCCGCGCGGTTTATAAGATGGTGGATACCTGTGCGGCTGAGTTTGCAGCCGAGACTCCCTACTATTACTCCTGCTTCGGCGGTTTTAACGAGGCGGAGCAGACCGGCGGGCGCAAAAAGGTGCTGGTGCTGGGTTCCGGCCCAATCCGCATTGGACAGGGAATTGAGTTTGACTTCTGTTCTGTCCACAGCACCTGGGCTTTCAGCAGGGAAGGCTATGAGACTATTATTATAAACAATAACCCGGAAACCGTCAGCACGGATTTTGATATTGCGGATAAGCTGTATTTTGAACCCCTTACCCCGGAAGATGTGGAGAGCATTGTGGATATTGAGAAGCCGGATGGCGCGGTGGTCCAGTTCGGCGGCCAGACAGCCATCAAGCTGACAGAGGCCCTGATGAAGATGGGGGTTCCCATTCTGGGCACGGCGGCAGAGGATGTGGATGCGGCAGAGGACAGGGAGCGCTTTGACGCTATCCTGGAGCAGTGCAATATCCCAAGGCCGGCGGGCCACACCGTATTCACGGCAGAGGAGGCCAAGGAAGCAGCCAATAAGCTGGGCTATCCGGTGCTGGTAAGACCGTCCTATGTACTGGGCGGACAGGGGATGCAGATTGCCATCAGCGACGAGGACATTGATGAGTTTATCGGCATCATCAACCAGATTGCCCAGGAGCATCCGATTCTGGTTGATAAATATATTATGGGCAAGGAAATCGAGGTGGACGCCATCTGTGACGGCACCGACATCCTGATTCCAGGCATTATGCAGCATATTGAGCGTACCGGTATCCACTCCGGCGACAGTATCTCCGTGTACCCGGCCCAGGATATCAGCCAGCATAACATTGACACCATTGTGGACTACACCGAGAAGCTGGCAAGGGCCCTCCATGTAAAGGGCATGATTAATATCCAGTTTATTGTGGACGGGGACGACGTATATATCATCGAGGTGAACCCGCGTTCCTCGCGTACGGTTCCCTATATCAGCAAGGTAACCGGAATCCCCATTGTTCCGCTGGCCACTCAGATTATCTGCGGCCACACCATCCGGGAGCTGGGCTACCAGCCTGGATTACAGCCGGCAGCTGATTATATTGCCATCAAGATGCCGGTATTCTCCTTTGAAAAGATTCGCGGTGCTGACATCAGCCTTGGACCTGAGATGAAGTCCACCGGCGAGTGCCTGGGCATTGCAAAGACATTCAATGAAGCGCTCTACAAAGCATTTGAGGGCGCAGGCATCCGCCTTCCGAAATACAGGAAAATGATTATGTCTGTGCGCCACAGCGACCAGGAGGAGGCAGTGGACATTGCCCGCAGGTTTGCTGCTGTGGGATATCAGATATTTGCCACCAGAGGCACGGCAAGGACACTGAATAAGAACGGCGTAAAGGCCTACGAAATCCGTAAGCTGGAGCAGGAATCCCCCAATATCCTGGACCTGGTGCTGGGCCATCAGATTGACCTGATTATCGACATCCCGGCCCAGGGTGCAGAGCGCAGCCATGACGGCTTCATCATCCGCCGCAATGCCATTGAGACAGGCGTCAATGTCCTGACCTCCCTGGATACGGCCAATGCGCTGGTAACCAGCCTGGAAAACCGGGCCAAGGAGCTGACGCTGATTGATATTGCCACGGTAAAGAATGCCTGAGGGAATGGAAACACGCTAAGGAGAAGGCTATGATAGTTGAACAGAAATTGCAGGAAATGGGACTTGAGCTTCCGGAGCTCCCTAGGCCCAACGGATTGTATGTACCCGCAAGAAGGGTGGGAAATCTGATTTATATTGCAGGCCAGACCCCGGATATCCATGGAGTGCGCCAGGTGGTGGGTGTTGTGGGGGAGGATTTGACCATAGGGGATGGCCAGAGGTCCGCCCAAATCTGCGCTCTGAATATTCTGTCTGTTCTGAAAACGGAACTGGGCGATTTGGATAGAGTGAAACAGTTTGTACAGATTATCAGCTATGTACGCTGCGCCAAGGGGTTTGGAAATCAGCCTTTGGTCATAGACGGGGCTTCCAGACTGTTCCGTGATTTATATGGAGAAGCAGGAATCGCTGCAAGGCTTGCCATTGGAGCCAATGAGCTTCCGGGCGGCAGCGCCACGGAAATACTGGCGGTAGTGGAAGTAAAGGAAGATTGATGGGTCCTCCATCAGGGTAAAAGGATTGGCGGTTAAGCAGATGTAAGCAGAGTCTGGTTTGACCGGATAGGAGCCTGGGGACTCCGGTTTGTTTAAACCGGAGTCCCCGGGCTTTTCATATCTTTGCCGGGTACCAGCCATAGGCTGGTTCCTGTTTTCCGGCGGGATGGCTGTTTTTGGAATGGGGGATAGCCGCAGAGGGGGTTATCCGATATAATGGAAGCATGAAGATTGAATGTTGGTTCTGAAAAACGGCAGGGATGCGTATGGAGGGAAAGAAATGATGCAGACCGGAGATGAGAAGAAAGAGAGTTACCGTAAAATGCTGGAAATTATGGGATGCCCATGTCAGGTGATTGACCGCAGGGGAGCGGAACAGCCCCTGGAGGAACTTTATCTGGAGAAGAGGGAACAGGGAAAGAGGGAACAGGGAAAGAGGGATGGATTTGTTCCTCTGTTCATTTATCCGGATGAAAATTTTATAGACATGGTGACAACGAACCTGGCGGAATCGTCCATGGAAATGCCGGAGTCCTTATTGGGAAGGTTTGAGGACGGAGAAGCGGCGGAGCATTTCCAGGAGGACACGGATTATCTGACCAGACAAAAATCAGATGTCATACTGGCGGAGATTCCGGTGGACCAGCCCTGGAAGGTGCTGGGCTGGCTTCCCTTTGGCGGATGGAACCAGTGTCCGGACAGCGGCAGGATGCTGGCATTTGCAAAACGGTGGTATGAAATGTGGGGAGCTGTGCCGGCTGTTATGGGTGCCGATACCCTGCAGTTTTATGTGGATACACCGGTGGCAGACCAGGAACAGGCCGAGAAGCTGGCTATGGAACAGTTCGGCTTCTGTTTTACGGAGGAGGTCATGACCCTGGCAGGGTCCCTGTCCAGGTCCCATGTATGGTTTTTCTGGTGGGATTGATGGAGGATGGAGAAATGGAAAAAGTGGCGGGAAACCGCTGCTTTTTTATTTTGGTGCAAACAAAGGTATTTTATGAAATATCTGTGAATTTCAGTTTGATTTAAGCCAGGGCCGTTATACTTCTGGAATCAGATGAAAATCTGAAATAAAGCGGAAAGAAGGAGATTACAATGAAAAGAAATCCAGCAAGGATGTTACTGTGTGCAGGTCTGTGCGCGGCGGCTGTGATTGGTACCGGGGTGATGAGCTACGCGGCATCATGGTCATCCTCCGGTTCGGAAGCAGCACAGACAGATAACAGGATGACTCCCCGGGATGACGGGAGTGTAATGGCTAAAATAACTGGGGCAGGCGACGGCTCATTGACCGTGACATTTGCTTTAAAGCCGGAACAGAGGGATGGTGACGGAACCGGTCCTGCAGAAGGCAGGGCGCCGGACGGGGAAACCCCGCCGGAAAAACCGGCAGAAGGGGAGACACTGCCGGAAAAACGGGCAGATGGAGAAACTCCGCCGGAAAAACCGGCGGATGGGGAGAACCCTCCTGCAAAACCTGAAGATGAGGGGACCATGCCTGCAATGCCGGAGGGCGGGAATCCCTGGGACAGACAGGGGAGCGGAGGTATGACAATGGAATTCAGCGCGGATGAAACAACCGTTTATCTGACCGGTTCCACTGTCATTACAAAAGGAATGGAGGGCCGGGAAGGTACGGAATCTGATTTGGCAGTTGGAAGCATTGTAAGAATGATATTGGAGGATACACAGATTATCAGTATTGACATCATGGAATAGTCATGGAGGAAATGCAGGAACTGGCCCAGGGATGCATATACGGCATTCCTGTGCCGCCGGGACAGAGGATTACAGGATTAAAAGGAGTATATTCATGAAAAAAGGAGTATTTATTTTGGCAGTGCTGGCTGCTGCGGTTCTGGCATCCGGCTGCGCAGGTCAGGGGAAAGAGGATGCCGCGGCTTCTGATACTGTTGAAGCACCGGAAGAAAGCAGCAATGCGGAGGCGACGGAAATCATTGGTATGGTGAAGGAAATTTCTGATTCACAGATATCCCTTGTTACCGGAAGACCTAGCCCCAGAGGCGGCGGGCAGGGGAAGGGCGATGCGGGAAAAAGGATGGACGGGGAAGAGACTGACGGCGGACCTGATGAGGCAGGCACAGACCGTGTCCCGGACACCCAAGAAGCCGGAGACGGGCCGGAAAAGGGGGCAGGAGGCAGACCTGGACGGAGAGATAAGGGCGGTGAAACGGGAAAAGGCCGGAACCAGAATGAGGCCGGAAGCAGGGGCCCGGACAAACACACAGGGGATGGCAAAGATTCCGCCGCCGCTGTGACAATCCTGTTGTCCTCTTCCACTGAGGTTATGGATTCGGAGGGAAAAGCCGCTGATATAGCAGAGGTAAAAGCCGGGGACATGGTTTGTGTGGAAACAGATACCGCCAATATTGCGGTCAGGATTACCATAAAGTCCGGCTCAGGGCAAATGGAGAAAGAGATACAATAGATGCATATACCCCGGAGACTGGCTATTGTATACAAAAAAATATACGGCTCCATGGTGTATTTTTTACAAAGTTTACGGCGCCGCCAAAAAACTTCTGACATCGACACCCTTTTAGTGATACAATATATGTATTATAAAATAAGGGAAGTAGGCGGTAAAATATGTATCAGAAAGGTCAGTATATCATATACGGCATCAGAGGCGTCTGCGAGGTGATGGATATCATCAAAATTGACAGGCCTGACGGTCCGAAGGGCCGGCTGTATTATGTACTCCGTCCCTATTATCAGCAAGACAGCAAGATTGTGACGCCTGTTGATTCGGAGAAAACCATAACCAGGCCGCTTCTTTCCAAAGAAGAGGCCCTTGAACTGATTGACGAAATCTCTGATGTGAAGGAGATGGAGGTGACCAATGATAAGCAGCGGGAGGAACGGTATAAGGAAGCCCTTAAGACCTGTGACTGCCGGGTGTGGATTAGCATGATAAAGGCGTTGTACCTGCGCCGGAAGGACCGCATGGAGCAGGGAAAGAAAATGACGGACCTGGACGAGCGGTATTTTAAGACGGCGGAGGATAATCTGTACTCTGAGCTGGCCCTGTCCCTGGGGATGCCCAAGGAGGAGATGGTCAGCTATATTACGGAGCGGGTGCTGGCGGAGGCATGATGACGCTGCGGAGGCATAGGGCTTCACATGTCTGCCGGCTATATATCTGCATGTCTGCCGGATTCTGTCAGATTAAAAGTATACGGACAGCAAAATAATAACAGAAATAATAACAGAAACAATCACAAAAAGAATCCATCAACCCCTATTGTTCTTAAGGGATGAATGGATTCCTTTTTGTTGTTTACGTACGGTTGTCTGGCAGAACCAGGGTCTTTATTCAATTACCGTGCCTGCATGTCCCTTCAGGCTTTCTTTTGCCTTATCCAGGGTGGTGATGATGGCTTTCCTGCCTTTGCCGCTCTCCAGGAAATCAATGGAGGCAGATACCTTTGGCAGCATGGAGGCAAATTCGAACTGGCCCTGGCTGATATAATCCCTGGCCTGGTCTATGGTCATGCGGCTGATGGGCTGTTCCTGGGGAGTACCGTAGTTTAAGGTCACGTTGTCCACGCTGGTAAGTATCATCATCACATCCGCGTCAATCTCTTTGGCCAGCAGTCCGGTGGCAAGGTCCTTCTCAATGATGGCGCTGGCGCCCCTTAGGTTATAGCCCTGCTCCATAACCGGAATGCCGCCTCCTCCGCAGGCAATGACAATCTGGTCCGCATCCATAAGGGCCTTGATGGCATCAATCTCCACTATGGCAACGGGATGGGGGGATGCAACGATTCTGCGGTAGCCGCCTTCCACTTCTGTCACATGGTTGCCCTTGGCTTCCTCAGCATCAGCTTCCTCCTTGGTCATCACACGTCCGATGACCTTTACAGGGGTATAGAAAGCCTCATCATATGGGTCCACTGTCACCTGGGTCAGTACAGTGCTTACTGGTTTGTAAATGCCTCTTTTAATCAATTCAGCCCGGATTCCGTTCTGAAGGTCGTATCCGATATAACCCTGACTCATGGCAGAGCAGACAGACATGGGAGCCTGACTATAGCCGTCATGCTGTTTGCCGAATTCATTCATGGCCGTGTGAATCATGCCTACCTGGGGAGCGTTGCTGTGTACAATGGCTACCTGCCACCCCTCCTGGATGAAATCAGCGATGATTTTGGCGGTTCTCGCCACAGCTGCCTTTTGTTCAGGAAGATTGGTTCCCATATCTTTGTGGCCAATGGCCATTACGATGCGTTTTTTCGCCATAATCCATACCTCGCTTGTCTTTTAAATTGTCATATAAATTAAGTTTATTATAGGGTAATATGGGAAAAAATGCAATGAAAAGAGTAAAAAGATGGTGGCAAAACACATGGAGCCATGCTATACTGTCAGCAGAATAAGAACGCAGAATAAAAACACAGAATAAGAACAGAAGGACAGGGAGCGTATGAGGGATGAAAAGCAGCTTTTGCCCGCAGGATGGCAGAAGCGTGTACTGGCGGCAGCGGCAGCGGCGCTGGCCGGCAATCTGCTGGTAAAGGTTATACCATGGCCGGGCAGTCTCCTCTCATCTTACGAGGAGGCCATGAGTCCGGCTGTATCTCAGGGAGCAGGCTTTTTGTGGATGACACTGGTCCTGGCCCCCATCCTGGAGGAGGGAGCCTTCCGCCTGGTCCTGTACGGATGGCTCAGGCGCTTTATGGCTTTTCTTCCTTCAGCAGTCATATCATCCCTGGCCTTTGGCATATATCATGGAAACTGGATTCAAGGCACTTATGCATTCCTGCTGGGAATGGTGCTGGCATGGGGCTATGAAAGCAGTGAATACCGCAGATATCCTATGGCAGTATTGATGCATGGGGCCGCTAATCTGGCAGCCCTGGCAGTATTTGGCTAAGCGCTCATAACGAGCCACTGCGCTAAGCTCGAAAGGACCTCGCTAAGCGCCAGTGACATGTATCGCGCGTAGGAGACCAAAGGACGGTCTCCAAGCGCTCATAACGAGGAGGTAGAAACGTGAAGTTATTGACTGTGGCAATCCCCTGTTATAACTCGGAGAGCTATATGGAGCACTGCATCAACACCCTGCTTACAGGCGGGGAGGAAGTGGAAATCATCATTGTGGATGACGGTTCCACAAAGGACAGGACGGGGGAGCTTGCAGACCGGTATGCCCGGGAATATCCAACTATCTGCCGTGCCATCCACCAGGAAAACGGCGGGCACGGGGAGGCTGTGAATACAGGACTTAAAAATGCCACAGGCATTTTCTTTAAGGTGGTGGACAGCGACGACTGGGTCAATGAGGAGGCGTATGAGCAGGTTCTTTCAACCCTGAGGCGCTTTGTATACGGAGGAGAGACGCTGGATATGCTGGTTACCAACTTTGTCTATGAAAAGGAGGGCGCCAGAAGGAAAAAGGTGATGAAATATCACACGGCGTTTCCAAAGGACAAGGTATTTGGATGGAATGACGTGAAGTTCTTCATGACAGGGCAGTATATCCTGATGCATTCTGTTATTTACAGGACAGGGCTGCTTATCCAGTGCGGGCTGGAGCTGCCCAAGCACACCTTTTATGTGGACAATATTTTTGTGTACCAGCCACTGCCCCATGTGAAGCATATCTATTACCTGGATGTGAACTTCTACCGTTATTATATCGGGAGGCAGGACCAGTCAGTCAATGAAGAGGTGATGATTGGCCGTATTGACCAGCAGATTCGGGTCACCAAGCTGATGCTGGGGTATTATGACGCCATGAAGATAAGCAGCAGAAAACTGCGCCATTACATGATACAGTACCTGGAAATCATGATGACCATCTGTTCTGTCCTGGCCATCAAATCCGGGACAGAAGAAAACCTGGAGAAAAAGAAGGAGCTGTGGCAATATCTGAAAAAGCAGAATCTTCCTCTGTTCCTGCGGCTCAGGATGGGTTTCCTGGGACAGGGATGCAATCTTCCGGGCAAGGGCGGAAGGGAACTGCTGATTCTGGGATATAAAATAACGCAGAAATTTTACGGTTTTAATTGACATTTTTTTAACGGAGTAGTATAGTATAGCCGGTATCAGGAAATTTCCATATGTATGGAGGTCTTATAAAATGGTAAAAGAATTTTTGAAGTGTAATTCAATCAGGGAACGGATTCAGTTTCTTGCCAACACTGTCCTTAAGGACTGGGATGACGGAGAGCTGGATACGGTCATGGACATCATGGGACTATCTAGGGAAGGTATGGAGGCGCCGGAAGACAAAATCAGCGCCATTGAAAAATACCTGGCTGACTATAAGCACGAAGTAGAGATGAGGGGCAGCATTGACGGCTCCAGGGTTGACAGTATACCTGCAAAGGACCAGGGAAGCACCCTGTTCGAAGGCCCTTCTGAGGCGGAAGTGGTGAACAAGATGCTGAATCCTTTTTCCAAGGAGCAGTAACCCGGGAGCACCGGGAGTCCGGGAAGCCGGCATCATCCAATCAAAAATTGATATGAAAATCCATGGAAATCCCGTTGGCAGGGAGGGCCATGGATTTTTTGGTTTCCCGCCAATGGGACAGCATGGCGGGAGATGGGGCGGGGGAGATTCCTGAGGGAAAGGTTGACTTTTGCCCATAAACTGGATAGAATGGAACTAAGATTTTTATCTGAGATAATAGAAAAAGAGAGGAACAGGGATTGACGCAGGGAGGAAAGGATTATACATTTACAACATTTGAGGCTTCGGATATCATGCACCGTGCGGCCAGTTTCTGCCGGGCATCCAATTCATCCCATGAGTATGGGAACGGGGAAAGCTACACAGCCACTGAGGTCCACTTTCTGAAGTATGTGGTGGAGAATCCGGGAATATCCGCCATTGAGCTGGCCCATAGCTGGAATAAGACGCGGGCAGCAGCAACCCAGATGCTGACCAAGCTGGAGCGTTCCGGGCTCCTCTACCGGGGGCGGGAACGGTATAATGATAAGAAGGTCCTGTATTATCCCACTGAGAAAGGGCTTGAGCTGCATGAACTGCACCGGGTGTATGACACAGAGAATTTCGGCAAGTTCATTGCTTTTCTGGAGCAGCGTTTCACAAAGGAGCAGATTGAATCTGCTTTTCAAGTCCTGCAGGCCTACAGCGACTATCATATGCAGATGGATGAGTTTAAGTAGTCAATTGTATAAAGTATCTGAAAAGCTGGAAGCATCTTTTTTGGATGCTTTCTTTTTTTGTGTTTTGTGTATTGACATCGGGCAAAATAAGGTATAGAATATTTACATAAAGTAAAGTAACTTTACAACAAGTAAACTAAGTTGACAAATGAGAAAGGAAAAAAAGAGTATGAGTCAAGCCATGGTCACTGTAAACCGAATTTGTTTTCTGTTTTGCCTTTTAATTATTGGCCTGGTTATTATCCAGGCAGTATTGTTCATTCGCAACGCATTGATGTTTAACAAGAAACACCGGGTATTGTCGGAAGACGAAGTGCGTTCTGTCATGAAAATCGGCTGCGTATCCGCCATTGCGCCGGCCTGTTCCATCATTGTGGTGGCCCTGGGACTGGTCAGCCTGATAGGACCGGTGCTGTCCTTCATGAGAGTGGGCGTTATTGGGTCGGCTGCCTATGAAACCCAGATGGCGGAGATTGCGGCCTCCACATTGGGCGTAACCCTGGGAACCGAAGGCATAACAGAGAGTACCCTGACTCTGTGCCTGTTTACCATGACTCTTGGTTCTGCGCCCTTCCTTATCAATACACTTATTACGGTAAAGCCCATGGACGACGCCATGGTAAAGGCTGCCAAGAGCAGCCGCAGCTTCCTGCCTGCCTTCTCCCTGGCAGCCATGATGGCCCTGCTGGTCTATCTGGGGGCCAATAACGCATCCAAGTCCTCGCCCAACCTGGTGGGATTTGCAGCTTCGGCCGCCTGTACCTTTGCACTGACAAAATATGTGAAGAAGTCCGGTAAGAAGAGTCTTGGGAACTTTACGATGAGCATTGCCATGCTGGCTGGCATGATTTGCGCCACTGTGGCTTATTACGCAGGTTTATAGGAGGTAGGGTCATGGAAGAGAAGAACGTGATGACAAAGGACCAGATTCAGGAAGACTACAGCAATGTATATGTTAAGAAGGTGCATCTGATTGGGCGGGCCACCATGGCCATTGCCTTCATACTGATGTTTTCCCCTGTCCTGTACATGCATTTTGTTGCAGGGTTTACGGCTCCGGCAGATGCCTACATGGCTTGTGCCGCGGCAGCCTGTGCGGCCGGAGTGGGAGGGTGGATTGCGGAACCTATTTCCTATTTCCCTATTCTGGGAGCAGCCGGAACCTACATGTCTTATCTGGCCGGCAATGTGGGCAATACCCGCGTGCCTGTGGCAGTGGCGGTACAGAGCGCCACTGATTCCGACAACAGCAGTCCCAGGGGGCAGATGGCAACGGTAATCGGCGTGGGTATGTCCGTATTTTTCAGCCTGATAGTCCTGACCGTCATTATACTGGTGGGTTCCGCCATGCTTCAGGTGGTGCCTGAGCCGGTGCTTAAGGCCCTGGGTTACGTGCTCCCGTGTCTGTACGGCTCCATGCTGACCATGCGCCTTATGGCGAATTTCAGAGGCAGTATCAAATATGTCCCCCTGGCATTTGCGGTATTCCTTGTGTGCAGGTATACCGGATTCACCAGGTACGGACTGCTGACGGACATAGCAGTCACCTGTATTTTTGCATATATCCTGCACCGGTCAAAGGCAGGGAAAAGCCAGGGCACTGCACAGTGAAAGGAGTGGCATAAAATATGAACGATTATATCCAGTCATGGTATGACAGATACGAGACAGAGGCAAGAAAACTGATGCACGATATCTGGGAGCATCCGGAATTTGC
The DNA here is from genome assembly GCF_015556325.1 of Clostridium sp. 1001283B150225_161107_B6. Taxonomy (NCBI): domain Bacteria; kingdom Bacillati; phylum Bacillota; class Clostridia; order Eubacteriales; family Clostridiaceae; genus Clostridium; species Clostridium sp. 1001283B150225_161107_B6. The sequence goes on along the minus strand of NZ_JADNMD010000006.1, from coordinate 124,380 downwards.
CATGGAAGAATACTACACGGCCGGGCGTTTGGCGGAATTCATGAAGGCGCAGGGATTTGAGACGCAAACCTTCAATGCCAGGGAGCCGGAGTCAAAGACCGCGCCTCATAATACGGTATATGCAAAATGGGGAAGCGGGAAGCCGGTTATCGGAATACTGGGGGAGCTGGATTCCTTAAAGGGACTGGGGCAGGAAAATGTACCCTATTACAGCCCCATTCCGGGCTGCGGCCATGGGTGCGGCCACAATCTCATTGCCGGCTGCGGGGCGGCAGCCGCCTCATCCCTTAAATTCGCGGCAGAGAAGGAAGAATTGACCGGTACGGTTATCTATGTGGGCTGTCCGGCGGAGGAAACCCTGGACGGCAAGGTGTGGCTGGCCAAATGGGGGTATTTTGACGATATGGACGTATGCCTGATGTGGCATCCGGGAGGCCATGAGCTTAAGTTTGCGGGTTATACCAATATGGCTCTGACCAGTATGCTGTTTGAATATTTCGGAAAGACAGCCCACGGAGTGCGGGCCTGGAACGGAAGAAGCGCCCTGGACGCCTGTGAACTCATGAACATCGGGGTGAATTACCTCAGGGAGCATATGACGCCGGAGTGCTCCATCCACTATGTATATGAGGATGGCGGGGAAATGCCCAACGTTGTTCCCGAACATGCATCCGTATTCTATTATATCCGTTCCAGGGATGAGGAGAACAAGGAACTGGTGGAGCGGGTAAAGGCGGTTGCCCGGGGCGCGGCCATCATGACGGAGACAAAGCTGCAGATGACCCTGCGCACCTACTGCAGGGGTAATTTCCCGGCCATTGCACTGAACCGGTATGTATATGAGGAGGCAAAGAAGATACCGCCTCTCACATACAGCGAAGAGGACTATGAATTTGCCAGGAAGCTTCACCGGAATTTCTTCGAGGAGGAGCCGCCCGGTGAGTTGGACGCGCTGATTCCTGTAAGGACTTCTCCGGTTAAGGACTGGGATGCCATTCCATTTTTCAGGGGCACCTCGGATGTGGGGGATGTAAGCCACATCCTGCCCACTATTCAGCTCAGCGGGCTTGGTGAGGTGACGGGAACCAGGGCCCACCACTGGACCGTGACTGCGGCAGCGGGAACAGCCATCGGAGAAAAGGCAGCTGTTTATGCCAGCAAAATCATTTCACAGAGCGCCCTTGATATTCTCAGGGAACCGGGCCTGGCGGACGATTTCCGGAAGGACTTCATGGAATCCAGAAAAGCCAGAAAGATGCCGCCCTACGAAAAGTGCCCGTTCCGGATATAAGGCAGAGGAGCGGGAAGAAGAAAGGAGACTTTGGACAGAGATGAAACATCCTTACAGATGGGATAATTTAAATAGGGAAGAACTGAGAAGGCTGGCAGAGGAAAATGCGCTGGTACTCATACCGTTGGGGGCAACGGAGCAGCATGGCCCCCACCTTCCCACAGGAACGGATTCCATGCTGGCGGAGGCTGCCTGTGATATTGCGGCAGCCAGGCTGGCTGGAATGGGACGCCGTGCAGTCATAGCGCCCACTGTCACCATATCAAATTCACTGCACCATAGGAATTATCCGGGGACATTGTCCCTGGACCCCAGGCTGTATATGGACTGCCTCACAAGTATGGCCAGGGGAATCGTGTCCCATGGCTTCAGGAATATATGCTGCGTCAATGGCCACGGAGGCAATGGAACGCCTACAGACATGGCTGTCATGGACATTGCCACCCGATACGGCATCCATATTTCCTGGGTTCCGTATTATGTTGGCTGCAACGAGGATTTTGAAGCCATTCTGGATACCCAGAGCAATATTTTCCACGCGGATGAGGTGGAAACCTCCCTTATGCTGGCCCTGGACGAAAGCCTGGTGGACCCCTGCTATATGGAAGCAAAGGGGGGGAATATACAAAAGGGAACTCCCCACGGGCGTCCGGGCCGGCCCTATACCTTCCTGCCGTTTGAAACGCGCACAGAGACAGGCATCCTGGGAAACAGCTATGCTGCCACCAGGGAAAAGGGAAAACAACTGTGGGAGGCAGTGACCGGCCATCTGGTACAGGCGCTGCTGGACCCGGAACTGTGGCAGTAACCGGCGCAGGACACACGCCGCGGGGAATGGATGACAGAAAGGAACAAGACATGCAATCTATATTTGATGAAAAATGGGACCGTACAGGAACCGGGACCATAAAATGGAAGGCGGCTGACGAGGGGAGGAAGGATATCATACCCATGGGGATTGCCGACATGGAGTTTGCCACTGCCCCCTGTGTGGTCGAGGCAGTAAAACGGCGGATGGAGCATCCGCTGTTCGGCTATTTTAATCTGGACGACCGGTTTTACCAGGCAATCATAAAATGGCATGGGACACATTTTCACAACCAGGACCTGCGGGCGGGACACATACTTTACCAGAACGGGGTGCTGGGGGGAATCGCTGCAGCGCTGCAGGCCTTTACCCTTCCGGGAGACAGGGTGATGTGCAGCGGACCTGTCTATTCCGGATTTATCCGTACCGTTGGGGACCTGGGGCGGGTGCTCTGCCCCAGCATGCTGAAGCCGGACCAGGAAGGAGTTCCGCGCCTGGATTTGGAGGATATGGAGAGGAAAATACTGGAAAATAAGGCCAAAGCATTTATCTTCTGCTCGCCCCACAATCCCACGGGAAGGGTCTGGGATGAGGATGAGATACGGGCCGTGGTAAACCTTTGCGGGAAATATCATGTGCTTCTGATTTCAGATGAGATATGGGCTGATTTTACACCCGGAGGCAAGCAGCATATACCCACAGCCATGGTGTCGGGTCTTGCAAGAGAAATTACCATCAGTTTGTATTCGCCCACAAAGACCTTTAATCTGGCAAGCCTGCGCTGCGCCTATGCCGTCACATATGCGCCCTGGCTGCGGGATGCCATGGAGAAGGCAACGGTTATGACCCATTTCAGCAACCCCAATGTGCTGTCCTGCGAGGCGCTCATTGGCGCATACCAGGAGGGCGGAGAGTGGGTGGAACAGCTGAACCGCTATATCAGGAAAAACCAGGAATACGTACATGACTATGTGGCAGACCGGTTTGCAGGGGTCAGGATGCAGCTGCCTGAGGGTACATACCTGGGATGGCTGGACTGTTCTTCGCCTTCCCTGGATTTCAGACAGGTTCTTAAGGACATGGAGACATGCGGCGTGCTGGGAAATGACGGAGCATCCTACCTTGCGCCGGAGCACATCCGTCTCAATCTGGCCTGTCCCATGGCGGTGTGCAAGGAAGCCATGTCGCGGCTGGAACAGCATGTGTTTCACATCCGGGGAGAAAGGACGGCGTAATGGAAGAACGGGATAACAGATTATTCTATGGCTGGTCTGTTGTACTTGGCTGTGCAGTGGTATGCGGGTGTAATATCGGGGTCCTGTCCAATACCGTAGGTGTATTCTTAAAGCCGGTTTCCATGGAGCTGGGCGTATCCAGAAGCCAGATTGCCTTATATTCCAGTATATTTTCCATGGTCGGCATGCTGGCAGCCCCGTTCCAGGGCAGGCTTATGGAGCGGTACAGCCTGAAGAAGCTGATGGTTTCCGGAGCAGCGGTGGGGGGAGCCTGCCTGTTCTGCTATTCCTTTGCCCCGGGTCTGTGGTTCTTTTATGCAAATGCCGTCCTGTGCGGCCTGGTATTCGGATTCTCAAACCTGATTCCCGTAAATAAGATTCTGTCCAACTGGTTTACGAAAAAAAAGGGCACGGCAGTAGGCTTTGCCCTGGCTGGTTCCGGGCTCATGGCCATGGTGGTGACGCCGGTCCTCTCCCACATTGTGGCGGATTATGGCTGGAGGAACGGATACCGCTTTATCGGGTGCCTGTATCTGCTGCTGATGGTACCGGTTATTCTCTTTGTCATAAAGGAATCGCCGGGAGATGGGAAGGCAGCTGCAAAAGCAGATAGAAAGGCAGCAAAAACGGATACAAAGGCTGATATAAACCCGGACATAAAAACCGGGCTTACCAGGGCCCAGGCCATGGGGACCAGGCGGTTCTGGCTGGTTCTGGCAGCGCTGGTGCTGGCCAGTTCGGTGGCAATGGGGATTCAGCAGCACATGATAGCATACCTTACGGATATGGGGTATGGGGCGCAGTATGCGTCGGGGATATATTCACTGTCCATGGGAGTCCTGATGGCGGGAAAGGTCATACTGGGAACCCTCTACGACCGCCTGGGAATCAGGGGGGCGTCCATCTACATATGCCTGGTACTGGCAGCTTCCCTGGGATTCCTGATTATGGCAGGTTTGCCTGGCGCTCCGTATCTGTTTGCCGCTGCCTTCGGACTTGCCAATGCCATCCAGTCCATACCGGCCACCTGTCTGGTGACCCGCTTTTTCGGCACCCGTGAATTTACTTCCATTTACGGAATATGCAATGCGGGAAATATGGCAGGAATCGCCCTGGGAACCTCCATGTCCGCCTGGATTTACGATGCCTCGGGCTCCTATGCCATTGCCTGGTATTTCTACCTGGTGCTGAGCGCTGTTATCTTCCTTCTCTATATGGGAGCTGACAGGGAGCATAATCAGGCTGTTTTGCAACAGTGCAGCAGGGCACTATAATAATAAAAAACCGCTGTACGCCGGCTGGTAATCACATACTGGCGTACAACGGTTTTGTTTTTTTGTCCATCTAACTGAGGGCCTTCTGGGTGACCTTTTTGTCTTCTGCGGACCAGTTATATCCGTAGACGATTCCGTAAATCACATAAGCCATAATGGCTGCGCCTACCAGGTCGATGACCGAGTGCTGTTTTAAGAAGACAGTGGACAGGCAGATGGAAACCATAAGGATGGCTGAACCGGCCCGGACCCAGGGATATTTCTTAAGCGACTCGCTTTTCATGATGGCGATGTGGGTGCCGATGGAGTTGTATACGTGGATGCTGGGGAATACGTTGGTAGGCGTATCCGTCTGGTACAGGGCTGCAACCATGCTGGAAAATATGTTCTTGCCCGGGTCAATGGCCGGTCTGAAATCTGTGCCGTTGTGGAAAAAGGTACAGATAATCAGGCTGATGGTCATGCCTGAGAACAGGAAGGTGCAAATCCTGTAATAGTCTTCCTTATTGCGGAAAAGGAAGAAAACAATGGTTCCCGCCACGTATAAAAACCACATCATGTAGGGAATAATAAAATATTCGTTGAAGGGTATGAAGTCGTCCAGGGCAACATGCATCACATGGTAATGACGTGTGACCGTCCGTTCCAGGTAACAGAACCATGGGAGATAAATGAAGCCGTAACACAGCAGCCATGCATGTTTGTACCTGGATAAAAATGTTTTAATACTTTTCATGATACCAGCCTCTTTCTCACATTTGAAGACCTGATAATATGCGGCTAAATATAAACAAATTGTTAATAATGTGTTAACGTTTAGAGATTATAGCACAGTAAAAAAGGAAAAACAAGGGGAGTAACGAAAAGTTAATAAAGTTTCAGAAAGCATTATAATATATGACGAAAAACAACTTTTATTTTTAAATTTTGTGTGCTATATTTAAAGCATGAAATAAATTTACATGAGACAGGCGGAATATGATATGGGAGAGACACGAAGCGCGTTGGGAGTCATCTGCTCCTCCTATGATGAATTTTTTGAAGCAGAGAAAAAGATAGCGGATTATATGATGGAGCATAAGGCGGAAGTGGTGGACATGACAGTGGGAGAGCTGGCCAGGGCCAGCGGGACCAGCGACGCCACGGTATCCCGTTTCTGCAGGCGGTGCGGTTTTAAGGGATTCCACAGCCTGAAGCTGGCATTGGCCAGGGAGGTGCTGGAAGAAGAACACAAGGACAGGAACGTGTCCAATGACATTGACCGCAGCGACCTGAGCCAGTCCCTTCAGAACATATTGGCCAATAAGGTGGCGGAGCTGACAGAGACAGTGAACATGATGGACCCTGCCAATCTGGAGCATATTCTGGACAAGCTGGAGCACGCCCGCATGGTGCAGCTGGCAGCCGTGGGCAACACCATTCCTGTGGCGCTGGACGGAGCCTTTAAATTCAACCAGCTGGGAATCCCGGCCGTGGCAGGAGATATATGGGAGACCCAGACAGCCTATACCTTTAACCTGGGACCGGAGGATGTGGTTATGGTTATATCCAATTCCGGCAGTTCCAAGCGTCTTCAGACCCTGGCGGAGGGGGCAAAGGAAAACGGATGCACGGTCATCCTCATTACCAACAATGGAAATTCGCCTCTGGCCGGAATAAGCGACTATAAGATTGTTACCGCCACCAGGGAAAAGCTGCTGACAGAAGAATTCTGGTTTTCCAGGGTCACGGCCACGGCGGTCATGGAGATACTGTACCTGCTGCTGAGGGCAGGCATGAAGGAATCCGTGGAGCATATACGGCGTCATGAAAAAGCCATATCACCAGATAAGAAGTAATGATTCATACAGAGGATAAAATAGAAAATAATGCACAAAAAACAGACGGCTTTTTACAGAAACAGGCCGTCTGTTTGTATATTGCGACGAAAAAATGCATGAAAAATATTTTCTTACAAAATACTATTGACGAAAATATGATATCGTATTATGATATAGACAACATAAGAAATAAAATTTCATGAGAAGGCGGTGCAGAGATATATGATTTACACAGTAACATTTAATCCGGCACTGGACTATGTGGTGGCAGTGGAGCATTTCACACTGGGAAGCGTAAACCGGACCATCAGGGAAAACATCTTTTACGGGGGTAAGGGCATCAATGTTTCGGCGCTTCTGGCAAACCTGGGATATAAGAGCACGGCCCTGGGATTCATAGCCGGGTTCACAGGACAGGAGATTGAGAGGGGCGTCCGGAGCCTGGGCTTTGACTCTGACTTTATCCGGGTGGAGAAGGGTATGTCCCGTATCAATGTAAAACTGAAGTCAGACCGGGAAAGCGAGATTAACGGCATGGGACCGGAGATTACGGCCGGTGATGTGGAACAGCTTTTTCAGAAGCTTTCCTATTTAAAAGAAGGAGATGTGCTGGTCCTGTCAGGAAGCATACCGGCAGCCATGGACAATGATATCTACCAGAGAATCATGGAGCGCCTGGACGGCAGGGGAATCCGCATGGTGGTGGATGCGGAAAAGGATTTACTCTTAAAGGTTTTAAAGTACCATCCCTTCCTTATCAAGCCAAACAACCATGAGCTGGGACAGATGTTCGGACTGGAGCTTAAGACAGAAGAGGAAATCATTCTCCATGCCAGGAAGCTTAAGGAACAGGGGGCAGTGAATGTACTGGTATCCATGGCAGGGGACGGAGCCATCCTGGTGGCTGAGGACGGCAGCGTATACCGCCAGGGAGTTGCCAGGGGAATTGTGAAGAATTCCGTTGGAGCCGGGGATTCCATGGTGGCAGGCTTCATAGCCGGATACCTGGAAAAAGGAGATTATGCATACGCCCTGAAGCTGGGAACAGCCTGCGGCGGCGCGACTGCATTTTCTGACGGCATAGGAACCAAGGATGAAATTATGAGACTCTTAAACACACTTTAATCGGTCAGGAGGGGCGCATTTATGCGGATTACAGAGTTATTAAAGAAAGCGAGCATTGAACTGGGCGTAAAGGTTTCCAATAAGGAGGAGGCCATTGACAGGCTGGTATCCCTGATGGATGCAGGCAAAAGGCTTAAGGACACAGACGGATACAAGAAGGGCATACTGGCAAGGGAAGCCCTGGGCAGCACGGCCATTGGTGAGGGAATCGCCATTCCCCACGCAAAGGTGGAGGCGGTAAAGGAGCCCGGGCTGGCAGCCATGGTTGTGCCGGAGGGGGTTGATTACGACGCCTTTGACGGTTCCCTTGCAAACCTGCTGTTCATGATTGCAGCGCCTGCTGAGGGGGCAGACGTGCACCTGGAGGCATTGTCCCGCCTGTCCACCCTGCTTATGAATCCCGGATTCAAGGAAGGGCTGATTGGGGCTTCGGATAAGGAGGAATTTTTACGCATCATTGACAGGGCTGAGGTGGAGCGTTTTGGGGCGCCTGAGGGAGAGGCGGACCGGAATGCAGAAGCGGATGTGGATGTGAAAACAGCCTCCGGATACCGGGTCCTGGCTGTCACGGCCTGCCCTACCGGCATTGCCCATACCTATATGGCGGCTGAAAACCTGGAAAATACAGGAAAGAAGCTGGGAATTTCGCTGAAGGCTGAGACGGATGGCTCCGGCGGCGCCCAGAACGTGCTCACCAGGGATGAGATTGCAGCGGCGGACGCCATCATCATTGCCGCGGATAAGAATGTGGAGATGGCCAGGTTTGACGGCAAGCCGGTTATCATGGTTCCTGTAGCTGACGGCATTCACAAGGCGGAGGAGCTGATTAAACGGGCAGTGGACGGCACCGTGCCTGTATACCACCACACAGGGGCTGTCGGAGACGGGTCTGTATCCGACAGCAATGACAGCATTGGACGCACCATTTACAAGCACCTGATGAATGGCGTTTCCCATATGCTTCCCTTTGTAATCGGCGGAGGAATCCTCATTGCCCTGGCGTTCCTGTTTGACGATTATTCCATTAACCCGGCTAACTTTGGTAAGAATACGCCTCTGGCCGCTTACCTTAAAACCGTAGGAGAGCAGGCGTTTGGAATGATGCTTCCTATCCTGGCTGGTTTCATTGCCATGAGTATTGCGGACCGTCCGGGACTGGCAGTGGGCCTGGTGGCAGGACTGATTGCCAAGATGGGCGCTACGTTTGCCAATCCCGCCGGGGGCGATGTGAACGCAGGCTTCCTGGGCGCCCTGTTTGCAGGCTTTGTGGGCGGATACATTGTAGTGGGATTGAGGAAGCTTTTCTCGAAACTGCCAAAGTCACTGGAAGGCATTAAGCCGGTGCTTCTGTATCCGGTTATCGGCATCTTCCTGGCAGCTGTGGTCACCACCTTTATCAACCCGTATATGGGTATGATTAATGACGGCCTGACCCGTTTCCTGGGAGGAATGGGAGGCACCAGCAGAGTTGTGCTGGGCATGGTATTGGGCGGCATGATGTCCATTGATATGGGCGGTCCCTTTAACAAGGCAGCCTATGTGTTCGGAACAGCGCAGCTGGCGGAAGGCAACTTTGAGGTCATGGCGGCTGTCATGGCAGGCGGTATGGTGCCTCCCATTGCCATTGCCCTTTGCACCTCCTTCTTTAAGAAAAAATTCACGGCAAAGGAGCGCCAGTCCGGTATTGTCAACTATGTGATGGGCCTGTCCTTTATCACCGAGGGAGCCATTCCCTTTGCGGCCCAGGACCCTCTGCGGGTGATTCCTTCCTGTATCATCGGTTCCGCGATTGCAGGCGGTCTTTCCATGGCCTTCGGCTGTACCCTCAGGGCGCCTCACGGCGGTATCTTTGTCCTTCCGACCATCGGGAATCCATTTATGTATCTGGCTGCGGTGGTTGCGGGAGCAGCGGCCGGATGTGTGATTCTGGGGATGCTTAAAAAGAACGCAGAGGAATAGGAACGCAGATTAAGGCGGCGGTGCAGACCAAAGGGGAGTATTTGGTCATACAAATATAAAAGTAATTGGCGGCAGTCCCGGTTCTTTGACCGGGGCTGCTTTTTTTGACATTCAGATACAGGTATGCTATAGTAAACCACATGGAGATTAAGATTAACGATTATTATGAGCCGGACCATTTCCGGGCAATCTGCGAGGATAATTATAATATTTCACGGACCTGTGAATACGAGAAGAATGAGATGCACCACATCCATAATACCAGTGAAATTCTCCTGGTGGAGGACGGGGCGGCGGATTACTACATCTCAGGCAGAAAGTACCATGTGGAGCCCTATGACATTCTGGTCATAGGAGCCATGGAGCATCATCTCAGGCGGATTGACAGGCTGCCGTTTTCAAGATACGGCTTCACGGTCAAACCAACCTACTACAGGAGCACTGTATTGGACAGCGACCTGCAGAAGGTGTTCAACACGCCCACACCGGAGGAGTTTGTCCAAAATTATAAGAATGTGGACCGGGCCGTGTTCGGACAGTTAATTGATATGCTGTGCTGCCTGAAGGCGGAGGACGCGGTGCATAAGCCCTTCCGCTCCCAGATTCAGCGGACCATTGTCACCCAGATTGCGGTGCTGCTGTTTCGGACCTTCCGAATCAAACGGAGCGAGTCCGGTATCTCGCCGTCCAATGCCAGGATGCTGGAAATCAAGGAATACATAGACACCCATTTTAACGAGGAACTGAACCTGAACATGCTGGGTGAAAAATTTTTTCTTCACCCATCCACCATCAGCAAGGATTTCACCAAGTACTGCGGATACAACCTAAACAAGTATATCAACACGGTGAGGGTCTGCGAGGCAGCCAGCTTATTGGAAAATAATAGTGATAGCGTGGCGGTGATAGCGGAAAAGTGCGGTTATGACAGTGTAAACACATTTTTAAGGCAATTTAAATCAATCATGGACGTATCTCCCCTCCAATACCGTAAATCTGTACATGAATGGTGGGAAACAAGCAGGAGAAGCAGAAGAAAGTAGCTGGTGATTTTTGGACGCCAGCTGCTATTTTTATGCAGATTTTTACAACAGGACAAAGAAATGGTGATTTTTGACTAAATAATAATCACATTCCGCAGGGCACTTGATGTATGATATTTACATCGGAACAAACGATTACCGGCCGGTAATTATGAGTGATTCATAACAATGAAATGGAGGAACTGACATGAAAAAAAGATTCTTATCAGCAATGCTTTCCGTAGCGATGGCAGCATCCCTTGTGACAGGATGCGCGGGCTCATCATCCGGCACGGCAGATACAAAGGCAGAGGATGTAAAGGCGGATACAAAAGATAATAATGGAACGGAAGCAGGGGAAAAGGATACGCAGGCAGCGTCCGGCGAACCGGTTACCCTGACCGTCATGGACGGATATGCGCCGGAGGACCCCCACGGCCAGTACATATATCAGTATGCAGAGGAATTTATGAAGGAAAATCCGGACATCAAGGTGGAAATCCAGGCCATTGCCTCCGGCGATATCTACACAAAGCTGGCAGCCATGGCAACCTCTCCGGATGACCTTCCCACTATATTTTTTACATCTGCCGACCAGATTCCAACCCTTTACGACCTGGGACTGACAGAGGACCTGAGCAAATGGATGGACAAGGAGGTCATTGACGGCCTGGCAAACGGCGTTATGGACGCCTGCACCATTGACGGGCAGATGACCTATTATCCGGTGGCCGTACAGCCTCAGGCCGTTATCTACCGCATAGACCGTTTTGAGGAAGCAGGGCTTAAGGTGCCCTCCACATGGGACGAGTTTGTGGACTGCGCAAAGGCGCTGACAAAGGATACGGACGGGGACGGACAGGTGGACCAGTGGGGATTCTCCATGGTAGGCTCCAACAATTCCTCAGGACAGAGCCGTTTCATGTCCTATCTCTGGAGCAACGGCTATGAGCTGGCTTACCAGGAGGATGGTTCCGGCGAGTGGAAGACCGACATTACCACAGACCCGGCCTTCGTGGACGTATTCTCAAAGTGGACCGACATGAACAATGTGGAGGGCGTGGTTCCCACCGGTATCACGGAGGTGGATTATCCCACGGCTGCCAACTACTTTGCCATGGGCTATACAAGCATGTTCCTTACCGGTCCCAACGCCCTGGGCGTGGCCTATGCCAATAATCCTGAGTTAAAGGGAAAGCTGGGTTCCTTTAAGCTTCCGGGGGAATATTCAGGCACCATGCTGGGAGCAGAGGGCTATGCCATCACTGCCAAGTCAACGGACGCTGAAAAGGCAGCCGCAGCTAAATACCTGGCATTCTTTACCTCCCATGACCGGGATATGAAGTTCTGGGAATCCAGCGGTAAGATTCCGTCCACCACCGAGGGACAGAAAGTCTCCTATATAACAGGGGATGATTATGCAGGTTTCCTGAAGCAGATTGAGGACGGCTGCCGTCCTACCCTGCCTTTTGCAGGAATCAGCGGCCTTAAGAGCGCTCTGGGCGATGCCTATGCATCTGTATTCAGCAACGAGAAAACAAATGACCAGGCAGTGGAGCAGCTGGTGAAGGACCTTGAACAGCTTCTGGAAGATTACAACTAGAGGCAGCAGAATGCAAAGCCTGGGACAGCGCAGGAAACAGCACCACCGCAAACAGTAACAGAAACAGCAGCATGATACGGGGAAGGGCAGATAACCGCCCTCCCCGTATTCAAAAGAAAGGTTCATGATAGTATGTCTAAGGTAAAAACCAAAGGAACTGCTGGCAAAATTAAATACCAGAATGACGGATACTTATTTGCTTTCCCCATTGTATTTATGCTGGCGGCCCTTATTATATATCCCATGGCCTATGGCTTCTATATCAGCTTTTTTAATACCAACCTGGTGACTAAGTGGAAATTTGTAGGCTTTAAATATTACGCAGAGGCATTTACAGACCCGTCTTTCTATAAATCAGTTCTGCTTACGTTTGAGTTCATGATATTTGTAGTAATCGGGCATTTTGTCCTGGGGTTCATTCTGGCCGCCCTGTTAAACAGGGAGTTCAGGGGAAGAACCGTATTCAGGGTAATCTTTATGCTTCCATGGCTTTTCCCGGAAGCTGTCATCGCCCTTTTGTTTACCTGGATTATGAATCCCATGTACGGCGTCTTAAATGACATTTTAAAGTCCCTGGGAATCATCTCAGCCAATATATCCTGGCTTGGGAGTAAGGAACTGGCGTTTCCGTCTGTGGTATTCACCTGTATATGGAAGGGATTTCCGCTGGTTATGACCATGATACTGGCCGGCCTTCAGAGCATATCCAAGGACCTGTACGAGGCGGCTGTGATTGACGGGGCAAATAAGTGGGACAGCTTCCGGTACATAACCCTGCCCTCCTTAAAGCCCATACTGACAACGGTTATCATACTGGACAGCGTGTGGTGGTTCAAGCAGTATACCCAGGTCTTTACCATGACGGCCGGCGGACCGGGCACAGCCACCAACCTGATAAGCCTGAGTATTTACGGAACCGCGTTCAACGACCTGAGGTTCGGCAAGGGAGCTGCCTGGGGAATCCTGGTGTTCATTATCTGTTATCTCATAAACTCTGTGTATAAGGTGGTGCTGAAGGATGAATAAAATAAAGTCAAAACGCAGAATGGAACAAATTATCTGCTATGTGGTCCTGATTCTGCTGGCCATGCTGGTGCTGGTGCCAGTGCTCTGGATGGTTTCCACGGCATTCAAGACAGAGGCCCAGACCTACTCGCCCAAGCCCCAGTGGATACCGGACCCAATCAGCCTGGAGTCCTTCCGGAAATTTTTCACCACCTACAATTTTGGAAGAATGACCCTGAACAGCCTGATTACATGTATCTTTGCCATGATTATCTGCATCACCTGCGCGTGCCTGGCCGGCTACGGGGTGACCAGATTCCAGTTTAAGGGAAAAAAACAGCTGATGGATTTTCTTCTGGTGACCCAGATGTTTCCCAGCGTTATGCTGGTGGTGCCTTTTTATGCAGTGCTCTCCAAATACCATATGACCAACAAGCTGATTGGACTCATCATTGTGTATGCAGCCACCAATGTTGCCTTTAGCACATGGATGCTGGTTTCCTACTTTAAGACAGTGCCCATTGAGCTGGATGAGGCGGCCCGGGTGGACGGGGCTTCCAGTTTCCGTATTTTCTGGAACATCATTCTGCCCCTGATAGTACCGGGTATTGCAGCGGTTGCCATATTTGTCCTGTTCAGCGGCTGGAATGAGTATATGTATTCCTCGGTCCTGATTTCCAACGACCAGCTTAAGACATTGACCGTGGGCATTATTTCCCTGAATTCCCAGTACCAGATTAAATGGAATGACCTGATGGCCGCCTCCACCGTATCCAGTCTTCCGCTGGTGGTCCTTTTCATCTGTTTCCAGAAGTATTTCATCGCAGGCATGACAGGCGGGGCCGTGAAGAGCTGATACTGTATTGCCGGGGGGCGCACAGTGCAGGCATAGGGATTTTACAAGAAAACAGGAGATTAAGAACATGGATAACATAACGATTCGCGATATAAAAGTATTTGTGACAGCGCCCAGGGGAATTAATCTGGTTATTGTGAAGGTGGAAACGTCGGAACCGGAACTCTCCGGATACGGATGCGCCACCTTTACATGGAGGCATAAGGCCGTGGTCACAGCCATAGAGGAGTACCTTTGCCCCATGCTTAAGGGCAGAAGCGTCCATAATATAGAGGATATCTGGCAGACCATGATGGGAAGCTCCTACTGGCGCAACGGCCCGGTCCTTAACAACGCCATATCCGGTGTGGACGAGGCTCTGTGGGACATCAAGGGCAAACTGGCCGGCATGCCTCTTTACAGCCTGCTTGGCGGCAAGGCCAGGGAAGGGGTAACGGTTTACCGCCATGCGGACGGAGGATGCCTGGAAGAGGTAAAAGAGTGCATCAGCCGTTATATCGAGGAAGGGTACCGGCATATCCGCTGTCACATGGGGACCTACGGCGGGAATTTTGACGGCAGGCGCCAGCAGATGGTGAAGCCGGACGGAGCGCCGGAAGGCGCGTATTTCCATCCGAAAATGTATATGGACAGCGTAATCCGTCTGTTTGAACAGGTGAGGAAGGATTTCGGCTGGGAGCTTGAGGTCATGCACGATGTACATGAGAGGCTTTCCCTGGCAGATACCCTTGCCTTTGCAAAGGAGCTGGAACCCTTTAAGCTGTTTTTCCTGGAGGATTCCCTGTCCCCTGACCAGGTGGGGTATTACAGGTATCTGAGAGAGCAGACAGCTGTTCCCTTTGCCATGGGAGAGCTGTTTACCAATCCGGCTGAGTGGAAGACCATCATACAGAACCAGTGGATTGATTTCATTAGGGTGCATCTAAGCGATATCGGAGGCGTGACCCCTGCCGTGAAGCTGGCACACTTCTGCGATGCATACGGGGTGCGGACCGCATGGCATGGTCCCAATGACCTGTCGCCCATCGGGATGTGCGCCCAGATGCATCTGGACCTGAACAGCCACAACTTCGGTATCCAGGAATTTTCCGGCTTTACCCAGGAGGAGAAGGCCGTATTCCCGGGCTGTCCGGATATCAGGAACGGCTATGCATATGTGGATGATACCCCCGGCATCGGTGTTGGCTTTGATGAGAGGGAAGCGGCCAAATATCCGGCAGTGGACATGGACCACAGCTGGCTGTTTGCAAGGCTGCCTGACGGGACGGCTGTCAGGCCGTAGGTGAATGGCAGACATATAATAAGACAACAAAACGCGGTTCTGGCAATAAGCCAGGGCCGTGTCTTTTTTTGTCCGGCGGTTGGGGACGCATAAGCCCCCTCGGGGTTTGTAATCCCAAACTATAAATGCTATGATAGAAAAAATATAATCACAGGGGGAACAGAGCGTGAGACAGTTGTCATTCCGTGCAAAGATTATGATTGTATTTATAACCATCGGCATTCTTCAGGGCAGTATTATGGGATATTTTGCTTACAGCCATGCAAGGGGCCTTATTTTTAACAACAAGAAAAATGAGATGGAAAACATGCTGGAGAAAATCAATATCAGTGTGACGGATAAGGTTTCCTATATGACACAGCTGGGGCAGAGCACAGCCACCAGCCAGATTGTGAGAAACAATATCCACAGCGGCGAGGACTACCTGCAGGTGGGCCGCAGCAAGCGCAGCATAGCTGAGTATTTTTCCTCTCTCGTACTTTCATTTGAACCATTGAGCAATATCATGATTATTGACCGGTCAAATATCCTGTACAGCACCTATGATTATTACAGGCTGCAGGATTTTGACCTGGTGTCCTCCCAATATTATGAGGCAGCCTCAAAGCATGGGGGACAGCCTGTTTGGCTGGGTCTTGAGGACAACCTGCTTTTTCATATGGAGGGTATTACAGGACCTGAAAAGGTCCTTACCATGGTGGAGCCCATTACGGATTTTTACAATCAGGAGGTCATTGCCGTACTCATCATGGATTTGAACCCGGATACATTCCTGGACATCCTGCATACGGAGAACGCCTCATTTCCCCATCAGATGACCTTCATGCTGGACCAGAACCAGAACCTGATTGCAGGTGACGAAAAGACCTTTTCCCAGGCCATTGATGCAGTGGCTGCCATGGAGAACAGCAGGAGAGGGTCCGGGGAGCTGCTGGTGGGACAGGAGCGCATGGCGCTGTCTGCCATTACCAATGAAACAACGGGATGGAAGATATATACCATGGTGCCTTACTCGGATATCTCGGCCCAGGTACAGAGCCTGAACCATTCCATCCTGCTCAGCATCATCCTGTGCAACCTGCTGATTCTGGTCTGCCTTCTGGCAGTGTCCCTGGCCATCACAGCTCCTGTGAAGAAGCTGATTGAGGCCATGGGGGAGGTGCAGCAGGGGAATTTTGATTACCGCATAGAGAATAAACGCTCGGATGAAATGGGCCGTCTCATGGAGACGTTCAATTACATGGTGTTTAAAATAGACATGCTGATAAAGGAGGTCTACCAGGAAAAGCTGGCTCAGAAAAATGCGGAGCTGGAAGCCCTGCAGTCCCAGATTAATCCCCACTTTTTGTATAATACCCTGGATACCATCAATTGGATGCTGCTGGACAAAAAGGAATATGAGATAAGCGGCATCGTGGTGTCATTGGGTGAGATGATGAAATATGCAATCAGCAGGTCCTCCAGAACCGTGGCCCTGAGTGAGGAAATCCGTCACGTATCCAACTATCTCCTGATTCAGAAGGAACGGATGGAAGATAAACTGGAATATGAGATAGATATTCCGGACCAGTACGCATCCATCCAGGTTCCCAGGCTGATTCTGCAGCCCCTGGTGGAAAATGCCATTGTCCACGGAATAGAAACAGGAGGACGCGTAAGGATAAGGGCATATGAACATGATGAGGACGGGGGATGCTGGCTGGAGGTCAGCGATAACGGGTCAGGCATGGATGAGGGGCAGCTGAAACGCCTGAGGGATGGAACCACCCAACCCAGGATGAACCACACAAGCATAGGCGTGGAGAATGTAAATAAGAGAATCAGGCTGTATTATGGGGAGGAATACGGGCTCAGCATCGAGAGCCGGCTGGGAGAGGGAACGGTCATCCGTTTCTGCATACCCGGAAATTGATAGGGAGGGAATGACATGAGAGCAATTGTTGTGGATGATGAACCAAAAATAAGAAACGGACTGTGCGGGCTGGTGGAAGGTCTTGAGGGCTGGGCGGTGGCCGGGAGCTTTGAGGAAGCCGCCGCAGCCATGGAATACCTGAGGAACGGGCAGGCGGATGTAATCATCACAGATATCAAGATGCCCCATATGTCGGGACTGGATTTGATATATCAGATAAGGGAGGCCAATGCCGAGGTAGATGTGGTCATCGTAAGCGGATACACTAATTTTTCTTATGCCCAGCGCGCCATAGAGCTGGGCGTGACCCGGTATCTGACGAAGCCCACCAATCCCGTGGAGCTGATAGAAACGCTCAGGCAGATTGAGAAGAAGCTGAGCCGGTCCCCGGGAATGCGTCCGGAGAGAAATAAGCAGCCCGGAAATCAGCTTATCATGAAGGCGCAGGAATATATTGCCTCAAACTACAGCCGGAAAATCACATTAAAGGATATGGCAGACGAACTGTACATATCCCCCAATTATCTGTGCGAACTGTTTAAACGCCACACGGATAAGAATCTGACGGATTATATTTCGGCGTACCGGATTGACAGGGCCAAGGAACTGCTGATGGATGTCAGATACAGGGTTAACGATGTGGCATATATGGTTGGCTTTTCCGATGCCCAGTATTTCAGCAATCTGTTTAAGAAAAAGGTGGGTATGACTCCCACGGAATACAGGAACAGAAGGTAGATGTGTATAGGAAACATGGGTAAAAACAGGAATATAGTAAAATATTACACAAAATCATAATCTGACCCGGTTGTTGTATATGGCGGTTTATATATAATTAAGATATAAAAGTTGAATAAATTATGCATAATTTATGAAAAAGCAATGCCGTGTTTAACAGTAGCAAGATAAACAGAATGACCAGCAATGACTAGGGGGAAATATTATGAAGTTAAAAAAATTAACAGCAATTGGATTGGCTGCAGCCATGGTGTTTTCAGCAGCAGGGTGTTCCTCAAAAAGCCAGCAGGCGGATAACAGCTCTGCCCAGGCTGAAAAGGCGCCGGAGAGCAGCCAGGACAAGGCCCAGGGCGGAGAACCGGTGGAAATCGTATACCTGAATTCCCATGCAGATGTGTGGGAAGGTGATGTGGGCAAGGAAATCATACAGAAATTTGAGGAATCCCATCCCGGAATCAAGGTAAAGACAGAATCCTATCCCTTTGACCAGATGATAGAGATGGTTGAAGTAAAGATGAAATCCAAGTTAAGCGACTTTGACGTGCTGAATGTGGACGCGCCTCTTGTGACCTCTTATTCAGTCAGGGGGTATCTGGAGCCGTTTGAGAATTATATGAGCAGGGATGAGCTGGATAAGGTATTTACCCAGACCGGTCTGAAGGCAGCCACCTATGACGGAAAAGTTATGACAGCGCCTAAACGGGAGTCCGGCATGATTATGGTGTACAATAAGGACATTCTGGATGAAAACAATATACCTTATCCGGCCTATGACACAGACAAGCGCATGACCTGGGAGGAGTGCCTGGATATCTGCAAACAGGTCACCAAGGTGGAAAACGGCACCACTACATGCTGGGGCATCATCGGGGACCAGATAAACCGCGTGTGGAATGTAATGCCACTGGCCAATTCCCTGGGAGCTGCCTGGCTGGATGAGGACGGACTGACAGCTACCGGGTATCTGAACTCAGAAGCCAGTATAAAAGCAATGACTTTTTATCAGGACCTGTTTAATAAATACGGGGTGTCCCCCAAGGGCGTGAACACCAATGAGGCCAGGGAGATGTTTGAGACAGGAAAGGTGGCATTTACATGGGGCGACCCGGTGTGCTACGCCAGGGCCAAGGGAAAAGGAATCAATGTGGGCGTGTGCCCGGTGCCTTATTTTGAAGGCGGTGTGCCGGTGGTAGGATGCGACTCCTGGCATATAGGCATCAATGCCAATTCAAAGCACAAGGAGGAAGCGGCTGAGTTCATCAAATACATTACCGTGGGAGAGGGAAGCGGCATATTCCTGGACAGCCAGAATAATATTGGAGCCAATATGGAGCGGATTGCCCGGATTACAGATGATTCCGCCCCGGACCATGAGGTTTACGCCCTGCTGGCCAGTGACTTGGAAAATTACTCCGTATCAAGGCCCAAAACCCCGGGATACAATGAGTGGTCCGATGTTGTAAATGCTGCCATTGAGGATATCAGAAACGGGGCGGATGTAAAGACCACACTGGATACGTCGGCCGCCAGGATTGACGACATCCTGAAAAAATATACAAAGTAACGAGACGTAATAAAAAGCAGCATCAGACAGCATTGGAAGAACGTATCCGGCCCAAACGGATACGTTCTCCTTAAATAGGAGGAGGTCAGCGCATGGAGCCAGTAAAACTTAAAAAAAGGCCGGGAGCATGGGAACCGTATCTGTTTCTCGCACCGGCAATGCTCCTGCTTTTTATCTTTAAGATATACCCCATCATCATATCCTTTGCAGGAAGCTTTTTTGCGGAATCCTTTCTGCGGGGGGAGAAATATTTTGCGGGTCTGGACAACTACATCTCATTGTTTACAGACCCAACCTTTCATAAGACGCTTAAGGTGACCCTTGTATTCAATCTCATTACAACGCCGCTGCAGATTCTGATTTCCCTGCTGCTGGCATTGTCCGTGCGCATACCGGGCAGGGCCAACAGCGCGTTCCGGTCTGTCTTCATGATGCCCATTGCCATTGCCCTTTCTTCCGGATGTATGATATGGAATATATTGCTGAATCCAAACCAGGGAGTGGTCAACAGCATACTCATGATGTTCGGAATGCCGGCCCAGCCGTTTTTTACCAGCCCGAAGCAGTCCATGATGTCGGTTATCCTTATCTGTATCTGGAAGGGCTGCGGTTACTGGATGCTCTATCTTTTGTCCGGCATTCAGGAGGTGTCCGAATCCCTGATTGAATCAGCCAGAATCGACGGGGCCAACGGCTTCAGGACCGTGTGGGATATCATACTGCCCCTGATACGGCGGTCCATGATGTTTGTATTTGTCTCCAACACGGTGGCAAACCTTCTGATGTTTGTTCCCATGTACATGATTACCCTGGGAGGGCCTGAGATGTCCACCAACCTGATGATGTATGAGGCGTACAAATCAGGGTTTATCTATGCTGATTTCGGCCGTTCCTACGCCATTGTCACGCTGATTCTTATGGTATCATTTGCAGTGGTCATGGTGGAGATGAAAGTGCTGAAACCAAAGCATTAGGAAGGAGGAAAACAATATGAAAAAACGGACCGTCAGGCATGTGCTGTTTGGCACCGTGCAGTATGGACTGATGCTGTTTTATGCCGTGTTTCTTGTACTGCCTGTATTTTTCTCGTTTATGTCATCCATCAGGCCCAGCGAGGAGATATTTAAGTACGCTTCACCGTTTTCACTGGCAACGTTCATTCCGAGACAGATATCCCTGGAATCCTTTCGGAGTCTGTTCATTGATTATGAGTTTATGAAGCCTCTGATTAATACCGTGGTGGTATGCGCCGTGACCGTTGTCCTGGGGCTGGCCCTCAATGCGCTGGCAGGGTTTGCATTTGCCAAATTCAGGTTCAGGGGGAAGAATATACTGTTCCTCATGGTCATACTTACCATGATGATACCCTTTGAGGCCATTGCCATACCGCTGTATTCCCTGTGCCATCAGCTTAATATGCTGAATACCAAGAGTGCGCTGATACTTCCGGCTGTTGCCAACGGTACGTACATATTTTTGTTTAAAAATGCATTTGAAGAAATACCGGACAGCCTGGCTGAGTCGGCCAGGATAGACGGAGCCAGCTGGCTGGCTGTGTTTACGAGAATATATATACCGCTGACCAAGCCCATTATGGTAAGCGCGGGACTGCTTATTTTCTTCTATCAATGGCAGTCCTTTGTATGGCCCCTGATTGCGGCCAATGCTCCGGAGGTGCGTGTGGTGCAGGTGGCCCTGTCCGTATTCCAGCAGGAGAACGGAACGCTGTGGGGGGAAATATTTGCTGCTTCCGTGGTCACCACAGTGCTGCCGCTGATGTTTTTCTTTCCGCTGCAGAAATACTATAAAATGGGAATCAGCACATCGGGCATGAAGGAATAAAGGGAATACCGTGTTGCGGCTGTAAGGAGCTGATGCCGGGGTAAATGGGAAATAGGATAAAAGGAAAACAGGATAGAATGAGAACAGAGCAGAAGGAGAATCGGATGGATAAGATTAAGATAATCATTGATACGGATATAGGGGATGACGCGGATGACGCGCTGGCCATCTGTCTTGCGCTCAAGTCAGAGGAGCTGGAGGTTTTGGGAATCACCACCGTATTCAGAAACACGGCAGCCAGGGCGCAGATTGCGGTAAGGCTTCTGCAGTTAATGGGCAGGACCGACATACCGGTATATGCGGGAATAGGCCGTCCGCTGGTGGCAGAGGCTGATGTGGAGGCGGTACCCATACAGCTTTTGGAGGGCATGGAGAAACTGGAGTACCGGAAGGACATGGATGGGGTGGAATATCTGCGCAGAAGCCTGGCTGAATCAGAGGGAGATATAACCCTGGTCACCATAGGCCCCCTGACCAATATCGGGGTCCTGCTCTGCAGCCATCCGGAAATCAAAGGAAAAATCAAGGAAATCGTAATGATGGGCGGGGCATATTACATGCACTACAATGAGTGGAACATTCTGTGCGACCCGGAAGCAGCCCATATTGTCTATTCCTCCGGCGTTCCCATCCGGGCCATTGGGCTGGATGTGACCACCAGGTGCCAGGTAAATGACGAATTGGTATCCCTGATGCGAAACAGCAATAAGCCGGAGGTGGAACTGCTGGCAGACCTGTTGATGTGCTATTATGAGAACCGGGGACGCCATACCTTCCTGCATGACCCCATGGCAATGTTCGCTGTGTATGATAAGGACCTTATTACCTATCAGGGGGAAGACATCCATGTGGAGCTGCATGGGCAGCATACCAGAGGCACTACCTTTAACACCTGGAAGATTGGCGTGGGAAACATAAGGCAGAATGTGATGTGCGCAAAGGACATTAAAGCAGAGGAGTTTGTCAGCAGATTTAAGGAAATCATAATGCGTTAGAAGGTGTGCGGCGCCGGGGAGTCCTTGACAAGTGCGGATACCTGCAATAATATAATCTTATGGGCCGGTGTTTTTCATGGACGTTTATCAAAACAGGCGGAGATTGAAACAAAGTACCCGGCCGATTGCTCAAGGAGGAAACAAGATATGTTAAGTGCAGGAACAAAGGCGCCGGATTTTACATTAAAAGATAAGGACGGAAAGGAAGTGAGCTTATCTTCTTTCCGCGGACAGAAGGTGGTTCTGTATTTCTATCCAAAGGATAATACGCCGGGATGCACCAGGGAGGCGTGTGCCTTTGCCGGGGCATACATTGGATTTAAGCAGAGGAATGTGGAGGTCATAGGCGTCAGCAGGGACAGCGAAAAGTCCCATGCCAATTTTGCCTCCAAGCATGAGCTGCCCTTTATCCTCCTGTCTGACCCGGAGCTTACAGTGATTCAGGCATACGACGTGTGGAAGGAGAAAAAGCTCTACGGCAAGGTTTCCATGGGGGTGGTGAGAAGCACCTATGTCATCGATGAGGACGGCGTCATTGAAACGGTGTTTGAAAAGGCAAAGCCGGATACCAATGCCCGGGAGATACTGGATTATCTGGATGGCAGGGCGGAATAGGAGAAGGGCAGGCGTATCATGAACGCCTGCCCTTCCGGATTCTCCGGGTGCGCCGCTTTCCTGCAGCTGAGGTCTGTGTCTGCTTAAACTCCCGTATCACATTCTCGATTTCATTATAATCCCGTTCAAACAGGACTTCGCTTATCTGCCCTGACAGTATATCTCCGGGTATCTTTTCCGCTATTTTATCAATGACAAAGAGCTTGCTCTTTTCCTTATACCTTGGCATGCTGTTCAGTTCCTGGATATGAGCCAGTTCCGGGCGCCACAGGATACTGAGCTTTTTCTTCAGCTTTACCAAGGGATTTGGCCGGGCTTCCCGGAGCAGGTAAAAGTCTGCTTTTCCGGCCACCTGCTCCACTGTGATGATTCCCCACCATTCAGGCACATGTTCCCCGATGTGCAGGGCGTGGGAAGAACCGGCCACCACATAATTTTTGTCGTAAAACTGGTCATAGTCCTTTACCTGGCGTTTCAGCCGGGCATAGGTGTCGGCATCACTTTTGATTTCAATACCAGCTACCAGGTCCGGCAGGACCATAACGATGTCGGCCCTGGATTTCCCCATCTGTTTTTCTTCCAGAATACGCATTTTTCCGTACATTTCCTCCAGAAAATCAAAGAGAGGCTCCCGTATATCCTTATCGTAGAGCATTGCTTCGGCGCTCCTATTCTTTCAAACGTTTCACAGCCACGCTGAATAACAGCATGCCTGCGCAGGGGATGATATTGGAAGCCATTCCAATTTCAATGCCTGCATGTTCAGCCACCATGCCGATAATCCAGGGCATGATGATGGCGCCGCTGCTGGCCGCCGGGAGCATGATTCCCATGCTGGCCGCGCTGGTCATGCGGCCTGCACTGGCCACGGCAGTGGGATTCATACCTGCCATGGCAAATGCAAAGGCGAACAGCAGGAGAATGGCAGCGGTCTGGGTTCCGGCCATCATCAGGCCCAGGTAGAAGACGATACAGCCAATCCCCATCTTAATCATGGCTGAATAGCTGTTTTTGATGGGAATCACAAATGCTATGAGCAGGCGTGCAATCAGGGTGGCGCCCCACATCACGGTCACGGTGTAGGGGCTGAGGGAACCTGATATGATGCCGTTTCCTTTGAAATATGTAACCATCCAGCCGGTCACACTGGTTTCCGCCGCGTTCTGGCAGAACAGAAGACCGGTGAGCAGCCAGAATTTCCTGCTTTTGAGGAAACGTTTATCTGAATTCCCGTCCTTTTTCATGGCTGTTGTTTCGGCAGGAGTCACACAAAAGGTCAGCCACAGCAGGAAACCGCAGGCTGCCAGCACCAGCATGGGGACGGCGTTTCCGGCCTTCATGGCGGCTCCGATGAAGAAGGGGCACAGCAGTGCGCCCAGGGCGTAACAGCTGTGCATGATGTTCATACCCTTCGTACGGTCGCCGGAGTTATCCGCCACCAGGATGGTGCAGGTATTGATGGTGCTTCCCTTGGCGACACCCACCAGGAAAAAGCCCAGCATGAGCACCAGTGTCCAGCCGGAAAAACCCATCATAAGATATCCGGCCCCGTAGCCGGCTGTCAGGAGCACCACGGTTTTCTTGGTGCCGATTTTTGCAGGCAGCATACCTGAGGCAAACCCGGCCAGAAGATTGCCTATGCTCATAAGGGACAGCAGTGTCCCTGTCATGCCGTACGCAAAGCCGTATGTCTCCTGCAGAATGCTTACGACCACGCCGCTGCTGATGGCACATATACCGCTTAGGAAAAATGCAAAAAAACCTGCATTTCTCTGAAATATCTGTTCCTTTTCCATGATACTGATGTCCTCCCTGGTGGATTTTGGACGTATAAACACGCCCTGCAGGCAAATACCCGGCGGCAAAATAAAAGAAGCCTTGACAATCCAAAGCTTCTCAAGTAGCGGAAGGGAGACTTGAACTCTCGACACCACGGGTATGAACCGTGTGCTCTAGCCAACTGAGCTATTCCGCCATATTTAGTTTGGTAGATAGTGGGGCCTACAGGGCTCGAACCTGTGACCCTCTGCTTGTAAGGCAGATGCTCTCCCAGCTGAGCTAAGACCCCATATCCTGCCGCCGTTTGTGTCTCACTCGCGACTGCCTGTACAGTATATGATAAATTGTGGTAATTGTCAAGACTTTTTTTACAACTTTTTTTATAGAAATTTTCTTAGTGTTTTATAGGGGATTATGCTATAATTTAAGGCAGAGTAAAATATTAGAAAGGACGACCAGAATCCTTCATGTATAACTTCATTGTAAATCCCAAAGCAGGTTCAGGCAGAGGCTTTAGAATCTGGAAAGCCATGGCCCGTTATATGGACAGCCATAATATTGAATACGAAGTTTTCCTGACAGAAGGCGTCGGGGATGCAAGGTCTGCGGCCAGGCTGCTGACGGACAGCTATGATGAGCCCAGATACATTATTGCCGTGGGCGGGGACGGAACCATGAACGAGGTTCTGGACGGTGTTTCTTTCCATGGGCCTTTAAGTCTGGGCTATATCCCGGCCGGTTCCGGCAACGACCTGGCCAGGAGCCTCCGCATGCCCGGCCGCACCATGAAGTGCCTTAAGAAACAGCTGGCTCCCCGGCATTTCACCATGATTGATTACGGGGTCCTTACCTATGGAAATCAGGAGATATCCCACCGCCGTTTTCTGGTCAGCGCCGGAATCGGTTTTGACGCAGCCGTCTGCCAGGATGCCCTGTCTTCCAGATGCCGTCAGCGTTTAAATCGTTTCGGTATGGGGAAACTTTCTTATATACTCATAGGCATACACCAGTTTTTCAAATGCAAATCCTGCAAAGGATATATTTTATTAGACGGGGTGAAGAAGGTAGAGTTCAACAATATCCTATTTATTTCCTGTCATATACAACCCTCAGAGGGCGGCGGTTTCCTCTTCGCCCCCAGGGCAGACGGAAGCGATGGAAAATTAAACATCTGCGTCATGAGCCACGGCACCCGGACAAAGCTGATTCCGGTTCTGCTGTCAGCCTTCATAGGAAGAAGGCGGCGGCCCAAAGGCGTCAGGAGCTATGAATGCAGGGAAGTATCCATCCACACAGAAGCAGCGCTGCCCGTCCATGCAGACGGCGAAAGCTGCGGCTTCCAGACCGACATCCAAGCCAGCTGCATAGCCAGAAAAGTAAGAATGATGATATGACGCAGGCAATGAGTCATGCAAAATAAGGCAGAAGGAAATCTTCGTTGTGCTTGCACATAAGAAGATTTCCTTATGGCTTATTTTATAGGGCGAAGCCCGACACCGCGATGCAGCGCAGCGGAATCGCGGTGTGCATGGCGGAATCGCGGTGTGCGCAGCGGAATCGCGGTGTGCATGGCGGACGCCAGCCAAAAAATCAACCCACAATACAAGGAGACACTATGAGAATCGGACAAGGATACGATGTTCACAAATTAGTACAGGGACGCGGCCTAATCCTGGGCGGCGTCAGCATCCCATATGAAAAGGGCCTTTTGGGCCATTCCGATGCGGACGTACTGGTCCATGCGGTCATGGACGCCCTGTTAGGGGCAGCTGCCCTGGGAGATATCGGACAGCATTTCCCGGACACTGACCCGGCATATAAAGGTATTTCCAGCATAGAACTGTTAAAGAAGGTAGGGGAACTTCTGGATGAGAAAGGCTACGTGGTTGAGAACATCGACGCCACCATCATAGCCCAGCGCCCCAAACTGGCGCCATACAGGCCTCAGATGGCAGCCAACATAGCAGACGCCCTCCATCTGGACGTGTCCAGGGTAAGCGTCAAGGCCACCACGGAGGAAGGGCTTGGGTTTACGGGAACCGGCGAAGGAATCTCTTCCCAGGCAATTACCTTATTGACGGAAACAGCAGATTACTGCTATGATAGTAAGATAATGGAAAGCGGCTGCGGCGGCTGTCCTGGCTGCGGCCGGGCGAATGGAGAATAATAAGGGATAACGTTCTGACACAGCTGACCGAGGCATGCTTTGCACATGCTGTAAGAGATTCATTTGAGGAGAATAAGAGTATGAAGATATTTAACACACTGAGCAGAAAAAAAGAGGAATTCGTTCCCCTGACCCCGGGAGAGGTCAAGATGTACGTCTGCGGCCCTACGGTGTATAATTTCATCCATATAGGAAACGCCAGGCCCATGATTGTATTTGATACGGTGCGCAGGTATTTTGAGTATAAGGGATACGATGTGCGCTACGTGTCCAATTTTACGGATGTGGATGACAAAATTATCAAGAAGGCAATTGAGGAAGGCGTGGACGCTGATACCGTATCGCGCCGGTACATTGAGGAGTGCAAAAAGGATATGGCGGCCATGAACGTAAAGCCTGCCACGGTCCATCCGCAGGCAACCCAGGAAATCTGCGGCATGCTGGAGATGATACAGACCCTCATCGACAAAAACCATGCCTATGTGGCCGGAGACGGAACCGTTTACTTCAGGACCGGTTCCTTTAAAGAATACGGAAAGCTGTCCCATAAGAACCTGGATGAGCTCCAGTCCGGTTTCCGTGAAATTAAGGTTACCGGAGAGGAGGGAAAGGAAGACCCCAACGATTTCGTGCTCTGGAAGCCAAAAAAGGAAGGGGAGCCTTTCTGGGAGTCTCCATGGTGCGACGGACGTCCCGGCTGGCATATAGAGTGCTCCGTCATGTCCAAACGCTATCTGGGTGAGCAGATTGATATCCATGCAGGGGGCGAGGATTTGATATTCCCTCACCATGAGAATGAGATTGCCCAGAGTGAGTGCGCCAACGACAAGAACTTTGCCACATACTGGATGCACAATGCATTCCTGAATATTGATAATAAGAAAATGTCCAAATCCCTGGGCAATTTCTTCACGGTAAGGGAAATCAGCGAAAAATACGATTTGCAGGTACTGCGTTTCTTCATGCTCAGCGCCCATTACCGCAGTCCCCTTAACTTCAGCGCCGACCTGATGGAAGCATCCAAGAATGGTCTGGAGCGTATCCTGACCTGCGTGGGGAAACTGAAGGACCTGGAGGCAAAGGCGCCGGACAGCCCTGAGACTGCTGCAGAGCAGGGGAATGCAAAAGAGGCAGATAAGCTGCGCGGCAAATACGAGGAAGCCATGGACGATGACTTCAACACCGCAGACGCTATTTCCGCCATTTTCGAACTGGTGAAGCTGGCCAATACAACGGCAGATGAATCCAGCACCAGGGAATTTGTTTCCTATATGAGGACAATGATAGAAGAGCTGTGCGATGTCCTGGGCATTATCACGGAGAAAAAGGAAGAAGTGCTGGACAGTGAGATTGAAGAGATGATTGCAGCCAGACAGCAGGCCAGAAAAGAGAAGAACTTTGCGCTGGCGGATGAAATCCGCGGAAAGCTTCTGGATATGGGAATTGTATTAGAGGATACCAGAGAGGGCGTCAAGTGGAAGAGAGTGTAACCATTCAGGAATTTCTCACATATTATAGACAGTGCATGAGGCTTGAACCAGTGGATGAGAATTCTTACTCGCCACTGGTTCTGGCCTATATTGGAGATTCGGTGTATGAGGTCATCATACGGACCAAGGTGATAAACCGGGGCAGCATGCAGGTAAATAAAATGCATAAGCAGAGCTCAGAGCTTGTAAAGGCCGGGACGCAGGCAGCGCTCATAAAGGCCATTGAGGACATGCTTACCCAGGAGGAGCACGCTGTGTTTAAGCGGGGACGCAATACGAAATCAGCCACATCGGCCAAGAATGCATCTGTCATTGATTACCGCATGGCCACAGGGATGGAAGCCCTGGTGGGATGGCTGTTCCTGAGGCAGGAATACAACAGGCTGGTATATCTGATAAGCCAGGGACTTGAAAAACTGGGCAGGATGCCGGACCCGGAAGGAGATAAGACATGAGATACGAAGAACTGACCATAGAGGGGCGCAATGCTGTGCTGGAGGCATTCAGGTCCGGCAAGACCATCGACAAGCTGTTTGTACTGGACGGCTGCCAGGACGG
This sequence comes from Clostridium sp. 1001283B150225_161107_B6, assembly GCF_015556325.1. Classification (NCBI taxonomy): domain Bacteria; kingdom Bacillati; phylum Bacillota; class Clostridia; order Eubacteriales; family Clostridiaceae; genus Clostridium; species Clostridium sp. 1001283B150225_161107_B6. The sequence continues at coordinate 95,440 of NZ_JADNMD010000006.1, read as the reverse complement.
TCCGGTGCGTACCATCCTGAGGGAAGCCAGGAAATATGACACCATTATCAACTACGTGCCAAAGGAAAGGCTGGACCAGATATCTGAGACAGGAAAGCATCAGGGTGTCATTGCCTATGCCGCCGCCTATGAGTACGCTGAGGTGGAAGATATGCTGAAAGCAGCGGAGGAAAAGGGAGAGCCCCCCTTTCTCATACTGCTGGACGGCATAGAGGACCCTCATAACCTGGGAGCCATTATCCGTACAGCCAACCTGGCAGGGGCCCACGGGGTCATTATTCCCAAACGCCGCGCCGTGGGGCTGACCGCCACAGTGGCAAAAACATCGGCAGGGGCATTAAACTATACGCCGGTGGCAAAGGTTACAAATCTGACTGCCACCATGGAAGATTTGAAGAAAAAGGGTATGTGGTTTGTCTGCGCGGACATGGGCGGGGAACTCATGTATAAGATGAACCTGAAAGGTTCCATCGGACTTGTGGTGGGAAATGAAGGGGAAGGAGTCGGTAAGCTTGTGCGCGAGCACTGTGATATGGTTGCTTCCATTCCCATGAAGGGGGATATTGATTCCCTGAATGCATCGGTTGCGGCAGGCGTGCTGGCCTATGAGATTGTAAGGCAGCGCCTGGAGGTATAGTCCTTTTAGAGTTAAAGGAGTGATAATGTTATGAAGACAGCATATAAACCTGTTGTAAAGCTTGCGGCAGCAGCGGCAGCGGCTTTTTTTGCCGTCAGCAGCATCCAGGGGCCGGTGACGGCCCTGGCCTACACAAAGCCTGCCGGAAGCCATGTACTGACTCCCATTGCTTCCGGTGTCACTACATTCAGTAACGATAAGGCCACCCTGGACGCGTCCAATGTGTCAGAGGGCTATATCATGGTAAAGTATACGGGAAGCGTCGGCAAGATTAAGGTGCAGATAACAAAAAGCGGTTCCGAGACATATACATATGATTTAAGCAGCAGCGGCGTATATGAGGTGTTTCCGCTGTCAGAGGGCAGCGGCAGCTATTCGGTAAAGGTGTTTGAAAATATACAGGGAAACCAGTATTCCCAGGCATTCAGCCAGAATGTGGATGCCAGCATAAGCAATCAGTTCGGACCATTCCTGTATCCCAACCAGTATGTAAATTTCAATGCTGCCAGCGCAGCGGTGCAGACCGGTGCAGCGGTGGCTGCCAGCGCAACGGACCAGCTGGAAGTGGTGTCAAACGTATATAATTATGTAATCAACAATGTCACCTATGATACGGCCAAGGCCAGTTCGGTCCAGTCCGGCTATCTGCCCAACGTGGATGTGGTGCTGGCGCAGAAAAAGGGTATTTGTTTTGACTATGCGGCCCTCATGACAGCCATGCTCAGGTCCCAGGACATTCCCACCAAGCTGGTGGTGGGCTATACGGGAAATCTATATCATGCATGGATTAATGTATATCTGGAAGGCCAGGGATGGGTTGACAATATCATTTATTTTGACGGCAACAGCTGGAAGCTGATGGACCCCACATTTGCGTCCTCCAGCGGCCAGAGCCAGGAAATCATGCAGTACATTGGAAACGGCTCTAATTACAGGGCAAAATACAGCTATTAAGGGGAGGCAATGAGATGGCGAAAAAGGGAGAGGCGTATTACCGGTATTCCTATGAGGAGCTGTCGGCCTTCTGCCTGCAGATATCCCTGCTGCTGGAAGCGGCTGTTCCGCTGGAGGAAGGATTGTCCATCATGGCGGAGGATGCGGCTGTGCAGGGTGAGAAGGATATGCTGTTGTACATGGCAGAGGGCGTGGAGCTGGGAGACCCCTTCTTCAAGGTCATGGAGGATACAGGCGTATTTCCGGCCTATGTGGTGCGAATGGCCAAGCTGGGCCAGCAGACAGGCACCATGGACCAGATGATGAAGTCACTGTCCGATTATTATGAAAAGGAATACCGGCTCCTGCGGGCCATAAAGAATGCAGTTACATATCCGGTGATGATGGTGGTAATGCTTCTGGTGGTTCTCTTTGTGCTGTTTTCCAAGGTAATGCCTGTATTTAACAAGGTATACGAGCAGCTGGGGGCGCAGATGCCTCCCGTGGCAGCCTCAGCCATTCGGCTGGGCGGCTGGTTCAGCGGCGCTGCCCTTATTGCCGGGGCGGTGCTGGCCCTGGCGCTGTGCGGAATCTGGACAGCTTCCAAATTCGGCAAACGGTTTGCCGTGGTGGAGAGGTTTGTTAATTTTGTAAAGAGCCGCAGCAAGATTGCCCTGGCAGTTGCCAACCGCCGTTTTACCGCGGTGCTGGCCCTGACCCTGAAGAGCGGTATGGAGCTGGAAAAGGGCATGGACCTGGCAAAAGAGCTGGTGGAAAACGAAAGCGTGGCAGTCCGTATCGGGAAATGCTCGGAGCAGCTTCAGCTGGGTGAGAGCTATTATCAGGCCATGAAGGACACGGGCCTGTTTTCAGGCTTTTATGTGCAGATGATTAAGGTGGGAACCAGAAGCGGCCATCTGGACAGCGTCATGGATGAGATATCACAGGATTATGAGGAAATGGCTGATACTGCCATCGACGATATGATTGCCAGATTTGAACCCACCATTGTGGCGGTCCTGGCCATATCCGTGGGACTGGTCCTTCTGTCTGTCATGCTTCCTCTGGTGGGCGTATTGTCCGCTATCGGATAACAGTTAGGAGGCAGCAGATGAAGGTTAAGTCTCAGAAAAGAGAGAAGAATCAGGCGCTGGGATACATACTGTCGCTGGCGGCAATGGCTGCCCTGGTGGTTGTATTTGCGGTGGCCGTGCTGAATTTTTCAGGCAGAACAGGCGCAAGGGAAGAGGATACGCTCAGAAAGGCAGTGACAAGGGCTTCGGTCCAGTGTTATGCCATTGAGGGCCGTTATCCGCCCAGCGTGGAATATCTGGAGGAGAACTATGGGGTCCAGATTAACAGGAAGAAATACAATGTGTTTTACGATGGCTTTGCATCCAATGTGATGCCTGAGATTACCATCATACCCATAGAAGAGTAGGGGGCATACAGTATGAATCGGAAGACAGACAAGAAGGGAAATGCCGTTAGCGTGCTTTTTACCATGCTGCTGTTTCTGGTATTTGTGCTGTGTGCCCTTTTCACAGTGCTGATTGGAAGCCGGGTATATGAAAATATCAATGTGCGCAGCGACGCCAATTATACAGGCAACACAGCGTTGAGCTACATTGCCAACAAGGTGCGCCAGGGAGACCGGGCCGGGATGGTGAATGTGGTGGATGTGGACGGGACCCAGGTGCTGGAGATGAAACAGGAGATAGGGGAATCGGAATACGTCACATGGATTTACTGGGACAATGGGAGTATCCGGGAATTGTTTACGGACACATCCAGCGGCCTGGGACTTGCAGACGGACTGGAGATTCTGGAATGCCAGGGCCTGGAGCTTTTAAAGGACGGAAGGCTGCTGCATATAGAGACCGTGGGAGAGGGCGGCGGAAGCCTGGAGCTTTCCCTGCGGAGCGGAGGACTTGAGACGGATGAATAGGAAAAGCGGGTCCGGTTCGGGGCCATTTTTAATGGAAATGCTGGCGGTGGTTGGGTTCTTCATTATCTGCGCCAGTATATGTGTTCTGGTATTTGTAAAGGCTGACAGCATTAGCAAAGATGCCAGGGACATGAATCAGGCGGTGCTAAAAGCCCAGAGCCTGGCCGAGGAGCTAAAGGCGGGACAGACCCTTACGTGGTCAGAAATGCTGCCGGACCGGAATATATGGGAACACCTGGCATCTGCTGATGGTGAAAACCAGGAGCAGTCTGAATGGAACCAGGAGCTGGTTAAAAGTGAAGGCTACGACGGCATACATACCATGTACTGGGACAGCAGCTGGGAGGAAACAGAGGCAGGCAGTGAACCGGCTTTTCTGGGCGTCATATACACAGGAACAGTGGACGGCATGAAGCGGGCTGACATACTTATCATGCGTTATGGAAGAGACGCTGATAAGGGAAAGCTGCTCTACCGCCTGCAGACAGAGACATATGCAGCCGGCAGCAGTGTATAGAATACAAAATACACGGCAGCCGGCAGGGCGGGAAAGTATGAAACACGGGAAAGGAAAGACAGATGGCAGGAGAGGCATCCAGGAATAAAGTGAATATAGGGGCATCGTCCCTGATTCTTATTTTCATCGTTCTGTGCATGGCTACCTTCGGACTGCTGTCCTTAAGCAGTGCCCAGGGTGATTTAAAGCTTGCCAAACGCAACGGGGACGCGGTCCGGGCATATTACCAGGCGGACAGCAGCGGGCAGCAGTGGCTTAAGGAAGTGGACCAGGTCCTGACAGAGGAAATGGGTGAGGGAAAGGATTCCACCCAGTGCAGCCTGGATATCAAGGACAGGCTGGGGGACCTCTATGACAGGGAGACCGGCCTTATTTCCACGGACATCCCCATGGACAGGGGACAGTCCCTGCACATTGAACTGGTCCTTATGTGCGGGGAACAGCATTACGATATAAAATCATGGTATGTATATGCCAGTGATGAGTATGAAATAGATAATTCAATGCCTGTGTGGGGCGGAGCAGCCCCATCCCAGGAATAAAACAGAGGCAAAAGGAGCAAAACAGATGAATGTGATGGAATTGCTTACATCGGCCGTGGAGCAGAATGCGGCCGACATATTTCTTATTCCAGGCATGCCCTTCTCCTATAAGATTGGCGGCCGGATTATCTATCAGGGTGATAACCGAATCATGCCCGACGAGATGGACAAGATGATTACGGAGATATACGGCCTGGCAAAGAACCGCGGCATGGAAAAGGTCCAGTCCCACGGCGATGATGATTTTTCCTTTGCCATCCCGGGTGTTTCCCGTTTCAGGGCCAGTGTGTTCCGCCAGAGAGGCTCCCTGGCAGGAATCATCCGGGTGGTGCGTTTTGAACTGCCGGATGCGGGCCAGCTCCATTTGCCGGAGAGCATCATCGGCGTATCCAGGCTTACCAAGGGGATGGTCCTGGTGACCGGACCGGCAGGCAGCGGCAAAAGCACCACCCTGGCCTGTATCATCGACGAAATCAACAGCACCAGGAACGCCCATGTCATCACATTGGAGGACCCCATTGAATACCTGCACAGGCATAAACAGAGCGTGGTAACCCAGAGGGAGATTGTCACGGATACGGACAGCTATGTCACCGGCCTGAGGGCATCCCTGCGCCAGGCGCCGGATGTTATCCTGCTGGGAGAGATGAGGGATTATGAAACCATCAGCATAGCCATGACAGCGGCGGAGACAGGCCATCTGATACTTTCCACTCTGCATACTGTTGGCGCAGCCAATACCATTGACCGTGTCATTGATGCGTTTCCTCCCAATCAGCAGCAGCAGATAAGGACCCAGCTGGCCATGGTGCTGGATGCAGTCATATCCCAGCAGCTCATACCAACTGTGGACGGCGGTGTGCAGCCAGCCTTTGAAATCATGTTTTTAAACAATGCAATCCGCAATATGATTCGTGAATCCAAGATTCACCAGATAGACGGAATCATTGCCACCTCCCAGGAGGAAGGCATGATATCCATGGATAACAGCCTTATAAAATTATACCGCGACGGTGTGATTTCCCGTGAAAATGCCGTGGCTTACAGCAGCAACAGCGAGCTCATGGAAAAGAAGCTGGCCAGGTAACCGGAGAGCCGGATGGAAGTCCCGGAAAAACTGGCTGTTAAACCAGTGGGAATAAGACACAGGTTTTACAGATATACTATGGATATGAACAGCAGACCGGGACAGCGGGAAAGGAGCAGCACGTGAGAGCAGACAAGAGGAAAGTGGTAATCGTAGGAACTGGAATGGTGGGCATGAGCTATGCCTACTGTCTTTTGAATCAGTCGGTATGTGATGAGCTGGTGCTTATAGACGTAAACAAGAAAAGGGCTGAGGGGGAGGCCATGGATTTAAACCACGGCCTGGCATTTGCCAATTCCAGCATGACCATATATGCAGGGGAGTACGATGACTGCAGGGATGCGGATATCGTGGTCATCTGCGCCGGAGTGGCCCAGAAGCAGGGGGAGACCCGTCTGGACCTTCTGAAAAGGAATGCAGAGGTGTTCCGTTCCATCATTGAGCCTGTTACCTCATCGGGATTCAATGGTTTGTTCCTGGTGGCAACCAACCCGGTTGACATCATGACCAGAATTACCTGCACCCTGTCAGGCTTTAATCCGAGACGGGTGCTGGGAACAGGAACCGCCCTGGACACGGCCAGGCTAAGATACCTGTTAGGCGACTATCTGAAGGCAGATCCCAGGAACGTCCACGCCTATGTTATGGGAGAGCACGGGGACAGCGAGTTCGTGCCCTGGAGCCAGGCGCTGCTGGCCACCAAGCCCATACTGGAACTATGCGGGGAAAATGGGGAAGCAGTAAGCCGGAAACGGTTTGATGAAATTGAGGAAGAGGTGCGTACCGCTGCCTACAAAATCATAGAGGCCAAGAATGCCACCTATTACGGCATCGGCATGGCTCTGACCAGAATAACCAAGGCCATTCTGGGAGATGAGCACAGCGTGCTTACCGTATCCGCCATGCTGCGGGGGGAGTACGGCCAGATGGACGTATTCGCCGGCGTACCCTGTATCATAAACCAGAACGGGGTGCAGAGGGTTCTGCCCCTGTCCCTGACGCCAGAGGAGCTGGAAAAGCTGGGACGCTCCTGTGATACGCTGCGGGAAGGGTATGACGGGATTTTCTGATGACTGAGAGCATGAAGGACCGGTATAAAGGCGCGGTCCTTCATGTGTGCCGGAAAGAATTGTTTTGAAAAATTTGAAAATTATTGTTGACAAAACCATAGGGGCATGATAATATATACAAGGTTCGCGTGAGCGATACCAAAACAGGATAAGCTGCTGTGGCTCAGTCGGTAGAGCGTCGCATTGGTAGTGCGGAGGTCACGGGTCCGATTCCCGTCAGCAGCTTTCAGAAAAGAGTGGAAACCATTGATTTTACAGTGGTTTCCATTTTTTTTGTATCAAACAGGCTGCAGACACTTGTAGACACTTAGATTATAGTGCTTTTGCAATCAGGTTCTCTGATGCCAATCCACCCCCGAGTATTTATAAACAGGCGAGGGGAGGATAATTGTACCTAAAAAACAACAAATTTTGGATGATTACAAAATAACCTAATAATTTATGAGAAAAGATAAATAATATCCGGTCAAATCCCTTCCTTTTTCGGTATATTTATGGTAAAATCTATTCTATTCGGCAAATAGTTACTATTTACATGATACATTACATAATTTCCCAAAGGTTGACAACAGATGGGAGGATTTATTTTAGATACGGCTGGGAGTCTGGATTTATGAAGAGTACGGACTCCCTTTTTTATCGGGCAGGGGGGATATAGATGCTGGATTGGGTCTTTGGGATAGGGGCCTTTGGGATGTTTTTCCTATATGACTGGAACCGGGTTTTTCTGAAAAAGAATTGGTTTGCTCCATTGTTTGCAGCAGGGAACCTGCTGCTGGCTGCGGTGGGAGGAAGGATGGTATATACCAGTGTTTCACCGGGGATTAAGGAACCGTCTGTATGGCTCCTTCCGGGGGCATTTTTTCTGGCAATGCTGATTTATACACTGTATTTTGCATTGCCCTTTGACAGTACTTACTGTCAGGAGGCGGACCGGCACAAGGTCTGCCGTTCCGGTATGTATGGCTGGTGCCGTCATCCGGGTATTTGGTGGTTTTTCGGCTGCTTTTTCTGCATGGGCCTGTCCACCGGAAATCCAAACCGGGTGATGCTCAGTCTTTGTCTTTCTTTTCTGAACCTTCTGTATGCCTGGTATCAGGACAGGCTTATATTTGTAGAGGAGTTTTCTGACTACAGGGATTACCAGGAACAGGTACCATTTTTACTACCCAGACTGTGGAAAAGGCGGTGAATTGGCATGACATTTGAGGAAAAACTGACCAATCAGGAATATGACAGGATATGGCAGGAATACTGCGGTTTTCTGGACCTGGATATGGCGTCTTATATGAAAATCCAGAGAAGGCTTTTGGAGGAGCAGATTGGGCTGTGGTGCGCCAGCCCTCTTGGAAAGAAGATTCTAAAGGATAAGAGGCCGGAGAACATAGATGAGTTCCGGGCCATGGTTCCGCTGACCACCTATGAGGATTATGCGGATGTCCTTCTTTTGAAGAAGGAGGACATGCTTCCTGATAAACCAATCATATGGATACAGACCACCTGGGAGGGAGGAAAGCATCCCATCAAGGTGGCTCCCTATACCAGCGGCATGCTGAAGACTTATAAGAATAATATCCTGACCTGTCTGATGATGGCCACCAGCAAGGGAAGGGGGAACTTTGATATCGGAATCGGCGATACATTTCTGTATGGACTGGCGCCGCTGCCCTATATCACGGGCCTGATTCCCCTGGGATTGTCGGATGAACTCCACATAGAGTTCCTGCCTCCGGTGGACGAGGCTGTGAACATGACGTTTTCCGAGCGGAATAAAAAAGGATTTAAGATGGGGCTGGGGAAGGGAATTGATTTCTTTTTCGGCATGGGCAGCGTGGCCTATTTTGTGAGCATGAGCATAGCCAGCCTGTCTGAGAACGGCAGGAAGGGCGGGTCCACCCTGAAAAAAATGTTTACCATACCCCCTTCCATGACACTGCGCTACCTTAAGGCTAAGAAAAGGTGTGAGAGGGAAGGCCGGGGGCTGATGCCCAAGGACCTGTTCAAACTAAAGGGATTTCTGTGTGCGGGAACAGATAACCGCTGTTATAAAGATGACCTGGAGGAGCTGTGGGGCATCAGGCCGGTGGAAGTGTTTGCAGGGACAGAACCCAGCTTCATCGGGACAGAGACTTGGAACCGCAACGGACTGTATTTTTTTCCGGATGCATGTTTCTATGAATTCATACCGGAGACGGAAATGTATAAGAATCTGGACGACCCCTCCTATATTCCCAGGACCATATGCATGGACGAGGTGGCAGCCGGGGAGGTATATGAGATTGTTCTCACTGTGCTGAAGGGCGGGGCGTTTGCCCGGTACAGGGTAGGGGATGTCTACCGATGCCTGGGGCTCTCCAGCAAGGAGGATGAAACCCGGATTCCCAGGTTTGAGTACATAGACCGGGTGCCGGATATCATTGATATTGCCGGCTTTACAAGGATTTCGGAAAATTCCATTGAGAATGTCATCAGCCTGTCGGGAATCGATGTGACGGACTGGGCAGCATTAAAGGAGTTTACGGAGGACAGGGGGAGGCCCTATCTTCACATGTACGTGGAGCTGGCGCCTGGCTGTGTGGTAAACCGGGCTGTGAGCCGGGAACTTCTGAAGGAACATTTAACCATCTATTTTAAATATGTGGACCAGGATTACCATGACCTGAAGCGGATTCTGGGGATGGACCCCCTGGAGATAACCATCCTGCGGTGCGGTACCTTTGCATCCTACCGGGAAAAGACAGGAAAGACACTGAGGCATATTAACCCATCCATCCATGATATACAGGAAATGTTAAAGATACAGGCAACCTTTGACGGGCGCAGGAGATACTGATTGTATGAGAAGCTATGTTTTTATATCCATAACAGCTTTATATTTCTATACCTTTCTTATGCTGGCTTTTATGTCGGCTAAGAAGTCACGGCTGATTCGTGACTTTATTGCTGTGCTGGGCGCCATGATTCTGTGGACCGGCGGCTCCCTTTTGATGAGGCTTAGGGCCTGGCCGTCCTATGAGCTGTGGTTCCATCTTTCCCTGGCGGGAATCTGTCTGGTTCCGTATGCATTTTTCTGTTTTATCAGGGATTTCTGCGGCCATAAGGCGAAAAGTTCCCACAGGATGTGGATGGTTCTTATCCTGCTGGTGAATCTCTACAATATATGGACCAGAAACCTGGTCCGGCCGCCCATGATTGAGTGGAACGGGGCTAATGCTGTGTTTGTCTACCATATGAACTGGCGCGCCAGCATCATATACGGACTCTGTTTTCTGGTTATCATACATACGGCGGCCATTATTTGGAACAGCCGGAAAAACAGGGCGCTGAGGGCCAAGGTGGTTCCGCTGCTGTCAGGCATCTTTCTGCTTTTTGCAGGCAATATGGCTGTGCCGCTGTTCAATGGATTTCCCATTGATATCCTGTCAGGAGTGCTGAATGCAGGGGTAATGTTTTATACGCTTTATTCCAGGCATGTGTTCCGCATGACCCTTTTGGTATCCAGAGGCAACTGCTACATCATTGCCATGGCGGTAAGCGCTCTGGCTTTTTACAATGTGGCCCAGACCCTGGACGGCATCATCCGCCAGGATATACCGATGCTGGCGCCGTTCAGCGTCATGATTGTGGCCACCATGACCATGATGGTCACACTGCTGATTTACATTGTGGCCAAGGGATTTTTTGACCGGATTTTTATCAAGGAGGAGGTGAGCCAGACAGAGCGGCTCAGCGAATACACGGCTATTGTGTCCCAGTCCCTCAGGCTGACTGAAATCCTCAATGCTCTGGTGAACGTCATAGGAAGTTCCCTGCACACAAGGAAGATTTATATCTGCATCAAGGATTCTCAGGGGAATTATCCGGCAGTGTTCAGCAGCAGTCCCCTGGATGACAAAAATTTTTCCCTGGCAGGCAGCGCACCCCTTATCAACTGGCTAAAAAGCCATGATTCCTGCCTGCTGCTTAAGGACTTCCGCAGGACCGTGGAATACAAGTCCATGTGGGAGGAAGAAAAATACCAGATGGAGGTCCTTAAGATTGAGTGCATCCTGCCTCTTAAGGATGGGGATGACCTGGCGGGCCTGGTGCTTATGGGAGGCAAGGAGAAGCGCGGGAAGATGCGGGCCAGGGGATATTCCGAGGAGGACATTATATTCCTTAACTCCATTGAATCAGTAAGCTCCATTGCGGTGAAGAACTCCAGGCTCTATGAAAAGGCATATGAGGAAGCCAGGACAGACGAGCTCACCGGACTTTTAAACAGGAAGTATTTCTGCGAGACCCTGGAGGAGAGTTACGAAAAATGCAGGCGCACCTCCCTGGCCCTGGTTATTTTCAATGTGGATGATTTTAAGCTGTACAACCAGCTTTACGGCAATCATGAGGGGGATAAGGCCCTGGTGCATATAGCGCGCATCATACAGGGAACCGTGGGGGACAATGGATACTGCGGACGCTACAGCGGCAAGGAGTTTGCTGTTGTCCTGCCGGATTATGATATCTATTCAGCCCAGAATCTGGCGGAGAACATTTCAAGGCAGATTCAGAACATGAACCTGGACTGTACGGATACGTACTTAAAACCACTGACTGTCAGCTGCGGAATCTGCGCGGCGCCGTATGCGGCAGCGTCCATGAACGAGCTGATATCCAATGCAGACTGCGCCGTATACCATGTGAAGCGTTCCGGGAAGAATGGAATCCGGGTGTACTCAGACGGAATCATCGGGGTGAGGGACACGGATGAGGGGCTGGCTAAGAAGCACCGGAGCATGTATTCTGAATATGCGCCAACCATCTATGCCCTGACAGCTGCCATTGATGCAAAGGACCACTATACATTCCAGCATTCCAAAAATGTGGCCTACTATGCCCATGCCATGGGACAGGCCCTGAAAACCAGCGAGGAGTACCAGGAGATACTGAAGGAATCAGCCCTGCTCCATGATATTGGAAAAATAGGGATACCGGAAAACATCCTGAACAAGACCGGAAAACTGACGGACGAGGAGTACAGTACCATGAAACGGCATGTGGAGGCATCCGTTGAAATCATACGCCATCTTCCCTCCATGGATTACGTTATTCCCGCGGTTCTGGGCCACCATGAGCGGTATGACGGAAGGGGATACCCCAGGCGTATTGCGGGGAAGGATATTCCTCTGGCCGCCAGAATCCTGTGTATAGCGGATTCCTTTGACGCCATGGTATCCAAGCGCAGCTATAAGCCCAGCATGTCTGTGGAATTTGCAGTAAATGAGCTGGAGCGGGGCGCGGGCACACAGTTTGACCCGGAGCTGGTGCTGGTTTTCATCGGCCTGGTGAAGGACGGAAGTATCCGGCCTGTATTGGATGACGGGAATGAGGGCAGCCATGAGGACGGGAACAAAGCCGGCCCTGGAAATGGGAACATGGAAGAGACAAACAGTTGATTGTATGGGAAAAGACCATGCAGAAAAGCCTATTCACTTCAATGCAGAGTGGATAGGCTTTTTAATATGTCTTGTTGCGGGATGGATATCCGGGCAGTTGGATGCTGCCGTCAGAAATCCATAGGTGTATTGTCAGAACTCCGGCGTGTGCCTGCTAAAAAACCATCTGCACCAGCAGCATATAGCACACTGTCCCCAGCGCAATGCTGGCCAGGGTATTTTTCTTCCAGAGGTGGAGTCCCACCACCACACCGACGGATATAAGCTCCGGCAGTCCGTAGGGGTAGGCCAGGGGTGTGATTCCTTTCAGGCAGTAGACCACCAGCACGGCCATGATGGCTGCCGGGAGAATGGTTCCCAGATAGCGGACCAGCTTGGGCACCTCCTTTTTGCCGCCAAAGAGCAGGAAGGGAAGCCAGCGGGTAACCTGGGTGCACAGGGCGCAGATTAGGATGGTAATCAGTACGTAATTTGAATGAATCATGGTTTAATCCTCCTCCATTTTCTGTTCCACGTTCCTGCGCAGGAACAGCAGGATGGCTACGGCAGCTGCCAGGGCGGGCAGGATGAAATTGGAAGAACGGATAAGCACCAGGAACAGGGCACCGCATATAAAACCTGTGACAGCCGGTATATGGGTCCTGGCTGCTTTCCACTGGTCCACACAGATGACCACGAACAGGGCGGTCATGGCAAAATCAATGCCCGTGGTGTCAAAGGTAATGAGCTCACCCATAAGAGCGCCCAGAACTGACCCGGCTACCCAGTAGCACTGGTCAAAAAGTGCGGTAAAAAACGTGGCCGCCTTCCATTCCCTGTCCGTAAAATCAGATGGACGGGCCATGGAACACAACAGGGAATACGTTTCATCTGTCAGGGAAAATACCATGTAAGGATAGGTTTTTTTCATTTCCTTGAAACGCTGGATGAAGGTCAGGCCGTAAAATGCATGGCGGCTGTTGATGAACAGGGTCATGACGGCCGTGGTCACATAGCTTAAGCCGCCGGTGAGAATGCCAACCAGGGCAAACTGCATGGAACCTGCATAGACCAGGGTACTGATGAGAAAGGCCCAGAACACGCCTAAACCGGATTTCTGCAACAGGAGTCCAAAGGCGATTCCCAGGAATATGTAGCCCAGAAAAATGGGAATGGTTTTTATCAGTGCGAATTTAGCTGCTTTTTTCATGGTTCGGTAAATCTCCTCATAGTTGTACAGTTTTAACACATTGATATAGTATAGCAGACTTTAATCCATTTTTCTATAGTTCTGGGGCCACAATCACATGGTAATTGTGACGGCGAAGGTTATCCAGCTTCTCCTGGGAGATTTTCCAGTCGGTAATGATTGCTGTTATGTTAGCGGGGATGAACAGGTAATGGAGAGACTTCTTCTCAAATTTAGAGCTGTCGCATAACAGGTAGCTTTCATTGGATTGCTCAATTAGCTTGGACTTGTTGTTCAATTCTTCTGAATAATCGCATAATCCCAGGGCAGGATCAAATGCACTGGTAGAAAGAAAGCTTTTGTCAAAATGAAAGGTGGATAAGGTGGATATGGCTATGGAGCCAACATAGGATGCATGCCCCTTAAGACTGATTCCGCCAGTAGATACCACGGTTGCATTTGGATGGTTTTCCATTACGATGGGAAGAACCTGGCTCAGGGTTACCAAGGTCAGCTTGTATTCCGGGGGAAGCATCTTGCAGAGCATCAGAACGCTTGTACTCGCGTCCGTACCAATTAAATCCCCATCCTTAATTAATTTCAGACATTCCCTGGCAATGGCCTGCTTTTCCGGCAGATGGTGTTTGAGCCGGAAGTTAAAGTCTTTCATAAACACGGTATTGTTATCTACTTTGAATAGACCAGAGGAAGACTTGCTGATTAGCCGTTTCTCCATGAGATATAACAGGTCTCTGCGTGCAGTCATGACAGACACCCCGAACTCTTTTGCTACAAGCTCGGTCGAGGTTCTCCCTGTTGTTGATATATAATCTAAAATCTTATCCCTTCTCTGCGACACTGCTTCATTAGATGAACGCATGGCATCACCCCCTCGTGAAAATGCATAATAAATCATCTCATTGCTAACTTATCATAAATATATTGTAAATGCAATAACAAATAAAAAATATGGAACTAAATATCATATAAATTAAAATTATATGATATTTATATCGTATATGATAGTAAAAATAGTCAGATATGTTGAAATTACGATATTTTAATGATAAACTGAGAATGTAACATACAACAGACAGATAATTTATAAGAAGGTACGGGAGGTAGAAAATGAGAAGATTCAAACATTTGGCTATGGGATTGTTACTTGTTATGGTACTGACCGCGTGCTCGGGGCAGGAGGGGTCAAAAGAAACAACAGAAAAACAGGAGACGGAAGCTGTAAAACCAGCAGCAGAGTCAGCAGCAGAAACCTCCGGGAAGGAAGAAGCTGATAAGGAAACGGAGGCAGAGGGAGAAACAGAAGAGAAGATACTTATAGGATATTCACCCATGACAATGGTTAATCCCTATTTCTCGGCAGTAGGAAGCGCCATAGAGGAAGTAGTGGCTGAAAACGGTGCGGAACTGGTTAAATTCGACCCGCAGATGGATGCCTCAGTGCAGGCAGCCCAGATTGATGACATGATTAGCATGGGGATAAAAGCCCTTCTGTTCATACCTGTGGACTCGGCAGGCAGCCGTAATATTATGCAGGCATGTAAAGATGCAGGCGTTTATGTGGTAAATATTGATAATGTGGTAAATGAAAATGATTACGACGTGGTTGATGCAATTGTGGCATCGGACAATTATGGACTGGGCTATGTATCGGGACAGGATGTGGTGGAACGTTTTCCGGATGGAGCTAAAATCGGCATCATGCATTCACCCACATCTGAATCATGCATCGTTACAGTAAATGCATTCTGGGATGCAATCAAGGAACATGCAAAGAACCCTGAGGCATATGTCAATGTAGCAGAGGCAGATGGAAAGGGAAACATGGAACAGTCTTTTACGCAGGCAACAGACATACTCCAGGCTCACGATGATATCGACCTGTTCTACTGCGTAAATGACCAATCGGCATTTGGTGTGATTCAGGCCATTAAAGAAGCAGGAAAAGCAGGAGAGATTGCTGTTTACGGTAAAGACGGGTCGCCGGATGCCAAGGCAGTTCTGGGAAAAGACGGATTTGTACAGTCATCAGGCCAGTCGCCTCTGGGAATAGGAAGAATTGGGGCGGAGAACTGCTTTAAGTTAATAAAAGGGGAGAAGGTTGAATTCAATACATCCATAGAGGCATTCAGCATCACAGCAGAAAACGTACAGGAATATGGAATTGACGGATGGCAGTAAAGGAGATGTTATATGCTGGTTAATTTAAAGGATATTTTACAGGACTGTGAACAGCACAAATATGCCGTCGGCTCTTTTAATACGCCCACTCTGGAAACCCTGAGGGCCGTTATACGGGCTGCTGAGGTATTAGGCGCGCCTGTTGTCCTGAACCATGCCGAGAATGAAGAAGAGGTAATTCCCATTGAGGTTATAGCACCGTTGATGGTGGAATATGCAAGAAATGCAAGGATACCGGTAGCCGTACATATTGACCACGGAGAAACCTTTCCATATCTGATGAAAGCAATCCGCCTAGGTTTTACATCCATCATGTATGATTGTTCATCTTTGCCTTTGGAAACAAATATACACAGGGTAAAACAGTTTGCAGAACTGGCCCATCCCCTTGGAATTTCCGTGGAAGCAGAAATAGGGGCCATGCCCAATAATATGGCCGGCTGTGCAAATGGTAAGGAAAAAAGCGATTTGAGTAATATGGAAGCATATTTTACAAATCCCCGGGAAGCAGCTCTGTTTGCAGAACAGACAGGAGTGGATGCATTGGCAATTTCCTTTGGAACGGTTCATGGCAGTTATGAAGGGGAACCTCATCTGGATATCGGACGGGTAGAACAGATTAGAAGAGCCACACCGGAAAAGACAGCTCTCGTAATGCACGGCGGGTCCGGTACGGGAAAGGAACAGACCCGTCATGCCATTGATGCAGGTATCAGAAAAATTAATTATTTTACGGCCATGGACACAGCTCCGGCACCGGTTCTGCTGGATGTCATCCAGCAGGCTGACGGGACCCCGGTGCATTATGGGAGACTGGCTAAACTGGCAATGGAAATCATGGAGGAAAAGGTGAAAGAGGCTATGTTGGTATTCCTTAATGGCCGAATCGGTTAGATAGTGCAGAAAGGGCCGCATCGTCGGCCCTTTTGCTTAAAAGGATGTGATATAGTATGGCGGATAAGTTTCTTTTGGAAATGCAGGATATCTGCAAATCATTTCCCGGAGTGAAGGTCCTTGACCAGGTTAATCTGGATTTGAAAGAAGGGGAAGTACATGCGCTGCTGGGTGAGAATGGCGCAGGTAAGTCCACCCTGATTAAAATACTTGGAGGAATTTATACAGCAGACAGCGGGACTATTCTTCTACAGGGAAAAGAAGTGAAAGTAAACTCTGTCATGGATGCGCAGAGGAATGAGATTCGGATTATTCATCAGGAGATTGTCCTGGTACCGTTTCGTACGATTGCTGAGAATATGTTTCTTGGCAGGGAACTGAAAAACAAGACGGGATTTCTGGACAAGAAGCAGATGTATGAAGAGACAAATAAAATCATTCGGGAATTTGGTTTAAATCTGTCGCCCGACACACTGATACAAGACCTTTCAATCGGCATGCAGCAGCTGGTGGAAATCATGAAGGCTGTTTCCACTGAGGCCAGAATTATAGTCATGGATGAACCTACATCATCTTTATCAGACCATGAAGTGGATTTGCTGTTTAAAACCATCGGCCTTCTGAAAGCAAAAGGAGCGGGAATTATTTATATATCCCATAAAATATCGGAATTATATGAAATTGCTGACCGGGTTACTGTTTTGAGGGACGGGCATACAATTCAGACCTGCCGGATTGAGGACGTCACATCAGAGCAGCTGATAAATATGATGGTTGGACGTGAGCTTACAAAATATTATATTAAAACAGATAATCCCATTGGCGGCGTCTCTCTGGAAGTGAAAAAGCTATGCTGCGGACGCAGGTTTAAGGATGTGAGTTTTTATGCGCGATATGGAGAAATCGTGGGTTTTTCCGGCCTTGTAGGAGCTGGCAGGACAGAGGTCATGAAGGGGATTTTCGGTATACTCAGCACGGACAGCGGATGTGTCTGCTTGGATGGAAAGCAGATAGATATAAGGAGGCCCAGGGATGCCATTCGTGCGGGAATTGCTTATATTCCGGAGGACAGGAAAAATGAGGGGCTGATTCTGATTAACTCGGTTGCATTTAATATGACGCTGGCAGCCTTGAATGAAATCATCAGGGGCATAAGGGTTAATAAGAAAAAAAGAACCGAGATGGTGAAGCATTATGTGGATGCATTTTCCATCAAGGTAACCTCAGGAGAACAGCTGGTAGGAAATCTGAGCGGAGGAAACCAGCAAAAGGTGGTCTTGGGAAAATGGCTGGCAAATAAGCCTAAAGTCATAATATTGGATGAACCGACAAGGGGAATTGATGTGGGGTCCAAATCTGAAATTTACCGGATTGTAAATCAGCTGGCGGGAGAAGGAGTTTCTGTCATTTTGGTTTCATCAGAGCTTCCGGAAGTCATCAATATGTGTGACCGTATTTATATCATGAGTGAAGGGCATATCAGAGGAGAAATCAGCCGGTCAGAATTCAGCCAGGAGAAAATCATGGATTATGCAGCGGGGAGGAAAGCAGATGAAACAGAAGAATAAAAATAGGAATCCTGTGATTGGATGGTTTCAAATGAATCTTGGTCCGTTATTGGGGCTTCTTGCTCTGTGTGCCATAGTGTCCCTGCTGTCGGATAAGTTTATATCAAAGGATAATTTCCTGAATATTCTGAAGTCGGTATCTACGAATATGATGCTGGCATGCGCCCTGACCATGGTAATTATACTGGGTCTGATTGATATATCGGTTGGCTCCACCGTAGGATTAGCCGGAATCGTGTGTGCTACATTGATAGGTACAGGAAGGTATCCAATATGGATGGTCATTCTTTTCTGTCTGGGGATTGGGCTTATTGTTGGACTTATTAACGGGATTTTAATTGCGCATATAAAGATTCCTGCATTTATTGCAACCTTGGCCACTCAGAATATTGGGAGGGGACTTTGTCAGGTTATATGTAACGGCGCTCCTGTCCGGTGCTCCGAGGATGCATTTACCAGACTGGGGACAACCACCATGTTTGGCGGTATTTCCATAGCGGTAATTTATTCATCCTTTTTTGTGGTTTTAATATGCATACTGATGTACAGGACAAAAATGGGGACATATCTGTATGCGATTGGAGGGAACGAGCTGGCGGCTGAGTATTCCGGCATTAACGTAAAACTCATAAAGATGATACCATATCTGATAGGTGGATTTTTCGCGGCATTCTGCGGTGTCATCTGGACAGCCAGGCTGGGTTCCGGTTCCCCGACTCTTGGACAGAATTTTGAGTTAGACGCGATTGCTGCCACAGCCCTGGGAGGCGCAAGCATGTCAGGCGGTATTGGGCGGATTGGCGGAACCATGATAGGTGTGTTGATGATAGGAGTTATTAACAATGGATTGAACCTGATTAATTTGAATTCTTTCTATCAGTTAATCGTAAAAGGTCTTGTTGTTGCTATATCCGTTATCATAGATGTCATGCGCAAGAACCGTGCAGCAAATAAAGTATGAAAGGAAGGATAGAGAAAGATGCTAGTAAATTTAAAAACATTGTTGGATGACGCCAGAACCAATCATTATGCAGTTGCTGGCTTTACCACGCCTACAATTGATACCTGCGAAGCTGTACTGCAGGCAGCAGAGGACATGAATGCCCCTGTTATCATTGGACAGGCCCAGTTATATGATGAGTATGGGCCGGTTGAAAAGTTCGGGCCGGTTATGGCGCATATGGCGGAGCAGGCCAAAGTTCCTGTATGCCTGCATCTTGACCATGGAACGAGTATTGATTATATCATGAAAGCCATTAAGGCAGGGTATACATCTGTCATGGCGGATTTCTCAAATTTGGATTTTGAGGAGAATGCGAAAATTGTTAAAATGTGTGTTACCTTCTGCCATAGTGTTGGAATTTCTGTAGAGGGATTGGTTGGAAGAATGCCAAATGTGGAAATGGTAGAACAGGCAGGAGGCAATTTGGACCTAAAGGAATTTTTTACTAAGCCAGAGGAAATAGGCCGTTTTATCGAATTGACAGGCGCAGATGCACTGACAGTATCATTTGGAACTGTACATGGCATGACCGTGGCAAAACCGGTCCTTGATTTCGAACACTTAACAAAACTGCATCAGGCTTCAGAATGTGCATTGGTCATGCATGGTTCCTCAGGGGTGGAACCTTCAGAGCTGCAAAAGGCTATTACATATGGTCTTAGTAAAGTGAACGTTTATACAAAAGTGTCAACCAGCGCGCAGAATGCTATCAGAAATTCAATACGTCCGGATAGGCCGCTTTATTATCATGAAATAGAAGAGATAGCCAAGAGGGCCATGACAGAGTCGGCAAAAGAAACAATCTCCCTTTTGAGTAACGGATACAAGTTTTCAGATTAGCAGGGGGTGGGTTCATGGCATTTGGAGGTCTGGACATAGGAAGCAGCGGAGTTAAATGTGCTTTTTTCAATGAACGGGGAAAGCGTTTGGCCTTTGCCAGACAGGATTACGATTGCAGTTCCCATGGCGGGTATTATGAATTGGATGGAAGGGTGGTCTGGAATCAAGTAAAAAAGGTTTTGCATGATGCTGCCGCTCAGCTTGATGAACCGGTTGAAGGGGTTGCCGTATCTTCTATTGGAGAGGCCGGGGTTGCATTGGATGAAAAGGACAGGGTCTTGGCACCGTCTATTCTGTTTAATGATATAAGAGGCCAAAAGGAGAGCCGAGAGTTAGTGCGGCAACTGGGAGAAAAGTGGATTTACCAGACTACAGGTAATGTACCCAATGGAACGTACAGTATTGAAAAAATGATGTGGATTCGTCAAAATGAGTCTTATTACAACAGAATAGAGAAATATCTTCTCTATGAAGATTTCATCATATACATGCTGACAGGAATAAGAGGAATCAGCCACTCCCTTGCAGCCAGGACCATGGCGTTTGATGTGGTGAAAAAGAAGTGGGAGGAGCGGATTTTCCAGGCAGCAGGAGTGGATATGGGACTGATGTCAGAAGTTTACCCCTCCGGAACAGTTGTTGGAAGAATACGGACCCGGCTGGCGGCTGAACTGGGTATAAATGAAACTGCAGAAATAATCACGGGAGGACATGATGGCTGGTGCTGTGCACTGGGAGCAGGAATGACAGATGGCAGTACGGCTGTAAATGTTTCAGGAAGCTGCGAAACAATCAGTGTATTAATGGATGGGCCCCGCCGTGAGGATTTTATGATGAAATGCAACTACAGCTGTATTCCATACGTCATTCACAACACATATGCCACATATGGACTAGGGCTGACCAGCGGTTCTCTTATAAAATGGTTTAGAAACCAGCTGGGAGACGGTGGTACTTACCGGACACTGGACAGCCGTGTATCTGAAGGGCCTTCAGGCATCATTGTTATTCCGGACTTTTCTGTATCAGGAACGCCCTGTTTTTCATTGGAATCAAAGGGAATGTTCTACGGCATGACCCTGGACACGTCCAAATATGATTTGTATAAAGGACTGATGGAGGGAACTGCTTTTCATATTCGGATGAACATGGAAATACTGGAGACGTACGGGATTTCCATTCCAATGATTAGAACTGTGGGAGGAGCATCATTTTCTCCTGTTTGGATGCAGATTAAAGCCGATATATGGGACAGAGAGGTGGAGAGTGTCAGCGGAAATGAGACAGGCGTCATAGGAGACGCGATTTTGTCGGGAAAAGCGCTTGGGATTTTCCATACATTAAAACAAGGGGCGGACAGCCTTGTCCATATGGAAAAGGTGTATGTTCCTAATCCATCCCATGAAAAACGCTACAACGAGCTTTATGGGGAGTTTAAAGAAATCTTTCACTGGAAGAACAGGAGGGAAAATATATGTTAGTTAACAGCAAAGTATTATTAGAGGATGCAATGAAACATAATTATGCGGTGGCAGGCATCAACACAACCAGCCTGACCATGCTTCGGGCTGTTTTGGAGGCTGCTGAGGAGGAACGGACTCCAGTCATATTAAGCCATGCCCAACTTCATGAGCCGTATGCACCTATTGAGCTTATGGGACCGCTGATGAAGGTTGCTGCTGAAAAATCCACGGTTCCCTGTTCTCTTCATTTGGACCATGGAACAACAGAAGCATATATTTATAAGGCGCTAAGTCTTGGATTTACGTCTGTCATGGCAGATTTCGCAAGGTTTTCGTTTGAAGAGAATGTAGCAAGGACAAAAAAAGTGGTGGATGTATGCCGGGAGATTCATGTGACGGTTGAAGGTGAGTACGGTGAGATGCCAAGTAATGTGACCGGACAGGGAAGGGCGCTTCCTGATGGGGAATCACTGGAATATTTTTTCACGAAGCCGGAGAAGGCTGCCAGGTATGTAGAACAGACACAGGTGGACAGTCTGGTGGTTTCCTTTGGTTCTGTTCATGGTATTTATATTGAGAAACCGGAGATGGATTATGAGCGTCTGGGAGCCATCAGAAAAGCCCTGCCGAACACGCCTCTGGTGATGCATGGCGGTTCCGGGCTCAGTGAGGAAGACACACGGGCATGCATTGACGGAGGAATACGTAAGATAAATTATTATACATATATGGCCTGCGAGCCTTCCAAAAGGCTGACACAGTTTATCAGCTCTTCTGATAAACCGCCGTATTTTCATGAGATTTGTGAGTATTCGAGAGAGCTGATGAAGGAAAAGGCCCGGTATGCCATTAAGCTGTTTCGGAACAGGGGATAAGAGGATATGTATTTTGTCGGACTGGATATAGGAACATCCGGAACAAAGGCCGTATGTATGGATGAAACGGGAAATCTTAAGAAAATATGGTATGTCAGCTATGGTTTTGAGGGTATGGCCAGGGGATGGAGGGAGCTGGACCCGGAGGCAGTCTGGAGAGCAGTTCTCAACTGTCTGCAAACAGTAAGCAGGGAGTGTGAGGTGGAGACCATCACAGTGTCCTCCCTGGGGGAGTCGGTGATTGCCGTAGACAAGGATGGCATGTGCCTGACAAAAGGGATTACAGGTACGGATGTCAGGGGAAGAGAGGAAGGCAGGCGTTTTATTCAGGAAACCGGGAATCGGACAATAACGGAGATTACCGGTCTGCCGGCAGATTGCCTGTACTCCCTGAGCAAGATACTGTGGATGAAGGGTCAGCTCCCCCGATTACTTGATAAGACCTGGAAGATTTTTTCGTTTCAGGATTTTATTATATACAGATTGTGTGGTGAAGCGGTTATAGATTATTCTATTGCATCGCGAACCATGCTGTTTGACTACAGAACATGTAATTGGTCGGAATACCTGTTTACACAGGCCGGTTTATCGGATTCCCTCGTATCAAAGCCTGTGCAGGCCGGGTATATTGCGGGTTGTATACGGCAGGAGATAAGGCGTAAACTAGGCTGTGGCGGAAAGTGCCTGGTAGTAGCAGGCTGTCATGACCATATTGCCAATGCAATCGGAGCCGGGGTATGCAGAGCGGGAGAGTGCGTTAATGCAGCTGGGACAACAGAAGGGCTTACGGTGATGATGAGACCAGGCGTCTTAACAGAATCCGGGATAGAACGATATAATATTTCCTGTGAACCTTCTGCTGTGAAAGGGCTGTATAATACGGTTGCCTGGAGCAATGCCTCCGGTTCAATTTTGAGATGGTTCGTCAGGGATGTATTAAAGGAGAGACAGAATACTTGCTTCAGGGAACTAAATAGCAGTATCCAATATGAACCAACGCAGCTCTATGTACTGCCCCATTTTTCCGGGGCAGCTACACCTTATATGGATGATGGCTCCAGGGGGGCAATACTGGGGCTTACATTGGATGCAAGACGGGAGGATTTATACCAGGCCATTGTGGAAGGAATCCAAATGGAACTCTGCGGGATATACAAATGTCTGCATAAGGCAGGTATACCAATTACTAGAATTGTTTCCACAGGGGGAGCACTTTCGAATGAAATATTACAAATGAAGGCAGATATCCTGGGATGCGAAATTCACAGCGTGGAATGCGGGCAGACAGGGGCTGCAGGAGGTGCTATCCTGGGCGCGGTATCTGACGGTATTTATGATACAGTTGATGCAGCGGTAAAAGCCATGGTAAGGACTCAGGGAATGGCTGTTCCTGACATGAAAAGGCATGAGGCTTACGAGGATAAAATGAGAATTTATGATACCCTGTATGCACATCTCAGGGACATCAACCATTCCATGGATAAAGCCGTGTTTCCGGATAGCCGGTATTTCACAGCCGGTATGAAATAATTTCTTTTCCCCCTTTCCCATATGTCATAATTGTGATATGATTAATAATTATATTTATCACAATAGCAACGTAACGGAGGAACAATTATGGCAGACAAGGATACCGTAATGGAAACTGAGGAAAAGGAGGTAATCTCCAGAAATTTCATTGAACAGGAGATTGACAAGGACCTGGCAGAGGGTGTTTATGACCATGTCCAGACCCGCTTCCCACCGGAGCCAAACGGTTATTTGCATATCGGACATGCCAAGTCCATCTTACTGAACTACGGCCTGGCACAGAAATACGGCGGCAAGTTCAACCTGCGTTTTGACGATACAAACCCGACAAAAGAGAAGACTGAATTTGTGGAGTCCATCATGGATGACGTGAAATGGCTGGGCGCTGATTTTGAGGACAGGCTTTTCTTTGCGTCTAATTATTTTGACCAGATGTACCAGTGCGCCGTGTTCCTGATTAAGAAGGGCAAGGCATTTGTCTGTGACCTGACAGCGGACCAGATTAGGGAATACAGAGGCGATTTCACCACACCGGGCAAGGAGAGTCCTTACAGGAACCGTTCCGTGGAGGAGAATCTCGCATTGTTCGAGGAGATGAAGGAGGGAAAGTACCAGGATGGAGAGAAGGTGCTCAGGGCCAAGATTGACATGGCTTCCCCCAATATCAACATGAGAGACCCGGTCATCTACCGTGTTGCCCGTATGTCCCATCACAACACGGGAGATAAGTGGTGCATCTATCCCATGTATGATTTCGCTCATCCCATTGAGGATGCCATTGAACATATCACCCACTCCATCTGTACCCTGGAGTTTGAGGACCACAGGCCGCTCTATGACTGGGTGGTAAAGGAGTGCGAGTTCGAGAATCCACCCCGCCAGATTGAGTTTGCCAAACTGTACCTGACCAATGTCATAACAGGCAAGCGTTATATCAAAAAGCTGGTGGAGGATAAAATCGTGGACGGCTGGGATGACCCCCGTCTGGTGTCCATTGCAGCGCTGAGAAGAAGGGGGTATACCCCGGAATCCATTAAGATGTTCGTGGAGATGGTGGGCGTATCCAAGGCCAACAGCTCCGTGGACTATGCCATGCTGGAATACTGCATCCGCGAGGATTTAAAGCTTAAGAAGCCGCGTATGATGGCTATCCTGAATCCGGTGAAGCTGGTCATTGACAATTATCCTGAAGGACAAACAGAGATGCTGGATGTGCCCAACAATCTGGAAAATCCGGAGCTGGGAGACAGAAAGGTGCCATTTTGCCGGGAGCTTTATATTGAGCGCGAGGATTTCATGGAAGAGCCTCCGAAAAAGTATTTCCGTATGTTCTCCGGCAATGAGGTCCGCCTGATGGGGGCATATTTCGTGAAGTGCACAGGATGTGAAAAGGACGCTGACGGCAATGTCACCGTGGTTCACGGTACCTATGACCCGGAGACAAAGAGCGGTTCCGGCTTTGAGGGACGAAAGGTAAAAGGAACCATCCACTGGGTGGCTGTTCCCACTGCAAGGCAGGTGGAATGCCGTCTGTATGAGAATATTGTGGATGAGGAGAAGGGCAAGCTGAATGATGACGGCAGCCTGAACCTGAATCCCAACTCCCTGATTGTACTGAAGGAGTGCTATGTGGAGCCGGCTCTGGCAGAGGGAAAGGCCTATGACAGCTATCAGTTTGTCCGCAACGGATTTTTCTGCGTGGACTGCAAAGACAGTACGCCGGAAAAGCCGGTGTTCAACCGGATTGTTTCCCTGAAGAGCTCATTCAAACTTCCGAAATAGAGTTATCAGATAGAACCACAAACAAGATAAAGAAAGGCCGGGGAACCTGATGAAAGAGGTTCCCTGGCCTTTTGATGCAGATGCCTAATAATACCGGCAGGATATGAAGCGGTATTTAAAAAGCTCGTAGAGAAAACGTATGCCAATGATGATATAAATGGCTGTGCCTGCTGCAAACAAAGCCATGAAGAATACATAGAGCCCCACATACATGCTGATTCTGGATGCAGCAATAAGGCCGAGGCAGAGATATGTAAACTTGAAGACCCTGCGTTCCAGACGGTGCACCGGTATGCGGAATACCCGCTTGATGATGGACATCAGGGATACTATGAACAGGGGATAAAGGGCATCCACGGATAAGCCTGCAAGCAGCCGGTACCATTCCGGAACATCCCTTCCCGCACTGATTCTCTCTATGGCTGTGAAGACCAGGATGTGTATGAACACGGTCAGCAGTACAATGGCCACAGCCCCTATCAAACAGCGGAAGGCCAGTGAATGTTCCTTTTTTGGAGATAGTTTCCTTAACATATTCAGAGTCTGTTCGCTCATGTTCATCCATCCTTTCCTAATTGTTTTTTCGGTTCTCTTCCTACTTTTATTATAATTCCACACACCTGTGATTACAATGTACAAATCAGAAAAAATAGTATACTATTATAAAATTATCTCTGTTCTCTGTACTAATAGTGCAAATTAACTGAATAAAAGCAAAAATAGATTGACACATTACCGGCAAACTGGTATGATTAAAATGTTTATTTCGAATACAAGTGATAATGCCAGTTAAGGGTGGGAAGGAGCGGAACATGGAACTGATGGTACCCTTTGACAGTCAGACAGACAGCCCTCTTTATGAACAGATTTACCAGTACATAAAGAATGAAATCCGCCAGGGAAAGATGGAGGCTGGAAGCCGGCTGCCTTCCACCCGCATACTGGCCAAAAACCTGAGGCTGAGCCGCAGCACCACCCAGATGGCCTATGACCAGCTGCTGTCAGAAGGATATATAGAGGCCCTGCCGTGCAAGGGTTATTTTGTGTGTAAGATAGAAGAGCTGGTGGAAGTGCGGCAAAAGGGCGGAGGCTCTTTTGTGGAGCCGGGCGACACAGGGAAGGATTGCTACGAAGTGGATTTTTCTCCCAGAGGTATTGATTTGGACAGTTTTCCTTTCAATACATGGAGGAAAATCAGCAGAAACACACTGGTGGATGACAACAAGGAAATGTTTGCGGCAGGGGACCCCCAGGGGGAGAGAGCGCTCAGGACTGCCATAGGAGATTACCTTCACTCTGCCAGAGGAGTGAACTGCAGGCCGGAGCAGATTCTCATCGGCGCAGGAAGCGAATATCTTCTGATGCTGCTGTCCCAGATTTTGGGAAACGGAAGGAGAATCGCCATGGAAAATCCCACTTATAAGCAGGCCTACAGGGTGCTTAAGGGGGAGGGATATCCTGTGGTTCCGGTGGATATGGACCGTTATGGCATGGATGTGGAACGGCTTGCCCGGAGCGGAGCGGATGTGGCCTATGTGATGCCCTCCCATCAGTATCCCACGGGAATTGTCATGCCTGTGAAGCGGAGGCAGGAGCTGCTGGCCTGGGCATACAGCGCCGCGGACCGGTATCTGATTGAGGATGATTATGACAGTGAATTCAGATACAAGGGAAAGCCTATTCCTGCGCTGCAGGGCATGGACCGGGGCGGCCGTGTGATTTATATGGGAACATTTTCCAAGTCCATTGCCCCGGCTATCCGCGTGGGCTTTATGGTGCTGCCGGAGCATTTGCTGGAGGCATACCGGGAACGGGCCGGATACTACCTCTCCACCGTATCCAGGATTGACCAGAACATTCTCTACCAGTTTATAACCCAGGGGTATTATGAGCGGCATTTAAACCGGATGAGGGCGCTGTACAAGGGAAAGCACGATGCGCTGATGGCTGGCCTCAGGGAGCTGGAGGACAGGTTCTTAATCAGGGGTGAGTATGCAGGGCTTCACGTGCTGCTGACCCACAGAAAAGGAGAGCTGGAGGAAGGTCTGGTGGCCCGGGCGGCTGCCCTGGGTGTGAAGGTATACGGAATATCGGGATGTTTCATACAGCCGGAGGAGAGCCGGTTCGGCTCAACCGTTATGCTGGGATATGCCAGTCTCAGCGAGGAAGAAATCCGCAGGGGCACTGAACTGCTGGCAAGGGCCTGGACATGTTAGGCGGCTGAATGGATTATTAAGAGATAAGTTTACAGGAAGGGAATGGTATGCCATGAAAGATAGATGGACAGATTTGGCTGCTGTGGCTGCCTTTGCAGCGGTACTGGGAATCAGCGCCTGCTGGGGCCAATATGACAGGGCCCATGGCAGGGTCTGTGACCAGGCCTATGGCAGGCCGGACAGTGGATATGGCTGGATGTATGGTCAGGAAGGACCTGCAGCGAATGAAAATGGGAGGCTCATGGGGAATGCTGCTGATTCAGGTGCGGCAGGCGCTTCAATGGGAGCAGCCGGTGTACAGGAAGGTGGAGGAGCGGACCCGGCCCGGAGAAAAGGGGAGGAAATAGAGATACTGCCGGATGTAACGCAGTCCCAGAAAGAGGTCCTGGCGGAAATCATGGAAGCCTTGGAGGCACAGGATTTGGAGACCGCGGCCCGGGTGATGGACCGTGAGGAAGAGACGCTTATGACGTTGTTTTATGAGGCTATGGGCGGAACACGGTATCTCTATGACGGCCAGTCATTCAGCGGGTCCATAGAAGGCATGGGTCTGGTGCTCACCATGCCTAAGACCCTGTATTACGGTACCTTCCAGAATGGAAAGCCGGAAGGGGAATGTACGGCCCTCCAGGTGGTTGAGCTGGATGCGCCCAGGTATGATTACTCCCAGGGACTGTGGAAGGACGGAAAGATGGAGGGGCAGGGCCATACCGGATACTGCTATTATGAGACCGGCCCGGAAGGGGAGGCCAGGGACGTGTGCAAGACAGGAAGGTTTTCCGGTGACAGGATGGAGGGGGAAGTGACTTATACCACCCTGAACCAGGAGGGGGAGACATCCACCTGGAAGCTGGAGACAAAGGACGGCACAGTGCAGCTGGACCACCGCTGGATTTATATAGAGGAGCAGGGGGAATACCAGCTGATGTCCCAGGAGGATGACAGCCATGCCTATATCATGGACGGCAATCTGGCTGACCAGCCGGTATGGATTAACCTTCTGGCCTGGGAAGAATAGAATGGGGCAGAAAAGTCCCGGAGACATGATGGTTTTGTGTCCCCGGGACTTTTTTGCTGTATATTGCCTTATACCGCCGTACATGTTTCCGTCCGGCTGATATGTTTTGTTCTAATCCAGCGTATCTTCCTCAATGATAGCAGTGGGGCGGACTGCTTCCGCTTCCTCCTGGCTGCTGTCATCGTAATCATCTTCCGTAAGGTCTCCTGAATCATAGGAGGAACTGCCGTCCATGCGCCGGTAATCATAGAGGTCGTCCTCATCCACATAGTCGTCATCCAGAAATCCCTCATCTTCAAATAAATCAGAATCATCATCCTTATCCCTGGAGTGCTCATCCATGAAATCCGCTTTCTTGGACTTCACGGTCTGGAGTGCAATCTGGGCCGTGTCCACGGCAGCGGAAACCGCCTCATGGGCAGTGTCTGATAACAGGCTTCCGGCATCCTTAAGGACGTTCTTTGTTGCCTGGGCCATATCCTTGGCAGCAACCTTGAATTCGTCCTTGCTGGAGGAAAGAGAGATGTAATTGCGGTCCAGGCTGCGTGTGTCAATGGTGCGCTCTGTGCCGTCCTCATCGGTCCTGTCCTCGCCGCCATCCTCAAATTCCCGGAAATCCTTTTCCAGCTCCCTGTGGTATGTCTTATACTGAAGTACGTAGGAAACACCGGCAGCCACAGCACCGGTCACTGCTGCAAATGCTACGAATTTACCCCAACCTTTCTTTGCCATGCCAAAAACCCCTTTCTTGTAATGGTGATGCATAAAAGCTCCCCTATGGGTCATATTATGCCTTATTGTTATTATTGTAATACGAATGGAAAAAAAAAGAAACAGCAAATTGTAAAAAAACAATAAAATTAAAAGAAATTAGCACTCAACTCTTGACAGTGCTAATAACTGGTGATATAACATATCATGTGAGCAAAAGAAAGAAGTAAGGAAAAGAAAACAAGAAAGAAAAATCAGAATATCGTGTAAGGAGGAATTCAATCATGAAGTTAGTACCATTGTTTGACAAGGTAGTGTTAAAGCAGTTAGTTGCAGAAGAGACAACAAAATCAGGCATCGTCCTTCCGGGGGCAGCCAAGGAGAAGCCGCAGCAGGCAGAGGTCATCGCAGTGGGACCAGGCGGAGTTATTGACGGCAAGGAAGTAACCATGCAGGTTAAGGCCGGCGACAAGGTAATCTACTCCAAGTACTCAGGCACAGAAGTGGAGATTGAGGATGAGAAGTACGTTATCGTAAAGCAGAACGATATCCTGGCAGTTGTAGAATAATAAATAATACAGCAGGACATTACATTGTAGAACATAAAATATTGGAGGTTGATGAAAGATGGCAAAGCAGATTAAGTACGGCGTAGAGGCCCGCAAGGCACTGGAAGCAGGCGTTAACCAGTTAGCAGATACAGTACGTGTTACCCTTGGACCGAAAGGACGCAACGTTGTCCTGGATAAGTCCTTTGGCGCTCCGTTAATTACAAACGACGGCGTTACCATTGCAAAGGAAATCGAGCTGCAGGATCCATATGAGAATATGGGCGCACAGCTGATTAAGGAAGTTGCTTCCAAGACCAACGACGTGGCCGGCGACGGTACCACCACAGCAACTGTTCTGGCCCAGGCCATGGTAAACGAAGGCATGAAGAACCTGGCAGCAGGCGCCAACCCAATCATCCTGAGAAAGGGAATGAAGAAGGCTACAGACGCAGCCGTGGAAGCCATCAAGAAGATGAGCAAGCCAATCAACGGCAAGGAGCAGATTGCAAGAGTAGCTGCCATCTCTGCTTCTGATGACGAAGTGGGAACCATGGTAGCAGACGCTATGGAGAAGGTTTCCAAGGACGGCGTTATCACCATTGAAGAATCCAAGACCATGAAGACAGAGCTTGACCTGGTTGAAGGTATGCAGTTCGACAGAGGTTACCTGTCCGCTTATATGTGCACGGATATGGATAAGATGGAAGCTAATTTAGACGACCCATACGTGCTGATTACTGATAAGAAGATTTCCAATATCCAGGATTTACTTCCGCTGTTAGAGCAGGTAGTTAAGATGGGCGCAAGACTTCTCATCATTGCTGAGGATGTGGAAGGCGAAGCACTGACCACCCTGATTGTAAACAAGCTGAGAGGCACATTCAATGTAGTTGCTGTTAAGGCTCCCGGCTACGGCGACAGAAGAAAAGAGATGCTGCAGGATATCGCTATCCTCACAGGCGGTACGGTTATCTCCGAGGAACTGGGTCTGGATTTGAAGGATGCAACCATGGAGCAGTTAGGACGTGCAAAATCCGTTAAGGTTCAGAAGGAGAACACCATCATTGTTGACGGCATGGGCGATAAGGATGCCATTGCAGCAAGGGTATCCCAGATTCGCAAGCAGATTGAGGAAACCACCTCTGACTTTGACAGGGAGAAGCTGCAGGAGCGTCTGGCCAAGCTGGCAGGCGGCGTAGCTGTTATCCGTGTTGGCGCTGCTACCGAGACAGAGATGAAGGAAGCAAAGCTTCGCATGGAAGATGCGCTGAACGCTACAAGGGCAGCTGTTGAGGAAGGCATCATCGCAGGCGGCGGCTCTGCATATGTACACGCAGCAGGAGAAGTAAAGAGCGTTGCTGACGGACTGGAAGGCGACGAGAAGACAGGCGCCAGAATTATCTTAAAGGCTCTGGAAGCTCCTCTGTTCCACATCGTAGCCAACG
This sequence comes from Clostridium sp. 1001283B150225_161107_B6, assembly GCF_015556325.1. Lineage (NCBI taxonomy): Bacteria > Bacillati > Bacillota > Clostridia > Eubacteriales > Clostridiaceae > Clostridium > Clostridium sp. 1001283B150225_161107_B6. The sequence continues at coordinate 64,011 of NZ_JADNMD010000006.1, read as the reverse complement.
CAGGACTGGAAGGCTCCGTTGTTGTAAATAAAGTAAAAGAGTCTCCTGTAGGCCACGGCTTTGACGCTTACAAGGAAGAGTATGTGGATATGATTGAAGCTGGCATCCTGGATCCTGTAAAGGTTACCAGAAGCGCTCTTCAGAACGCAACCAGCGTTGCCTCCACACTGCTGACAACAGAGACTGTTGTTGCCAATATTAAGGAGCCGGCTCCGGCAGGCCCGGCAGCACCTGATATGGGCGGAATGTATTAATCCGTAAGGCATGATATTTAACTGATAAAAAATAATGAGGATGGGACGCAGCACAGGCATATGTGTGCTGCTGTCCCATCCTTTTTGCTCAGCTGTCCTTTGCGGCGGGGAAATACATTTTATACAAACATCCGGGCCACGCTTGCTATACAAACATCCGGGCCACGCTTGCAAAGGCAAAGCAAAGTACGATTCCGCTGACCGTAGGCACCAGGAAGGAAATGACAGTCCATTTGAAGCTGCCTGATTCCTTGCGGATGGTAAGGAGCGTGGTGGTGCAGGGCCAGTGCATCAGGGAGAAGAGCATGGTACTGACAGCGGTAATCCAGGTCCAGCCGTTATTTACCAGCAAATCCCGCAGCTGCGCCAGACTGTCAAATTCCAGAAGGCTGCCCTGGGCCATATAGGCCATGATAATGATGGGAATGACAATTTCATTGGCAGGCAGTCCCAGGATGAATGCCATGAGAATTACGCCGTCCATGCCCAGAAGCCTTGCAAATGGGTCCAGGAAACCGGAGCAGTGGGCTAACAGGGTAATGCCGCCCACCTGCACATTTGCCATGACCCAGATTAACAGGCCGGCAGGGGCAGCCACCGCAATAGCCCTTCCCAGCACGAACAGTGTCCGGTCAAAGATGGAGCGGACAATTACCTTGCCAATCTGGGGACGCCTGTAGGGAGGCAGCTCCAGGGTAAAGGAGGAGGGGATTCCCTTTAATACGGTCATGGAAAGTCCTTTGGAGACAACAAAAGTCATGCACACACCCAGAACAATAAACAGGGTCAGAAGCAGGGCTGACAGCATGGAGTCAAAGGCTCCTCCGGACACTCCCACAAAGAACATGGAGATAATTGCAATGAGGGTGGGAAATGCGCCACCACCCAAAGGGTAACTTTGCTCCATACGACGAGTAGATGGCTGACAGTTCCCTACTCGCCGTCGATAAAAATATGGAGGTCTTTTCCATTCCAGACAATTTTCTTAACCATCAGCTTGATTAAGGTACGCTTTTCTTCAATCGTCAGCGTATGGAAGTTGTCTTTGAAGCTGGATAATGCCGTGGACAGCATATCTACCTGGATTTCCCTGTCAGTTATGATGCTGACATCCTTTTGCAGACGTTTTTTTTCTTCTTTCATGGAAGACAGTTCTTTGTCCAGTTCCATGATTCTGGCATTTACACGTTCAATGAAAGCTGTGCCTAAGTTTCCGTGTGACAGTGTGTTAATCAGGTTGTCCATCTCGCTGTTACATTTGGTGATTTTGTCATCAATGACTGATAGGGGACTTTTTTGTGTCTGGCCCTGTAAATCCTGTTTCAGCTTTTCCAGCAGCTTGTAGATGCCGGAATTCTCATCCGTGTACTGCATGAGGTATTCACAAACAATATCGTCCGCCTGCTGTCCATTGAGGTTTTGACAGTCACATAATTTTAAACCTCCACGTAGTTTGTTGTTACAAATATAGTCGTAGAGTTCACGGTTGCTGCCTTTGCCGCTTCGCTGCTTTGCGAACATCCGGCTCTGGCACTTGTCGCAGAAGATTAAGCCGGACAGCAGGGAATAGTCATTATGCATGACAGCTGGTTTCGTACCTGTGGGGATGTTATCCTTCAAGATGTTCTGAATGGCCACCCACTTTTTACCGGAAATACGCCCCTTGTGCTTTCCGATGGCTACAATCCATTTATCCATACCCTGTCTAGGGGCATTTTTCTTCCTATAATCACGTTTATTATATGTCAGCAGACCATATTTATTGGAACACTCGGTTTTTTCAAAGCAAACGTCTGAATGATGTTCCGTAAAGTATTCCCATGCGTCTTCATCAGCGATACAGTAAACCGGATTTTGCAGTATTTCTTTAATACCTAACAGAGAGAACATTTTCCCCGTACGTGATTTGATTCCTTGCTTGATTAAGTATTTGCTTACGCCGGATATGCTCCGAAGTTCTAAAAACTTTTCCAGAATACAGTCGATGGTTTTAAGTTCCTCCGGATTGTCCTTTAGCTTGCAGGAAGTCTTGATTTTACCGTCAATGATGATTTCCTGCATCTTTTCAGAGGTAAATCCTGTGGGGGTAGTGCCGCCCAGCCAACGTCCGGTCCTTGCCAGCATTAGCATATTGTCACGGACACGCTCTGCAATCGTTTCTCTTTCCAGTTGGGCGAAAACCGAAGCTATGTACATCATGGCCTTTCCCATAGGCTTTGAGGTGTCGAATTCTTCCTTGATACAGACAAATGAAATATTATAGCTGTTCAGGTCTTCAATCAGAGAAGAAAAGTCACTGACATTACGGCTGATACGGTCAAGGCGGTAACAAACAACATATTCTGGTTTGTTTAGTTTTATATCACGGAGCATTTGCTGAAATTGCGGCCTGTTCGTATTTTTTGCAGAAAAGCCTTCGTCTTCATAAACGACTATTTCCGCCTTATCTGATTCGGGGATTTTGGCTGAAATATACTCCCTGCACATTTCAATCTGGTTTTCGACGCTTTCCCCTTTGCCCGTATATACCGATTTACGGCTGTATATATAGATTCTCAAAGATTACTCACCATCCTTTTTTTGCTCAACATAGTCAGACAGAATCTTAGCGCATAAGTTGGAAAAGGTACGCTTATCCTCTTTTGCCAGTTCGTCTAACTGCTGTTTTAATTCCTTTGGGATTGTTATAGGTACTCTCACGTTATTTTTAGAAACAGCCATATTGTCCACCTCCTTGTATAGTGTGTACCATAGTGTAACACTATTGTCAAGATTGATGGAGGGTTTTGGTGTTCTTTATAGGAAGAATATTGAGGTGGTGATATTGACAGCGCTCGTGGAATAATGCGAGAACTTAGTATAAAACTATAAGATATAGTCGTTCTGAGGCTGAAAATGGCCCTGAAATACCGAAAAAAGGCTGTGAAGATTTGTTTTGGATTCGTTTTCCAGGTGAGACGATAGCAAGGGAGGATGTGAGGGTAAGAACCAGATTATAATATGCAGCTGAAGAATGAATTAAAGCAAGATGCTCCAGAACTAAAAATTTAGATGCACTGATGAATCGGTGGGCTGGAATTAATAGTTTGTGTCAGATAATATAAAAGCCATTCCCGCAATTTTGGTTAAACGTAGGAGATGGCTTTTTTAAATATAAAGCTATAGTTAGAACATATTTGTAAGAGATACCAATTCGTTCTAAAGAATATAACACCATGAGTGTTTATCGGAAGAGTTTGACAAGTTCCTCCTTTTTAGCAACTCTTCCAGAAATAACCAGTTTTCCATCCACCATTAATGAGGGGGAAGTCATTACTCCCAATTTTACAATATCTATCAGGTCTTCCACCTTTTCGATTTCCGCATCAATATCCAATTCTTTGATTGCGGTTTGGACATTTTTATATAGTGCATCGCATTTTTCACAACCCGTACCTATCACTTTAATATTCATCTTTGCCTCCCTAATTTTTTAATTTCATTTCAGCTTCTATATTGTCATTCCACGCTGAAAGTATGTTTTTAATGATTGCTGGCCCTATTTTTGAGATGAAAACTAATTGAGCATTACCGGAATCCTTGCTTTCTTTAAAATCAATTTTGGTGCCTACTACATCAACTTGCTGCCGCCCAATCCCATTGACAGTAAGGAAACCCTTAATTCTATATACGCTTGGAATGATTTCATTTAGAAATTTCACTAATTGATTCTTATCCACAGCTTCGTATATTTCCATGAATAAGGTTTTCGGCTTTGCCTCCTCCGTATTGGTGGTTTCTTCACTTTCGGCCCACTGATATAAAAGTAAATCATCATCTAAAAAACTATAATCCATGTTACCTTGTATGCTTGTGGTTAACCTACAGACCGGATTGATTTCTCTTATTTTCTTTTCCAGGTCTGCCATTTTTGATGAATCAACCAAATCAGATTTTGTAATGACGGCAAGATGACAATGCTTAAGCTGTCTGTATACAGTCTCTAAATCTGTCAGTTGATTTATAAAATTTACTGCATCAACTAAGCAGATAACACCACAGAAATCATAACTTTTACCGGAGACAGCATCAACGGCCCCAAGAATTTCTTCAACATTGGATGGATCTCCCAGGCCTGAACTTTCTACGAACAGGTAGTCAAAATCATGTTGTGTCATTTCACTGAGGGCGCTGACAAAGGAGAGTTTCAGACAGGAACAGAAAATAGAACCACGGTTGATTTCAACCATATGGATATCATCATTTTTCAGTATTGCGCCGTCAATCCCCAATTTGCCAAATTCATTTTGGATAATACCAACCCTGCTCCCTTTCAGGTGTTCTAGCAGCTTTAACAACAAGGTAGTCTTACCAGCCCCCAAGAAACCTGTTATTACATAAAGTTTTGTCGCCTTTTTAGTTTGCATTTTATTACCCCTTTCATTGATTATATAAAAAATGCATGAAACACATTAAATAGATATCCAACAAGAATAATACCGGTAGTGCATATGACTATGAACAGAGTCAGTAGTTTAGGTTTTACAGCTTTCTTTAACATAATCATTGATGGCAGGCTTAAGGTTGTGACAGCCATCATGAAAGCAAGTATGGTGCCAAGCTGAGCCCCTTTTGCTAACAAAGCTTCTGCAACGGGAATGGTACCAAAGATATCAGCATACATGGGAATGCCTACAAACGTTGCAAGAATAACACCAAAGGGATTATTGCTTCCGAGTATAGTTTGAATCCAGCTTTCAGGAATCCAATTATGGATTGCCGCACCGATACCGACACCAACTAAAATGTAAGGAAATACTTTTTTAAACGTTTCCGTTACCTGTTCCCTGGCAAAACAGAACCGGTCTTTTCTGGTTAGAGTAGGAGCATCCATATCAATATGATTGGCTGATTGAATGAATTCCTCAACATATTTTTCCATGTGAAGCTTTTCAATCAGAGCGCCTCCGGCCACTGCTATCATCAGGCCGACTATGACATAAGCAATTGCAATTTTTGCGCCAAATATGCTCATTAGCAGGACAAGACTTCCTAAATCCACCATTGGCGAGGAAATAAGAAACGAGAAAGTCACTCCCAGCGGTAAACCGGCACTCGTGAATCCAATAAAGAGTGGGATAGATGAACAGGAACAAAATGGGGTCACAGTACCTAACAGAGCTGAAATGATATAAGAACCAACGCCATGAAAGCGTCCCAATATTTTCTTACTTCTCTCAGGCGGAAAATAACTTTGTATATAAGAGATAATAAAAATTAAAAAGCATAAGAGGATTGTTATTTTCAATACGTCGTAAATAAAAAATTGAATGCTTCCGCCCAATCGGCCGTCTACATCTACGTTGAGAGCGGTTAAAAGATTTTTTATTAGGGAGTTTAACCATTTCATTCCTAATATTTGATTCTGGATAAATAGAAAAAATGTTTGTATCGAGTCCAAATGTATTACCTCCGTTTCCATTGTGAATATCATATCAAAAAAAATTGATATATTGGGGCTTATAAAGGCCATCCGAAGATGACCATTTATTCAGACACGTCCTCTGCTCTTGGGGTAGTTAAGCAGCGTAAACGCTTTAATGCATATTCGCTACCGGATTTACTGAGTGAATAGTGAGTCCATTTTCCCTCCTGCCTGCTTGTAACAATGCCGGATTCACATAAAATTTTCATGTGGTAAGATAGTCCGGATTGTCCCATGTCCATTTTATCAATTAAGACACAAGCACATTTTTCCCCGCTTTGCAAAAGTTCTAAAATCGTAAGTCTCTTTTCATCACAGAGCGCTTTGAAAATTCTAGCATCATTTGTAAACTTGTGCTCCATATGCGCCACCTCACATCAAAAAAAATTGATATGATTATTATATGATTGAAATAACGAGTTGTCAATAGATATATCAATTTTTTTTGATGTGAATTCGGATTTGATATTTAATCCATCCAACTTATCAACAATGGCAGGAGGGGATATGTAATGCAGAATGTATAGAATTAATCTATCCAAGACCTTACAGTATAGAAAAGAACCATTGGTCAATGGCACGACAGATGATTAGAATGAATATGATAAATATTTGTGAAAGGGGGTCGAATATGGAAAAGAAGAAATCGAGAAAGATAGGGAAATTCGTTGTCATAGCTCTAATTGTGTTAGGTATACTGGTATATTTTTTTGTACCGCCTGTTAATGCTACAATGAATAACATTCTTAAGATGTTTGCGAGCGGGGATTTTACTGTGGTACGGCGGTTTGTCGAATCGTATGGCGCCTACGCAGCGCTGGTGTCCTTCCTGCTGATGATATTGCAGTCCATAGCAGCGCCGTTACCTGCGTTTCTGCTTACGTTTGCGAATGCAAATCTGTTTGGATGGTGGAAAGGAGCCATTTTATCGTGGTCCAGCGCTATGGCAGGGGCGGCAGTATGTTTTTATATCGCAAGGCTGTTGGGGCGTGATGCAGTAGAGAAGCTTACCAGCAGGACTGGTTTGAAGCAGATTGATGATTTTTTTGAAAAACATGGGCGTCTCAGCATACTCATTGCAAGACTGCTGCCATTCATTTCCTTTGATATCGTAAGCTATGCAGCGGGCTTGACATCCATGTCCTTTGGCAGCTTTTTTATTGCCACCGGTATTGGACAACTTCCAGCCACCATTATCTATTCATATGTTGGCGGTATGCTGACTGGTGGCGCTAAGATGTTTGTCACAGCGCTTCTTCTGCTTTTTGCGCTGTCAGCACTTATTGTTTTGTTCAGGCAGTTATATGTGGAAAAACAAAAGAAAAGGAATTCAGATAAATCTGCTGATATTGCAGATAATATCTAATCAACCATGGAGGTTTCGTGATGAAATTGAAGAAATTAGCAGTAATTATGGCAGCAGCAACAATGGCATGTTCACTGGCAGCCTGCGGAGGAAAGAGCAATACAGTCGAGAGTAAGGTCCAGGAGACGGCAGCAGAGGAAACCATGACAGTTGACAAAGACAAGAAAGAAATTGTCATGCTGTGTGAAGTTAATGGTACATATTTTACGGAACCAACCAGACATGGTATTGTATACAAAGGTGGTTCCAACGGAGAAAAGGCAGTTTTGCGGGGGCTGGCTGATGAGAAGGAGTTTTATCAGGCATTGCTCGATATCGGGGCCAAAGCCGGTGATAATTTAACTGCAGCAGACATGAAAGCAGGACCAGATAATGGAAAATCTGTGGAAGGGGATAAACTTGATGTCTTTGTGAAATGGGATGGACAGGATGAAATTCCATTCCGGGATATCATTAAATGTACAGAAGACTATACCATGGATTTACGGTTTGGAGGAAATATTGAGAGCGCCAAAGAAAATAATACAGGATGTGTGCTCTGTCTGGACAGCTGTGCAACTGGTATTGTGAGCGATGCTGCATGGCCTACAGGAACCACACAGAATGATATTGCCAAGTTTTACGGGGATAAGGATGTGCTGCCAGAGGATGGTACCCAGGTAACTGTTGTTTTCCGCCTGGCAAAATAAAATATTGCTATGATGAAGCTTTTTAGGATTGTTTACAATAGCTATTTATGGGCCATGACGATTGCCATACTGTGTTTTAAGAGTGAATGGTTGCAGATGAGGGTGAATACCGGATATATTTTTGGGGGATTGTTAATCCTTTCAACCGTGGTGATATGGTTTGTTTTCAGGAAAAGGGAAAATGTGTTTAATAGCCTCTTTACAGCCGGCAATTTGATTGTTTGTTCATTGATGGGGTTTGTCATGTATGGGGCTGAACGGATGAAGGTGGTACCGGCAGCACTGGTACGGGAAGGAATCCATCGGACAAGAATACCATTCTCCAGAATTAATCTGATATTATGTATTATTACAGCAGCAGGTATTTTAATTATCGGCTTGAGCGATATCTTTAAAATAAGACGGGCAGATAAGTAATAGGAAAACAATAAGCGTTGTGCTTTAAAAAAGTCCAACGCTTATTTGCGTCAATGGGAGATGGAAATGAAGACAGTGTTTCATACATATAAAAAACTAATTCTATTCATAGGAATTATAGCAGCTGTATTAGCCTGCAACCACATATTTGGTTGGTCGGCCGTGTTAAGCGGAACAGGAAGTTTGAATCTTCTAAGGCAGATGGCAGAAGAAAATCTGGTGAATGCAATTTTCCTGTACACTGTGATTACGGTTGTGGGATGTGTGGCGTTAACTCTTCCTGGAGTCACCTTTGCTGTTTTGGCCGGACTGCTTTTCGGACCGGTATTGGGAACAATCTGCTGTTCCATTGCTACCATGATAGGAGCCATGGCAGCGTTTCTGGCAGGACGCTTCTTCCTGAAGGATAGTATTAAACCGGTAGTTATGAAAAACCGGTACCTTAAAAAGTGGCTTTTCGATGAAGCAGGAAAGAATGAACTGTTTGTGCTCATGATTACCAGGCTGGTACCGCTGTTCCCCTATAATCTCCAGAATTTTGCATATGGTGTCACAGATATCCCGTTCAGCACCTACTCTATATTCTCACTGATTTTTATGTTGCCGGGGACAGCCATGTACACCATAGGAACATCAGGATTGGCGGATAAGGAAAACAGGGTACTTTATATCAGTATTGCGGTCATACTGGCGGTAATAGTCATGGGCATGGGATTGTACTTCAAGAAAAAGTATGTGGTCCAGCCAGAGGGAGTGGAGGATGTCAATGGACAGGAAAGCTAGGATAAAGGATGGGGACAAGTGTATACACTGTCATCTCTGTCAGAAACACTGTTCCTTCCTGACAAAGTACGGGGCAGATATCGGTGATACGGTTAAACTGAGAGAACTCGCATATCATTGCTTCTTATGCGGAAAGTGTTCTGAGGTATGTCCGATAGGTATTGACGGACGTGGTATTATATTGGATATGCGGCGGACGGAGGTAGAAGAGAACGGAGGGAAGTGCCGGGAAAAAGGATATGCAATGCTGTTGTTGGAAAAGAAAGATTATATATTCCGGAATAAACGGCATATGACAGGCAAGAGTGTGCTGTTTCCAGGGTGCAATTTTCCATCTTTTTATCCGGAGACTACCAGGAAATTAATCAAAATACTGAAGAATGAGGCAGACATGGGAGTGCTGTTTGACTGTTGCGGCAAACCGGTCTCGGAACTTGGACTGAAAGAACAGGAAGGGAAAATAATCAGGCGGCTTAATGAAAGACTTCGCGCCGCAGATATACAGGAAATTGTCATGCTCTGTCCCAATTGCTATTATTTCCTGAAGGATAAGCTGGAAATACAGGTCCTTAGTATTTATGAAAAGTTATCACAACTCGGAATAGGACAGAAAGTAGATGGGAAGGGAAGTTTGTTTCTGCCATGCCCGGACAGGGAAGAACAACAGTGGGTATCATGGCTGGAGCCGTTCTTTCAGAAAAAACCCGATATTATAAAAGGAACACAGTGCTGTGGTTTGGGAGGTTGCGCAGGAGGAAAGGAGCCGGAGCTTGCCAAAGGTATGGCATGCCATGTGACAGGGGAAGGGTATGAGAATGTCTATACGTATTGCGCATCATGTGCAGGGAACCTGACACGTAATGGTGGTCAGGGTGTCTCGCACCTTTTGACAGAAATCCTGGATTGCAATGAACAACCGGATACCGCAAAGTCGATGATAAACAGGATGATGACAAGATTCTGGTAAAGGTCTTGGGAAAGGGTAGGATAGATGACAAAAGAGGAAATAAAAGAACTGTTTATGCAGGGAATTGACTGTTCACAGGTAGTGGCAGGTCGGTTTGCAGATGAATTGGAGATGGAGGAAAGCCTTCTCAGGAAGATGTCTGCCTGTTTTGGCGGTGGAATGCAGTGTGGTGAAACATGCGGAGCGGTGACCGGTGCGCTGATGGTAATCGGTCTCAAGTACGGACATAGTATGAATAACGATTTGAAACAAAAAGAAATCATGCGTGAAAAGACGTCTGAGTTCAAGCGTTTGTTTGCCGAAAAGTATGAATCCTGCATGTGCAGAGAGCTGCTGGGACACGACATTTCCAAAGCGGATGAGATGGAACAGGTATTGGAGCAAGGGCTGCTGTTCGATTTCTGTCCATGTGTTGTAAGGGACATAATAGAAATACTGGAGAAGATGATATAGATGCAACGGACAAAGGAGGAATAGAGATGGACACATATTATAATCCGGAAGATTTGGAAAAGTTTGCTTTCATCGGTGAGGAATCACCAAAACTGGCAGAAAAGTTTTTTAATTACTATCATTCAGTGTTTGAAGAGGGAACTCTTACCGCCAGGGAGAAATCATTGATAGCATTGGCAGTAGCTCATACTGTGCAGTGTCCTTATTGTATTGATGCATATGCCAATGACTGTTTAAATAAGGGGGTAAGCCCGGAACAGATGATGGAAGCAGTTCATGTAGCCGCAGCCATCCGGGGAGGCGCGTCATTGGTGCACGGTGTACAGATGAAGAATATTATAAAGAAATTGGAGCTATAAGAGATGAATGAGTCAATCGAACAATTGAATCAAATGGAATACATACCAGCGTTTGAAAGCCGGATTGAGGAACATTTACAGTATACAGAAGATAATCTGGACGTGCTCCAGATTAATGTGGGGAAGTTATGTAATCTTTCATGCAAGCATTGCCATGTGGAAGCAGGCCCAAACCGTAAGGAAATCATGGAGCGTGATGTGATGGAGGCTTGTCTGCGGGTCTGCGGGGAACAAAAAGTCAAGACGGTAGATATCACAGGCGGAGCGCCGGAAATGAATCCTCAATTTGAGTGGTTTGTGAAAGAAGTCTGCAAAACGTGCAGCCATGTCATTGTACGCAGTAATCTTGTAATACTGACAGAAGAAGGATATAAACATTTACCGAAGTTTTATGCAGATTATAAGATAGAGGTGGTCTGTTCTCTTCCCTATTACCAGGCCAAGGTGATGGACCGTGTAAGGGGGGACGGAAGTTTCGACAAGGCGATTAAGGTTATCCAGGAGTTAAATGCATTGGGATATGGCCGGGAAGAAGACCTCGTTTTGAACATGGTCTATAATCCCGCAGGAGCATTTTTTCCTCCGGCGCAGGGGGCTATGGAGAAAGAATACAAAGTAAAGCTTCTGGAGGACTATGGAATTGTATTTAATCATCTGTTTACAATAACTAATAATCCCACAGGGCGATTTTTTCACTTTCTACAGAATAGCTGCAATTTGAACAGCTACATGCAAAAGCTGTGCAGTTCTTTTAACCGGTCAACAGTGGAAGGGCTTATGTGCCGTTACCAGGTGTCGGTGGGGTATGACGGCAAACTTTACGATTGTGATTTCAACCAGGCATCCGAGCTGCCTGTTTCAACGGGTGAGACAATCTTTGATTTGGTTGGAAAGCCTTATATGGCTAGGAAAATATGTTTTGGTAATCATTGTTATGGCTGTACGGCTGGTCAGGGATCCAGTTGTGGAGGAGCAACGGAAGCATAAATATAGATTATAATGATAAGGGGGGTCACGTTCGTGTGGGCAGCCCTTATTTATATTTCCCAATAAATAGATTACTACAAAGAAAGGAGCTTCATGAGGTATTAGTCTTTGAACACGAAGGACTTACAAATTTACTATTTACTTTTGATGGTGTGTGCATAGATGTAGGAAGACTTGCTATATGGCGAATACGGACACGTACGCAGTTTGGCAGTACATGGCTGTCAGATTATGTCGAGAATCAATTGGGCGGTTTTTCGGATTCAGTACAAAGACCGGATTGTCCCCTTATCTGGGCTAATGGCAATATCTTTGATTTAATGGCTGTTGCGTCCCGGACACTTAAGGAACAGGGGCAGGATGGATTAGCTAAGCAAATGGTTGAACAGATTACAAATGGGGGCTGCAATAGTTATGAAGATGCATTAAACATTATAGGTGAATATGTAAACATCACATCAGTCAATAATCAGGCGGAAGAGGGTATGGGAATCAATGAACTTGAAATGTAAGTCTACTCAACTGAAGGTGGATTTACCCATGTAAGGGGACCGGCACAAATACATTCCATTGAAATCGGATACCACAAATGCCACGGCAACCAAAAAGCAAAGGACTGCCATAACATGAGCCGGATTCATGGAACACCAGCTGTTTTTGTTGATATAGAATGGAGATTACTGTATAAACAGGAGTTTGAGTTAATAAGATTCTGGATATAATGGGTCCGGGAATAGAAAAGCTCAGCATGACTTCCGTTTCGGGTTTGACGCCATGACCACAGAGGTAGCCTGTCTTTCCACCGTGTGGATAACGGACCGGTCTGTTAAACAATGGTTCAGCGTTCATGGACGCTCTCAGGATTACTGTGAATTAAGACATGACAAAGATGCGTCATATGATGGCCGTATTGAAATCGACCTGGGAGAAATTGAGAGTATGATTGCGCTTTCGTTCCATCCCAGCAATGTATTTACAATTCACAGTCTGTGCGAGAATGAATCTTTTCTGGAAGATGTCTTGGAGTCTGTAGAAAAGGATGCTGCTGTACGTAGCGGTGGTCTTACGCTTACGCTCAGGGACAAGATACAAATTCATCGGTTTATAGTGCAGCAGGCTGTAGTGGGTGGGTGTGCCTCTGAGAGTCTATACGGCAAGTCAGGCCGTACTCTCAGAAGCCGAAAAACAGTGCGTTCTGGGGGAGTTGATTCGCACCGGAATAACCATCCACTCCTGTATTTGTGGTCCCTGCTTTGGCAGTACGAATATAACATCTAATAACACTATTTCAGTACGCTATGTGAGCAGAAATCATTACAGTCGGGAAGTTTCCAGGCCGGACCAGGGACAGTTAAGCGCTTCCGCCCTGATGGATGCCCGAAGCATTGATGCCACGGTCCGCAGAGGAGGCAGGTTGACAGCGGTAGCGGAGGTATTGACGGCCGGGATGGAGGATGGCATAAGGAATGTGGACTATGGATTTGATGATTCATACTATCATACAGCAGTATCTGGAGCAACCAGCCTGCAGGCATATATTCCGGCAGAGGGCCGGATGATTACGCTCTCAATCGGAGACATGACGGACGATGAACGTAAAATTCTGGTAGCGGGCAGCATGATTAGTTATTAGTAGGAAGTAATTTCCTGGTCTAACTCCATTTTATCAAGTTTTTTCCATAGAGTGGACCGAGATATACCTAACTCCTGGGCGGTCTTCCTTCGATTGCCTTGATTCTGCTTCAGCCGTTTAAGAATCACGGCTTTCTCAATTTCGTCCAGTGTGCCAAAGCTTGTTACATCCTGTGGTTCCAGTGCCGCTTCCGTCGCTATATCCTCGTCAAAACATAGCTGGATTGAATTTTCTCCTTCATGTGAAAGTATGACATACCGCTGCATTACATTTCTGAGTTCACGAATATTCCCCTGCCAGTTCCTGCTTTCCAAAAGACGGTAATTGTCTTCAGACAGGGCTGGCAGAGGCAGGGAATATTTCTGGCTGTAATGGTTAAGAAATGACATGGCGAGGGGGCGGATGTCTTCTCTGCGCTTGTCAAGAGAAGGAAGGGTCAGGCGGAGGGTGTTCAGCCTGTAATACAAATCAATACGGAATTTTTCCTCCCGAATCATTTTCATAAGGTCGCTGTTGCTGGCGGCAATGACCCGGATATCAATATAAATATTACGCTGGGAACCGATTCTGCGGATTTCTTTTTCCTGGAGCGTCCGCAACAGTACACTTTGGAGCTCTAAAGGCATGGAATTGATTTCATCCAGAAAAATGGTTCCCTTATGGGCAAGCTCGAACAGTCCCCGCTTTCCGCCTTTGCTGGCGCCTGAAAAGGCACCCTCCTCATAACCGAATAATTCGCTTTCCAGAAGGGTCGCAGGGATTGCAGCGCAGTTGACCGCTACAAAAGGTTCTTTTGCTCTGCTGCTGGCATTATGGATGCTCTGTGCCAATAATTCCTTGCCGGTACCGCTGTCACCACCGATTAATATATTGGCATCTGTGGCTGCATAGGTTTCTGCCTTTTTCAAAAGCTGCCGCATAATCCCGCTTTCCGCAATAATATCAGAAAAATGGTATCTGGCAAAGAAGCCGGTATTCCTTATCTCTGTCCGTACCCTTTGTTCCTGATCCTGGATGTCACGGGCTCTGCGGAATATCGCAACAATTCTCTTTTTACCCTTTTCTTCAAAATGGCTTTTTTTAATGTAGTAGTCCTGACCTAATATTTTCAGGACTTTTTCCCGCTCCCTGCTGTTTGTGAGAAAGTGCCGGATATATCCGGCAACCAGAGTGTCGTCCGTGTTGTCAACCTTTCTTCCAATCAAGGCCTGTTCATCTGTCTTGAATATATTTCCCATTTCTTTGTTGGCTACGATAAATTTTCCATCTTCAATTGAGAGAACCCCCTCCGTGATTGAGGAGACAGCCTCGGTGAAACATTTTAACTGCAGTTTTTCCCTCTGTCTGGCGTCAATGATGGACAGGGCCTGTTTAACTGCGTTTCTCAGCGCATGCTGCCCGGAGTAGACCGGTAATACTTTTATTCCGCATGAATTGCCGGTCCGGTATGCCAGGGTTCCTCCGCCTACCAGTACATCCATGCCGTCAGTGCTTCCCTGACGGACCAGGCGGATGATATCCTCCCTGGAACGGAAGGGGTACAGCGTCAGACTGTTGATTCCCAGAAGTTCTTTTGCTGCCTGAAGGTTATAACTCTTAAGATAATCTTCAAACATCAGCAGCCCAATCCGCGGACCGTGATTTTTTGCGGCTTTTAAGGTTTCCAGAAGTTCAAGGTCCCCTGGTTCTGCTCTCACAGAGACTGCTTCCGGTATATTCTGCTCTATCAGATTTGCGGTTGCGCCTCTGCTGATGATAGCATCAGGAACGCCAGTTTCCCGGAACATATTTCTCAGATGGCTGATTAAGGTATTCTCAGCAATTTCCCACTCTAAAATGGTTGGATTAATCTGGAGAGAGCCGCATACAGCGTTGATGTCATTCATCATTCCCGGATAAACAGAAATAATCAGCAGTTCATTTTCATACATGGTTTTACCTCGAAATTCATTATGTTATATGGTTTTGATTTAGGACATTAGAAACAGTATATGTCTAATTATAAGACATAAGAGATAAAATGACAAACATTAAAAGATGGTTATTGCAGATATTAAATGACTTTTATAAGAAAAATAATTGGCACGTAAA
This sequence comes from Clostridium sp. 1001283B150225_161107_B6, assembly GCF_015556325.1. Lineage (NCBI taxonomy): Bacteria > Bacillati > Bacillota > Clostridia > Eubacteriales > Clostridiaceae > Clostridium > Clostridium sp. 1001283B150225_161107_B6. Next base: position 48,548 of record NZ_JADNMD010000006.1, on the reverse strand, counting down.
TTGCTATATATAACAACAGGATGGTTACATACCAGAAAGGAGAAGCATACATGATTCAAATTAATTTAAACGGAGGTTTCCTGCGTGACGGAAATGTCTGCAGTTGCGGAGAAATCTCTCCTGAGGCCGGGCGTGAGAATACGATTGCGTATCAAATTCTTCGTTCCCACAGTATATCCCCGGACCCGGCTCAGATGCAAATTCATTTTGATGCGCTTATTTCCCAGGACCTGACCTATGTGGGCATTATCCAGACAGCCAGAAGCAGCGGAATGAAGCGATTTCCCATTCCTTATGCAATGACCAATTGTCACAATAGTCTTTGTGCGGTAGGAGGAACCATCAATGAAGATGACCATGTATTTGGACTGACAGCAGCTCATAAATACGGAGGAATCTATGTTCCTGAAAATCTGGCGGTCATGCATACATATGTCAGAGAAGAAATGGTGAAATGCGGAAACATGATTCTGGGATCTGACAGCCATTCCAGATATGGCGCGTTGGGAACAATGGGATTTGGCGAAGGCGGGCCGGAGCTTGTTAAACAGTTGTTGGAAAGAACATATGACATTCCGGCGCCGGAGGTGGTTTTGTGCTATCTCACCGGGAAGCCGCCCAGAGGAGTGGGCCCATTAGATATTGCTCTTTCTATTATTGGGGCAACATTTAAAAATGGAGTAGTTAGAAATAAGATTATTGAATTCGCCGGTCCTGGCATGAAAAATCTTTCTGCGGATTTCCGGTGCAATATTGATACCATGATGGTTGAAAGTTCTTGTCTATCTTCTATATGGGAAACGGATGAAGTGACTGAAAATTACTATGGAATCCATGGACGTTCAGCGTATTTTAAGCCGCTGAAAGCCTCTGGAACCGCATACTATGATACCATCATTACAGTTGACTTAAACAAGGCACAATCCATGATTGCCATGCCGTTCCACCCCAGCAATGTATATACCATCCATGAGTTCCAGGAACATGCCGAGGAGATATTTGACTCTGTCCAAAAGGAGGCAGATGAGCTGTTTGGGATTGGAGCCCTTTCCTTTAAAGATAAGGTAAAGAACCACAGGCCCTACGCGGATCAGGGCAGTGTTGCCGGGTGCGCAGGCGGACTTTACGAAAACCTTATGGAAATGGCGGCCATACTTGAAGGGAAAAGTCTTGGAAATAACGGATTTAATGTAACTGCCTATCCGTCCAGCATGCCGGTAAACCTGGCTCTGACCCGGGCGGGGGCAGTCGAAACTCTATTGAGTTCCGGGGTGATTATGAAACCGTGTATCTGCGGTTCCTGCTCCGGTTATGGAGACACACCTGCCAATCAGGCATTTTCCATACGTCACGCAACACGTAACTTCCCCAACCGGGAGGGAAGCAAGCCCAATGAAAAACAGTATAGCTCAGTTGCGCTGATGGATGCCAGATCCATTGCGGCAACAGCTGCCAATGGAGGGCGGATTACCGCTGGTACGGATGTGGCATATACGGTTCCGGATATGACATATACCTTTGACCGCAGTGTTTATGAAAAGAGAGTATTCTACGGATACGGCAAGGCGGACCCGTCTGTAGAAATCGTATCCGGGCCCAATATAGTGGATTGGCCTGAAATGGAACCGCTGGGAGAAAATTGCCTTCTGAAGCTCTCTGCTGTCATCCGGGATAAGGTGACGTCCACAGATGAGCTGATTCCATCCGGAGATACTGCCTCCTACCGCTCTAATCCCATCCGTCTTGCGGATTATACCCTATGCCGCCGCGTACCGGGATTTGCCGGAATTTGCAGAGAGATTCAGGCTGATGAAAAGATGCGTATGGAAGGGAATACGCCGGAGCATCTGATGAATGTGCTCTCACATTTCGGCAATGCAGAAGAGCTTGCCGGCAATACACAGTACGGCTCTTGTCTTTTTGCAGTGAAGCCTGGCGACGGGTCAGCCAGGGAACAGGCAGCCTCCTGCCAGAAGGTACTGGGCGGCCTTGCGAATATATGTGCGGAATATGCCACTAAGAGATACAGGAGCAACTGCATCAACTGGGGAATTATTCCATTCGTGCTTCCAGAAGGCGGGGATTTGCCCTGCGGGACAGGGGATTATATCTTTATACCTGGTATTCGTGATATGATTAAGGAGAATCAGAGGGAGATACCCGCAAAGGTTCTGACCGGAACTGGAGAAACGTTTGATATGACGCTGATGATGGGCAATCTGACAAAGGCGGAACGGGACATTCTTTTGAAAGGATGTCTAATCAATTATTATAAAGAGTTATCGGAGGATTAAGAAGATGAAAGATTATCAAATCAGCAGATTTTGCTGGCTGGAATTTAATATGGACAATCTCAGGGACAATTTTTTAGTCCTGAAAAAAATGGTGGGTCCGGATGTAAAGATTATGCCGGCTATCAAGGTAAATGCCTATAGTCATGGTATTGTGGCCTGTGGAAAGGTTCTGGAAGAGTGTGGAGCGGATTATCTGGGCGTAGGAAGTATAGATGAAGGTATTTTGCTGAGAGAAAACGGTGTTAATATGCCGATTCTGATTTTTGCAAGCAATCTGATTCAGGAGACTGCTAATTTATATGTCCAGTACCATTTGATACCTACCATCCTGTCCCTTGAGGCCGCCAGGTCATTTTCAGAGGCGGTTTCAGAACCCTCCGATGTCTTTATCAAGATAGACACGGGAAGGGGAAGAATTGGTGTGAATGCCGAGGAATTTCCGGACTTTTTCAGGGAAGTTTCCCAAATGCCCAATCTTCATGTAGAGGGCGTATACAGTCATATGGCGGCGGTGAACTGGCCGGATGAGGGTGCGGATTACGCAGTATGGCAGTATTCCCGTTTTAAGGCCGCTATGGATGCAATTGGTGAGGATGCAGATCGGATTCCGTTCAGACAGCTGGCCAACACGCCGGGCTGCATTGCACTTCCTGATATACGTATGAGCGGAATTTGTCCGGGACGCGCAATGTGGGGATATTCACCATTGACGAGAAGAGCGGAACATCCGGAGTTGAAAGCACCCCTGGTCAGCTGGAAGAGTCGTCTGGTCCACGTAAATGAAGTAATAGGCGGGAAATTTGGAGAAAAATATAAGGCAGTGAAAATGGATACACCAAAACGAATTGGTATCATGGTGGGCGGCATGGGTGATGGAATCAGTCCTAAGATTGCGGGGGGATATGTTCTTTTGCATGGCAGAAAGTGTCCGGTTGCCAGCACCGTTTCACTGGAACATACCATTCTTGATCTTACCGAATTCCCGGACGCAAAGCCCGGTGATGAAATTGTGATTCTTGGCCGCCAGGGTGAGGAAGAAATAACTCTTGAACAGCGTATGGAAGAATGGGGACTAACTGTTCCACGTATCTGGACCGAGATATCCGCCCATCTGGACCGCCACTATTACCGGGATGGAAAGCTGTGGGCCGTGGCAAAGGATGAGCGATTCATACTGAATGAAAATTAAAAATAATGATTGTAAGGGGGAAAAACCATGAAGAAAAGGAAAATCAGTGACATAACAATGATTCTGATTGCAATGCTCTTAGGTTCGCTGGCAGGTATCATTATAGGAAAACCAGCGTCATATATCGGATTTATCGGAGATATCTGGCTGAACTTAATGAAGATGTTTTTGGTGCCCATCGTGGTGTGTATGCTTGTAAAAGGCATCAGCAGCATGGACAGCCCGGAAGCCCTGGGCAGGATTGGAATAAAAATAATCGTATTTTATATTTTTACAACCATCTGTGCAGGAGTTCTCGGCATTGGCGTCACCAGTATCCTCAACCCGGGCAGCGGCTTTAGCTATGAGGCTGCCACAGAGGAGATTGTGGTTAATGAGATGCCCACAATTGCAGAGTTTTTTAAGAGTATGTTCTCCAGCAATATTTTTGCCACCTTCTCTTCCGGAGATATGATGCAGGTCGTTATCATTTCATGTATCATCGGTGTTGCCATTGTGCTGCTGCCGGAAGGTAAAAGGGAGCCGGTGCGGGATTGGTTTGTGGCTATGAGCGACCTTGTGATGTCTATTATCAACATTGCTTTAAAGCTGGCGCCTATTGGTGTATTCTGCCTCATGGCATCGTCACTGGGAAAATATGGTGTCGGACTCCTTGTCACCATTGGAAAGATTCTTGGTACCTTTTATCTGTGCTGCGCGCTTCATCTAATCGTAGTTTACTGTCTGCTGCTCTGGATGCTTACAGGTATCAGTCCAATCACCTTCATAAGAAAAGCATTTAACACCTTTGCTACAGCAGCAAGTACATGCAGCAGTAACGCTGTTATTCCGGTCAGCATGGAAGTTGCCACACAGAATTTTGGATGCGACGAATCAGTGGCATCTCTGGGCATCCCTCTGGGAGCGACCGTCAATAAGGATGGCGTGGCAATCCTCTGTGGTGTTGTCCTTATCTTCAGCGGTCAGGCCATGGGAATCCCTCTCACAATCACGCAGATTATTAACATTCTGTTTGTTACAACCCTGGTTACCAGTGCGGGCTCCGGCGTTCCGGGAGGCGGGCTGATGAATCTTATGATTGTAGGAACAGCAGTGGGCATGCCTCTGGATATTGTTCTCATGGTGGGAGGATTCTATCGTTTCTTCGATATGGGAACCACCTCCATGAACTGTCTTGGTGACATGTCCGCAACCGTTATCGTAGACCGTCTGGAGAAGCGCCGTGCCGCAAAGTTGGAAAAAAAAACTTCAGCGATGAAAGAGAGAATTTATGAATGCTCAGAATAATGGAAAAACCTTAAGCTGTGTAGACTGCGGCAGCTTAAACTGCAAGAAGAGAAGTGGAAAATATCCGGATTTCTGCCTGACACAGGATGTTACACAGAAGGAGGCAGCAGAACTGGAGAAACTGTATATGGATGACGACGAGAACCACAGAGTGGCAATCGCGGGTGCGCAGGTAGAATCTGAATACTCGGGAATCTATACACGTGTGGAAGAAATCATGGAGTTCGCGAAACAGATAGGCGCCAGAAAGATTGGAATAGCCACCTGTTCAGGGCTGATAGAGGAGAGCCGTGTCTTCGCAAAAATCCTGAGGTTCAATGGATTTGATGTATATGGCGTAATCTGCAAAGTGGGCTCTAAGGACAAAACATCCATTGGTCTGGAGGAAGAATACACAAAGACAGGACCCGTTATGTGCAACCCCATTCTACAGGCAAAAAAGTTAAATGAAGCAGGAACCGGGCTAAATGTGGTCGTGGGACTGTGCGTGGGTCATGACAGCCTGTTCTATAAATATGCCGAGGCCCTGACGACCACATTGATTACAAAGGATCGTGTACTTGGTCATAATCCCGCGGTTGCGCTGTATCAGACAGGTTCTTACTACAAAAGGCTTCTTGAAAAACCGGTTGTGGAATGGAATGATTAAAAATTCTGACCTCTGAAAGCAGAGATTTTATTGGTATCATCTGAACTGATGTTGAGTTAGAATTCCTTCAAAACCAGCGGGATGAATATACAATTATATCATGAATAGATTGTGATAATAGGGATTGCCACATGCGTGAAGGCAATCCCTATCTATTGGTGTGCCCGGCGGTACACGTTTCTAACCGGTGTAAGTCGTGTGTTCTGAAAGCTGTCAACAGCTTGCCAGTGAAAGTCTGGTCGGAGTAATTGCCAGTGAGCTCCGTAACAAGCGTCCAGTGCTTTTAGGCAACTGATTGTGCTGAAGCGATGTATGCCTATGTGGAATAGGTGCAAGTTAATAGTCCGTAACATTAAGTGAATCATGTAGCATCGTTACGTTAGCCCTTTGGGGGAAAAGTGAAGAGACTGGACGTAACGTTGTAGAACCCTTTGGTGTATAGAGAGCGGAATGTTAACATATTGGCTAATCGAACAGAAGAGACCTCATAGTGTCATGAACCATAGGCATGTGATTCTTGATTTAAGTAACGCACGAAATTCAAGGAAATGCAGTATGAAGGGGCGGAGGAGCCCATAGTATCTGTGATAGTATGGTAAAAGAAACATACTTAGAAAAGGGGCTCTACTTGAGTCAAGTTAAACAGGAAGGTAAGGGACAGTGCATGCCTGAAAAAGGACAATTACACTCAATAGAAAAATCACGACAACTTCAATGTAAACTATACTTGACTGCCAAGAATAAACATGTAAAGAATCCGGGTTTACAAAGGATACAAGGTTAACATTTTGGGTAGCCAGCCGTTCTGACATGCCGACGAAGCCACCGTCAACATATCCTAACACACTCACCAGGCAAAACAAACCAATGAACATCATGATTAGCATCTGTCCCATGCTGGTATATACATCTGAGAACATGCCGCCAAATAGCGCATAAACGGTAGTTACTGTTGCTACCGCAATCAATGCAACCCTATAGTTTATACCGGGTAGAATTGCATGGAGTAAAGTACTGCCTGAAGAAAACTGGCTGGCTAGATTGAATACCTGAAGCAGCGAAATCGCAGCAACAATGAACCTCATAATATCACTTTTATAGTTTTCACCTACCCAGTCAGCCAGTGTCAGTACTTTTAATCGGTCTGTATCCCTGCTGACCCCTTTGCCAATGACCAGGAACCCCACTGTAGCGCCGCCGAATATGGCTAAAAACAGCCATAATGAAGAATAGCCCCAGGCATATGCATAACCTGTAAAACCCTGCATAGCGCCTGCACTGAACCAGCTGGCGGAAAACGCAATGCCTAATGCAATCGGACCAAAACCGCTTCCCAACGCAAAATCCTTCATGTTGCTGACCTGCCTCTTACTAATCACCCCCACTGAAATAACAAAGACAGCATATAATACCACGCCAATAATTACTATTGTGGATAACATCATAATTGATACCTCCCCATTAAGACCGGTCTAACCCGCTGTAAAATTCACATGCATGATTAGCCGGTCTATTGATGATTGTTATGACAAAGTAGTAAATAACCAGAATGATAATCCGTTATTTACCTTCATGTACATTATATCCCCAAGGCATTTCCGTGATTTCATCTCCGGGGATGTTCATATATTCACATGCAATTTCAATGGCTGCCTTCACTGCGCGGACACAGTTCTGCCTTCGGTCGGGATTATTCCAGTCCCCCAGATAATCTTTGGCAATCTCTGAACAGAATACGGCCCCCATTTTCTTTTTGAATTCATCTACCATAAGATTATAGCGGTGGTACTCTTTTTCATATAACCCCAAAGGTTTATCATTGCGCGGATCCTTGCGTCCATTCTTAGCACCTACGGCCATGATTGCGCCTGACAATGCCCCGCAGTTATTGCCGCTGAGACCTACTCCGCCTCCAAAACCTGCGCACATTTTACAGGTCTCATACGGAACCGAACCATCCGGGACGGTGCCGGCCCGCAGCAATGCTTCATAGACGCTTTCACAGCAGTTACAGCCTTTGTTAAGAAAATTATCCACCCCATATTCGAGAGCGGTTTCTAAGGTATCAGATGTGTAAATATTGTTTTTCATTTTGACTCCTCCTTGTCATTATAAATTGGCTTCTTTGAAACAGTTATAAAAGTAATATCCTCCGGAAATGTTATAGCAGTCATATCCATGTCCGCTTAAAATACGGCATGCAACATAACTTCTTAAACCGCTGAGGCAATGTACATAGACAGGCATGTCTTTTGGAATCTCCTCCAGCCTGCTTCTAAGCTCATGCAGAGGGATATGGATGAATCCGGGCACATTTCCACTTTCGTGCTCTTTCGTCGTACGCACATCTAATAATGTGATATGGTTCTTGTCCAGGGAATCCACGCTGTCCCAATGGAAATTCCTGACTTTTCCGGTCATGATATTTTCTATGGCAAATCCAGCCATATTTAGCGGGTCTTTGGCCGCATTGAACGGCGGCGCATAGCACAGTTCAAGATTGACTAAATCAGTCGCTTTCATACCGCAGCGGATGGCGGTTGCCAGAACGTCGCACCGCTTGTCTGCTCCGTCTGCCCCGGCAAATTGTCCGCCCAGGAGACGGCCTGTGGTCTTTTCAAAGAGAATTTTGACTGACAAAGGCTTTGCACCTGGATAATATCCTGCGTGCGAACCACTGTGCAGATAAATTTTGTCAAAATCAATCCCCATTGCTTTGGCTGTTTTTTCGGATATTCCTGTACTGGCCACTGCAATATCAAATACCTTCATGATTGCGGAGCCTTGCGTCTTTTTGTAGCGGGAGTCAATGCCGCATATCTGATCTGCGGCGATGCGTCCCTGGCGGTTGGCCGGGCCTGCAAGGGCAATATTCTGCTTTGTGCCGGTGATTAATTCACATACTTCGATGACATCCCCGACAGCATATATGTCAGGGTCGCTTGTCTGCATTTTATCGTTTACAGAGATACATTCCCGGAATCCCAACGTGAGTCCTGCGTCTTTTGCAAGACCATTGTTTGGGGAAATACCTATACTCATGATAAGCATTTCTGCTTCCAGGACTCCGTCGGTGGTAGTGACGTACAGCTTCCCATTTTCCCGTTTGACAGACTGAAGGGCACAGCCCAGTTTTAAATGGACATTATGTTTTTTTAATTCACGTTCCGCAATGACGGCTATTTCACCGTCTACCGTATTGATGATATGAGGGGCAAATTCCACAAGTGTTGTGTCAATCCCGCGTTCCACAAGATTTTCCACCAGTTCCACACCCACATATCCGCCTCCGGCCACAACGGCCCGCTTAACATTAAAGTCAGCTATCCAGTTGTCAATTGCCCTCACATCAGGAACGTTTCTCAAGGTGAATACGCCCTCTGTATCCAGACCTTCGATGGAAGCAGGCTTTACCGGCGATGCGCCGGGCGAGAGGATGAGTTTGTCATAGTTCTCTTCATAAGATTCATTCGTTTCTAAATTTCTTACGGTAACCATTTTTGTTTCGCGGTTTATTGACAGCACCTCATGATTTGTCCTGACATCCACACAAAAACGTCCATGGAAGCTTTCGGGTGTCTGAACAAGCAAATTACGTTCATTTGGGATTGTGCGGTTCAGGTAGTAAGGAAGACCGCAGTTCGCAAACGATATGTAGGGTCCTTTTTCAAAAAGAATGATTTCAGCCTGTTCATCGAGGCGTCTGAGTCTCGCGGCAGCGGAAGCGCCGCCCGCAACGCCTCCTACAATTAAAACTTTCATAAGGGTTCCTCCTGGTTATATAGGGTGGTTTTGTTATTTCTCATCAAATGCCTTTTTTACCAAGGCAGTTCCAATCTGGAAGGCGTGTTGGCAGTCCTGCAAAAACACGGTTTCGTGGACCTCACGTTTGTGGGGTTCATCAAACATGGGACAATAGTATTTGCTATAGTCCGTAAACTGGTAGGTATCCAGGCTGTACATGGATGTGACATTGCCCAGAACCTTGCGGATGAAGAACTCCACACTATAATCCATGGCCTCGGTGTATTGCTTGTTGCTAGGGCGGTTAAGGGTGTAAATCATACCGCTCTGAACCTTTTTGGGCCAAAGACTGGTATAGTTCTCATCATATGAGAATTCTGCAAAAAGCAGCCGTTCCAGGAAACAGCGCATCTCGCCGCTTAGATTCCCAAAATAAATAGGTGAACCAAAAATAAGTACGTCTGCATCGCGTGCTTCCTCAATAATGGGCGTCAGCTCATCTTGTGCAGCACAATGTCCATAGCTGCTTCCGCCGATTTTTTTACATGCAAAACAACTGCGGCATCCGGTGAAATTATAGTCATACAGATGAATCATGTCAGCCTTGTCTGCGCCGCCCTGTATGGCCCCTTCTAATGCCTTCTTAAGCAGTGTTGCGGTATTTGCGTTCTTACGGGGGCTGCCATTAAAAGCTAGTACCTTCAACAATCCATTCCTCCTTTTTATTTGTCCGTATCAATACAATATACCTGGTCCAGAAGCGAGCCATCCCGGTACATGATATTAGCGACTGCTTTTTTGCCGTGCTTCAGGGGCGAGGGTATGCCGGTTATCTTTTCGGCCGTGTTTTTTAATGTCTCTATATCAGTAACAGGAAGGCCGGAATTCTGAAGACGGAGCTGCAGGTCTTTATTTCTGGGGTTTACGGCAATACCATGCTGGGTAACAATGACATCAACCGTACTTCCGGGCGTGGAGATACAAGTGACCCTGTCTACAACCATTGGAAGTCTTCTTCGGACGGTCGGGGTTAAAATAATAGAAAGTTTTGAACCGGCTGCACAGTCGCTGTGTCCGCCAGCGCCGCCCATGACCAACCCGCCAGAGGTGGTGTGCACATTGACGTTGAAATACGTGTCCACTTGTGTGGCCCCTAAAATGACGGCATCGAGACTGTCAACAAGGGCGCTTTTTACTGCGGGGCTTGCATACTGTGATGCATCAATTTCCTGATGGTCAGGATTCTCCAGTAGGGAACGCGCGGCAGTCAAATCAAAGCTCTGTACATCCATGAGCCGCTGGAAACATCCTGCCTTTAACATTTCCACCATATAGGCCGTAATACCGCCAAGGGCGAAGCTGCCTTTTATATCATGCTTCAGCATAAGTTCCTTCACATATTTTGCCACTGCAAGGGAGGTTCCTCCGGCTCCGGTCTGGAAGGAAAATCCGTCCTTTAGGAGACCGGAATATTTGATTACCCTGGAGGCATATTCTGCTATGAGAAGCCCTACGGGATCCCGGGTAATCTGAGTTGTGCCGGAAGCAATTCCCTGAGGGTCTCCTATGTGTTCCGCCGCCACCACGTAATCTACATGTGTCTCCTTGATGGAAGGATTGGCCAGCGGATAGGGGACCAGGTTATCCGTTATGACAACTACTTTGTCGGCGCATAGCGCATCCGGCACAGGGTATGACAGGGGGCCGCAGGCAGAGGGCCCTATCCGGCCGGTACAGTTGCCCATTGGGTCGGAAGTGGGTGCTGCGATAAATGCAACATCAATATGTGTCTTTCCTGTCATGATTGTGGCCGCCCGTCCGCCATGGCTGTGGAACGTGACAGGCTTATCTAATATTCCGTGGGAAATAGCAGTCCCAACGGCCTTGCTTATATAGCTGGTTTCAATTTCTGTAATTACGCCATCCTGAATATGGCGGATTAAGGGTTCATGCACATCAAAGATTGCGCTGGCTTCAAGCTTCAGATTTTTTATGCCGGCCTGGGATATGTAATCCATGACCGTATTTAAAATATAGTCGCCATTCCGCAGATGGTGATGAAAGGAAATTGTCATGCCATCGCGCAGGTTACATTCCTGTATGACATCTTTTATAGAAGATATTTGCTTATCCATTATCGATTTCCTCCTTAAATTCTTGTTCAGCGGCAATGACGCCTTCCGCCCGCAGGACGACGGGACGGTCAATCATTTTACCTCTGAGGGCAACGGCTCCGCGGCCTGCTGCTTTTGATTCTTCAATGGCATTTAATACCTCATGAGCGTATTGGATTTCTTCCCGGGCGGGCAGGAAACGGCGGTTGATGAACGCCACATGCCTGGGATTGATGGCCGTCTTGCCGCTGAAGCCGAAATCCTTGGCAAGGGATACATCAGACTCAAACCCTTCGGTATCAGACATGTCCGTGAAGGGACTGTCGTATACCTCGATTCCGGCCGCCCGGGCTGCATTGAGTACACACATGCGCGCATACAGGATTTCATTTCCACGGTTGGTTCGGGTAGCCTGCATATCTGCTGTTAAATCTTCCGCTCCCAACTGTATGCCCCAAATCCGGGGATTCGATGAGGCCAGTTCATATGCCCGTTCAATGCCGAGACAAGTCTCTAACAGAATGATGAGCCGGATGGATTGGGGAGCCAGCCCCTGTGATTGTTCCAACTGCTCCAGGTAAGAGCATACCATCTGTATATCCTCAGACCGTTCAACCTTAGGCAGCAGGATGGCAAATGGTTTTGTGGGGACGATGGCCGTGAGGTCTAGTTTCCAGAAATCATTGCTGTCCACGGAATTAATACGGACCACCTTCTTTGCCTTGCCAAAATCGGTTGTGGCCAACGTATATTTAAGCAGGTCACGGGCGGCGTCCTTCTGGTCCGGGGCAACAGCATCTTCCAAATCAAAAATTAGCGCATCTGCCCGGAGGAAAGGCCCCTTTTCCAACATCTTTGGCGAGTTTCCAGGTAAAAATAACATGGAACGAATCATGCTTCTACCTCCTTACAGGCCCTGTTCAGGGCAGTTTCTACGCGGGCCCGGATTGTACAGTCCAGAGCACCATAATCCTTCAGTGTAATTTTACAGTTAGTTATATCAAAGCGTTTTAACATCTCTAAAACGGTTTTTTCTATGGCTTCACCAAAAAAGGCTTCTACAATGGAATCGATTTCAAGTTCGATTCCTTTTTGCAGCGGCTCTGCCGTGACGGTGACATCGGAACCTTCGTCGGTTCCTGCCCAGGCTTTCTGCTTTAAAATCATACTATTTACCTCCTATTAAATTATAACGAATTCTGAACGGCTATCTTCGGTATTGTGCAGGACCCGTCTCATAGAGATTATTGCCAAGACTGTCGATAATGACGATTACCGGAAAATCCTTGACCTCAAAGTAGTGAATGGCTTCCGTTCCTAAATCTTCATAAGCAATTACCTGTGAATGTTTGATGGATTGTGCCACAAGCGCTGCTGCCCCTCCTGTGACCCCTAAGTATACGGCTCCTGTTTCCTTCATTTTTTCAATTAGCCCTGGTGTCCGCCGGCCTTTTCCAATCATACCGGTCATGCCGCGGTCTAAGAGCGGACCGGTATAGGCATCCATGCGGTAGCTGCTTGTGGGTCCTGCGGAACCCACCGGATGCCCGGGTCTTGCCGGAGTTGGTCCAACGTAGTAGATGAGCTGGTTTTTCACATCGAAAGGAAGAGGATTCCCGGACTCGATTGCTGCCATCATGCGCTGATGGGCTGCATCCCGTCCGGTATAGATGGGTCCGTCCAGCAGAACCGTATCGCCGGCCCGAAGCTTGGACGCTGTTTCTTTATCCATCGGCAGGGTAATATGATAGGTACTCATTATAATGTCCTCCTTTATAGAATGCTGGTGCTGTGCCTGGATACATGGCAGCACAAATTCACAACAACGGGAATGGATGCGATGTGTCCAGGATAATATTCCAGATTGATGCCAAGTACCGTGGTCCGTCCGCCCAGACCGGCAGGACCAATCCCCACATTGTTGGCGGATGCAAGAAGCTGGTTTTCCAAGGCCGCGTACTGGGGATTGGCATTATGGCTGCCCACCGGACGTGTCGTTGCCTCCTTAGCCATCATGGCGGCCTTTTCCAGGGTTCCTCCGATACCTACTCCTACGATGAAGGGAGGACAGCAGTTGGGGCCTGCATTGGCAATGGTCTCTACAATGAAGCTGGGGATTTCACTCATATCCGCAGGTACAAAAACTTTCATCTTACTCATGTTTTCGCTGCCAAAGCCTTTTGCAACCGCAGTAAGCTTCAATTGGTCCCCTGGGACGATTTTTGTGTGCAGGATAACCGGACTGTTGTCGCCGGTATTGGTCCGGTCAAACAGCGGGTCACGGACAACCGATTTCCGGAGATAACCGGTTTCGTAAGCAGTGACCATACCGGCGTTGACGGCTGCTTCAAAGTCTCCTCCTGTAATATGTACATCTTGTCCGACCTCTGCAAATACAAGTCCCATACCGGTGTCCTGGCATAGCGCCATGCGCTCTTTCTTTGCAATATCATAGTTTTCTTGGAGCTGTCCAAGAATTGTCTTGCCCACGGGAGACTCTTCCTGTTCCCGCGCAGCAGCTACAGCAGAGTAAATATCTTCTGAAATATTATAATTTGCTTCCAGAAAAAGCCGGCATACTTCCGATTGGATATTGGTTACAGATATTTCTCTCACGTAAAAACCTCCTTTATAAAATCTTTACAACTTATAATCCCACATCTATTAACAGCAAGTTTCATGCCAATAAAAATCCCGGTATGTCCAAAAGGACAAAACCGGGATGGAATCATAACGTATAAAAGGATTAATCAATATTATATTTACGGGCCTTGTTGAAAAAGGAGCGGACAGAAATGTCTAAAGCTTTTGCAGCCCTTGTTTTATTATGCCCGCTGGCCTCAAAGGCTGTCCGGCAGATATCGGCTTCCCATGCGGAAAACTGCGCTTCATAGCTTTCAATGGGTTTGCTGGGGACAGGGATGGGAGCAGGTGCCTTAAAGGAGGCAGTGCCTAACAGGAAATCCTGTGCAGTGAGCCTGTTTGACTGGCAGATTAAAACACTCCGCACGATTACATTTTCAAGCTCCCTGATGTTGCCTGGCCAGGAATGGTTTTCCAGTTGTTTCATATAACTATCGTCAATCTCAAGGACGTCCTTGGAATATTCATGAGCCGCCCTTTCTGCGAACATTTTAGCCAGGATACGTATATCACCGGACCGTTCCCTGAGAGGCGGAATATAGATTGGGAAGATGCTGAGCCGATAATATAAATCCTCGCGGAATGCACCCTGGGCAATTTTTTCCTCTAAATTCACGTTTGTTGCTGAAACGATACGTACATCAACAGGAATCGGTTTCACATCACCTACCCGTACAATTTCATGCTCCTGGAGGACCCGCAGGAGTTTAACCTGCAGGGAGGAGCTGATATCACCTATCTCATCAAGAAAAAGAGTTCCCTGGCTGGCTGCTTCAAACAAGCCTACCTGACCGCCTTTTTTCGCCCCGGTAAAGGCATTTCCGGAATAGCCGAAAAGAATGCTTTCCAATAAGGATTCAGCGATGGAAGCGCAATTAACACGCAGAAATGGTTTCCCCCTGCGTTTGCTGGCATTATGTATGGCATGGGCAAACATTTCTTTTCCAGTACCGCTTTCCCCTCTTAAAAGAACGGTTACGGGGGTGCGCGCAAGCACCTGGGCAGTCTCAATTGTGTTTTTCATGATGTCGCTGTTTGTAATGATGCTGGAAAATGAATATTTGGAATCGGTAACCAGGGAATCGGAGATGATTTGTTTTGTCTCTGACATCGCATTTATCATTTTATTTGCGCGCTCAAAGTCGATGAGGGTTACGATGCTTCCAAGTATCTCACCTTGATAAAATAATGGATTTGCTTCCGCCCAAATGCTGTAGCGGTTGTGGGATTTCGTTGTGAGAAACTTGGCTCCGCTGTACGCCTGCTTTGTGTTAAGAACCATTAAATGAAAGCTCTTTTCATCAGAGGTATTACGGGAGCTTACATGGCGGCCGATGAAGTCCTCCCGGCGGATGCCAAATAACTGTTCATAGGCCCGGTTCATCGTGACGAAATTACCGGATAAATCACATATAGAAACAGCGATTGCCAGGTTGTCCAGAATATTCCGGCTATTCTCTACTAACTCTTGTATGGTCATATTTATTACCTCCTGGGGATATTTTATCAAAAACGTTTGGGAAAGTACAGAAAAAACAGAAAAATAGGCAATAAAATACCGGTAATTTTTTGCATGCATGCAGTTTTTTGCATTCGCATGCGAGGGATGATATTGGTGTGTGGGTAAAGGGTAGCTGGTATTAATGTAAGAAAGCATGTATTTGCCTGGGTGGTAAAAATTGGCATGGTATTTGCTAGTTATAGTATTATAAAATAAAAAACAGGAGGAGGAGTTGTTTTGATTAAGAGAGCAGTATATAAACAAGTTCTATATGATACAATCAAGAAGGCAACCACAACCATGTCCAAGGACGTAATTGCGGCGTTTGAAAATGCCATTGCAAATGAAAGCTCTCCCGTATCCCGCAAGGGCTTTCAGTCTACCCTTCAAAGTTTGGAGCTGTCTGCCAGGAGGTGCAGTGTGGCATGTCCCGATACGGGCTGGCCATTATTTTTCTTTAAAATTGGAAATGACTGCGAACTGGAAGGCGGTATCCTGGCTTTGGAAGAGGCTGCACGTGAGGCGGTTGCTGAGTGCACCAGGGATGGGTATCTGCGGGCCACCATGAAGCATCCAATCACGGGTGCAGATCCAGGAAATAACATTGGCATGAACATTCCGGATTTTACTTACAAATTTGTTCCTGGCGACAGTTTTACCGTGGCGTATTCCGCCAAGGGAGGAGGTTCAGAGTGTTTCGGAGGAACACGCCATCAGGTAATTGCGTATGCTGATGGAGTTAAGGCCATTGAAAAGACCATTATTGACTGGTACATTGATGGAACGAAAACAGGGGCTGTCTGCCCGCCTTCAGTACTGGGAATCGGAATCGGAGGTACTGCCAATATATCCGCGAATCTGGCAAAGCAGGCGGCGGTTCTCAGGCCCATCGGGAGCCATCATCCGGATCCTATGTTTGCTCAGATTGAGGAGGAACTGTTTAAGGCGTTAAATTCCCTGGGAGTAGGAATCATGGGAACCGGCGGGGATATATCCGTATTCGCAGTAAATGTTGAATATGCATTTACCCATCTGGATGGTATTGTTGTTTCTATGGCAAGTAACTGTATGATAGCCCGGCGTGCGGCAACCAGGATTGATGCCGATTCCACGGTTAATGTCCTGGATGCGCCGGATTGGTTTGGTGGGAGGTGATTGGGATGGCAACATATGATTTGAATCTGCCATTATGTGATAAGGATATTGAAAATTTGAGGATTGGTGATACAGTCTACCTGAGCGGGCCAGCTTATACCTGTCGTTCCATGCTTCATAAATACGTACTGGAAGAAGGACACGAGTTGCCAGTGGACCCGGAGAAATATAATGTGTTAATCCATACAGGCCCTATCATGAAGCAGATTGACGGAAAATGGAAGGTACTTTCGTTCATGCCCACCTCAAGCATCCGGTTTGAAAAGTGGGGGCCGCGGACCGTAAAAGAATGGAAGCTGAAGCTGATTCTCGGTAAGACAACGATGGGCGCAGATACAACGGAAATGATGAAAAAGCTGAAATGTGTACATATAACCCCCCAGAGTGTCAGTACCAATACCTGGATTGACCAGATTGAAGTAGATGGAGTCCACTACTATGATGAGCTTGGCTCCATAGAAGCCACCTGGCTGTTTAATCTTTCTCATTTAGGGCCCTTTGTGGTGGACATTGACTGCCAGGGGAATAACCTGTTTGATGAGCTTTATAAACAGAAAATGGACCGGGTGAAGGATGCGTACAATATGATAGGTATTCCGGAAGACCTGAAATATACGAAACTATATTAATTGAAATGTCTGTGCGCCCAGCGATTTGAGATGTTAATGTAAAAAGCAGGAGAAACGATTTATGAAACGATATAGCATACAGGAATTATCAAATCTTTTCCGTGAGAAAAAATTATCGCCCGTTGAGCATGCGAAGGAAGCATTCCGCCGCATTGAAGCGGAAAATCCCAGGCTCCATGCCTTTGTCTACCTAAACGAAGAAACTGCCATGGAAGAGGCAAGGCAGGCTGAGAAGGATTATATGGAAGGGGTAATTAAAAGTCCTTTACAGGGGATTACGGTTGGACTGAAGGATTTAATCTGGACAAAGGATGCGCCTGTCACCATGGAATGTGAATATTATTATGGGCATCCGCTATGTCCGGATTGCGATTCCACCGTTGCCAGGCGTCTGAGGGAACAGGGAGCAGTGATTCTCGGAAAGACCAATACCCATGCCTTAGGTATGGGCAGCACGGGAGATGTCTCCTGGAGTGGATGTGCCCGTAATCCCCATAACACAACTAAGGTCACAGGCGGGTCCTCATCGGGGTCGGCTGCTGCAGTGGCAGCCGGTCTGTGCGATTTTGCATTAGGCCATGACAGCGGAGGCTCGGTCCGCATACCATCGGCACATTGCGGGCTCACAGGCATGAAACCTACATTTGGCAGAGTAAGCAAATTTGGGTTATCCGGTCTGGGGCTGTCCTGCGACTGCATAGGACCCCTGACAGCAAGTGTTAGGGATTCTGCAGCGGCCTTAAATGGGATAATCGGTTACGATCCAAAAGATGAGTACAGTCTGAAGGTGGAAAAGGAAGATTATTCCATATATTTAGAACGCGATGTTTCGAATATGACGGTAGCGGTCCCCATGGCCTGGATTATGGAGGAACCTCTGCAGGAGGAAGTCCGCACCGCTGTACTTCATGTGATGGAAGTATTAAAATCTCTTGGAGTTAAAATCATAGATGTTTCGGCTAATGGCATGATGCCGACAAGGGAGGGACTGGCCGGGTATAGGGCGGCCCATCAGGCTATTTTGTCAAGCGATGGATTTTTCCTTCATCAGGAAGCCTTAAGACAGCCGGATAAACTTCCAAAGCAGGCATTAAATCGTCTGCTGGCTGGAGATATTTCTGCCTTAGAACGTAACCAGGCATATGCCCGCCGCAATGAACTGCGTCAGTTATTCAATGACGTATTCTCGGTGGCCGATGTTTTCTTGACGCCTACATTGACAGGTACGGCCTGCGACATTGGCGAGCAGGAAATCATGGCCGATGGGAAGGCAATTCCTGTTTATGCGGCATATTCCGAGTTCACCTGGCAGGCGAGCTTTGCCGGCCTTCCCGCCATGTCGCTGCCATGCGCAAGAGACAGACAGGGCCTTCCCATAGGCGTCATGATTACTTCGGATTCACTGGAAGAAAAAGAACTGTTCCGTCTGGGCTTTGCCCTTGAAAAGGCACTTGACCTGCAGATGGAGGTTCGGTAGATTAGTTAACCCGCTTTATTTAAAAAGGCAGGTGGAGTTATAAAACATATATTACTCATCAAAAAGTAGAAAGGAGATTTAAAATGAACGAATTATGGAAAATGACTGCACATCAAATCAGAGAGGGGAAATTTGACAAGGTGATTCTGCCCCTTGGGTCATCAGAGGCACACGGAGAGCATATGACGGAGGGAACGGACATGCTGACATCATATCTTCTCGCCAAAAGGATTGCGGATAAATTGGACGGACTTCTTGTGCTTCCGCCGTTAACTTATGGGTACAGCGGACATTATGATTCATTTCCATTTAGCCTGACGTTCTCATATGACACGACGATTGCAGCCATTTATGATATATTAGAGTCCTGCCTTCGTCAGGGAATCAATAAAATCATTATGATAAACAGTCACGATGGCAATATATCAGCCATGGACGTGGCATCGCGCAAGATTAAAGAAAAATATCCGGATGCCCGCATTGCTTCCATGGACGGATGGTGGATGTCAGTGGATAAGCTTCTGCCCATGGATACATGGGAGGTGTGGGATGGCCTTGGACATGCAGGGGAAAAGGAAACTTCCATGGGACTTTATCTGTTCCCGGAATACTGTGAGCCGGAACTGGCAGGATGTGTTGTTCCAGATAACCTTCCGTCCGGGTTGGATATGAAATGGGATTTTGCAGAGCTGAGTAACATTCCAATGACAGGTGATGCCACAAAAGGAACTGCGGAAAAGGGCCGTATGATGGTAGAAGCTCTTGTGGACAGCGTCGTTCGCTGCGTGAATGAACTGGACAAAAAGGACTGGGATTATACAACAACCGGTTCACTGCAAAAGCTGCGTTAATATAATGGCTGCAGTTGGGCGGGGAAGGAGAGCTTAAGATGGAACAGACTGAAAAGATGACGGGGACAAAGGAATATGATTTTCAGCGTGTACCTCCCGAGGGCCGTCGGAAGACAATTGACATGGTTTTCCTTTGGTTTGGAGCAGCCATGGTTTCACAGCTTTATATTGCAGGGTGCAATCTTGGAGTTCAGACAGGTGGTTTTGTAAGCGGAATGCGGTGTATTTTATGGGGAGCCGTATTTCTTGGAATATTCACTTCCATGAGCGGCTATATCGGTGCATATACACACTGCAATACGACCTTGAACTGCCGGTTTGCTTTTGGAAGTAAGGGAGTTGCATTGCCGGCTTGTTATATTGCGGATATACCCATATATGGGGTAATTGTCATGGCGCTTGGCAGGGTTCTGGGAATACTCATACCCACAGTCGATCCGGTTGTCTGGTGCATGATTATCTCTATTTTATTCGTAACCAATAGTTTTGTTGGATTGAAGGCAATGGTTATTCTGAATAAGTTAGCTTTCCCACTTTTACTTGTCACGACTCTTTATGGTGTTTTTCGTGTTCATATGATTACTCCAGGCGGATTGCTGGGCATTGTTGAGGTTACCACGATTCCGGTAATGACGTTTGCTGCGGGTGTAAATCTTGTAATTGGTACTTGGGCGGCAGGGTCGTCCAGAGCGGCTGATTACCTCAGATATTGCCGCAGAAAAAGGGATGCATTTATTGCGATTGCCTTTGGGTTTGTGACAGGATACACACTATGCATTGGGGGCGGATGCCTGTTCGGTGCTGCCACAGGAATGTCTGATATCGGTGATATGCTTGTAGCATTGGGGATGCTCGGGATTGGTTCATTCATGTTCTTTGTCCAGAACTGGACATCCAACGAATGGGTAGGCTATATCACACAGCAATCCGTACCGCAGACCATAAAGATACTTACCGGGAAAGAATTTCCGGCACGTTATATGGTGATATTCATAGCCTGCTTCAGCATGATAGTAAGCACTCTGGATTTAAGCAGGATTTATACGCCAATCATGAATACGGTTGCTGCTGTCATGCCTGTGATAGGATGTGTTTCACTTGTGGATTTCTTTGTTTTTAACAAAACAAAATTCCATTGGACCGGCCATTATGATGTATATCATATGGATCCGAATGATGCAGAACTAATGCATCATAAGTTTAACTGGTGCTGGGTTCCTGCGGTAATTATTGGTATTGCGGCAAATTATATGTTTGATTTTGGCATTCCGGCCATTAATGGCTTCCTGAGTACGGCAGTTGTGTATATTGCATGTACTTTGATTAATTATTCAATGGGCGTGCAGAAAAAAGAGACAGCTAAGAATGACTGTATTGCGCCGGAAATATGTGAGTAAGCAGGAGGGGTTATGGGGAATTGGATTATTTTAATTGTGGGGCTGACGTTTGTTGTACTTCTGTGGAGAACGTTGGCTGCTGCTGAACGAAAAAAGGAAGCCACCATTGCAAGTGCAGGAATGAGTATATTTGCACTGATTGTTTATTTTGTTCATACAATTATGTGACCTTGCAACGAATGGAGAACTATTTTTACATAACAAAGGAGAAGATTTATGGGAAAACTTGAGGGCCGTATAGCCGTCATAACTGGCGGTTCACAGGGAATTGGAGAATATATTGTAAAAGCATATGCAAAAGAAGGTGCGAAAATCTGTCTTAACTATGTTTCAGACAGCAGTACGGCTTTAGCAGAGGCCATTGCAGAAGAAATCAAGGGGGACGGAGGAGAGATATTCTGCTATCAGGCTGATGTCAGGAATCCGGAACAGATACGTGCAATGATGAAAGAAACGGCTGACCGTTTTGGAGGAATTGATATTCTGGTTAATAATGCAGGATTAAATCTTGAAGGACGTATAATTGATATGGAATATGAACGGATTAAGCTCATGCTGGATGTGGATTTGTTTGGCGATTTTGTTGCAATCAAGGAAGCCCTTCCCTACCTGTTAAAGTCAAAATATCCCCGTATCATAAACAATGCATCTCAGCTGGCACAGAAGGGGGCAGACACGATGTCTGTGTATTCGGCGGCCAAGGCTGGTGTTCTTGGAATGACCCGTTCCCTGGCACGTGAATTTAGTAAGCAGGGAATGGATACAAAGATTTTGATTAATACGGTTGCGCCGGGTGCAGTGACGGTAGGACAGAGTAAAACCGTAAGTCAGGAATATGTAAGATGGTTGGAATCCACCCTTCCGTTGGGGAGAATGGTTACCCCGGAAGAGGTGACCCCATGCTTTGTTTTCCTTGCATCAGATGAATGTACCGGCTTTATCGGACAGACGCTTTGCCCGAACAGCGGTGATACCATGGTATATTAGGAGGGTAAAATGATAGAGAGAGTAAAAAAATGGTGGTTCATGTCACCAGAGGAAGCAGCCAGCAGTGCAGATGCTGTTTACACCCGAGTCATGCCAAATCAACGGCGTTCCACGTTTTCCTTATGGGCTTTTGCGATTGCCTTTGCTTATACGATTACAGCATTCATTGTGGGTGGTTCCTTGTTGGATGCCGCCAGTAGTACTGTCTTTTGGAGGGATATTTTAGTCGGGTATGCCGCTTTGGTCTTCATTTCCTTCTTAGTGGCTGTTCCTGCTTATAAAACAGGCTGTAATACAACCATTTTTATGCGGTATGTGTTTGGGGAGAACGGTTACATTGTTCCTGCAGTCATTATGGTTGTGCTGATTATTTTCCATTCCGGATTCCAGTGTTCAACATTCGGTGAAGTCCTGTTTCCTATGGGTTCACCTCAGTTTGTGATAGTATGTTTAATCTGCGGCCTGTTGGTTATCGTCTCTCTCATTAAGGGTATCAAGGGACTTGAGACGGCTGCCAACATAGCAATTGGCTTTCTTATTATTTCGGTTGCAGTATGTTTTGTGCTCTCCTTACGGGAGATTGGGGGCTTGGAGGGCTTTAATACATATATTAACAACAGAAAGGTTGAGAACGCGCCTACAGAAATGTATCTGATAAACACCGTGATAGGAAGCTGGACCATTGGCTGTTGTACCAACGGAAACTATACACGTTATTGTAAAAATAAGGTTTCTATGTTTGGCTTCTGTATCCTGGCATTTTTCGTATTCCAGCTGCTTCTTGCACTGTTGGGAGCATTCTCTGTGATTACGGTTGATACTTACATATTTGTAAATTTTGCCAGAAAGATTAATGTAATATTTGGGGCTTTCTGTACCATAGCATTCTTGTTGGCATTGTGGACAACCATCAATGGGAATATTTATCTTATTCAGATTCCGGTTGCTTCAGCAGCCAAAGGCAGTATTAAATCAATAGGACTTATCTGTGGCGCTCTTGCGGGGTTTATGGGAGCCGCTGGTTTTTCCCGCTTTGCAGGTCCGGTACTGAATATCTCAGGTACGCTTCTGCCTCCGTTTATTGGACCATTGATTGTAGATTACTATCTAAATAAGGACCGGTATTATTATAATCCGGTTGTTATGGGGAAAAAGATGCCAAAATGGAATTGGTGCGCGTTTGTGGCAAGTATTGCCGGTTTGGTAATCGGTTATGTGTGGATTCCATCATTCGTACCGGTTTCGATTTGGTCAATCCTTCTTTCGGCACTCATTTATATGGTTTTGTTCTATGTTTTAAAGGTAGCAGGCATCCGAGTGGGACTTTCTGCTGTTGAAATAGATGACGAACTGAAGCAGTCTGCTTTTGAGCCATATAGTTCGGAACAACTGGACAAACGGTAGGTACTGTTCCCAAATGAAAGTGGCTGTCTTTTAAACTGGATTATTTTTAAAATTAAAACTTGGAGGTAGATAATATGGTTATATTATGTGATGGCTGCCGAAGCTATATCGGCGGGGTGGTAGTGAATGAACTTTTGAAACAGGGACACACAATTATCAATTATACCCGCAGCAAAGCTACGCCGTCTAAAAATCCGCAGTATAAGACTGTACATGGTGAATTAGATGATATGTCCAGGCTTATAACAGTCATGAAAGAGAATAAGGTAGAAGCGGTTTTACATTTGGCGGCACAGTCAAGTCCATATGTAGGATTCAGTGTTCCGCTGGAGACCGCAAAGGTCAATTTCATGGATACGATGGTCATTCTTGAGGCCGCACGCCTGACCGGGGCGGAGCGGGTAATCATGTTCAGTTCTGATTGCGGCGCTGGGAGTGTTGGAATTGACGTTCCTGTGACCCAGGATGTTCATACAAAACCGCGTACTGTTTACGGGGTGACTAAGACTGCCTGCGAGATGCTGGCCGGGGTTTATAATTACTGTTACAATATGAGCTGCATCACACTCCGTATTCCGCATATTATAGGAGAAGTGCGCACTCCATTTGAGGTGTTCACGGAGGCTATGTATGCTGCTGTAACAGGGACCAAGTATGTCCGGGAAGAAGGGCTTGATACACCGTATGCATTTTTGCACCTGGATAGCCTGACTGAGGCGATTGTCAATTCAATCCTGATTTCAAAGGAAAATGTGTGTAAGACACCGGTATATAATGTCTGCGATTATAACTGTACAATGAAGGAGCTGCTGGACTGTATTAAAAAGCATGAACCTTCATTTGAATATGAGGTTGGACCGGGGTATGAGCATGTTAACGGAATAGAGTCAGAGTGGATTCAGGGGCCATGGATTTGTGATGAGACGACCCGGGATCTCGGTTGGAAAGCATGGTATGATTTGGATACCGGCGTTCAGGCATTTCTGGCAGCGTGGAGAAAAGCAAAGGAAGAGGGCAACCTTCCTGAAGCTGCGTTTATTTCCGTGGATTAAGGAGTTCCCAATGATTGATAGCAAGAGCCAAAAAGCGGTTGAAAAAGCAGAGAAGGCGAAGCTATTAGGCCTTAGTAATTTTTATGGGGGATTAAGCTGTTCAGAAAGTACATATGAGGCGCTGCTCCGTTCAGGAGCAGTTCCCCCAGAACAAGTTTCATATACGACTTGTGCATTGTGTGCCGGCTTTGGCGGAGGTGCTGGCTGCAGCGGCAATAACTGCGGTGCATTGTCAGGAGCAATCATGGCTGTTGGCGCAGTCCATGGAAGAAAGTACCCTTTAGACGATAAACCTGATGGGTTATATGAACTTGAGTATCATCGGTATAATCTTCTTGTAGATGAATTTATAAGACAGACGGGCAGTCCATTATGTAAGGAAATATGCAGGGACTATTTGGGAAAATGGAGTTCGCCTGGCAGAAAAGCTCGTTGTGCTGAAGTTGTTCAGACTGCGATATATCTTGCATGCAAATATATCGACATGGAAAGCGAAGAAATCAGGAATATGCCATGGGGATATAATGTGACAGAAGAACGTGCCGATGACGAATCATGAATGCATTAAAAGGAGGCTGCAATATGCCATTAAAATATCCGAAATTATTTGAACCATTTAGTATTGGCAAGGTAGAAATCAAGAACCGTATCGTATTGTCTGCAATGCTGCCGGAAGGGTGGACCGAATTGAATGCAGCATTTGGTGAACGGATTATCCGATATTACGAAGAACGTGCCAAAGGTGGTGCAGGGCTAATCATCACAGGTTCAACGACGCCGAATCATCAACTGGAAAATCAGGAATCTCCATTGGTAAATCCCAAACGCTTTGTAGTTCAGACGAAAAAGCTGGCTGATTGTGTTCATTCTTATGGAGCTAAGCTATTTTATCAATTTCAAATCTGCAGCGGACGCAATCTGGCGCCGGATTCGGAGTTCGGCCTTCCGGTTTCCAGTTCGGAAGTCGAGAACCGGTATGACCCGTCTGTATTGTGCCGTGCATTGACCGTGGATGAGATTCATGAAATTGTCCGGTCTACTGTTGAAGCAGTGTATCTTTGCTATAAAGCCGGAGCCGACGGCGTGGATATCAATGGCGTGAAGGGGGGATACCTTGGCGACCAGTTTGGAGTAAACGCATGGAATCACAGAACGGACCAATATGGCGGGAGTCTTGAGAATAAGCTGCGGATAATGAAAGAAATCCGTGACGGCATCAGGGATAAATGTGGTCCGGATTTCCCGGTTACCACCCGTTTGGGCACAAAATCCCACATGAAGGGACCGATGCAGGGGCATGTGCCCGGGGAGGATTATGTTGAATACGGGCGTGACATGGAAGAAAGCCTATTGATGGGACAATATCTGGAGAAGATTGGATATGATGGTTTCCTGTTTGGGACGGGAACACATGATTCAATGTACTGGCTGTATCCCCCCATGTATATGGCGGATGGATGCTGGCTGGAGGAGGCGGAAACACTTCGCAGGGCGGTTCATATTCCCGTGATTCTGCCTGGGAAGATGAATGTTCCGGAGCTTGCCCATATGGCTGTAGCGGAAGGAAAGGTGGATGCAATCGGTATTGCCCGGGGAATGCTGGCTGACCCGGAATGGGCGAATAAGGTTCACCGCGGAGAGGATGAAGAGATTCGTCCCTGCATCAGTTGTAACAATGGATGTCTCGCAAGCATACAGGCAGGTCTTCCGTTGCGCTGTGCCGTCAATCCGGATGTTTGTTTTGAAGAAGAAGCAAAAACAAAATACGCAAAAAGTTCCAATCCAAAGAAGGTTGCCGTCATTGGCGGTGGTATCGCCGGAATGGAGTGCGCGCGTACAGCGGCAGTGCGGGGACATCAGGTGACAATATACGATAAGGGCAATTGCCTGGGCGGAGTCATGATTCCGGCTGAGATGCCGGAATTTAAGGCAGCGGACAGAAGATTGTTAAAATGGTATGAATGCCAGATAAAGAAAGCTGGAGTGGGCATAGAATTGAATATGAATATGACACCGGAAAGTATCCGGCAGTTGGATGTGGACGTCATTGTGATTGCAAATGGGGCAAAGGAGAAAAAACCTGGAATTGAAGGGATAAATCTGGCACATGTCATGACTGGAACTGAGGCTTTGATGAACATCGATGGTATGGGAACGAATGTGGTTGTTGTGGGCGGCGGCCAGGTTGGATGTGAGATTGCCTTGTGGCTGAAGCAGAAGGGACATGAACCGGTTGTCATTGAAGCAATGGACAAACTTATGGGAGGTAAGGTAAAACCGTCTATTTCCAATCGTGATATGTTGATTGACCTTTTGAAATTCAATCAGGTGCCCATATATTTACAAGCGGATGTCATGAAGATAGAAAAGGATTATGTTGCAGTCCGGACAAAGGATGGTACAATGGCTTTACCGGCAGATAACGTGGTTATTTCTGTTGGATTTGCTGCAAACAGTGATTTGTTCAAGGAAATATATGCTTCAACAGAAAAAGATGTCTATTTTATAGGTGATGCAAAATCACCTGGAAATTTCATGTCCTGCATTCGTGACGGGAATGCCGTTGGTGCTGCTATTTAGTTTGAAAGCGGGTATTATCGTACTGAAGAGTATCAAAGGAAATAGGATATATTTAAGAGGACATTATTTGACGGTTATTGCTCTAAAAAGATAAACCTTAGTATAATTAGGGTACATCTATAAGGTTCACTTCCATATACATTAAACTTTGGTTGGGATAATGATTTTGGGAGGCTTCTTATATATGTATTTTAATACAACTAAAAAATGTTGGAAGTGTACTTTTCTCACCCCCAACATTCAACATAGAATCTAAATTTTGTAACATGTCTACCAGTCAGCGGACTGCCTTTAGTGGCGGTCCTTTTTTAATTGGAGGTGAAAGATGCAGATATATATCAAGAGGGAGAACCACAGCGAAGGGATATGGATGAATCTTCCTGCGAACCAGCATGAAATAAAACGGATATACACAGAGCTGGAGAAGATGCATCCTTCCAGTATGATTCCATTTGTAGCAGAAATGCAGTCAGATATCAAAGCACTGGCAGGATTTCTGGAGGACTGCATGCCATTTTTTGAAACACTGTGTTTTATGATAATAAATATACAGCACTTCATTTTTAACTGTATTTTTGATATAATCAACCAAGGACGAGTCTGTATTAGGAATCTGTTTTGTGTATTGGTGGTTTCTTTTACTTCAGAGGGAGTAGTGAATAATCGAAACGACAACTCCCATCTTATGGGACTGAAGATTTGAATCTATGGGGGAAGGTATTATGAACTGTCCATATTGTGGCAAAGAAATGATGGTTGGAAGTATTTCGCAGGACAGATATGCCTTGAAATGGGTCCCTTGTGATAAAGATATGGGAATTTTAAATTTTACGCCTTTGGTGAAAGGAGTTAAGTTAACTTCTATGATGGATAACGTAAGGGTCAAGGTGTTCTACTGTGAAGAATGCAGAAAGTTTTTAATTGACCAGGATGATTTATGAGTGAGTAATTAAATCTTAGCCATTGGGGCTGGAACGTTGGAAGTTGTGGGGATAGACAGAATGAAAACCATTACAATTTGCGGTAGTATGAGATTTGAAAATGAAATGCAGAGGATAGCATTTGAATTGGAAGCAAAGCATAGATTTAATGTATTGCAATGCATTTATGGCTTGAAAAAGGATGAATTAACATCGGTTGATTTGGCTATTCTTGAGGAAGCGCAACTAAAAAGAATAGAACTTTCAGATGCCATATATGTCGTCGATATTGGAGGATATGTAGGAGATATGACAAAAAAAGAAATGAAATATGCCAAGGAAAATGGAAAAGAAATTATAGTTCATTCTGAGTATGTTTTATAAGCAGTCAAATTCCAGCTTAAGGAAAGAATTAACAGGCGCTAGATGCTATTTCATTATCTGGTGTCTTTTTTAAATAAATATTGTAACGTGTCTACCAGTCAGCGGACTGCCTTTAGTGGCGGTCTTTTTTTAATTGGAGATGAAAGATGCAGATATATATCAAGAGGGAGAACCACAGCGAAGGGATATGGATGAATCTTCCCGCGAACCAGGATGAAATAAAACGAATATACACAGAGCTGGAGAAGATGCATCCTTCCAGTATGATTCCATTTGTAGCAGGAGTGCAGTCAGATATCAAAGCGCTGGCAGGATGTCTGGAGGACTGCATGCCATTTAAGGATGGTCATATGGAACGAATCAATGCACTGGCGCAGAGCATAGATGCGTGGACAGACGAAGAAAAGGCACGTTTCGAAGCTGCCATCAGGCTGGAGCATCCGGACACAATCGAAGCGGTCATGGACCTTGCAGGGCATCTGGACCGTTACATTCTGGATATACGCATAAAAAACTGGGAAGAAGCCGGACGCATGGAACTGAAACGGTGGGAAATCCAGATGGATAAAAAGCTGGAACCATTCCTGAATCTGGAAGCTATCGGAAAGGATTATGCAGACAGAGAAGGCTGGATGACCCCCATGGGATATGTGGTAAAGAGAAAGAACATTCTTTTCGTGGCCGGGGAACAGATGCATCCGGAAAACCCCTTAAAAGAACCTCTTATCACTGCCTATATGATGGATGAGGATTGGAATAAAGAAGCATTCCGTCTTCCATTTACAGAACAGGAAAGGGACAGCCAGACCATGCAGAAATGGGATTCCTATGTCATAAAGAATACAACTGGTTATCTGGGGGAACTTCCCTGTTATCTCCCGCCAGGTATCACGTTATCTGAATTAAACCGGGTAGTGGATGTCATCCACAGGGAAAACACAGAAAGAGGAATACTGGAAAAGGAGAAACTCTACGCTATTCTGGAAGCCGGACTGCCAGAAAGTATAGAGGAAGCCTGTCAGATTATTGGAGGATATGAAGACTATCTGTACATCCGTGCTGATGGGGCAGACCGGCAAACGATGCTACGGATGCTGGCCCGTCATTATTCCGGGGTAGTCCTGCCGAAGGAACTGGAACCATATTTCAGTTATGAGGAGTATAGGAAGACCTTTCAGAAACAGTGCATCAATACATCCACAGGAGTGGTATTCCATCCGGAAAGGGATTTTAACCGCCGTCTGTCAGGAGGCCATACCATCCGGATATACAGTCCACTGACCGTTACCATGTTCCGGCATGACAGTGATGGCCTCATGCCGGAGGTGCTGGCGGGGGAGCGTCTAATTCTGCAAAAAGATATCATCGCGGCCGAACTCAGACGGCATCAGCCATCGGATGAGGCGTGCATGGGTATTTTTTTATATAACCAGCTGCTGCGGGCTAAGATTGAACGTATGGTGCCCATGCCGGAGGTATATGGGGAGCAGTTGTGGTGTGTGCTGGAGGTGAAGACAAGGGGGGAGCTGACGGAGGCAGAGCATAAGGAATTGAAGGATGACTGGCTGCGTCAGATGAAGGAGGGCTGGGGGATGTCCCTGATTGAATACCCAGTCTACACGGAAGAGGGAGAAATGCATATCGGATTATGGGACGATGACTATGGGGCTGACTTATGCGTGATGACGGAAGAAGAGTTAAAGGGGACTGATACCACGGGGCAGGAACCAGAGGGGATGGAACCCTATATGTAAAACAGATAAAAGAGGGCAACCCCTTTTATATAAATCACGCTCCTGCAGGAAACCAGAGGAAGGAGGCAGAGTCCCGGCCGGGATAAGAGATATCTGACTCTCTTATGATTGGATTTAGAGCAGAAAGCGATAGAACGGGTGAGGGCTGCATCGGAGATGTCGCAGCGTATTTATGGGCAGCCCCTCATCGTGACGGACAGCGGAGGAAAGGACAGTGCCGTGTGCAGGGAAATCGTAAGGCGGTCCGGGGAGCCGTTTGAACTCCACCATAACCATACGACGGCCGATGCACCGCAGACGGTGTACCATGTACGGCAGATATTCAGGGAATACGAAAACAGGGGAATCCCATGCAGCATCAGCTATCCGTACTATAAAGGCCAGCGGGTGTCCATGTGGTCCCTGATACCGATGAAACGGTTCCCGCCGACCAGGCTGCAGCGTTACTGCTGCGAAGTCCTCAAAGAGAATTCCTGCCGTGACCGGTTCATAACAACCGGGGTGCGCTGGGCAGAGAGCCAGAAACGCAGGGACAACCGCGGGGTATTTGAGAACTATACAAGGGATAAGAACAAAAAGATTATCCTCAACAATGACAACGATGAGGGACGCATGCTGTTTGAGTCATGCGCCGTGAAGGGAAAACGAATCTGTAATCCCATTGTGGACTGGCTGGACCGGGATATATGGGATTATATCCAGTCAGAACATATCCCGGTAAACCCGCTGTATGGATGGGGATTTCACCGGGTGGGGTGTATTGGATGTCCCATAGCTGGAAAGAGGCGCTGGACGGAATTCCGCCTGTTCCCTTCCTACCAGAGAGCCTATGAACGGGCATTCGATGTTATGCTGGCACGTATCCAGGGACAGGGCATAGAAACCAAATGGAAGGATGCGGCGGATGTATTCGCTTGGTGGATGGAGGACCGGAACATGGAGGGACAAATCAGCCTGTCGGATTTGGAACTGTGGAGGATAGAAAACGAGGATTGATGGGGAGGTGGAAGCGCCATAATGGGTGGTTACATCAAGTGTAAGGACAGAGGAATGAAAAGGAGGTAAATGGAATGCCAGGAGGACGTTTTTTATCAGGCAGCAGCCTGGAAGTGTTTGAAACGCTGATGCAGGAGGGGCAGCCCTGCCTTCCGGAACGGAAGGAACCGGACATGGCGGTTTCCTGTTTTTTCTGCAGGAATACAAGGACAAGCGGGTGCCAGAAGATACTAAAGGAACTGCGTTACCGGATTCCCGACAGCCGGTTCATGGAACGGGTAGAGGAAACAAGGTCCCGTATGGACGGCCCGGTCTACCGGAACCGTGAACATGAGGAACGCTACCAGGGTCTTATCGGGCACCGGCAGATATTTGCCTTGGACCAAAAGGCATCCTATGCATCCGCCCTTTACCTGTTAACCGCAGACGGATATCTGTGGGGGAAGGCGCGGGATGCCATCACCCTGTCGCAGGTGCGGTTCCCGGACATCCAGCTTGGGGGTATCAACATCAGGGGATACATCCTGTATCATCTGGCCAAGGACCTGTATTACCGGGCCGGGTGTGTGAAAGTGTCGGACCTGACGGACCGCAGCCTGGTGGACCAGGGACTGTTTGCCGTCCTGCTGACCGGATGCCTCCTGCGGGAACATGGACTGGGGCGCATGCAGCAGATTGGAATGGTATAGGAGGTGCTGCCCCATTGAACAGCATCATCAGCTGGATTGGAGGGAAGAAAGCCCTCCGGGAACTGATTTACCAGAGGTTTCCCGTGTCCTATGGGCGTTACATTGAGGTGTTTGGCGGGGGAGGCTGGGTCCTGTTCGGCAAGCAGCCAGAGGGAATGGAGGTATACAATGACTATAATTCCGACCTGACCAACCTGTTCCGGTGCGTGAGGGACAGGCCGCTGGCCCTGATTCAGGAGCTGGGATTCTTCCCATTGAATGGAAGGGAGGAGTTTGACCATCTGAAACGATTTTTAAGCAGGGAGGAATTCGTGGAGCAGGGACCGTGGTACCAGCAGGAGAGACATCTGGCAGAACAATGCCTGGAGCCAGGGCAATATGGGGAAATAAAGCCTATCCTGGAGGAACATGCAGGGATGTATGACGTGAAACGGGCTGCCTGCTTTTATCAGCTCATCCGTTACAGTTATGGGAGCGGCTGTACGTCCTATGGGTGCCAGCCGTTTGACATACGCAGGACATTTGGGCTGCTCTGGGAGGGAAGCAGGAGACTGGCCGGGACTGTGGTGGAGAATAAGGACTTTGAGGCGCTTATCCGGCAGTATGACCGGGAGAATGCCTTTTTTTATTGCGACCCGCCTTATTTCAAGACGGAAGGGCATTATGAGGTGGTGTTCAGCCGGGAAGACCATGTTCGGCTTCGGGATGCACTTGCGGGAATCCAGGGGAAGTGGCTGTTATCCTATAACGACTGTCCCTATATACGTGGGTTGTATGGAGGGTACCAGATTGAGGCAGTGAGGAGGCTGAATAACCTGGCGCAGCGTTACAACCAGGGGGAGGAGTATGCAGAAGTGCTCATATCCAATTATGATACCGCCAGCCGGGCCAGGGAACTGCCAGAACAGATGGAACTGTCAGATGTGTACGGATTCTATCCGTAGGAAAGGAGGCGCAATGCGGCTAAAGGAAGTGAAAGCAAGACCGGATGAGGAAGGAAGACTGATGATACCGGAAGAAGTGCTGGGGGCGATAGGCACGGACATGGATGGGGCTGTCCATATCACGTATCTGCTGGATGAGGACGGAGGCGGTCCGGAAGTGTTCCTAAGTCCGGTGGAGGCAGGCGAACTCACGCCAGACCAGTTGTATGAGGAAGGGATGCAGCTTACGGTTCCGGAGGAATTGTTGGAGGAAGCAGGCATCCAGCCGGATGAGGACCTGGACGTGGTGTGCGGGGCGCGTAGGATTACCATCCTCCCGGCCCAGTCTGGGACTACCGTACCGCATGAAATACTGGAGCTATGCGCAGAAATCGGAATCGACCCTGAAAAGGTGCGCATCATCATGGAAATGGAGGGATTCAATGTCAGGACCGAAGAAGACATACCGGGTAGTGGACGATAATGGAAGGATTCATATCCCCAAGGCTGTGCGTGAGGATGCCGGGATAAAAAGCGGGGACATTATACGGCTGCAGTCGGATGAAGGAGGCTGGATTGGCATGATGAAGGTGGAACTGATTGAAGCGGGTGACCAGTCACCGGATGCCATGGAGGCATATGTCCGTGCCGCTATCCGCCGGATGCCGGACCAGGGCCGTGTGCGTCTTTTGGCTGAACTGGCCGGACTCATGCAGAAAGATGAGGGATGATGCATGGGAGCGGAACTATCCAGGAATCAGGGGATGCTGTGTGCGTATATGGCAGGACGGGATGGGATGGCGAAGCTTAGGATGCCGTTTGACAGGGAACAGCTGGAGGCCCTCATGGACCGGGAGACACTGCCGGAACTGGTCGTATTCCTGGATATCCATGTAAATCCCGTGCTGGTTATGAGGGAAGGGAACATCCAGTTCTGCACGGATGGAAGTCTGCGGCAGAAGATGGAACGTCTGCTTATGAAACGGAAGGAGGGAGGGGATGGCAGGCATTGCTGTTAAAGACAACCTTATCCTGTATTATGGCAACATGGCCGGATATGTGGAAGACGGGATGGCGGTCATTGACCCAATGTTTCAGAATGAGTACCTGGCCCGGTTCCTGCAGGAGAAGAAAGGGCTGAAACCATGCTGGCAGACAGGCGTGTACGACCGCCTTATACATGGGAAGGTGGACCTGACCGGGGAGGTGAAGCCAATCAGAAACTGCAGGCTTCACCAGCTGAAACCGGAGGTGCCGCCGGAGGAGCGGTTCCTTGATTTTAAGGACCAGGTATCACACCATGGAATGCCGGACTCCAGCCAGTATGAGGTTGTATATGACTGCCAGATAGAGACAGATGACCTGGAAGCAATTTATGCAAAGTTAGAAAAGGAGTTCCCGCAACGGTCTATAGGCCATCCGGTTGCCATTTCGGATGTCATTGAACTGTATGACCGGCAGGGGAGCGACTATTACTATGTAGACCATTATGGATTCCAGAAAATCAGGTTCACCCAGGGACAATCCCTGGATGGCCAGGAATCCAA
Source organism: Clostridium sp. 1001283B150225_161107_B6 (assembly GCF_015556325.1). Classification (NCBI taxonomy): domain Bacteria; kingdom Bacillati; phylum Bacillota; class Clostridia; order Eubacteriales; family Clostridiaceae; genus Clostridium; species Clostridium sp. 1001283B150225_161107_B6. The sequence continues at coordinate 14,382 of NZ_JADNMD010000006.1, read as the reverse complement.
CCATTTGAAAGGAGAGGGCATATGCCAGGAACAACCCATTTAGAACATGAAGGAGACGTACTGGAAGAGAGGCTGGATGGGGATGCGGCTGTGCAGGAAGCCGCAGGATGGGATACCATGCCTGTATTCCGGCCGGTCATCACAAATCTCTATCCGGAAACCGGGGTACTCGCAACCGCAGAAGTACGGATTGGGAATGTATGCACCATACGGAACGTGAAGGTTAAGGAGAATGACTACGGGAAAGAAGTCGTGATGCCAAGGACTAAGATGCCCCACGATGCCGGATATAAGGATGCATGCTTCTTTGAAAGCCGGGGGATACGGGAGCAGTTTGACCAGTCTGTCCTCCAGGCATACGAGCAGCGGATGGACCCAGGGTATGGGGTGGAACCGGAAACGGAAGAGGATTGCATGGATATGGAGCTGGAGGAAGGGGAAGGACCGGAGATGGAGATGTAGCGTACAAGTGTATAATCCGTCTGCCATATCATATCGGTCCATGGAAGAAAGGAGCGGAAGTTCATGAGAGTGAAGGAAAGAGTGGAAATGCTGGCATTCAAGATAAATCAACTGGTGCATGAGGAAAGGGCAGAGAATTTCGTGGATACTGCCATCAAGATTCTGATGGCGGTTGTCATCGGCGCTCTTCTGCTGGCAGGACTTTATAAACTGTTTGCAGATACCGTCCTGCCAACTCTGACCCAGCGGGTTACGGAGATGTTTAACTATTCAGGTTAAGGAAGGAGGAATCCGGGAATGAAGCCACAGCAGCAACCGCAATCACATTCGCAATCAGAAGGTAAGAACGGTAGTAAGATGGACATAGAGGTAAAGATTAATTCCATCAGCATGGATGGGAGTATCCTTGCCACGGCGTCCGTCAACCTGAACCAGTGCCTGGCCATACGGAATGTTCGGCTGATGAACGGTGAGAAAGGGGTATTTCTGTCCATGCCATCCTACCGAACCGGAAATGGAGAATTTAGGGACATCTGCTTTCCCATCACAGCAGAGTTCAGGACACAGATGACGGAAGCTTTGGTAACAGCTTATAAGCAGGCTCTTTCGGTACAACAGGGGAAGATGGAGCATATGACAGAAGCGTCTGCCCAGTCAATGGCCCCATCTGGCCAATCCATGTAGAAAAGGAGAAGGCATGTGTGTAGAACCCTGGCGTTAATCATGTGGATTGGCTTTCTGTTAGCCGCTTCCTGCACCGATATCCGTTACCGCATGGTGCCGGACTGGATGAATCTTTGCATTGCAGCCTGTTCCCTGCCAGGATTCCAACCTGGGAATCTGGCAGGGATTCTTTGTGCCCTTCCCTTCCTGCTTGCGGCTGTCTGCTGGGGAGGAATCGGCGGAGGGGATATCAAGTTTATGGCAGCGTGCGGAATGCAGCTGGGATTACAAGGAGGGCTGATGGCAGCAGTATGGGGGACCGTAGCAATGCTTGCGTACCATCTTGGCCAATTTGCGTGGTGTTCATATGAAAAAAAACAGGTCCCTAAGTCATACCCAATGGTTCCATTCCTGACCATTGCCTGCCTGGCTGTATTGCGTACAGGCGGGTAGGAGGAGGTCGTTACAAAATTGGGTGGAGGTCAGATATGAAAAACAAGAAGAAGTTATGTATCTTACTAAGCATGGCCGTGGCATCCCATCAGGTAGCATACGCTGCAGACCGGTTCCCATCGGATGGTATAGGGCCATCTGTACAGATGTCTGCAGCCACCGTAATGCCATCCAAAGACGGAACAGGACCATACGGGGAAGCGGAATGGGGGGTGTCCACTCCTTCGGAGGCTGCATCATTCCGGAACGGAGAAACGGAACCAGAAGCATGGAAGCTGGAGGGAGCAGATAATACGAAAACCCGCAGCCAGCTAAGGGCTTCCTATGGGGCGGAGTATCATCAGGGGAACTGGGAATCGGATGCCAATGGGAATGCAGTCCGCATTCCTAAGGTGTATCCAGGACAGTCGGCCAATTACCTGCCGTCCCTCCCCGCAGCTGCGCTTGCCAGCAGTCTGTATAAGACATATGGCCCCAATGGATGTGCGGACGTGCAGATTAATGTTAATTCCGGTTCCAACAGCGAAGTGACGGTTAATATGAAAACAGGACAGCTCCTCATCCTAAGACCAATGGGGGCAAGTAAACATTCTTATGTTTATGCAAGCTATATCAACGATAACCGAGGACGCAGATTCAGCGAATTTGCTAAGCTCTACCATCCTACGGATTCGTACTATTCCAGGATGGAGTATGCCTGGCTTATGCGTGTCTCCTGTGACATGGCGGGTAACTGGAATGCCCATGCCGATGGATGGGAGAAGGTAAACAATGATGGGGACCGGGTATACTATGGGCCTGCAAGCTGGACCATGCACCTCAGTGTGGCGCATGATTATGGACCATGGACCACGGCATCCAACCCGTCCTGCACGGTGCAGGGAACCCAGAGGCGGACCTGTATGGATTGTGGTTCGGTCCAGACCCAATCCACCAGCGCACTTGGGCATGCGTTCAGTGACGGTTACTTTATGGGAGCCAATGACGGGACGTATTTTAAACGGTGCACCCGTCCGGGCTGTGATGCCAGGACGGATGTGAAGTACAATCCCTATACGGTTGTGTTTGACGCAAACGGCGGTACCGGATATATGGGCAGCCAGCCATTTATCTATCAGACGCCAGCCATGCTGCAGGCCAATCAGTATACGAAGGATTACCATACATTCCAAGGTTGGAACAGGCAACCGGATGGAGGCGGCATGGCCTATGGGGATGGACAGTCCGTCCTTAACCTGACAACGGCTTATGGGGACACGGTCACGCTGTATGCCCAGTGGCTTCCGAACTCATATACCATAGTGTTTACGGATGGGATAGATGGGAAGCAGGACGTGCAGAAGAGCCTGCAATATACGAATAAGCTGGAGACAATACCGGAGATTACACGGAAGGGATATACCTTCCTGGGATTCTATACGCAACCAGATGGTGGGGGAACCAGAGTCACGGAAGAAACCGACGTGCCACCTGCGGATACTACGTATCATGCACACTGGTCCCCCAATGTATACCGTATTACTTTCCATATCAGGGATGCCTATTGCAGCATGGATGGTAAGACGGTCACATATGATGTGCCCATTGGGGACCTTCCGGTTCCTGTCATGGAGGACTACCGTTTCCTGGGATGGTATGCCCTTCCCTATGGAGAGGGGAACCAGGAAGGAATTATGTACGGGGAAGCGCTTCCTGAACCGGGACGGAACATTGCCGCCTCCTATGAGTATACAGTGGACCAGGATATGGATGCATTCGCTTATTTTATCCTGGTATTCCAGGACCAGGGAAATGGGACCAACCAGAGGCCTGGGAAGGATGGGATTATGGGAACAGACGATGATAACCTGTACCTGAACGGCCCTGATAAAGTAGCGGGTACCCGTGATGACCAGAAGATTTATCCAGGGGATGATGGTGCGTATGGTACGGAGGATGATTTTTACCTGGATGGGGAGAGACGTAAGCATTTTCCCGGACCGGATTTTGTCTTCGGTACAGAGGATGATTACCGGGATGAGGGGGATGGTACGAACACACGGCCCGGACCGGACGGCATTTATGGGACAGAGGATGACATCACGGCCTCCAATGGGCTGGATGGAATCCCAGGTACTGCAGATGACTGGATGGATAACAGCGGGATTTATCCGTCCACCAACCGGAGGCCAGGGGAGGATGGGATTTTTGGGACCGGTGACGATGCAATCTGGTCCAATGGGAAGGATGGACTTCCTGGTACGGAAGACGATGGGTTCATCCATCCCGGAATGGATGGCTCATACGGGACCCGGGATGACTGGTATGACAACCACGATACCTACCCAAACACCAACGTGCGCCCCGGACTCGATGGGGAATTCGGAACCAGGGATGATGAGGTCTGGTTCAATGGTCCGGATGGAATTCCTGGGAATGAAGATGACCTGATTCTATTGCCTGGACCTGATGGTGTGTATGGCACAGAGGATGACTGCTATGACAACCGCAAGGAGCAGGAAGGGACCAATATCCGTCCGGGAAAGGACGGGGTATTCGGAACAGAGGACGATGAAATCTGGACCAATGGTGCGGACCATATCCCCGGAACAGAGGATGATGAGAAGTACGTTCCGTATCATCCGGGAGGAGGTTCAGGAGGGAGCCATACGACAGGGAAACGGGCGTATCAACCATACCTGCCGGATGTGCCTGGTTTGTCCATTCCAGACATGCCGGTAATGGAAATTCCGTCTGGATTTTCTGAGATACTGATGCCATGGGAGCGGGAGCGGGAAGCAGATGTAAGGCAGACCGCAGCCCAACCAGAGCGGGAAGCGCCCGCTGCGTCTCCGAATGATGCAGCGGGTGGGAAAAGAGAATCCGTGAATACAGAGAAGACCAGCGTAAAGGTAACCGAAGCCAGGGAGGAGGATACCAGAGAAGAGGATACCAGAGAAGGGGACCAGGGAAAGGCAATCCTGGCATCAGTCCTGTTACTCATCCTCATTATCCTGGTCCTGTACCTCATACGCAAGGCAGCACAGGCACAGAAAACAGAATGAAAGGAGCGTGAGGATTTGAAGTTGAGAATACGCAAAATGACCCGGTTGACCATCACAGTACCTATCCTGGTATTGAAGGGCGTCCGGACAGGAAAAAGAAAGAGACACAATGCAGGACCAGTATTCCGGATTGGGAAATAAGGAGGAGACATATGAAACTGCTTAAGAACAGGACCGTTCTCGGCATCCTATGTATTGTATTGTCACTTGTCATCTGTTTCCTGGTCACTCCGATGTTCAACCGGTCCATCTCGCAGAAGACGGAAATCGTACGGGTTCAGAAAGATATACGGGCAGGGGATGAAATCACGGAGGACAAGGTGCAGATGGTGGAGGTGGGCGGCTATAACCTGCCAATGGACGTTATAAAAGATTTAGAGAGCGTTGTGGGGACCTATGCTACTGCAGACCTTCTGCCGGGTGATTTTGTCCTGCATTCCAAGATTTCCTCTCAGCCGCCGGGTGCGGACACATACCTGTATCAGCTGGATGGCAGCAGGCAGGCCATATCCGTGACGGTCAAATCCTTTGCTGCGGGATTATCCGGTAAAGTGCGAAGCGGTGACATCGTGTCTATACTTGCACCGGATTACCGCAAGATGGGTGAGACGGTCATTCCACAGGAGCTGCAGTACATTCAGGTCCTTGCAGTGACAGCCAGCACGGGTGTGGATGCCAATACAGGAACTGAGGATAAAGAAAAGGAGAAATCCCTGCCAGCCACGCTGACTTTGCTTGCCACCCCCATCCAGTGCAGGGTTCTGGCAGAACTTGAGGCAGAAGGGAACCTGCATGCGGCCCTTGTATATCGAGGGAAAGATGAGACAGCCAGGCAGTTCATCGAGGCACAGGAGCAACTGCTGGAACTCCTGTATCCACCAGAGGAAGAAACAGAAGAGGAGGAAGAAATGAACGGGCAGGACAGGGAACATACAGAAGATATCAAGGAAGAAGAAAACACGGGGACGGAGGACAATCGGAATGCTTAACATCAGGAAACACAGTATTTTTTCCAGAGAGGAAAAAGGGGACTGTCAGGAAAACCAGGAAAAGGGAGGCGTACTGGCAGTGTGGGGAAGTCCTGGAGCCGGGAAGACAACGGTGGCTGTAAAGCTGGCACAATACCTGGCAGCCCGGAAAAAGAATGTGTCCCTCCTGCTGTGTGATATGACGGCCCCCATGCTGCCCTGTATTTGCCCTCCGGGCGACCTGGGGTCCGGGCATTCCCTGGGGAGCATTCTGGCGGCGACCCATGTGACACCAAACCTGGTCCGTCAGAACTCAGTGGTACACAAGCATCTGGATTATCTCCTGATGCTTGGTATGCAGAAGGGGGAAAACGAGTATACCTATCCGCCCCACAATGCCAGCCAGGCCACGGAACTGATTGACTGCCTGCGGGAACTGACCCCGTATGTCATCATTGACTGCAGCAGCTATATCGTCAATGATATCCTGTCCGCCATTGCACTTATGGAGGCGGATTCTGTCCTGCGTCTGGCAGGGTGTGACCTTAAGTCCATCAGCTATCTGTCCAGCCAGCTTCCGCTCCTGCAGGATTACGCATGGGATGCAGATAAACAGTACCGGGTAGCCAGCAACATCCGGTCCAATGAAGCGAGCGAACACGTGGAACGGGTGCTGGGGAACGTGGCATTCCGGATTCCACACTCTGCCGAGGTGGAGGAGCAGGTCCTGGCAGGAAATCTGTTAAAGGACCTGTCCCTAAAGGACAGCCGGGGATTCCGGAAAGAGATTGAGCGAATTACAGGGGAGGTGTTTGGATGTTAGGAGAGAAGAGGGGGGAGTCTCTGTTCCTCCAGACCATGAAGGAAGTACAACCGCAGGCGATTGAGGCAGGGACGCAGAACAGAGAAAGGGAGCCTCAAACCGGTTCTACCCATCAACCGGACTTCATGGCGGCATCTGCTATGGTGCCATGTCCTGTTAAAAAGAATACGGAGGAGAAAATACGAGAAGACTGGGGGCAAAAGCCGGAGGAGGAATGGGAGGTGGACATCACGCCTGGGTTTATGCCTGGAAATGGAGGCCCCAGAAACCAGGACCTGTTCTTTTCTGCCAGAGAGGGCCGGGAATTTCCACAGGTGCTGGAGGAAGTCCAGGAATATGTGTCAAGCAAGTACGCCACCCTTTTGGCCGGTTATGGGGATGAGGATGTGAAAGCCCAGATTAAGCGTTACATTACGAAATATATCCAGGACTACCGGATTACCGTCCATGGAATGACCATGGAACAGCTGGTGGATGGACTGTATACCGAGATGGCTGAGTTCTCGTTCCTGACCAGGTATATCTTTGGGAGTGGAATTGAAGAGGTGGATGTGAACAGCTGGAACGACATCGAAGTCCAGTACAGCGATGGCAGGAACGAGAAGCTGGAGGAACACTTTGACAGTCCGGACCATGCTGTCAATGTCATCCGGCGGATGCTGCATGTAAGCGGGATGGTCCTTGACAACGCAAGCCCGGCTGTGTTGGGACATTTATCCAAGAACATCCGTATTGCTGTCCTCAAGACCCCTCTGGTAGATGAGGATGTAGGCGTCTGCGCCAGCATCCGGATTGTCAATCCGCAGAGCATGACACAGGAGGATTTTGTGCAGGGCGGGACAGCTACCGGGGAAATGCTGGATTTCTTATCAGAATGCATCCGGTATGGAATCTCCGTGTGTGTGGCCGGGGCCACCAGTTCCGGCAAGACCACGCTGGCCGGCTGGCTCCTTACCACGGTCCCGGACAGTAAACGTATTTTCACGATTGAGAATGGTTCAAGGGAGCTGGACCTGGTACGGAAACAGGATGGGAAGATTGTAAACCGTGTCATCCATACACTGACCAGGGACGCTGAAAGTGAAAAACAGACCGTGGACCAGGACGCACTTCTTGACATGGCACTGCGGTTCAACCCGGAAATCATCTGTGTAGGGGAGATGCGGAGTTCAGAAGCCTATTCCGCACAGGAAGCAGCCCGGACCGGCCACACTGTGCTTACCACTATCCATTCGAACAGCTGTGAGGCAACCTACCGCAGAATGGTGACGCTATGCAAGCGAAAATACGACATCTCGGATGACACGTTGATGGCTCTGGTGACGGAGGCCTTCCCAGTCATCGTGTTTGCCAAACAACTGGAGAACCGGAAACGTAAGGTCATGGAAATCATGGAATGCGAAGTTCTGCCGGATGGGGGCCGGAACTACAGGAGCCTGTATCACTACAACATATCGGAGAACCGGATGGACGGGAACCGCTTTATCATCCGCGGCGACCATGAAAAGGTGCAGGGGATTTCAGAAAGCCTGAAGAAGCGGTTTCTGGAGAATGGGATGCCGAAGGAACAGCTTGTGCGCTGGGAGGGAGAAGAAACATGAACATGGTAAACATACTGGCCTGCGCCGGGATGGTGGCAGGTTTCTTTATGATACTGAGGTTGACCCTAATGGAATTTACGGATGGAGTCTTCCGACACTTCCTGAAGCCGCCGGACAGTATTAAGGCAGAGATAGAGGAAACACAGAAGAGAAAGAAACCATCCATCCTGAAGCGGGAGGTAGGACTATGCCAGGATGTACTGTCCCTGACTGGGAAAGGGGAACGAATGTCCCTAATCTGTGCATCAGCCCTCGGCCTGTTCCTGGCCGGAGGAATCCTGGCCACGATGCTGGGGAATGTGTTCCTGATTCCGGTCCTGGCAACCGGGTTTCTGTTCTTTCCCTTCTGGTATATCCGGCTCATGGAGCATCATTACAAGAAAGCGATTGCATCGGAGCTGGAGACGGCCCTGAGTATCATTACAACCGCTTATCTGCGAAGCGAGGATATCCTGACGGCAGTCAGCGAGAACATCCATTACCTGAATCCACCGGTCAGCCATGTGTTCCGGGATTTCCTGGTGCGGCTCAAGGTCATCAACCCGGACATGGAGGCAGCGCTTAAGGAGTTAAGGAAAAAGATACGTAATGATGTGTTCGAGGAGTGGGTGGATGCAGTCAGTGACTGCCAGTATGACCGTTCTTTGAAGTCCACACTCACCCCTATCGTAAATAAGCTGTCTGATATGCGGGTTGTGAACGGGGAGCTGGAGAACCTGGTGTTTGAGCCGAGAAAGGAGTTCATCACCATGGTAATCCTTGTCATTGGGAACATCCCGCTTATGTATGCGCTGAACAGGGACTGGTACCGGACGTTGATGCACACCCTGTTCGGTCAGGCCATACTGGCCATCACGGCAGCCGTCATCTTTGTGTCCACGTCAGCTGTCATACGCCTGACCAGACCAATTGAATATAGGAGGTAGTATGATTCCATTGCTGTTTTTGTTTGGCCTGTTCCTTGCTGCAGGGTTTTATTTCCTTGCTGCAGGGCTGTTGAGGCTTCCCAGCACGGGAGCCGCCAGGGCCATCGCAGAACATGGAGGACGTAACAGGAAGGTCGGTGTGATTCTGGAGGATGGGATGGACCATCTGTCGGTCCTCCTGGCCAGACATATCACCCTGGATGAGTACAGGAAGCGGAGGATGGGGAACATCCTGAAAGCCGCAGGGATGGGGATGACTCCCGAGGTCCATGCTGCTGCCTGTATTGTTAAGGCCGGGGTGACTGCCATTCCCATTCTGCCGTGTCTGCTGTTCCTGCCGCTTGTAACACCCATCCCTGTGTTTGCGGCAGTGGCTGTATACTTCAGGGAAACCAGAAAACCAGAGGAGAGGATGAGGGAAAAAAGGGATATGATGGAGCAGGAACTGCCACGGTTTGTAGCCACAGTCGAACAGGACCTGAAAAACAGCCGCGATGTCCTGTCCATCCTGGAAAGCTTCAAGAAGAATGCCAGCGATATCTTCCGGAAGGAACTGGACATTCTGACGGCAGACATGCGCTCAGGAAGTTATGAGGCGGCGCTGACTCGATTTGAGGCCCGGCTGAATTCACCTATGTTATCCGATGTAGTGCGGGGACTCATCGGTGTGTTAAGAGGAGATGACAGCGCAGCCTATTTCCAGTTGCTAAACCACGATTTCAAACAGCTGGAACTGCAGCGGCTTAAGAAAGAGGCTCAGAAGATACCGCCGAAAATCCGCATCTTTTCATTCCTCATGCTGTTGTGTTTCCTTATGACATATCTGGCTATCATTGGTTACGAAATCCTCACGTCGCTGGGGAGCATGTTCTAAGAGAGGGGGATGTCAGGTGGATATCATCCGATGTGAAAAAGGGGAAGGGTATATCGATGTGTGCGTCCTGGTACTGTGCGTATTTCTGGTGCTGGGGTTAGCTGTGAATGTCCTTCCGGTGTATGTTGCCAAGAACCAGCTTGACACATTTGCACAGGAACTGTGCAGGGAAGCAGAAATGGCAGGCCGGATTGGAGAGGAGACAAGCAGGAGGGAGTCTATTCTACGGGAAAAGACCGGCCTCACTCCGGAAGTGGAGTGGTCGGAGCATGGCCGGTTCCAGCTCAATGAGGAAGTGGAGGTGACCCTGACCATGCAGATGGATATCGGCCTGTTCGGAGGCTTTGGCTCCTTCCCCGTTACCCTCCGGGCCAAGGCACATGGAAAGGGGGAGGTGTATTGGAAGTAGAAAGATGGAGGAAGACAATATCAGGTCAGGAAGGAAATGGAATCCCCCTGGCGGTGGCATCTGCCCTGGTGGTGCTGTTCCTCTTTTGCGGTATTGCAGAATATGCCAGGCTGAACCTTATCGCAGCAGGTATCAGGGATGCGGTCCAGGAGGCCATCGTGTCCACGGTCAATGATAACTATGATGATGTATATCATGGTGTGCGGGAGGGGTATTCCGGCGGCTACTATCCATCCGGGGGCGGATGGGACGAAAGCCTGGATTATGGAGATGTATATGGAGTTCTTGATGAATTGTTGGGAATGGAAGACCATGGAAGTTACCATGTGAAACTGGTTGACGGAGGTCAGAAAGAGGAATACCGGATTTCGGGCCTGGATGTAACCATACAGAATGTTCCCCTGACATCCGACAGCAGCGGGAGGTTCCTGGCAGATGCCACGTTTCTGCTTCAGGTACCGGTCCGTTTCGGGGCAAGCAGTCTGCCAGACATGCAGATTCATATGAAAGTGCAGGCGGCTTATACGCCGGTGTTTTAGTAGGAGGAATTTGGATATACCAGTAAAGGTGTTCAGATGATTGCGCTTCACTAACTTTAGCGACTGATTGCGGTTATAAAGAATAAGGAAATGTCAGAAGTTCCTATATATTTCCTTAAAATGGTGAATAATCCTAGACTTTAGAACGTTCTTATGATAGGTTGAAATTAGAAACAGGGAAGAGGAGGGGATGTATATGAAGATGGATGATAAGCAGAAGAAGTGGCTGACAATTGGAGGAGCAGGAATCATATGCCTGATTCTGGTGGTCCTGATTGCCGGCCAGTTTAAAAGGGAACCGGCTGTAACGGTTCAGGAAACCACCCAAGCGCCCCAGACGACTGTGGCAGCACCCAGCATCGAGAGCAGCGGGGCGGTTAAGGAAACAGTGAAGGTAGAGACAAAACCACAGCCAACAACGCCGCCAATGAAAGAACAGACCGATGAAACAATCCAGGAGATTCAGCCGGAAGTAACGAAACCCGCAGCACCAAAGGAAGAGGTTAGACATGACCCAGCGAAGAAGCCCAATGGTGAACCAGTGAAACCAACCGAACCGATGATTGCGGAACCGGAACCGGCCCCTTCAACCGAGCCGCTGGTGGTTACGGAACCACAACCGGTAGAACCACCAACAGAGATACCAACCGATGCACCGACAGAGGCACCGCAGGAAGGGCAGATATATGTACCGGGGTTTGGTTGGGTGAATGAAAGTGGAACTACGGTAAAAGAAGTCTATTCCGATGGGGATATAAACAAGCAGGTAGGAAGTATGAATTAATGATATTAATAAAAGGCCGTTACGCAACGGTCTTTTTTTGTGGAAGGAGTTAAAAGGTGAGGCATTTTAAATATCTTATTGTACTGATATTTTGTATTTGCTTTACGATTAATGTATATGCAATGGGTGATGGAAATATTGATTCAGGAGGAGGTGATATGTCGCAGGGAACAAGCCAGAAAAATAAGTGGTCTGTAGGCGATGAAGGGGTCAGGGTTACTATAATACGTACATCTGACCAGTCAGTAGTTACTAATTCAATCGATTATACTAATAAAAGCCCATCGATACAGGCTCACTTTGGAGGGGGTAGTAAAATAGATTACCGAAGTGGTGCATCATTATCAGTTAGCGTAGAAAATTATTTATGTAAAAAACCAAATCAGAAGATGCCAAAAATAATTACCAGTGCAAGCGGACATAGTAGTATAGAAGAAATAAAGCGATACTTCTGCTCAGAATATATGATACGGCTAATCTCACAAGATACCGGCATTTCATTTGAAAACCTGACAAATGGCGAATACAAAATATTATTGGAGCCAGTAGCCTATGTGACCTATAACGGAATCCGCATGGCCATGACAGCAACCGAGGCAGCATATTATTCAAGGATGGGAACTAACATCCGGGATATGCTGCCTAATGTTTTCTTTAAGAATGTTCCCCTCGCTATGTTCTTAGAGACGCCGGACTTAGGATATCCGGCATGGTCCGGACCGAGGGACCAGCTGGTTACGGAGGAACAAATCATATCCTCTTTGGGACTGGGCATTATTCGCTTTAAGGAACAGGAGCAGGAACCAGGAGAAATTATGACCTACGATTATGTTTACCGTGTCAATACGCAGGTCATCACATCTGTCATTGTCAGGGGAGGTCAATCAGACCCGGATTATCCTGCAAGTGTGCGGTTTAACATAAAAGGTAAGAACTATACAGTGAACAATGTCTATTATCCAGAAGGAGGTGAACAGCTTGCATGGATTCGGTGGACCACACCGGATACTCCTCAAGATATTACAATACAGGTAAGTGGCGGAGGAGGTGGACACCCAAGTAAGGGGACCATCCATGTAAAAGTGGTGGACCTGGACAAAAATCCTCCCCCAAATCCGGTTGCAGATGACAGGAATGATTCGTATATGAAGCCGACATCTCTGCCGTCCAACGGTCAGATGAAGGAGGCCAGCTGGAGCATATGGAGGCCCTGGTGGCATGAATACTGGGTATACCATGACGGAGGGGAGGATGAGGATGGATACTGGGAAGATGAGGGATGGTGGGAGTTCGATTTGGATTGGTATCAGGCCAGTCTGTCAGGAGGGATGGATATTTACCCCGATGAAAAAAATCCTACCGCATCTAATGATACCATAAAGAGTGGGTATGGAATCAACCAGACAGTCACAGCAGATGTAAGTACGAATCAGTCCGGTGCGGTTACAGGAGCGCAGAACGCAGTGACTTATTTCCCGGAATTCAATTACCAAACGTATTGGAGGCTGCTGGAACGAATCAGTGGTGATTACCATTCCCAGTTTGTGTTCAAAGAAAATGAGTATTCAACCTTTAACAGACGGACCCATTTCACTCCGATTTGGATGCCGGATGGGACCTACACAGCATATACTTGTCTGTTGGACTGCTGGACACCCAAAGGGATGTTGTCCCTTGACCTTTCTGACCATGTGGAAATCCAGGGGAATTTGTGGCTGGACTGGCATATCGCACCAGTCAGCCCATAAGAATACACTAAAACCTGGACCGTGTATTATTAGAGCAGCTTCAGAAACAGCCCATTGAAAAACTGGTCATACGAACAGTTGTAGACCTGATGCAGGGCAACGAGTACCTGGATGGGTATATTAAGTTCACCTGTTTCGAAGCGCGAATAGTAACTGCGGGTGACATCCACACCGTAGCGTGCCATCTGGGCGATGAGCTGGTCCTGGGTATAGCCGTGTTCCTTACGCAGGCTGCGTAGATTATTACCGATTTTCATGTCAACTTTTAATTTTTGCATGACGGAAGTCCCTTCAATTGCTCAAAATATTGAGTATTTGATTTAGTATATGTTATACTGCTAAAAAATAGGCTCAGCATATTGAGCAAAGGAGGCAGCAATGGAAGAAGGGGTAGTCCAATGGATATTGGAGAATCGTGAGACATGGAAAGCAATCTGCGGAGTGGAGGGGAAGTGGTTGACAAAAGATGAGTTCTACGATTTATTGGATATGACAATCAGGCGCAGCCGGGATGGAGAAGGGTTTGAGGTGATGTTACTGGTATTGCTCACAGTGTATCGAAATTGGACAATTTTATAATGGAGGAAGCTTATGACTTGTAAAAAGCTTTTTTGGACAGTGGCCGTGACCGTATGGCTGCTGTCCTTTCATTTCTGCATGGTATCCTATGCATCCGGGGATGTATCCGGGGCAATCGAGGGAACCTGGAAGACAGCAGTGGTACAGATTAGGGCCGTGGTGGATAATGTTGTGTTCCCTGCAATTGATTTGGTACTGGCTGTTTTTTTCTTTGGGAAATTGGGTACTGCTTACTTTGATTTTCGGAAACACGGTCAATTTGAATGGAGTGGGCCAGCCATCTTATTTGCATGTCTGGTGTTCACATTGACAGCCCCTATTTACATTTGGACGATTTTGGGGATGTAATAAGCAAAGGCACTACACTGAATTAAAAGCGTAGTGCCTTTCGTATAGAGTGTATGAAAATTTTTCTGTAAATAGGTATTAGCCAAAGGTCTTCTATGATAAAATAAAAAATCATAGGAGGCCTTTTATTATGGCAAGAGAAAAGAAACCGGTACACCAGG